>CP121690.1:1253173-1879759 GCA_038396605.1 Eubacteriales bacterium mix99
GTGAACAGTCCGGAAGGGACCGGTGTCCGGACTGCCGCAATCCCATGACTTTTGTGGCAGAGACCGGCTGTCCGGGCGGATGGGACAGGTTTGCCATCCCGTTACGGTTATGGTAAAATAACTACATTCTATGGAATTATGACAACCGTTGTACCGGAATGCCTGTAGGGGCATACCTGATTCCGGCAGCGGCCGAAACAGAAATGAGAGGAATCAGACTTTGAAGGCAATCAAGGAACTGTATCAGTATCGGGAAATGCTGAAGAATCTGGTTCGCAAGGATCTGAGGACCAGATACAAGGGGTCCTTTCTGGGATTCCTGTGGACCTTCATCAATCCGCTGCTTCAACTGTTGGTGTATACTGTTATTTTCACCACTATTATGCGGCTTGATATTGACAATTATTCCATGTTCCTGTTCGTTGCCCTGCTTCCGTGGAACTTTTTTTCCACTTCCCTGATGATCGGAACGGGAAGCATCGTAAACAATAAGGAACTGATTAAGAAAATCTATTTTCCACGGGAAATTGTTCCCATATCCGTGGTAACCTCCGGCTTTGTCAACCTGATCCTGAGCTTTGTCATTGTTTTCATCGCTCTTTTTGTCAGCGGGATCGGGATCACACCTGCCGTTGTATGCCTGCCGGTTGTTTTTCTGGTGGCTTATGTGATGACCCTGGGCTTCACTTTGTTGTTTTCCGCCCTGAATGTATATTTCAGGGATCTGGAGCACATCCTGGAGATCGGAACCATGGCATGGTTTTACCTTACTCCCATCGTCTATAAGCTGGATATGATTCCTGCGCGATTCCTGAAGCTGTTCTTCATGAATCCCATGACTCCGATTATCCAGGCATTCCGGGATATCCTGTATTATGGGATCGTACCGGATTTTACGGTTCTGGGGATCAATCTGGCTGCCGGGATGCTTCTGGTGGTATTCGGCCACCTGGTATTTCAGAGACTGCAGAAAAACTTTGCGGAGGAGATATAATTTTGGAATTGATCAACGCATCCGATGTCTGGAAAAGTTTTCGGATTTATCATGATAAGGGAAGCACCCTGAAGGAAAGGGTCCTGTTTCGCAGCAGGAATCGTTATGAAGAGCGATGGGTGCTGAAGGGTGTGAATCTGCATGTGGAGCAGGGGGAATCCGTCGGACTGATGGGCGAGAATGGGTCTGGCAAAAGCACATTGCTGAAGCTCCTGACACGGATTATCTATCCCAACCGGGGCACCATCGATGTTCAGGGAAAGGTGTCCAGTCTGCTGGAATTGGGGGCAGGGTTCCATCCCGATTTGACCGGGCGGGAGAATATCTATATGAATGCTTCCATTTTCGGGCTGTCCAAACAGGAGATTGACCGGAAGCTGAGTGAAATCATTGCTTTTTCCGAGCTGGCTCCGTTTATTGATACGCCTGTACGGACCTACTCCTCCGGAATGTATATGCGTCTGGCCTTTTCCGTGGCGATCAATGTCAATGCCGACATTCTTTTGATTGATGAAATTCTGGCAGTCGGCGATGTGAATTTCCAGAAGAAGTGCTTTGATCGGTTGAAGGATCTGAAAAAGCGGGGGACCACCATCGTAATCGTATCCCACGATCTTTCCAGCATTCAAAAGATCTGTGACAGGGCCGTATGGCTGGAGGACGGTTCCATTCAGGCGACAGGCGGCACAACAAGGGTAATCGATCAATACATGCAGTTCATGAACCGGAAGCAGGAGGCCACCCTGAAAGAGGAACAGGCCCGGGAGCAGGAACAGCATCGGGGGAAATCCGCCGAAGAGACGGAAGGAGATGCGGACCGGGAGAAACCCGAAAGCGATCCCAACTGCTGGGGAGGAAAAGAAGTGGAAATCACCAGTGTGCGGATGCGGAATGCCGATGGGGAACAAAAATACAGTTTTGAATACGGAGAGCCGGTTTGTATTGAAATCGGGTATATCCGCCACAGGGAGATGGAAGGGTACGTATTTGGAATCGGGATTTCCAACAGCGACGGGGTTTCGTGTTACGGGACGAATACCGATATCGACGGACGGAAAATAAAAACATTGAACAGCAGGGGCACGGTTTTTTTCCACATTGACCGGATTACCCTGGTGGAAGGAAAGTACCGGCTGGATGCAGCATCCCATGCAGAAGACGGGCGGGCCTATGATTACCGGAAGAATATCTATGAATTTGCCGTAACCTCTTCGGTGAAGGATACGGGAATCGCCAGGCAGGAGCATCAGTGGATCATAAAGTGATGCGGGAGTGTATGTATTATCAGTAAAGAAAGATAGCGGGTGAAGAGATGGAAAAAGACAATTCAAGGGAAGATTTTATGGAAATCAGGGATGACACAGTTGATGTCCGGAAGATCATGGAAGAAATCCGAAGCCGGATCAAGGAACGGGGAATACAGGAAGTGGACTTTCCGGATACGCTTTCCCTGGCAAATGAAGTTGGAGAGCTGCCTGAAAACCCGACCATGGAGGATGACCGGCTTTTGGTCAATACCACATGGGATGTGATGGCGGAACGTCCTATCACTTCGCATCGCAGATTTCTCGGCCCGATTTTAGTGTTCGGGAAAAAAGTGGTACGGAAACTGCTTCGCTGGTATGTGAATCCCTTCGTGGACCAGCAGAGGAACTTCAACGTAGCCATGGTCCATTTGATGAACGCCACACAGTCTCAGCTTGACGAAAAGAAGGAACGGATCTCTGAACTGGAGCTGACGATACAGGATCTGGAAAAAAAGGATAGGGAGCAGGAAAAGCTGCTGCAAACCGATTATAGGGGCGCCTTGTACCGGGTGGAGGAAAACATCCGGGGATTGAATCAGTTTGCGGATTCGTATCAGGATGTTCAGATCATGCAGAATGAAAAGCTGAGACAGCTCAAGCGGAGGATTTCCGGAAACGAGACAGGCACCGCAGCAGAAGCGGCTCCGGCCGGCGGCCCGGATTTGCAGGAAGCCGGCAAGACAGGAAAGACAGCTTCGGCAGCGGAAAATACAGGGACGTCTCCGGTTCCGAAAGCTGTTTCCGGATCCGGGGCAGAGACTTTTGCCTCAGGGGAAACAGAGCAGCCGGAGGAAAGTATTGATTACTTCATGTTTGAAATGAAGTACCGGGGCAGCCGGGCAAAAATCAAGGAGAGTCAGCGAAAATACCTGAAATATCTGGAGGGCAAGAACCGGATTCTGGATATCGGTTGCGGCCGGGGCGAGTTTGTGGAGCTTTTGACCGAGCAGGGAAAAACCGGCATCCGGGGAATCGACATCAATGAGGATATGGTCACGTTTTGCAGGGACAAGCATCTTCCAGTGGAATACGGAGACGCCGTAACCTATCTGAAGTCCGTTCCGCAGGGAGAACTGGAAGGGATTTATATGGGGCAGGTGGTGGAGCATCTTCCCTATGAGGACATGATCCGGCTGATCCGGCTGGCTTATGAAAAGCTGGCGGACGACGGCGTCTTTATCGTCGAGACGCTGAATCCCATGTGCCTGGCCATTTTTTCCAATGCCTTTTATATGGACGTGACGCACAGAAAACCCGTGCATCCGCTGACCCTTGAATTTATACTGAAATCCACCGGATTTTCTTCCGTGGAGAACATTTACTTTTCGGAAATCCGGGATAAGATTCCTGCGCTTCGGGGAAGCGGAATCGAGAACGAAGAGGAGTTCAATGCCGCCATGGGAAGGGTAAACGACCTTCTGTTCGGAATGCAGGACTATGCGGCAATTGCGCGGAAATAGAACAGGATGAAAACAGTTATGAAGAAAGTTGCTTTTGTTGTTCCATGGTACGGGGAAAAGATTCCGGGCGGGGCGGAGGATGCCTGCCGGGAGCTGGCAAAACATCTGAAGCAGGACGGGGTGGACATGGAGATCCTGACGACCTGTGTCCGGGAGTTTGCCAGTGACTGGGGCCGGAATGTATATAAGCCGGGAACGGAAACGGTGGGCGGTATCCCGGTGAGACGGTTTCGGGCCGCTTCCAGGGACCGGGCCGCGTTTGACCGGGTGAATGCCGCATTGATGCGGGGTCAGCCGGTCCGCCGGCAGGAGGAGGAGATTTTTTTCCGGGAGATGGTCCACAGTCCGGATCTAACCCGCTATATCAGGGAACATGCATCGGACTATCATTGCTTTATTCACATTCCGTATCTGTTCGGCACTGCCTATTACGGTATTCCGGCCTGTCCGGAAAAGAGCATTCTGATCCCATGTCTCCATGATGAAAGTTATGCTCATCTGGACGGGATACGAAGGATTTTTGGGCAGGTCCGCGGACTGATCTTTCTTTCCCGGCCGGAAGCGACGCTGGCGGAGCGCCTTTACTCTATAGAAGGCAAGAAGCGCCAGGTGATCGGTTTGGGCATCCGGCAGGATTATTCCGCCGATCCCAGGCATTTTTTCCGCAAATATAAACTGAAACATCCCTTTCTCCTTTATGCCGGAAGAAAGGATGCCGGCAAGAATGTTCCGCTGCTTCTGCAGTATTTCGGGGAATTTCTATCGGAGCATCCGGACTGCCCCCTGGACCTGGTCCTGATCGGAGGGGGAGAGATCGGGATTCCTGCGTCCTGCCGGGGCAGGGTACGGGATCTGGGATTCGTGCCGATTCAGGATAAATACAATGCCTGTTCCGCTGCGCTTGCTTTGTGCCAGCCTTCCTTCAATGAGAGCTTTTCCATTGTGATTATGGAAAGCTGGATAGGGCGGCGGCCGGTGCTGGCGAACAGCAAATGCGCAGTGACCCGGGATTTCTGCGTACAGTCCAACGGAGGGCTTTATTTTGACGGGTATCGTGAGTTTGAAGGCTGCCTGGAATATTTGATGGATCACAGGGAAACGGCGGATCAGCTGGGAAGACAGGGAAGGCGATTCGTAGGGGAAAACTTTGCCTGGGATGTCGTCACCGGAAGATATCGGAAATTTATTGAGGAATTGTACACTTAAGCTGGGGGGAGACAGGATGCCACGCATTGTTCAGATTTTACCCACCGTTGTCTATGGAGATGCGGTCAGCAATCACGCTCTTGCCCTGGCTGACATTCTGAAGCAGATGAATCTGGAAACGGAGATTTATGCCCAGAACATAGGCCGCGGCGCACAGGGAAAGGTAAAGCATATGGATAGATATCGGAATTCCGGAAAGGATATCCTGATTTATCATATGTCCACCGGTACCAGCTTGTCCCGGGATGTGATGAAGATGCCGTCTTTCCGGAAAGTAATGATTTATCACAACATTACGCCGCCGGAGTTTATGCGGGATTACAGCTGGCGGGATTACCGGATTTTAAGGGAAGGGCGCCGGCAGCTGGCCATGATGAAGGACACCTTCGACTGGGCTTTCGGGGATTCGGAGTACAACTGCAGGGAACTTTCACAATATGGGTATCGGAATGTGCATCTCCTGCCGATCCTGATTTCCTATCCGGATTATGGGAAAGTACCGTCCCGCAGGATCCTGACAAAGTATCAGGATGGACGCACCAATATTTTGTTTCTGGGAAGGATCGCGCCGAATAAAAGGCAGGAAGATATCATCAAGACTTTTTTTTATTACAGGAACTACATGGATCCCACTTCCCGGCTGTTTTTGGTGGGCTCCTATACGGGAATGGAGCGTTATTACGGCGCCCTGCAGCTGCTGACAGAAAAGCTGGAGCTTGCAGATGTCTTCTTTACCGGAAAGGTGCCTTTTGAGGAAATTCTGGCGTATTATCGGATCAGTGATGTATTTTTGTGCATGAGTGAGCATGAAGGCTTTTGCGTGCCCCTGATCGAGAGCATGCTGTTCCAGGTCCCCATCCTGGCATACAGCAGTACAGCGATTCCTGATACCCTGGGCAATGCCGGGGTTTTGCTGAAGGAAAAGGATTATGGGATTGCCGCGGAGCTGCTGAACCGGATTGTTCACGACCAGGTGCTGCGGGATAAGCTGATTGCAAATGAAGCCAAACGATTGGAGCATTTTTCCTATGAAAGGGTGGCCGGCTGCGTCCGGGAATATATAAAGGAAATACTGGGTGAAGAAAATGAGCAGAAGTAGAATCGCAATGATCGTGCAGCGGTATGGCAGGGAGATCAACGGCGGATCCGAGCTGTACTGCAGACAGATTGCCGGAAAGCTTGCGGAGGATTATGATGTGCAGGTTTTGACGACCTGCGCCACCGATTATTATGACTGGGCCAATCATTATCCGGAAGGACTGCAGCAGGTGGATGGGATACCGGTGTTGCGGTTTCGTGTGGATCAGGAGAGGGATCGGCGCCGTTTTGACCAGCTGTCATCCCGGGTATATCACAATCCGCATGCCAGCCTGAAGGATCAGATGGAATGGATGGAGCTTCAGGGCCCGCTGTCCTCCGGACTGATTGATTATATCCGGCAAAACCGGGAGAATTATGATATCTTTATTTTTATGACCTATCTTTATTACACCACCTTCGCCGGACTCCGACAGATCCCGGAGAAAAGCATGCTGATACCGACGGCCCATAACGAGCCTTCCATTTATATGGGAATTTTTTATCCGTTTTTTCATCTTCCGAGGGCTGTGATTTATCTGACGGAGGAAGAAAAGCAATTGGTAAACCGCACGTTCCATAACGGCTACAAGCGGTCCGATGTGGTTGGCATCGGGATCGACCTGCCCGGACAGATTGATGCCGGGGCGTTCCGGGAGAAATACCACATCCCCGGGGATTTTCTCATTTATGTGGGCAGACTGGATGAGTCCAAGGGATTACCCCGTCTGTTCGACTATTTCCTGCGCTATAAAAAAGAGCATCCTTCCGATCTCAAACTGGTGCTGATGGGCAAAGCGGCAATGGATATTCCGCGGGATCCGGACATTCTGCCTTTAGGCTTTGTCAGTGACGGGGACAAATACAACGGAATGGCCGCCGCCCGGCTGCTGGTCCTTCCTTCCCGCTTTGAGAGCCTGTCCATGTCGGTGCTGGAAAGCATGGCTCTGGGAGTGCCGGTTCTGGTCAACGGAAAGTGCGATGTGCTGAAGGGGCACTGTATCCGAAGCAACGGCGGGCTGTACTACATCAATTATTACGAATTTGAAGAATGCCTTCACCTTCTGACCGGCAGAAAAGACATGTATGAAAAAATGGAGGAAAATTGTGTAAAATATATCCATGATCACTATACCTGGAAAAGTGTCATGGCAAAATACAAAAAATTGATCGATCAAACGCTGGAGGACATCCGTTCGCAGTCGGTTTCCGGCTGAAGGCAGGATGCCGGAGGAAAATCCTTTTCCGCCGGGCAGGTTCGATCATGGGAAAGGTGTTGAAAACCATGAAGGGTTCCTTCATATTATTGTCGATGGTCTGCATCCTTCTTGACTGTTGGCTTTTGTCGAAAAAAGAGAACAGAAAAAGTATGCCGGAGAACCTTTTTCTTTCCGTATCCGGTGTTGTTGTCTGGCTGGCAGCCGCGGCTCTGGGCCTGACGATTCTGGGAGAATACAGTCTGGTTCATCTAAATTTGATATTGGCGGTCACCGCTGCATTGCTTTGCCTGGCTCTGCTCTTTACCGGGATGGCGGACAGGCGGCGCAGAAAACAGCCCGGCAGCGATGCCGGAGTCGGCGCGGGTCGGGGGCAGGAACCTGTAGGCGATGCTGCCCTCCTTCGGAAGAAACCGGATCGGTACCATCTGATCCTTTTTCTGATCTGTCTGGCGGCCTTGCTCCTTTATGTGCTTTTTCCCACGGAATATCTTATCGGCGGGCGGGATCCCGGCGTCTATACCATACAGGGAGCTTACATCAATCAAAGCGGCGGATTGTATATCCATGATAATTATCTCAGTGAAAATTACGAAAGGCTTCAGGACGTGATTCGCAACGGATACCCGGGCTTTTATTCCGCCTTTGAGCGTGGCCTTTCCAGGGATCCCGGCCAGATCATTCCTCAGTTTCTGCCTATGTTTCCCAGCGTACTGGCCATTGGCTTTTCTCTGGCCGGTGTGGACGGCGCCGTGCGGGTCAACGCCCTGATCGCGGTTCTGTCCCTGATTGCCTTTTATGCGTTTGCAAAAGGGTTGATCGGGCGAAAAGGCGCCCTGCTGGCAACGCTGCTGCTGGCCATCAATCCATCCCAGATCTGGAATGCGCGCATTACCCAGACGGAAATCCTGTCCCAGTTTCTGTTTTTCGCCGCCATGGCTGTCTTTACGGAGGGATATCGCAGGAACGACCGGAAGGCAGCTGCGATCAGCGGAATCTTGATGGGCATCAGCTGTTTCAATCGGATTGACACTTACATATTCGGACTGGGGATTTATCTCTGTACTGCGTACATTATTCTGGTCCACCGGGGGAAAAGCCGGTTTTATCTTACCACATCGCTGTGGTATACCGTTGGTATGGTATTATCCGTGTTGTACGGATTCCGGTACAGTGCGCCCTATTACCGGGATCTGTGGGTGATTGGTTCTTTAAAGATGCTGCTGCTGGCCAACGCTGCTTTCGTCCTGCTGATCCCCCTGGCTTTTCTGATCCGGAAACTTATTATCGACCGGAAGCCGGATACGTTTCGTCCTCTGTTTTTCTGTAGCATGCGGTTGAAACGGCGAAGGCTTCCCCAGTGGTTCACCTGTGTTCTGTTTGCCCTGTTCCTGTTTGCTTCCTTTATTCGCCCACTCTATTTTACAGGCGGATTTGAAGTCGGCACAGAGGAATATTTCAGAACCCATTCCTTGTTGGAATTCGGCTTCTATGTTCCTCAGATTGCCATGCTTTTTGGTTTTCTGGGTGTTTATCACATCATACGGGGAAAGGGGATACACCCTTATCTGATTTTTATTGCCATTTCTGCTGCCAGTATTTTGATCTATACGTACCAGCCCAGTATTACTCCGGATCATCCCTGGGCGTCCCGAAGGTGGATTACGGTCAACATCCCGGTGGTCCTTCTTATGGCGGTTTATGGAATACAGAAAATTAGATTTTACGGGAGAAGTTGGAATCGTTGGATCAAGAACGCCGTTGTTTTTTCGTTATTCATTTTTTCGCTGTCGCAATCCGGATTGTTTCTCTTTCAGAGTATGTTCAAAGGATATGGGGCACAGTTTGAGAAGGTGGCCAGAGCAATACCGGAGGACACGCCGGCATTTGCGGAAGACGTTCAACTGGCTTCTCCCCTGACCTATATCAATGGAAAGAAAGTGTATCTGTTGAAGGAGGGAGGCTTTTCGCAGCCGATGGCAGATTTCATAAAGGAGGAAGGATCCATTTATGGAGTTGGCTGGCCAAATTACAAACAGGTCGATTTTATGTTCCGAAACGGTATATCTTTGTCCCGCGTGCATGATGAATGGATCAGGGGATTCTATCCGGAACAAAGCCGTGGGCATTATCCGGAAAAGGTGGTTCCGCGGGACTACGACGCTGGCGTCCGTCGTCTTGACTATTCCCCTGAAAACCTGTATTATACGTACAGCCTGCCTGCCGACTTTGAGACACGAAACGGTGTTCCAGACGGGGGCAGTATAACTTCCAACGGACAGGCCGGATTTTTGCTGTTTGGCAACTATACCTCCCTGTCGGCCGGTACCTATGAATTGTCCTTTTCAGGAAAGCTGCCGGAGGCTCACCAGGGAATCAGCAGGGACACGGCAGCAAGTGCTGCGGACAGCAGTGGAATGAAACAGGGCAGTAAGGCAGGAAAACCTCATTCGGAGGAAGATGCGGATGAGAAAACGGGATTTATCGATATTGTCTGCCGTCAGGGCGGACAGAAGGTGAGCCTGGGGAATCTGACGGACTTTTCGAACGGCGGGAAGCTTTCCGGTACCCTGTCCTTTACCCTGGATCAGGAGGAAAAGGATGTGGAATTCCGGGTTTATGCCGGAGAAGGCGTTTCCCTGACGGTGGATGGAATGATGCTGAAGAAAGTCCGGTGAAATCCGGCAGGACGGAGGAATGCAGCTATTATGGAAACCATATTGATCACAGGGGCAAAGGGACAACTGGGACATGCGCTGATGCGGTATGCCGGCAAGGATTCGTCGATGCGGTTTATACCGGTTGATCTTGCGGATGCAGATATTACCGTGCTGGACGAGGTGATTCGTCTGGTGCGTGAGGCAAAGCCGGATATCCTCATCAATTGTGCGGCCTATACGGCGGTGGATCAGGCCGAATCTGATGCAGACCGGGCCTTCCTGGTCAATGCGGTGGGTCCGAAAAATCTGTCCATTGCAAGTTTTGATCTTGGGATTCCCATGGTACAGATCTCCACGGATTATGTTTTCGACGGCAGCGGGGCGAAGGACAGGGACGGGAGATTGCGGCCCTATCGGGAATCGGATCCCATTTCGCCGCAGACCGTTTATGGCCGGACCAAACGCCTGGGAGAACTCATGACCATGCAGCACAATCCCCGGCATTACATTATCCGGACCGCATGGCTGTATGGAGAAGGACATAATTTTGTACGGACCATGCTTCGTCTGGCTTCCGGGAAGGATCCCGTACGGGTGGTGGACGATCAGACAGGGAGCCCGACCAGTGCGGATGAGCTGGCAAAGGCAATTCTTGCGCTGATCCGGACCGGACAATATGGACTGTACCACGGCACCTGTGAGGGAGCCTGCACCTGGTATGATTTCACAAAGGAAATCTACCGGCTGAAAGGGATCCGGAAAGAGGTCCTTCCCATATCCACGGAGGATTACCCCACGCCGGCCAGACGGCCCGCGTATTCCGTGCTGGAGAATTATCTGCTGGATCAGACAACGAAAATCCGTTTTGCCTCCTGGCAGGATGCCATACGAAATTACTTATGCGATTAGGCGGTCCGTACCGGGCCGCGGAATGAAACAATCCATACAGATCTGCCGGAACATTGACAGGATAACGGAAAGACGGCAGGATGGAAAGGGGCTTTTGCAAATGAAAGGTATTATATTGGCGGGAGGGACCGGCTCCAGGCTGTATCCCCTTACGAAAGTAACCAATAAGCATCTGCTTCCGGTCGGAAAATATCCCATGATTTTTTATCCCATATCCCGTATGAAAGAGGCCGGGATCGGGGAAATCCTGGTGGTGACCGGTCGGGAGCATATGGGAGACGTGGTCGCATTGCTGGGCAGCGGTTATGATTATGACCTGCGGTTTACCTTCAAGGTGCAGGATCAGGCGGGAGGAATCGCGCAGGCACTGGGCCTGGCGGAGAATTTTGCCGGTGGGGACCGCTGTGTGGTGATACTGGGCGACAATATTTTTTCCGGAAGCATTGCCTCTTATGTCCGTCATTTTCAGCAGCAGGAGAAAGGCGCAAAGGTTCTGATCCGGCAGGTTTCGGATCCGGATCGTTTCGGCGTTGCGGAAATTGACGGGGAGCACATTGTCAATATTGAAGAAAAGCCGAAGCATCCGAAAACCAATTTCGCCGTAACCGGTATCTATATGTATGACAGTCAGGTGTTTGATATCATCCGGACCCTGAAGCCATCTGCCCGTGGCGAACTGGAGATTACGGATGTCAACAATTACTATATCCGGGCCGGTCAGATGACCTATGACATGCTTCCCGGATGGTGGTCGGATGCCGGTACTTTCCCGTCCCTGAAACGGGCAAATGAAATGGCGGAAGGAATGGATCTTTCCCTGATGGATGAAAAAGCTCATGCGCAGCAGGGACGAGGATGAGAGGATGACTGGAAAGAAAAGAGGGAAAAAGAATGGGTAAATTCCGTTTTGAAAAAGGGCCGCTGGAAGGCCTGTATTTTGTGGAACCGGCTTTGTTTCCCGATTCCAGGGGAAGTTTTATGGAAACGTATGAGTCCAGGGAGTTCCGGGATGCAGGGCTGGATATGGAGTTTGTTCAGGACAATGAATCCTGGTCCCGGAAGGGGACCTTACGGGGACTTCACTTTCAGATCCGGCATCCCCAGGGAAAGCTGGTCCGTGTTGTCCAGGGGGAAGTGTTTGACGCTGTGGTGGACATCCGACCGGAATCCTCCACCTGTGGGAAATGGTTCGGCCGGATCCTGTCCGGGGACAACCGGATACAGATGTATATCCCGACCGGCTTTGCCCATGGATTTCTGGTCTTGTCCGGGCATGCCCGCTTCCTTTATAAGTGCACGGATTATTATCATCCGGAGGATCAGGGAGGGTTCCTGTGGAAGGATCCGGACATCGGCGTAAAATGGCCAACGGAAGGGATCGGGGAATTCTTCCTTTCCGAAAAGGACAAGAAGCTGCCGCACTTCCGGGATTTACATTTCAGCGGAAAACAGAAAGATCCAGGGAATGTTTGAGGAAATGGAAATTCGGCAACAAAGTACAGAGGAGAGATGAGATGGAAATTCAAAAACTGCTGGTAACAGGCGGAGCGGGTTTCATCGGCAGTAATTTTATCCGATATCTGTTTGAGACGTATCCGGAGATCACGGTCCTGAATCTGGATGCGCTGACCTATGCCGGAAATCCGGACAATCTGGAGGGGCTGCCCGATGGATGCCGCTACACCTTCTGTCATGGAGACATTACGGATGAGGAAACGGTGAACGGCATCGTGAAAGAGGGAGTCGACGCCATTGTCAATTTTGCAGCGGAATCCCATGTGGACCGGTGTATCACCGACCCGGGGATCTTTGTTCGGACCAATGTCATGGGGACCCGGGTCCTGCTGGATGCCGCAAGGGAATATCAGGTAAAGAAATATCTGCAGGTTTCCACGGATGAAGTGTACGGCACCCTGGGGCAGAAAGGATATTTTACGGAAGAGAGCTGCCTTGCCCCAAACAGCCCCTATTCCGCCAGCAAGGCCGGGGCGGATCTGCTGGTCCGCGCCTATCATAGGACCTTTGGCCTGAACGTCAACGTCACCCGATGTTCCAATAACTACGGGCCACGGCAGTTCCCGGAAAAACTGATTCCCCTGATGATCTCCCATGCCATGGAGGATCAGCCCCTGCCGGTCTACGGAGACGGACAGAATATCCGCGACTGGCTTTATGTGGAGGATCACTGCCGTGCCATAGACAGGGTGCTGCGCTGCGGAGAAAGCGGACGGGTGTATAATGTAGGCGGCAACAATGAAAGAACCAATATGGAGATTGTTGATTTGATTCTTGAAAAGCTGGGAAAGCCGCGCAGCCTGATTTCCTTTGTCCGGGACCGGCCCGGGCATGACAGGAGATATGCCATCGATTCCGGCAGGATTCAGAAGGAGCTGGGATGGAAGCCCATGTATGACTTTGCCTCCAGCATGGAGAAAACCATAGACTGGTACTGCAGCCATACGAAATGGCTGGATCGGATCCGCACCGGGGAATACCGCAGAAAGCAGGATATATAGATGGCCGCGGAAGGGCATCGTCTGCAGGATCTGGTAAGGGGAAAGCGGGTGCTCTGCCTGGCCACGAAGAATTTGGATTATATCCGGATCCAGCAGGAGATCCATCTGATCCGGGAATATGGCGGCAAACTGACGATACTGGGATCCACTGCCAAAGGCTATCCGGCAAGGCTGAAAACCGTTCTGCCCGGCTTGCTCCGTATGAAAAAGGAGGACTTTGATGTCATTTTCATCGGATTCCTGCCGCAGATTCTGATCCCGTTTTTTTCCTTTTTGTTTCGCGGGAAGATTGTTGTCATGGACTTTTTCATTTCCCTCTACGATACCCTGGTGTTTGACCGGCAGCGTTTCCGGCAGGGGGGACTGCCTGCGCGGTTCCTGCGATGGGTGGACCGGAAAGCCCTGCGGCGTGCGGATCATATTATAGCGGACACACGGACCGATGCGGAATATTTTGTGAAGGAGCTGGGTGCAGCCCCGGAGAAGATGGAAGTCCTGTACCTTGCGGCAGATACTTCCATATACTATCCAAGGAAATTACCCAAACCGGCCCGGTATCGGGATCGGTTTCTCGTGCTATATTTTGGAAGCATTCTTCCCTTGCAGGGCGTGGAGACTATTGTGGAGGCGGCAAACCTGCTGAAGGACCGGCCGGAGATTGCCTTTCTCCTGATTGGACCGGTCCGTGCGGAGCAGAAAGCGCAGGCTTCCTCCTCCAATATTGAGTTTGTGGAGTGGCTGGAGCAGGAAAAGCTGGCAGAGGCCATTGCCACGGCGGATCTCTGCCTGGCGGGCCACTTCAACAGCCGGATCGACAAGGCGAGGCGGACCATTGCCGGCAAGACCTATATTTACCGTGCCATGGAAAAGCCGGTGGTGCTGGGAGAAAACCCGGCGAACCGGGAACGGTATCAGGAAGACGGCCGAACGGTTTTCTATACAAAGATGGGAGATTCTTCTGCGCTGAGGGATACGATTCTTCGGGCTTGGCAGGCTCTTTCCGGGGAAAGGGTCCGTTACGGGAACAGAGGAGCGGAGGAAGACAATGATGAATAGGAACGAAGAGAACAGGAAGAGTGGGACAGATAAGAAGAACGGGAAGAATTGGAGCAAATGGATTGGTATTGCCCTTATGATTCTTTCCTTCGGATTTATCATCCGGGAAATTCTTCAGATGGATCTCTCTTCGCTTCGCATCGAACATCCTCTGCAGGCTGTTGTCCTGAGTCTGCTGTTTACCATGGTAACCGCCGGCTCCGTGATCCTTTCCGCCTATGCCTGGCGGAATATCCTGTCCGCAATCCATGGACAGGCCATTGGATTCGGAGAAGTTTTCAAGGTCTATGTCAAGGCAAACGTTGCAAAGTATCTGCCGGGCAATGTCATGCACTATGCCGGTCGGAATATGCTTGGAGGCCGGCTGGGATGGGGCCAGGGGGATATCCTCCTGAGCAGTGTGCTGGAGATAATGATGATCCTGCTCAGTGCCGCTGTTTTTCTGATTCTGTTTGCTCACCGGCAGTTTATGGGTGTGGTGAAGGATGCCATCCGGAATGGGGCGTCCAGGCCGATCATTCCGATTGCAATTTTGGCGGTGCTTCTTGTTGCGGCAGCAGGGATACTTTATCTCTTCCGGAAGCGGAAGGATTTGCAGGATAAGATGAAGCTGCTGGTTACACCCGGATTCCTGAAAGTGCTGGCCCTGAATTTCTTTCTCTATACCGGTACGTTTCTGATTCAGGGCATTGTGATGGCGTTCATCCTGACCGGCATTTTTCATGTCAGCCTGGGACCGGAGAATATTGTTGCTGTCATCAGTTCGTCGGTTTTGTCCTGGTTTGCAGGATTTATTACACCCGGAGCGCCGGGCGGCATCGGGGTGAAGGAAGCGGTCCTGCTGTGGACGCTTTCCCCTGTTTACGGAAAGGAAGTTACCCTGGCAGCAGCGCTGGTGCATCGGTTTGTATCGGTTTTGGCGGATGTGGCTGCTTTTGGAACCGGAATGATCATGGAAAAACGCAGGTAGGATACTATCCTCTCTGTCATACCTGTTG
The DNA here is from genome assembly GCA_038396605.1 of Eubacteriales bacterium mix99. NCBI lineage: Bacteria > Bacillati > Bacillota > Clostridia > Eubacteriales > Eubacteriales bacterium mix99. The sequence goes on from CP121690.1 coordinate 1,268,574, forward strand.
AAATATCTGGAAAGGAAGAAGAGTTATGAAGCTGATTATTCAAATTCCTTGCTATAATGAGGAAAAAACATTGCCCATTACATTTGGGGACCTTCCGAAGGAAATCCCGGGAGTGGATCAGTTGGAATATCTGATCATCAATGACGGAAGCACGGACCGGACCGTGGAGGTGGCAAGGGAACTGGGAATTCATCATATTGTAAGTTTTCCCAACAACCGCGGCCTTGCCAAAGGCTTCATGGCCGGCATTGATGCCTGTCTCCGGCTGGGAGCGGATATCATTGTCAATACGGATGGGGATAACCAGTACAAGGGGCAGGATATCGTGGATCTGGTACAGCCCATTCTGGAAGGCAGGGCGGAAGTCGTGGTGGGAGACCGTCAGACGGATACCATAGAGCATTTTTCTCCCATGAAAAAGCGCTTGCAGAAGCTGGGAAGCTGGGTGGTCCGGAAAGCCTCCGACAGCAATGTCATTGATGCTGCCAGCGGATTCCGGGCATACAGCCGTTCTGCCGCCATGAATCTCAATGTCGTATCGGAATATTCCTATACCCTGGAGACCCTGATTGAAGCGGGCCGTACCAAAACGGCCATTGACAATGTCCCCATCGGCACCAATGAAAAGCTGAGGGAATCCCGGCTATTCAAAAACATGGGAAGCTATATGAAACGATCCGGCAGTACCATTATCCGGACCTATTCCATGTACCGGCCCCTGAAGATCTTTCTGACCCTGAGCGCCATTTGCCTGTTGCTGGGCCTGGTACTGGGGATACGGTATCTGTACTTTCTCGGCATCGGCGAAGGCAGTGGCCACGTTCAGTCCCTGATCCTGGTTGCCATCTTGATCCTGACCGGAATCCAGATGGGGGTATTCGGACTGTTGGCCGATGCCATTGCTGCAAACCGCAAGATCAACAACGAACTGCTTTTCCGCCTGAAACGGATTGAGTATGACCACCTGATCCCCTTTGAGCAACAGGAAGAGCAGCGGAAAAAGATCGCCTGGGTGGATGAAAAGGCGGATGAAAAATATGCCGGGGCGCAAAATAGCACGGACAGGGAAAGTCAGCAGTAACAGTTTTGAAGTATTGCGGAGGGGATGGAACCAGAATGCGGAAGATATGGAATCGGATCGCCTTATATTTGATTATTCCGCTGGCAATCATAGGCCTGCTTTATTGGGGTGCGCAGATCGCATCGGAAAAATACAACTCCGGGGAGTTGAAACCGGGCCAGTATCTGGCGGAATACACCAGTACGGCGCGAAATATTACAGCAGTGTCCGGAGAAGGAATCACCGTTCCTGTTACCGTCCGGAATACCGGTTCCCTGTCCTGGTCCTCAGAAGGCGAAGGAGCGGTGTTCCTGTCCTATCACCTTACGCAGTCCGGGGAACCCATTGCCGGGGAAGGAGAACGGACAGCCCTGCCCAAAATCCTTCCATCAGGGGGAGAGGCTACGTTGGATTTAAAGGTATTGGCTCCGGAGCAGACAGGCAAATACACTTTGGAAGTGGATATGGTCTGCGAGGGGGTCACCTGGTTCGCCGATCAGGGAGCAGAGCCCCTGAAACTTCCGATGGAAGTTTCAGGGGAATGAGGAAGGCCGGGTCCGGTCGGAAGGGAACGTATCCTTTCGAAAGCAGGATTCGAAAATAAAATGGGATCGTTTCATAAAAATGCAGTTTTGAAAGGGGAGAATCCATGAAAAAGCGGATTTTCATTGTGTTGTGTATAAGTATCCTGGCAGCCCTGCTGCTGGTATCCTGCTCCGGAGATCCGGGACTGCATCCGGACAGGACTCCGAAGCCTGCTCCGATTGCCGGATCCGATGACCAGGGAAGCAACGGGGGAGAGGACGATGTGGACATTGAAGTCCAGCCGGGATCCGGAGATCCGTCTCCCATTACCGGTTTGGATATGAACGCGGATTACAAACCGGTGGCTGTCATGGTGGAGAATATTGCTGCGGCACGGCCGCAATCCGGCGTGATTGATGCGGATCTGGTATATGAGGCCAACGCGGAAGGCGGAATTACCCGTCTGCTTGCCGTATTCCAGTCCAAAATGCCGGAAGTGGCGGGACCGGTTCGCAGTGTCCGTCACTATTATATGTATTTGGCAGAGCAGTGGGATGCCTATCTGGTGCATTACGGCCAGTCGTTTATCGCAAAGGACATGTTTGACAGGATTGATGTCCAACGGCTGAACGGCTTGTATGATGAAAGGCTCTTTACCCGGGATTCTTCCCGCAAGGCGCCGCATAACGTATACATAAATGTTGGAGACTGCAGGAAGAAGATTGATTTCCCCCAGAAATGCAAAGGATTTCAGTTTTCCTCCGAAGACGTCTCCCAGGGGGAACCGTATCAGGAAATTACGATCCCTTATCATGGCAGTGATAATGTGGTAAGCTATCAATATGATGAATCGGAAAAGCGGAATCTGCGGTTTGTCAACGGAGAGAAGAATACGGATCGGGAGACCGGAAAACAGTTGTCCGCTAAAAACATCATTGTACAATATGCTAAACATTCCATACTGGAGCCTGGAGCCGGCTATCGGGACATCAGGCTGACCGGCACCGGAAAGGCGAAATACTTTATCGGCGGCCATTGTTTTGACGGGACCTGGGAGCGTAAGGGAGAGGACAGTTCCACCGTCTATTATGACGAAAGCGGGAAAGAAGTCCGGCTGCAGCCCGGCAACACCTGGATACAGCTTGTTCAGACAGATATGCAGGTAACGGTGAAATAGGTTATGGAGTGCGGCGCATTCCAAAGGAAAGCAAAGGAGTGTCGGAATATGAAAAAAGCTTTGATTACCGGAATTACAGGGCAGGATGGTTCCTATCTTGCCGAATTGCTTCTGAAGAAAGGCTATCAGGTCTATGGCCTTCGAAGGCGAACCAGCAATCTGAATTATGGAAACGCGGAACATCTGAAGAACGATATTGAATTTATCTATGCCGATATGACCGATGTTCCGTCCCTGGTCACGGCATTGGAAAAGTCCGATCCGGATGAAGTATACAACCTGGCAGCCCAGTCCTTTGTCCAGACGGCGTGGGAGCAGCCCATCCTGACCGGTCAGGTGGATGCAATGGGCGTGACCAATCTGCTGGAAGCAATCCGGATCACAAAACCGGAAGCAAAATTCTATCAGGCATCCACCAGTGAAATGTTCGGGAAGGTGCAGGAGACTCCCCAGAAGGAGACCACTCCCTTTTATCCGAGAAGTCCCTATGCCGTGGCCAAGCTGTATGGCCACTGGATCACCATCAACTATCGGGAGAGCTATGATATGTTCGCCTGCTGTGGGATTCTGTTCAATCATGAATCTCCCAGAAGAGGGCTGGAGTTTGTGACCCGCAAGGTAACCGATGCAGCTGTGCGGATCAAGCTGGGACTGCAGAAGGAACTGCGTATGGGCAATCTGGATTCCAAACGGGACTGGGGATTTGCCGGGGACTATGTCTACGCCATGTGGCTCATGCTGCAACAGGAGAAGCCGGATGACTATGTGGTGGCAACCGGGGAAACCAGGACGGTCCGGGAACTGCTCGATACCGCATTCCAATGTGTTGGTCTGAACTATGAGGATTATGTTGTGATTGATCCCAAATTTATTCGTCCTGCAGAGGTACAGCTGCTTTTGGGCGACTCTTCCAAAGCAACGAAAAGACTGGGATGGAAACCGAAAGTCAGCTTTCAGGAAATGATCGGAATGATGGTGGAGGAGGACATGCGCCGGGTGAAAGCGGAGCAGAATCAAAAAGAATTCCTGAGCTGCCCGGACACGGCGAACGTATGAAAATATTGATTACCGGCATATGCGGATTTGTCGGCGGTTATCTGAGCCGCTGTCTGGCCCGGGCGGGCCATGTGGTCTGCGGAACCCGGCTGGAAGGGGAAAGGGTACCTGATTTTCTGAGGGATACGGAAATCCATGTACTGGATCTGACCCAAAAGGATGCGGTGGGGGATGTGCTTCGGGAATCCGAACCGGATGCCGTCTGCCATCTGGCTGCCCAAAGCTCGGTGGCCCTGTCCTGGCGGGATCCGGCCCAAACCTGGGAGGTCAATGTGATCGGCCTGATTCATTTGCTGGAGGGCATCCGGGCCATGGATTCGAATCCCCGCATCCTGCTGATCGGATCCAGTGAAGAATACGGAAAAGTGACGCCGGAGGAAATCCCTCTCCGTGAGGATCATTCCCTGAGACCGGGAAATCCCTATGCCGCCGGCAAGGCTGCTCAGGAAATGCTGGGCCGCCTCTACGCAGAGGCATACGGTATGGACATCATCATGGTCCGGGCCTTCAACCATACCGGGCCGGGCCAGGCGCCCACCTTTGTCATTCCCGATTTTGCAAAACGGATTGCCGCCATGGAAAAAGGGCAGATGCCAAAAGAACTTCTGGTCGGGAATCTGGAGGTGGTACGGGACTTTTCCGATGTCCGGGATATCGTCCGGGGATATGCCATGCTTTTGGAACAGGGCCGGGCAGGGGAAGTCTATAACATCGGATCCGGGCAGGGATATTCCATCCGGGATCTTTTGCAGCGTCTTTTGGCAATGACGGTGGAAGCCATTGCCGTTTCCCGGGATCCTGCGCGGATGCGGCCCTCGGACGTACCGGTCCTGATTGGCGACATCCGTAAGATAACGGATCATACCGGATGGAAACCGGAAATTCCCATGGACACAACCCTGCGGGATGTTCTGGAGGACTGGAGACAAAACGATGGACTGCCCGGTCGGAAATAGCAACTTTGAGGTGATATTACATGAAAACAATCGGACTGATCCTGGCGGGAGGCTGTGGGACGCGGTTCTGGCCGCTGTCCCGGGCGAAGAGACCCAAACAGGTGCTGAAGCTGGACGGAGATAAGGAAATGATCAATTTTACCATTGACCGGTGTTCCCCGTTGATTCCAAAGGAGGATATCTATCTGGTTACAAACCGGGACCAGGCGGAGCTGCTGCAGGAAGTTACCGGCAGCCGGATGGAACCCGGCCGGATCTTTGTTGAGCCGTCCGCCCGAAATACCGCTCCCTGCATTCTTTATTCGGCGCTGAGGCTGCGGAAAAAGTATGGAGATGCAGTGCTCTGCGTCCTGTCATCCGATCAGAGTGTGAAGAAGGAAGAAGAATTTCGCAGGGTCCTGTCGGAAGCTTCCGATTATGCACAAAGCCATGATGACATTGTAACCGTCGGGATTACCCCGACCTTTCCCAGTACCGGTTATGGCTATATCAAAACCGGCTCCATGGTGTCCGGATCCGATACAGTTCATCATGTGGACCGGTTTGTGGAGAAGCCGGATCGGGAAACCGCTTCAGAATATCTTCATTCCGGCGGATATCTGTGGAACAGCGGAATGTTTATATCCCGGATCAGCACCATTCTGGACCGCTTCCGGCAGCATCTGCCGGAAATGTCTCAGGCGCTCTCGCCGCTGAAGCATCTATCCGATGAGGAAGCCGGCTCTTTTCTCCGGGAGGTGTATCCCACACTGGAGAAGATATCCATTGATTATGGCATCATGGAAAAGGAAAACCATATTGCTGTGATTCCGGGGGATTTTGGATGGAGTGATATCGGCGCCTGGAACACGCTGGGGGATGTGATCCCTCCGGATTCCAGCGGGAATGTCATAAAGGGAGATCATGTCGGCCTGGATACGAGGGATTGTGTGGTTTTTTCAGGAGATAAAGTGGTGGCAACCATCGGCCTGTCCAATGTGGTGATTGTCAATACTCCGGACAGTGTGCTGGTCTGCAGTAAGGACGAGGTGCAGGAGATCCGGCAGCTGACCGATGAATTGAAAAGGATGGGGCGGGAAGATTTGTTGTGAGGATAAAAAAGAGCTGCTGCAACTTTTGATTGCAGCGGCTCTTTTTTGTCCCTCTTTTTATTTCAAGCTTTCAAATTTCTGTTTCTTTCTCTGCTTGCATTGGCTTTTGTCTGTTGCCGCCTGTTTGTTACTTGACCCTGTCCCCGGTATTTTCCGATGCATATGCAGACTTGGATCCATAAATGAACTCATGAAGCGCATCGGTGTTCTTTTCAAGATCCGGCACAAGAACCATCATTTTGCCTATTTTCTCGTCCTCGAATCCGTCGTCCGTCGGGATGCGGAACTGCTCCATGTCCGAATTTCCAAATCCCACTATGGTGGCGGCCAACCCAATAATCTCCTTTTTGGTGAGGCTGGTCTCCACGTTGGGCAGGACCGTGTTTACCAGCTCCGGTATCTTGGTGACGCTGATGTTCATTCCCTTTCGAAGCAGCTCACTCATAACCCTTCTCTGCCGCTCGGTGCGCTCAAAATCATCCCGCCCCACTGAACGGACTCTGGCATAGGCCACTGCCTGACGTCCGTTCAACGTCTGCAGTCCGGGTGAGGTAAGGTGTTTTGCCCTGGAACCCCTGTTGATCTTGTTCAGCTCATCAATGTAGGGGCTGACCGCATTGACTTCATTTTTCTTGATGTTAATGTCGACACCGCCCACCAGATTGATAATGTCCTCCAGCGCCTTGAAATCCACCGTGACATAATCCTCAATGTTCATATTGAAGTTCGTATTGACCGTCTTGATGGCAAGAGACGGTCCGCCGCTGAAATAGGCCGTATTGATCCGGTTTTTTTCCCTTCCGGGAATCTTTACATACATGTCCCGCATCAGGGAAGTCAGTTTGATCTTCTTGCTCTTTCGGTCCACGGATGCGATCAGGATGGCATCGGAATGTCCCTTTTCGGTTTCGGAGCGTTTATCCAGTCCGAACAGGAGAATATTCGTAACGCCGGTGTCCTTCTGGGACAGCGCGTCATCGCCGATGCCCAGGGCCTCCTGTTTGTTGAGCCCCTCGCCGATCTTTTCCCCGGTGTCCGGATCCTTCAGGCTGGCTTTCGGTATCCGGTCCAGCAGGTTTAATATATAACCGCCTGTGCCGATCAGAGCCACAAGCAAAATTATTAAAATGGTTATCAGTACTTTTTTCATCTTATCAACCCCCAAATTATTCCTGTTCCTGCTTATTGTCCTTACAACAGTCTTTCCAAAATAACAGGCCTGATGCTTTCCATTTCAAATTTAATCTATATACTTTCTATATTATATAGAAGGACGGAATATAGTCAAGAAAAGTTTTGAAACGTAAAATGATTTTACGGAAGAATCGACCGGATCGGGCAAAACAAGGCAGGATTTTCCTTGTATTTGTCGAATAGGGATTAAGAGATCAGCAATGAAGAAAGCAGCAATGCTTTCGGAAAAAATACAAGCAAAAGGAGTGAATCACTTGATGAAGAAACATGTCGCATTTCTGGTTATATTTGCGCTTCTGTTCCCTGTCCTTTTTTGCAGGCCGGCAGATGCCGCCGGGGAATGGGCGATCGCCAGGGATATTACCATCAAGGCAAATTTCCACGTACAGTCCTATGGGAATGTTGCAACGGAAGGAAAGGGATCTCTTGCCTTCGGGACCATCGGCGAGGCGAAAAGGCTGGAAGGATTCCGGCTGGAGCTGAAAGGCGCCCCCAGTGATATGGAGATCCGTTACGCCGTTCATGCTAAGACATACGGGGATCTTCCCAAAAATGGCCTGGCTGTGGGCCCGGAGTTTGCAGGGACCATCGGCGAAGCAAAAAGGCTGGAGGGAGTGCGGATCGGCCTTTATAGAAAGGGCACGAACACTCTGTATCCCGGATATCAGATATCCTATCAGGTACATATGCAGGGATACGGCTGGGGAGCCGATGCGAACCACAATGCATACCATGGGAATGAATATGCCTATAAGGCAGACGGCGAGTTTGCCGGAACAAAAGGCGAGGCACGGAGGATCGAAGCCGTTTCCCTTATCATTGAAAGGAAAGCACAGTAACCAAAAAGCAAAAATCAAAAATTCATATTTTTATTTCATCAACGATACTCTCGGGAGTATCGTTCCTTTTTGTTGCTTCTGGAAGTTTTTTGGCTTGACTTAGCAACATATGAAAATTATACTATACATGTACCATATTCCGGCATCCATGTACTTCCAATAAGGAAAAATACATAATTAAATATTTATTTCAGCGTAGGACACGGACCAGTTTCACTATTACAGAAGGAGTGACATTTTTGCAAGCAAAATTTCGCAAACTGACTATGGTTTTTTTGGATATTTTCTTTATTTCCCTTGCCCTGTACATGGCTTTTTTGACCCGGCACGGCACTCTGCCCAGCCATTCGTTATATGAATGGTTTTCCATATGGTCCTGCCTGGTGGTCATCAGCCTGTCCAGCAATCTTCTTTTCAACCTATACCGAAGTCTCTGGCAATATGCCGGGATCAATGAGATGCTGTACATATTGTGTGCCGGCACACTGACCTGTTCTCTGTATTTTGTAGCCATACATCTCCTGCATATTCATATTGCCTATAGTATTTATTTTCTCATCTGGGTATTTGACATTGCTTTTCTTGGAATCAGCCGTATCGGTTCCCGTATTATCCGTTCCATGCTGAAAAAGAGCAGCAGTTCTCCGGAGGGCAACTGTAAAATGGTTTTGGTCGTGGGTGCCGGGGAAGCCGGAGCTATGGTGATAAAGGAATTACGGGGCCATGATGAACTGGGTTTAAGGCCCATTGCCCTGATCGATGATGACCGGTATAAACAGGGTACGCTGATTCAGGGGATCAAGGTATACGGGGATCACAGCCGGATTGGGGATGTCGTCCGCCAGCTGGGAATTGATGAAATCATCATAGCCATGCCATCCGTTCCCAGGGAGGCGCAGGCAGATATCCTGAACGAATGCAAAAAGACCAAATGCAGGCTGAAGACCCTTCCCGGCGTATATGAGCTGATCAGTGGGAATGTATCCATTCAGCAGATCCGGGATGTAGAGATTGAAGATCTGCTGGGACGGGATCCCATTGATTTAAATGTGGAAAATATCTGCGGCTATATTCAGGGCAAGGTGGTTCTGGTCACAGGAGGCGGTGGTTCCATCGGATCGGAGCTGTGCCGGCAGATCGCACGCTTTGACCCGAAGCAGCTTCTGATTCTGGATATCTATGAAAACAATGCCTATGACCTGGAACAGGAGTTGAAGTGGGACTTTCCGGAACTGAACTATAAAGTCATCATCGGATCGGTTCGGGACAAGGCAAGGATGGAATGGATTTTCCATACCTATCGGCCGGATGTCGTCTTTCATGCTGCTGCTCACAAGCATGTTCCGCTGATGGAAAACAATCCGGCGGAGGCCATCAAGAACAATGTGTTCGGTACCTGGAATGTGGCGGAATGTGCCGACCGGTACGGCACCGGGAGATTTGTCATGATTTCGACGGACAAGGCCGTCAATCCCACCAATATCATGGGGGCCACCAAAAGGATTGCGGAAATGATCATCCAGGGCATGGACCGGATCAGCAGGACGGAATATGTGGCCGTTCGTTTCGGCAATGTTCTGGGCAGCAACGGCAGTGTTATTCCCCTGTTCAAGAAGCAGATTGCGGCCGGGGGGCCGGTAACGGTCACCCACCCGGACATCAACCGGTTCTTCATGACCATTCCTGAGGCGGTGCAGCTGGTTTTGGAAGCGGGCTCCATGGCACAGGGAGGGGAGATCTTTATTCTGGATATGGGGAAACCGATGAAGATTGCGGATCTGGCCAGGGATTTGATCCGGCTTTCCGGGCTGGAGCCTGGTGTGGATATCAAAATCCAGTATACGGGATTGCGGCCAGGCGAGAAGCTGTATGAAGAGCTTTTAATGAAAGAAGAAGGGCTGACAGCCACCCGGCACAAAAAGATATTTGTCGGAAAGCCGGGTACCATTGATATCGGGACTCTGAAGGGGGAGCTGGAGAAGCTGAAGTTTGTCATGTCCGGTCCGGCAGATGCCCTGAAGGAATATGTGAAGGAGATGGTCCCCACTTACCATACCGCTGTACCTGCTTCTGTCCACACACCCGTTCTTTCTGCGGTGGACGAAGTTGCCACCGGTAAGGAGGAATATCCGAAATGATAAGGCAATTGGAAGACACAAAGCGGGCACAGCCTTATGCGAAAATTTCCGGGAGGTAAAAAAATGAGTGAAGTTCAGACAGACCCACAGAAGTATGAGGATGAGATCGATCTCCGCGAGCTTTTCCAGGTCCTGTGGGAAAACAAATACAGGATTCTTGCAGGGACTCTTCTTGTCGCTCTGTTGACGGGGTTGGTTAGCATTTTTCTTTTAACTCCGGTATATCAGACAAAGCTGGATCTGGTGATCAGTATGCCGGAGCAGTACCATACCCGATATGGCGACTATAAGCTGCCGATTTCCACGAATGATCAGTACATCAGCCTTCTGACCAATCATACCGTTTTGGCTAATACTATAAGGGATATGAAGTATGACCCGGAGAAAGTCCGTCCGGAGAAACTGAAGAAACAGATTGAGATAGACAACAAGGATGCCGCAGGGAGCGGAAAGAAAAACATTTTTCATATTACGGTTTCGGCAGACAGTCCGCAAAAGTCCCTGAAGCTTGCCAGGACATTATATGCGAATTACATTGAATTTGTGGACATTTTGACCAAGGAGGAGGCTGTCACCTATTACACCAATTATTTCAATACGGAGCTGCAGTCGCTGGATCTTTCCCTGAAGGATAATCAGGCACTTCTGAAGGAAAATGAGAAACTGTTGAACGGAACATCGCAGACAATTTCCCAGAATGACCTGATGGAAGCCATACAGGAAGGCCGGAAGGGCTCACAGGACTATATCGTGGTGGAGAATATCATCAATGACAGTTATACCAAGATACAAAATGATGTTGTCAGTAACCGGCAGACCATCTATTCGATTGAAAATTCCATCCGTTCCGATCAGGAAAAATTAAAGGAAATTAAAAAAGAAAAAGAGAAGATTTCAAAATATCATGAGACAGACGGCAAAACACCTGTTGAGTCGGATTTCATCCGTGCGGTGGAAACCGGTATCCATATGCCGTCTGAGCCGGTGGCGCCCACACAGAAAACGGGTCCGTCCAATGGCAGGAATGTTTTGATCGGTATGGTGACAGGTTTTCTGCTGAGTGCCATGGCGGTTTTTATCCGGAAATTCTGGATGGAAAAGTCTCCGGCCGGGGAAGCTGGAAAGGCGGATGCCGGGAGTTCCGTTTGCCGGACCGGCTGAAAGCTGCTACAATAGGTGCAGGAAAGTTGTCCGGGAAGTGGAGTAAAATGGGAAAGGAAAATATGATAAGGGTGATGGCATGATTCGAAAAGCTGTGATTCCCGCAGCAGGTCTGGGGACCAGGATGCTGCCGCTGACCAAGTCCCAGCCGAAGGAAATGCTTCCGCTGGGGAGAAAGCCATGTATTCAATATATTGTGGAAGAGCTGGCGGATGCCGGGATTACTCAGATCCTGTTCATTACCGGGCAGAAGAAACGGGCCATCGAGGACCATTTTGACAAGGATACCGGGCTGGAAAAAATGCTGTCCATGAGCGGCCAGCAGGATATCCTGGAGGAACTGAAGTTTCATGACCTGGATGTTTCCTATTTTTATACCCGGCAGAGTGTGCCCCAGGGACTGGGCCATGCCGTCGGCTGTGCCCGGGATTTTATCTGCGGGGAGCCCTTTGTCATTGCGTTGGGGGATTCCATTATTCATTCCGATGAAGACCGGTCCCTGTTGAAGCGCATGATGGATCAATCAGAGGCGGATCCCGGATCCTTTGTGATTGGCACGCAATCCGTTCCTTTGGGGGACGTGCACAAATATGGCATGATAAAGCCCGGGAAAAAAGGGACGGACAAAGGGACAGTGGAAATAGAGGACCTGATGGAAAAGCCTTCCGCCGGACAGACGCCTTCCACCCTGGCCGTTGCCGCCAGATATGTTATGCCCTATCGCTTGTTTGATGCCCTGGAGCGGACAAGTCCGGGGAAAGGCGGGGAAATTCAGCTGACCGATGCCATCCGGCTGCTGCTGAGGGAAGGAACAAAGGGATATTCCGTCTCTCTGACCGGGCGGGAGAAGCGGTACGATATTGGAAATATCCGTTCCTATTACGAGGCCTTTGTGGATTTTGCGCTGGAAGATGAGAAGTACGGGTATCAGCTGAAGCAATATCTGATTCAAAAGTTTCATCTGTGAACGGCTTCCATCCCGGAAGGTCTGCTCATCACCTGCAGAGATGGGAGGATTCTCAGTTTTGTTAAAATACGAGTGGGGGAAAGCAAATGATTCGAGCAACGGCTCCCGGCAGGGCAGGGATTATCGGTAATCCAACCGATGGATATGGCGGCACCATGATTGCCTGTGCCATTCCAAACCGCGCCTGGGTGGAGATGGAGGAAAGCGATCGGCTGACTGTGGAAAATGACGGGGAGAAGCAGATCCTGATGTGGCAGAACGATTTTGACAACCGGAAGGATCGTTTTGATATCGTCCGCTCGGTGCTCCGCTATTACCGCCTGTATGATCTGAAGGCGGACATCCGGTTTGGAAGCGATATCCCTGTGCAGGCCGGATTGGCAGGCTCCACGGCCTTGTTGTCTGCGATTCAGTCCGCTGTGCTGACGTATATCGGAGAGAGGCATTCCCCGTATCAGCTTGCAGAGCTGAACCGGATCATCGAGCTGAACTATATGAAATGCCAGTGCGGTTATCAGGATGCCTATATGACGACGTTTGGAGGCCTGAATTATCTGGATTTCCGCGGCAAGGAATACTATAGGGAACTGGACAGGGAGATCTATGCCACGGTGGAGCCTCTTCATCCTTTTGTGGATCAGCTGCCCTTTGTTATAGCCCATACCGGGATCCGGCACGATTCCGGCGAATTTCACAGGCCCCTGCGGGAGCGATGGCTGGAAGGTGATCCGGCATTGGTCCGGGGTTATCGGGAGATCGCCCATATCGCAAGGGAAGGAAAAAAGGCCCTGCTGTCGGAAGACTGGGAGAAATTTGGCTTTCTGATGAACAAGAACCATGAGATTCAGGACAATTTATGCGATTCCGGAGGGCGGAACAATGCCATGATCCGGACTGCAAAACGGAGCGGTGCTTTGGGTGCCAAGCTGGCAGGAGCCGGCGGAGGCGGTACCATTATTGCCCTGACGCCGGATCCGGAAAGGACCCGGAATGCTCTTGCGGAAGCCGGAGTAAAGCAATTTATAGAGCTGGATCCGGCCGGAGCGGGGATCCTCGTGGAACGGCGGAAAGCGGCAAATACGCTGAGCCGGAAGGAGAAGGAAGGGTAGACTGCGGGCAGATACCTCTTCGGATATCGTAAAAAATCTTTTTTGGATATCTTTCATGATATACGGACAGAGTTCTATTTTTATGCTATAATAAAAACACACTTAATCATCTTAGGTATTAAAGCCTTCGACTTTTTGCCGATAAGAGCAAACCATTGGAAACGGTGGGACGCAAAGCTGCAGGGTCTGTCTTCCGCAAGGAAGTGATTGCCTGGCTGCCGAAGAGAAAGTTTTCTGTGCCCGGATCAAAGATGGTGGTAAAAGTTGAACCGTTTAATTCTGAACGATGATTTAAGATAGACCCCCTTTATGAGGCACTTTGGATCTTTCATCTGAAGTGCTTTCATTTTTGCGCACCTGCTGCCGGATCATGAAGTTTTTGGACTGGACAGATTCCGCTTTGTTCGATACAATCAGGATGATTTTTTGCTCCGGGAAAGAAAGGGCTGGATTCAAACATATGATGGAAGAAAACAAATATCCGACGGATGGGGGCTGCCGGGTTCCTCTGGGGGAGTTTGAGCGGCTGGATGACCTGCAGTATAAGGGGCTCCGAATCATACAGGATACCCGGAAGTTTTGTTTTGGGGTGGACGCAGTTCTGTTATCCCATTTTGCGGATATCAAAATGGGGGACAGAGTGGTGGATCTGGGGACAGGCACCGGGGTCCTTCCGATTTTGCTGGCCGGCAGAATGCCGGATGCGGAGATTTACGGGGTGGAAATTCAGCCGGATATGGTGGAAATGGCAAACCGAAGCATCCGGCTGAATGGTTTGGAATCCCATGTCCGTATCCAGGCCGGGGATTTGAAGAAAGCCCCGGATGCGCTGGGCAAAAACCGGTTTACCCTGGTCGTGTCCAATCCTCCCTACCGGAAGGCAGGCAGCGGGGCGGTCAATCCCCGGGACGCAAAAGCCATTGCAAGACATGAGATATTGTGTACGCTGGATGATGTGTTGGCTGCAGCCTCCGGGCTCCTGGCCCCGGGAGGACGTCTGGCCATGATCCATCAGGCCGATCGTCTGACGGACATTCTGACCGGAATGCGGCAGCACCGGCTGGAACCGAAACGGATCTGTACGGTTTATCCGCAGCCGGGCAAGGCTCCGAACCGGATTCTGGTGGAGGCGGAGCGTTTTGGCAAGTCTCCTCTCAGGTGGCTTCCTCCGCTGTTTATCTATCAGGAGAACGGGCAATATACAAAGGAATTGATGGAAATATACCATATTTCTGTTACGGAAGAGAAGAAAGGAAAGATGGAGCAGGGAATGAACAGGAACAAAACAGACTGTCACGGCAAGGGCTCAACGGGTCCGGGAATGCTTTATCTTTGCGGGACGCCCATTGGAAATCTGGAGGATATCACCCTGCGGGCACTCCGAATATTGAAGGAAGCGGACTGTATTGCAGCGGAGGATACCCGTCATACCCTGAAGCTTCTGAACCACTATGGAATTTCCAGGCCCCTGATCTCCTATCATGAGCATAACCGGCTGGAAAAAGGGCCGGAGATCATTCGCAGGGTGCAGCAGGGACAAAAGGTTGTGGTGGTTTCCGATGCCGGCATGCCCGGGATATCCGATCCGGGGGCGGATCTTTCTGTTCTGGCACAGGAAGCCGATGTTCCGGTTTCGATTCTGCCCGGTCCGTCTGCTTCCCTGTCTGCTCTGGTATTGTCCGGACTTTCGGCAGAACGCTTTGTGTTTGAAGGGTTTCTGCCCAGGGAAGGAAAGGAGCGTCGGACGCGGATTCAGCTGCTCCGGGAGGAGGAACGCACTGTGATCCTCTATGAGGCGCCCCATCGGCTGATTTCCCTTCTGAATGATTTGCTGGCGGGACTGGGGGATCGCCGGATCACCATTGTAAGGGAGCTGACCAAGATCCATGAGGAAGTTTTGCCCATGACCCTGGCAAAGGCCGTGGAGTACTATACGGAAAAGGTGCCGAAAGGCGAGTTTGTCGTGATTCTGGAGGGAGTGCACAGGGACAGCCGGATGGACTTCAGCCGGATCAGCATAGAAGATCACCTGAAGGAGTATCTTCGGATCGGAATGAATAAAAAAGAGGCCGTGAAACAGGTGGCACGGGACAGGCATCTTCCGAAAAGCGAAGTCTATCCGTTCAGCATCGGGTTGTAAACTGGCCATAACAGGAAAAAGGGAGAAAATAAAAAAGCAGCATAAAGCTGCTTTATACAGGAAGGATACCCTTGCACATATCCTCCCTGACGAAATACCTGGTGTGCGTATTCGTGTTTCCGATTGTTTTTATCATGTCCGATGCCGATAAAGCTTATTTCCCGAGGCTTCCATTGTTGACGCTGTTGGCCATTTCCGCCAGACAGTTTTTGCAGATGTTTTTCCCCCGGTATTGGATGACATCCCGTGCATCATCGCAGAAAATGCAGGCCGGTGCATACTTTTTCAGGATAATCTGTTCTCCGTCCACATAGATTTCCAGAGCATCTTTTTCCTCGATATCGAGTGTCCTGCGGAGCTCGATGGGAATTACCACTCTGCCTAATTCGTCAACCTTCCTGACAATACCTGTAGATTTCATCTTTTCCTCCCTCTCCTCATACAAAATTCGACAGATTTCTGACACAAATCATTTTACCAATAATTGAAATAAAAGTCAACCCAACTGCGCAACATTTTTCTAGCTTTTTCAAAATTGTTGACAAGTCTCCGGGAATTGGTTCTAGTGGACAAATGTACTGTCATATTTATGGAACTAGGACACGGAGACGGAGGTGACGAGGGTGGTTAATGTTGTCTGGATCCTGCTGCTGCTGGGCGGATTTCTTACCGCCATGTTCAACGGAAGGATCGCTGCCGTAACGCAGGCAGCTCTGGACAGTGCCAAATATGCCGTTGAACTTTGTTTTGGATTGATCGGGATCTATGCTCTCTGGCTCGGGCTGATGAAGGTTGCGGAAAAATCCGGCCTGGTAAAGGCCATTTCCGGGAAGATTGCACCGGTTCTGAAGTTTTTGTTTCCGGGGGTACCGGCGAAAAGTTCTGCCATGGGCGCCATTACCATGAACATCATTGCCAATATGCTGGGCCTGGGAAACGCGGCAACCCCTCTCGGAATCAGCGCCATGAAAGAGCTGCAGCACCTGAATCGGGACAGGGACTCGGCTTCCGATGCCATGTGCATGTTTCTGGTGATCAATACTTCCTGTGTTCAGCTGATCCCTGCCACCGTCATCGCCATCCGGAGCGCCGCAGGATCCGCCAATCCGACGGAGATTATCGGGACCACCCTGATTGCAACCCTGTGTTCCGCAGCAACGGGGATAGCAGCGGTTTTTATCCTGAAGCGTTTTTATTGAATCAGGAGTGTTTAATGAAGCAAAATGGAGGGAAAGGGTATGATCCAGATCACACAATGGATATCCGCTCTTGCCATACCGGTATTCATTATTTTTGTGCTGGGATATGGGGCGGTGAAGGGAGTGCCGGTGTATGAAACATTTGTGGAAGGAGCCGGGGAAGGCATCCGCACGGCATTCCACATTCTTCCGTATCTGGTCGCCATGTTTGTGGCCATTGGGGTGTTCCGCGCTTCGGGGGCCATGGATTTCCTGATCCGGATTCTTTCCCCGGTCACCAACCTGGCGGGGATTCCTCCTGAGATCCTTCCGCTGGCAATGATGCGTCCCATGTCCGGATCTGCTTCCTCAGGCATGCTGGCAGAGTTGTTCCGGACCTACAGCCCGGATTCTTTTATCGGCCGGTGCGCCTCGACGATGATGGGATCCACGGAAACCGTATTTTATACCATTTCCGTGTATTTTGGATCCGTTGGCATCAAAAAAACCAGGTATGTCCTGGCAGCCGGGCTTCTGGCGGATCTGGCGGGATTATTGGCTTCGGTTGCAATATGCAGTCTGATTTTGGGCAGGTAAAGGTGGTTTCATTGTAAAATTCGACGGAATGGGTGTTCTGTGTTATAATTTAAGGAAATAAACAGATGGAGGCTATTGAATGAGGGTATATGCTACTCCTGACAATATCGTTGGTAAGGAGTTAAGGGACAAGACAGTTGTTGTAGTTGACGTCCTGCGGACAGGCAGTACGATACTTACCGCACTCTGCCATGGCTGCAAAGAGGTGATTCCTGCTGTAGAGACAGAGGCGGTCATCCGGATGTCAAAGAATTATGAAAAGAACTCCTTCTTGCTATGCGGGGAGAGGAATATGCAGGCGATTGAGGGATTCCACCTTTCCAATTCTCCACTGGAATATACAAGGGAGCAGGTTGCCGGGAAGACTTTGCTGATGACCACCACCAATGGGACAAAGGCCATCTGCAGGACCAACGATGCACGGGAAGTCCTGATCTGCGGTCTGGTCAATGTGGACGCAGTGGCGGAGTATCTTTCCGGACAGGACAGTGATATTGTATTTCTCTGCGCAGGTACAAACGGGCAGTTCTCACTGGAGGATATTGTAGCGGCGGGAGCGGTCCTGAACCGGCTGTGTACCAGGTTGGGGATGCAGGATCCGGAGATGGGGGATCTGGCTGTTCTGGCCGCTTCCATATACGATCACGATAAGGGGGATCTGAACAGCCTGCTGAAGGGCTGCACACAGTACCGGAAGCTGGCGGAGGCCGGATTGGACCGGGACATTACATATTGTTTGACACAGAATGCGGCGCCTGTGGTGGGCGTGTATCGGGACGGTGTGATCCGGATTCCCGGACCGGCGCAGGCGCAGAATGATGAAAACAGGGAATAAAATCATAAAATCTGCCATACTGGCAAAATACTGCATATGGAATCGTTGACAAGGCAATCATAGATGAATATAATAAGGTAAAGTCCGGATAAAAGAAAAACGCAGGGATGGGAAGAGTAGGCAGAAGAGCCGCCAGAAGCGAGCCGGATCAGGTGAAAGCCGGCGGCGGGGGACTGCTGAAGATGGCCCCGGAGCGAAGCAGCTGAACAATTGGAGTAGGCTGCTGCGGAGGATTCCGTTATCGATCAGGTGATTTCTGTCACTGAAATGAGATTTCGGAATATTTGCCGAAAAATAGGGTGGTACCGCGTGCCCCTCGCCCCTAAGATGGTGAGGGGTTTTTGTGTGCCTGCAGATCTGTTGGATGCCGGGTGTGCAGGATTTTATGGGATGATGGGATGGAACAATAAATGATGGAAAATAAGGATGGAGACAGTACGGAAAGTCAAGTGTAAAAGAAGGAAAGATGGAAAGGAAGAGAATTGTGTCACAGAAAAAAACCTTTTATATTACCACACCGATTTATTATCCCAGTGCGAAACTGCACATCGGGAATTCGTATACCACCGTGGCGGCAGATGCCATGGCCCGATTCAAGAGAATGACGGGATATGATGTGATGTTCCTGACCGGCACCGATGAGCATGGTCAGAAGATTGAGAAAATTGCAAAAGCCAACGGGGTTGCTCCCAGGCAGTACGTGGATGGAATTGTCGCGGACATCAAAAAGCTGTGGAAGCTGCTGGATATTTCCTATGATGATTTTATCCGTACCACGGACAAGCGTCATGAAAAGGCAGTACAGAAGATCTTCAAAAGGCTGTACGATCAGGGGGATATTTATAAGGGAAAGTACGAAGGCTGGTACTGTACGCCCTGTGAATCCTTCTGGACGAAGCGTCAGCTGAAAGACGGAAAATGTCCGGACTGCGGCCGTGATGTAGAGCTGGTGCAGGAAGAAAGCTATTTTTTCCGGATATCCAGGTATCAGGATCGTCTGATTCAATATATCGAAGAGCACCCGGGCTTTATCCAGCCCCAGTCCCGCCAGAATGAAATGGTGAACAATTTTCTGCGGCCCGGCCTGGAGGATCTGTGCGTATCCAGAACATCCTTTCGCTGGGGCATTCCGGTGCCCTTTGATCCCAAACATGTCATTTATGTATGGATTGATGCCCTGACGAACTATATCACGGCATTGGGATATCTGTCGGATCATCCGGAGAAATTTGAAAAATACTGGCCGGCGGATGTTCACCTGGTGGGCAAGGATATCATCCGGTTTCATACCATCATCTGGCCCGCCATGCTGATGGCGCTGGACCTGCCTCTTCCGATAAAGGTCTTCGGCCACGGATGGCTGCTGCTGGAAGGCGGCAAAATGTCCAAGTCCAAAGGGAATGTTGTGGATCCGGCGGTCCTGGTGGAGCGGTATGGACTGGATGCCGTCCGGTACTTCCTGCTGCGGGAGGTTCCCTTCGGCGCCGACGGATCGTTTTCCAACGAGGAGCTGGTCACCCGGATCAATTCGGATCTGGCCAATGATCTGGGCAATCTGCTCAGCCGGACTGTCGCCATGATTGAAAAATATTTTGACGGCAGGATTCCGGTGTGCGGGGAAGCAACGGCGCTGGACAGGGAACTGGAACAGATGGCCATGGAGGTTCCGGGGAAAGTGGGGAAGCAGATGGATGATCTCCAGTTCAGCAACGCCCTAGCGGACATCTGGAAGCTGATCGGACGGGCCAATAAATATATTGACGAAACTACCCCGTGGATTCTCGCAAAGTCGGAGGAGGACAGGCCCAGGCTCGGTACAGTATTGTATCATCTGGCGGAGATCCTTCGGATGGTATCCGTTTTGATTCAGCCCTTTATGCCCCATACTCCCGGGGAAATCCAAAAACAGCTGGGAATCCCCGGTTCCGAAGAAACCACATGGGACAGCCTGAAGGAATTTGGACATCTGAAGTCCGGTATCCGTGTGGAGAGGGGCAAGGCGATCTTCCCCCGGCTGGATCCCGCTGTGGAAATTGCGGAACTGGAGCAGATCCGGCAGAAAAATGAGGAGCGTGCGAAGGCAGCGGCATCCGGTGCGGATTCCTCCCATGGAGGGGAACCCGGCAGGAAATCCCAACGGGAGGAAAGTCCGGATGACCCGGAGTCGGGCCATCTGCCGGAGATTACCATAAAGGATTTTAAAAAACTGGATTTTCGGGTTGCCAGAGTCACCGCAGCGGAGCGGGTGGAGAAAACCAGGAAATTATTGAAACTGACTCTGGATGTGGGCGGACAGGTCCGCCAGGTGGTTTCCGGCATTGCGGAGAACTACCGGCCGGAGGATTTGCCGGGCAGACAGGTGATCCTGGTGGCCAATCTCAAGCCGGCAAAGCTGAGGGGAATACAATCGGAAGGCATGATACTGGCGGCTTCCGATGTCAGCGGAAAGCCGGTATTGGCAACGGTTTCCGAAGAAGCGCCTTCCGGATCCCGGGTGGAATAGCGGAACGAACATTTGGAAGAACAGGAGTGAGGACGGATGTTGTTTGACAGTCATGCGCATCTGGACGATGAGCAGTTTGACGGGGACCGGGATGCGTTGATCCGCAGTCTGCCGGCCAGGGGCGTTTCCTGTGTTTTGAATGCCGGCGACAGTCTGGTTTCTTCCGGGCGTGCCGTGGAACTGGCCGAAAAATATGATTTTATCTATGCGGCAGTGGGGATCCATCCTCATGGGGCGGTCCGGATGCAGGAGGAGGATCTGAAGGCTCTTGCAGAGCTGGCTAAACATCCCAAAGTGGTTGCCATCGGAGAGATCGGACTGGATTACCACTATGACAACCCGCCCCGGGATATTCAGAAGAAACGGTTTATCGATCAGCTGAAGCTTTCTTCGGAGGAGAACCTTCCCGTGATCATTCACGACAGGGAAGCCCATGGGGATACACTGGATATTCTGAAATCCCATCGGCCAGCCCGGGGAAAATGTGTGATGCACAGCTATTCGGGCAGTTGGGAAATGGCGAAGGTCCTGCTGGACATGGGCTGCTTTCTGTCTATTGGCGGGCCGGTTACCTTTAAAAACGCGGGTAAGGCGGTGGAGATCGCAGAAAAGATTCCGCTGGAATCCCTGCTGATTGAAACGGACAGCCCTTATCTTACCCCACATCCGTACCGGGGACACCGAAACGATCCGGGGATGGTGCGGCTGGTGGCAGAGCGGATTGCGCAGATCCGGGGCATGGAGTATGATGAGGTGGCTCGGATTACCCTGGAGAACGCCTGCCGGTTTTTCGGAATCCGGCCACCGGCGGAGTAGCAGGGCTGGATTTTATATCGTCCTTTCGTGCTTCCGTCTCATCGTGCCCGCCGGCGGAGCGCCGGGGACCGGGCTGCTTGCAGGGGATCGTATATCATGACAGGGGGAATGGTATGAATACTTTTGTATATGGGATCGGGAAGTCATTGTACGTCAATCTGACCAATCGATGCACCAACCGGTGTGATTTTTGTGTGCGCAGGGAAGGAGAAGGGGTAGGCGGATATCATCTCTGGCTGGATCGGGAGCCGAATGCGCAGGATGTACTGGATTTGATTCCGGATCCGTCCGTCTGGCAGGAAATCGTATTTTGCGGTTATGGGGAACCGATGCTGCGGCTGGATACGCTTCTTTCCATTGCCTCCGCCCTCCGGGAAAAGGATCCGGATTGCAAAATACGGATCAATACCAACGGGCAGGCCAATCTGCACTACGGCATCAATGTTGTCCCGCAGCTTAAGGGGCGGATCGATACCATATCGATCAGTCTGAATGCCCCGGACGCACAAAGCTACCAAAAAATGTGTCATTCCGAATTTGGCGCGGAAGCCTTTGGTGGAATGTTGGATTTTACAAGGGAATGTGTAAAACTTCTTCCGGAGGTGATTCTGTCTGTTGTTGATGTCCTGAGTCCGGAGGAGATTGAAAAGTGCAGGAAAATTGCCCGGGATACCGGCGCAGAATTCAGGGTACGTGAATTTATTGATTCTTCTGATCCGGACAGTTGATTTTCGGAACCCGAAAGCCCTTTTGGGCTTTTTTCTTTTCTGGTGTATAAAGGATTGTGCCATCTGGAATAATATAGAACGAAGTCCGGCTTTTTCCTTGCAATGTCCCTAAATGTTAAAAAGGTTTGACAAGATGTTAAAATTATATTACAATACCTGACGTCAACTCCCCTGTTTCCAAAAGAGAAGGAGGTTGAATATATGAGTTCACACCGATGGGGCTTCTGGAGCAAGTTTTTTGTCATGCTCCTGATTGCCTTGATTGTTGCCGGAGGAGCGACTGCCCAGCTGGACAATTATGTGCAGAACATTGCCAGGCACGTAACGCTGGACGATGATGGGTATCGTGTTGAGATAACCACATTTGAGAACAATGTAACGGAATTGCTGAACAGGTACGATATTACCCTTGGACCGGGCGATGAAATCACACCGGACCCTGGGACGCCGTTGCAAAAGTATACGAAGATCCGAATCACAAGAGCCATGCCTGTATGGGTAGAGGCGGACGGGGAGAAGAAGAATATTCATGTAACGGAAGGAACGGTACAGGATGTTCTGAACAAGGCAGAAGTAACGGTGCGGGAAAAGGATCAGGTAAATCATCCTCTCACGGATCCGGTAAAGCCATATGATCGGATTAAAGTGACCCGCATGGATGAAGAAATCCTCACGGAAAAGGAAGCCATTCCTTACCAGGTTCACACCAGAGAAAACAGTCAAATGGATGAAGGAGTGAGCAAGGTTGTTCAGGAAGGGAAACAGGGAGAACGACAAAGAAAAATTCAGATCACTTACCGGGATGGAGTGGAAGTTTCCCGCAATGTAGCGGGGGAAGCAGTAACGGTTTCACCGGTGGATCATATTGTGGAAAAAGGGACGAAGAAGAAACAGGTACCGAATTCCAGAGGAGACAGAACTCGTCCCTCTGCAGCTTCCGGAAAGAGCACCACTCGTTCTTCCGCAGCTTCCAAAGGAGATGCCGCCAGCTATTCCGCAGTCCGGAAAATGGTGGCCACCGCATATACCGCAGGTGGCGACGGCATTGGGATCACGGCCAGCGGCAGGACTGCCCGGCCCCATCATACCATTGCTGCGCCGCCGGATGTTCCCATTGGCACGAAAGTCTATATTCCGGAGCTGGTAAAGTTCTGTGCACAGCGCGGGATAACCATTGACGGTATCTTTACCGTGGAAGACCGGGGCGGCGGCATCAAGGGCGACAAGATTGATGTCTATATGGAAGATATCAGGATGTCGCGGATATGGGGCAGGCGGACGGTAAGCGTGCATTTTATCAAATAGCAGGAATAAAAGGCGGGCAGAGGATCCTCTGCCCGTTTTCATTGAGAAGGGGGAAGAACAATGCCATCATTGACGGCTCCCGGGGAACTGAAGGAACTTCTGGCCCGGCATGGTTTTCGTTTCAGCAAAAGCCTCGGCCAGAATTTCCTCATTGATGGGAATATATTAAATAAAATCATAGAGGGAGCCGGCATCACAGGGCAGGACAAAGTCCTGGAAATCGGCCCGGGAGTAGGTACCCTGACACAGGCACTGGCCCGGGAGGCAGAAATGGTAACAGCGGTGGAAATTGACCGCGCCCTGCTCCCGATTCTGGAGGAAACGCTGAAAGGGTTTTCCAATGTCCGTGTTCTCCGGGGGGATATCCTGAAGCTGAACCTGAATGAGCTGATCCGGGAACAGTTTCAGGGCTCTCCGTTCAAAGTGGTTGCCAACCTGCCCTACTACATCACCACTCCCATTATCATGCGTTTTCTGGAGGAGGAACAGCCTTTTGTTTCCATAACGGTTATGATCCAGAAGGAAGTGGCGGAAAGAATGGCCGCCAGGCCTGGAACCAGGGAATATGGATCCCTCAGTACGGCAGTACAGTTTTTTACCTGTCCCCGGATCCTTGCCAGGGTGCCTGCCAATTGTTTTCTTCCGTCTCCGAAAGTGGATTCGGTGGTAATATCCCTGGAGAGAAGGAAGAAGCCGGCCGTTGCGGTAAACAGCCGGGCGGATTTTTTCCGCGTCAGCCGGGCGGCGTTTTGCCAGAGGAGGAAAACACTGCTGAATTCCCTTTCCGTGTCCGGGCTTACAGATATGGACAAGAGCGCATGGAGAAAGACGCTGCAGGAACTGGGAATTGATCCGATGCGTCGTGGGGAGACCCTGACTCTGGAGGAATTGGCCGGACTGAGCAATCATATTTTTCATTAATCACGGGAAGAAGCATTTTTGCCTTTTTATTCGTTTCAGAAACCAAAAAATTATTTTGGTTTCTTTTTTTGTTTTGGCTCATATATTGGTAAGGATGAGAGCTGTAATTTGATCCATTACGAATCCGGAAAGAAGAAAGGAGAGGAATAAGTTGTTGGACAATCGTCAATATCACCGGTCCTTTATCATACTGAAAACCCAGGACAGCGGATTCAGCCTGGACGACCGGAAGGAAGCGGCCGGTTACTGCAAAATGGAGATCCGGAACAACCAGGGGAAGTTCATGCTCTATGTACAGGATATGAAACCTGCTTCGCCCCGGCAGGGCATCTACGATGTGATGCTGTTATCCAGCCGGGACGAAGTGGCGCCGGTCAAACTGACCAGCATACAGGTGCCGGACAGCGGCAGGGGAGAATATGAAATCGCATTTGATCCGGATGATGTTCGTGAAACAGGTACACCCATTGATCAGTTCCATGCATTTGCAATTGTTTATCGTCCGCTGGGGGAGGGGCATGTCCTGCAATATCCCCTGATCGGCTATTCGGACAAAAGGGTGGAGATGAACTGGTCCGGTGCGGTGACCGAAAAGCTGGAGCGTTTCTATGGGCAAAAGGCGCCTGGAAGATATGCGGGCCCTGGCCCGGAGTCAAAAGAGACGCCTCAGGAAGGCGGATTGCTGTCTGTTTCGTGGCGGACCCATGGAAAGAAGAAAGCAGCATCCGGATCGGATATCGGAACGGTATCCGATGAAAAAAATTCATCGGGCGCAAAGGAAATATCCGGTGGGGATGGACGGCAATCGGAAAGTACATATTCCGGCAGAGAAAGTCCGGAAGCCATAGCATCAGCGCACCGCGAAGCCGCACGGAAGGAAGCGGAGCAGGAAAAGACCGCACGGAAGAAAGCGGAGCAGGAAGAGGCTGCACGGAAGAAAGCGGAGCAGGAAAAGGCCGCACGGAAGGAAGCGGAGCAGGAAAAGACCGCACGGAAGAAAACGGAGCAGGAAGAGGCTGCACGGAAGAAAGCGGAACAGGAAAAGACCGCACGGAAGAAAGCGGAGCAGGAAGAGGCTGCACGAAAGAAAGCGGAACAGGAAGAGGCCAGTCTGGAATTCCCGCATTTTGATCCGCCGGATATCAGATATATTTACGACAGGACGGAAGAGCAGGATACCGAAACAGACCTGTCGGAAGAAAGCCTTCCGGACAAAGATATTCTGGAGGAAGATACATTGGACGGAAACGCTTCCGAAGAGGCCCCGGATGAAAATTCCTTATACGACAGGGATACGGATATAAATTCTCCGGATACGAACGGGACAGAGGAAACCGGATATGCGGAAAACGTGCCATATGACAATATAATGCAGGAACCCATGCCGCCATCCAATCCTGCCGGATCCTATCCGGAGGGAAGGTCCTATTGGGATCAGACAAAGGATTACTTCAACCAACTGTTTCAAAACAACGCAAGAGTCTGTCCCTTTGATGGTATCCCTGAAACGGAATGGGTCCGGGTGGAGAATCCGAATCCGTCGCCGTATTCCTGCTATGGGATGACAGACTATGGCGGCAACGGAGCTGCGGATCATTATCTGGTTGGCCTGGCCCGTCACAGGGGAAAGGTCCGGTATGTAATATATGGAGTGCCGGGGATATACAGTATGGTGCCTCCCCTGTCCATGCAGGGCTTTTCCGGATGGCTCCCTGTGAAAAACGGATACGGCGCAGGGTACTGGCTGCTTTATATCGACGCAATCAGCGGAAATGTTGCGTATCCTTATTAAAGGAGGAAAAAGCAAAAAAGAAAAACCGGAAAAAGGGTAGAAACAAAAATTTTATGAAATATTCCCTTTCATAATGGGCAGGGATGTGGTAAAATGAGAGAAGTAGAATTAACATATATTACTAGTTTTTACAGCGTTCGACAATAAAGGACGATTCCATGAGAAACCAGTCAAATGTTGAAGAATGTTGTTATCAAAGGAAAATTCTACGGAACTGCAATGCTGCATAACGGCATCGCCTGCATCACAGGATACCGGAGCCGGCCATTCCGTGCGGCCAGGCCTGTTGTGGTCCTTTGCTGCGGACGTAAAATCCGTTTTGCAATGCAATCAACGAATGAGGAGGAGGAGAAATGTCAACAAAGACGAGAGTGGTAGTGATCGATGACAATCCCCACATCAGAGAAATCATGGCATCCTATATCGGCATGCAGGACGACATGGAAGTGGCAGGAATGGCAGGGGATGGAATCAAAGGGGAAGAAATGATTCGAAGCACTTTGCCGGACGTCGTATTGTTGGATATGATAATGCCGCAGATGGATGGCCTCGGGGTGTTGGAGCATCTCAACCAAAGCGGTCCGGAACATCTGCCTGCCATCATCTGCCTGTCCGCCGTGGGGCAGGAGGATCTGATCCGGAAAGCCATTGAGCTGGGTGCCAGATATTACATGATCAAACCATTCGATTTTGAAATGATTCTGAACCGCATCCGGGCATTGACCGGAGAGCCGTCCCAGCAGAACCGGAAAGTATTTCCGGCTGCACCGCAGTCTCCCCGAAAAAACATTGAAGAGAAAATCACGGACATCTTTCTGACCATTGGGATTCCTGCCCACATCAAAGGATACCATTTTCTGAGGGAAGCAATCAGAATGGTTGTGGAGGATAACGATGTCATCAATCGGATCACCAAGGAACTGTATCCGGGCATTGCCAAAAAGTTCAATACCACCCCCAGCAAGGTGGAGCGCGCCATCCGGCATTCCATTGACGTTGCCTGGAACCGCGGCCGGGTGGAGAACATTAATCAGCTCTTTGGCTATAAGGTCTATGACAAGAATGACAAGCCAACCAACGGAGAATTCATCGCATTGATCGCCGATAAGCTGTCGATGGAAGAGTCCGCCTGAAATCTTATCCGCAGGGGTTTTATTTTATAAAATTGGGTATATAATATCTGATAAAATAAAATCAATGCCGTTTTTGGAGGGATGACGGGATGGCTTATAGGAAATGTCCGCGCTGTAATCTGAACTATATCCGGGATACCGATGTATTGTGCGAGGTCTGCCGGAAGGAAGTGGGCAAAGCGCTTCGGAACAGGGAGGAAGAGGAATATGATATTTGTCCGGAGTGCGGCGAACATATTATAAAAGCCGGAGAAGAGATGTGTTATCAATGCAGAAAAGAGAAGGACAAGGAAGATCCGGACGCAGGGGAATCCCGGGACGACTGGGAAGACTTTTCCGACGGGGAAGAGGATCGGATTTTTGAAGAGGAGGATCCGGACCTGGAGGAGGATTCGGATCCTGAAGAATAATTTTGCGGCGGACGGACAAACTAATGCAGGTGATTGATAAGCGGATGGGATGTGAAGATGTGATCAATGCGGAAGCTTTGTCCAGAGCCCGGGAAGCTGTGGAATCCAATATAGGACAAAAAGTCAGGCTGAAGGCAAACCGGGGACGAAAAAGGACATATGTCAGGGAAGGCGTTATTGTGGACACCTATGGCAATATTTTTACAGTGGAAGTGGATGTCAACAAAAAATCCGTGCAAACCCTTTCCTATACTTATTCAGATATTCTGACCTCCAATGTGGAGCTCACGGTATGCAGCAGCAATGAAAAAATCTGTGTCAGCTGACGCAAACGCGCGGCTGAAAAAAAAGAAGGCGAAAGGCCTTCTTTTTTTATCATAATTATCGCATAATTATCGTTCCCCCCCTATATGATATAGTATGAAATTTTTATGGACAAATAAGGATCAGAGGAGGGGGAGCAACATTGGCAATCGAATGCAGTAGGAATTTGATGAAACTGAACCAGGTAGTTGGTGAGGAATCATCCCAGGCGCTGGTTGAGGGCGAAATAAATGTACCGGATTCCAGGGAACCGGTGGTGCGGATATTGGATATAAGCTGTGATGCAATCATCAACAGTCATGAAGTCATTCAGGATAAGATCATGGTGGAAGGGATTCTGCGCTATGACGCCCTGTATATCCCGGAAGGGGAGGACGCCGCAGTGGATGCCGTGGATGCTGAAATCGGGTTTACCCAGTATCTTGAAATGCCCGGCGTTCAGCCCGGGATGACTTCACGGCTCCAACTGGATGTGGAGCATATCGATTACGAGCTGGTTTCGGGAAGGAGGATCAATGTAAAAGCTGTTCTGAATCTATACGGCCGGGTCAGCCAGGTCATGGAACTGGAAGCCGTTCAGGATTTTACCGGTCTAACGGATGTGGAAGCCCTGACAGATCATATCCGCACCTCAGTAAGCGGGGAAGCCGGGAATGCGCAGACCATGGTGCGGGAAGACCTGGAGCTTTCCGATTCCATGCCGTCCATTCTGAAAATTTTACGGAAGGAGGCAAGGGTACAGATTCAGGAAAAAAAGGCAGTGGACAACAAAGTTGTGGTTCATGGGGATGTGGATCTGAATCTTCTCTATCTTTGCGACGATGAGGAGGATCCGGTACAGTTTCTGGAGCAGAGCATTCCATTCAGTCATTCCGTGGACATTCCCGGTGCGTATCAGGGTATGGACTGCACGGCGGATGTAACGGTTTCCGAATTTTATACGGATCCGCGGGAGAACATCAACAACGAACTGCGGATCATCGATGCGGAACTGATTCTCAATCTGGAGGCGCAGGTGTTTGAAACACAGGAAGATGAGATTCTTGTAGATGCCTACAGCCCTTCTGTTCCCATGGAACTGAAGAAACGGAAGATCAGGCTGCAGCAGTTTGCGGGAGAAACCCAGGAGCAGACGGTGGTAAAGGAAAGCATCACCTTTCCCGAAGGAGTGCCAAAGGCCAGAAAGATTTTGTATGTGGATGCCAGACCATCCATAGCTGAGGAAAGTGTCGGGGACGGAAAGGTCCTGCTGGAAGGGATCCTGTCTGTCCAGGTGGTGTATCAGACCAATGAATCCGCTCTGCTGATCGGAAGCTTCCGTGAGGACGTTCCTTTTCAGCATACCCTTACCATGGAGGATATCGACAGCAGCATGGAATGCCGAAGTGAGGCGGTCACGGAGCATATGGACACAACCCTGACGGCACAGGATGAGGTGGAGCTGAAAGCTGCCGTTCTCCTGAAAACCAGTGTAACGCGTACCATAGAGAAGGAGATCATCATCGGAGCCGGGGAATCGGAAAACGTGTCCGCCGGGGCACCGGGTATCTACATCTATTTTGTTCAGCCGGGTGATAATCTCTGGAATGTTGCAAAGAAATACAATACCACCATTTCCGATATCCTGAAATACAATGAAACGACAGAGGAGGAATCCGAACTGGGTCCGGGGACGAAGCTGATGATCTTCAAAAAGCTGGAAAGCTCAGTGGTCTGATGGTACCGGAATCCTGGACTTTTTATGCCTGAACAGCTGTGGAAAAAACGGGTAACGGTTTTTCCACAGTTTTTCTTTTGGCAGGAAAAACGATCTTTGTAGGGCGGACGCTTTGCGGTATAATAACATCAAGGTGAAAAAAGAAAGGAAGATACGGAATTGATGCGGAAGATCAGGCTCAGGGCCCCCGGGAAAATCAACTGGACCCTGGATGTAACCGGCCGGCGGCCCGACGGATATCATGAAGTGGAGATGCTCCTGCAGTCCATCGGGCTTTGGGATGAAATCATTCTGACCGAAAGAAGGGAAGGGATCCGGATTGTCGGCGATTTGCGGGGCGTTCCCCGGAATGGGGACAATCTGGCGGCAAAGGCGGCGGAGCAGATCCGGGAAAGCTGTGGGTTGGACGCCGGTGTGGAGATTGCAATCCACAAGAGGATTCCGATTGCCGCCGGTCTGGCAGGCGGCAGCTCGGATGCGGCAGCGGTACTGGTGGGATTGAATGTTCTCTGGGATGCTGACTTGCCGGAGGAAAGGCTGCGACAGCTTGGAAGCAGGCTGGGTGCGGATGTTCCGTTCTGTATTTCGGGAGGAACGGCGGTGGCCCGCGGAATTGGGGACAGGCTGACGCCTCTGTCTCCCCTGGAAGGAATCTGGCTGGTTTTGGTCAAACCGCCTTTTGGAGTATCCACTGCTTCGGTTTATGAGGCATTGTCCATGGAGAGCAGGGCCGGACATCCCGACTGGAAAAAGGCATATGACAGTCTGCAGGCGGCGGATTTTGCCGGTTTTCCCAGGGGAACGGCAAATGTTTTGGAGTCGGTCACCCGGGCTCAGCATCCGGAAATCCGTGAGATTCGTCAGGCACTCCGGAAAGCAGGCGCTGTCGCCAGCAGTATGAGCGGAAGCGGCCCTGCGGTGTTTGGTGTCTTTCCGGATTACGGACAGGCGCGGAGGGCATCGGAAAAGCTGAGGGAGCACTTCGCGAAAACATCTCAGGTATATCTGGTGGAAACTTTGGGGGAGGGAGTAGAGATTTTACCATCTGTATAGGTATAAACTTCTGTAATCCGTCAATAATCCTAAATGGAAATGATTTGATTACGGGGGTATGGTTGATATGAAGAAGCGCGTTTGGATTTCTCTGGTGATGGCGGTTCTGATTGCCTTTTCCTTTACCTGGTCCGGCAGGGATCAGACACCGGAAAGGGATGACCTGATCCGGCTGCATGTGATTGCCAACAGCGATTCACCGGAGGATCAGGCTCTGAAGCTGCGGATCCGGGACCAGCTGCTTCTGACTTTCGGGAGCGCATTTCAGGAAGCGCATTCCATGAGTCAGGCCAGGGAAGTGATCCGGGATAACCTGGATAAAATGGAGTCCATCGCCCAGGCGGAGATCCAAAGATCCGGATGCGATTATCCGGTCCGGGCACAGCTTGGAATGTTCCCGTTTCCAACAAAGGCATACGGGGATGTGGTATATCCCGCAGGAAGCTATGAGGCCCTTCGCGTTGTAATCGGAAAAGGAACGGGCGCGAACTGGTGGTGTGTGATGTTTCCTCCCCTTTGTTTTGTGGATGTGTCCGGCGGTGTGGCAAAAAGGCCCGCAGAGGAGGCAGGGAAACCGGAAGAGGAGGCAAAGGATACCACCCTGGACAGCAAGGCTCAGCAGGAGTCTGCCGCGGACAGCAAGGTTCAGCAGGAGTCCGGAAAGACTGCAGGGGGGCCGGATTTGTCCGGACGGGAGCAGGAGTCCGCGACGAAGGTTGTCTATACATTTAAGGCGGTGGAATGGTGGAAGAGTGTCCGGATATGGGCCGCGCATCTGTTTTCATAAAATGAACCCCTGTAATACAGACAGGAATCGCCGGAGGAATTTATTTTTCGGTGGTTCCTGTTTTTTGGCAGGGAACAGCAGCATAAAACTGTGTTTGGAAGGAGAGGAAACTTTTAACTTGTATATCCTATTTTGGTTAACGAAACATAATACCGAAGCTTTGCAGAGAAAGGAAGAAAAATATGAATCAGAAACAAAAGCTTGTGGTATATTCCCTGCTGCTGTCCATTTTGATTTGTGCCGGAATGATTCTGGAGTCCTTCCGGGAAGAAAAGCCGGCAGCTTCGGGCAAAGACGGCAATTCCAATGATGTGTATCTTCTGGCCCAGGTTGTGCACGGCGAAGCAAGAGGCGAGCCCTATATCGGCAAAGTTGCTGTGGCTGCCGTGATACTGAACCGGGTCAAAAGTCCCAAATTTCCCAATACCATTGCCGGTGTGGTTTACCAGCCCCATGCCTTTACCTGCGTGACAGACGGGCAGATCAACCTGACGCCGGACAGCGAATCCATCCGGGCTGCAAGGGATGCCATGAATGGATGGGATCCTTCCTATGGAGCCATTTATTACTTCAACCCTGCAACGTCCACCAGCGCCTGGATATGGAGCCGAGCCACTCATATCACCATCGGCAAGCACAGGTTTGCAACCTGATGGAAACGGAGGAAAAATCATGACGGTATCAATAAAAGCAAAATGGGTCCTGCCTGTTATACTGGCAGTCGTCCTGATCGTGACGGGGGCTTGGGGATTCAGTCAATATCGGATCAATCAGCAGTATCGGATTCATATGGAAAACATCTATCAAAAGTCCTTTTATGAGCTGGTGGGGAATGTCGGAAGTGTGGAATCCTCCCTGGCCAAGCTTATGGTCAGCGGCGATGAGAACCAGCGCGGGAAGCTTCTCTCGGCAATCAGCCGTCAGGCGGATGCCGCCCAGATGGATCTGGGGCAATTGCCGGTGTCCCATGTTGCCCTGGACAAAACGTCAAAGTATCTGAATCAGTTATCGGATTATTCCTATTACCTGGACCGAAAGGTTTCCGATGGAATGCCCATCAGCGGGGAGGAAATGAAAAATCTGAAAACGCTCCATGAAAATGCAGCCCGGCTGAGTCAGAACCTGAGTGATTTGAACCGGGAGGCCATGGAAAAGAAATCCGGATGGGGACAATTTATCAAAAACGAAAATCCGGATTTTTACAAAGTGTCGGATGATCTTTATACCAAACAGTTCACCAAGATACAGAAAACAGGGATCAATTATCCGAGGCTGATTTATGACGGACCGTTTACCGAAACATCGGAGCGGGCAGGAGGCGCCGCCCTGAAGGGATCCGACATTACCCAGGAGCAGGCAAAGGCCATTGCAGCAGGCTTTGTGGGAAAAGGCAGGGTATCAAAGGTGAAAAATACGTCGGACAGCTCCAATGGGCCTCTGGACACCTGGGGAGTGAACATCTGGACCAAAGAAGATCCGAAATCGCCGGCTTATGTAGCCGTCAGCAAAAAGGGCGGAAAGGTGGTTGCGATGATCAGCAGCCATACATCCGGCAGTGCCGGGCTTTCCATCGATGAAGCCACAAAACGGGCCAAAAAGTTTCTGGATGAAAACGGATACCCCGGCATGGTTCCGACTTATCAGCAGAATTTTGACGGCACGTCCACCATCAATTTTGCCTACGCGGAAAAAGGCACTATCGTATATCCCGATCTGATCAAGGTGAAAATAGGACTGGATGACGGAAAAATCTTTGGCTTTGAAGCAGGGAACTATCTGACCGCCCACAAGGAGCGAAAGCCGGGGCAGCCGAAGCTGACCATGGAACAAGCCCGAAAGCGGATTCATCCCAATCTGAAAATCACTTCCTCCCGGACGGCCATCATCCCCACGGAAAGCAGAAGCGAACGTTTCTGCTATGAATTCAAGGGAGAATACGGAGGAAACCGGTTTATTGTATATCTGGACGCCAATACAGGGGAAGAGGCGGATATTCTTCAGATAATCGATACGGAAAACGGTTCCCTGACCATGTAAAAAATTTTGCGGCAGAAACCCCATTATTTGTCGGGCATAGTGAAAAAGCAGCCGGGTAAACTAGCTTTGCAGGGATGAAAAAAGGAATCCCGGCAATCCGGACTGCAAAACCAGGGAGGTATCGATTATGGCGAGACGAAATGGAATGATGTCGGATAATCTGAAGACGGAAATAGCAAAGGAACTTGGAGTGTATGACACCGTGAAGAGGGAAGGCTGGGGAAGTGTATCTTCCAGGGACTGCGGCAGAATTGTTCAAAAAGCAATTGAATATGCGGAGAAATCCATGGCCGGAGCTCAGAAGTAGCCTGAAATCGATATTTCACAACCGGAAAAGCGGAGAATATTCTCCGCTTTTCTTCTTTTTGGAGGTTGTTTTCATGAAATCATCATAGTAGAATAGAGCTGACAAATGAGGAGGTTTTTTTAGGTATGGACGAGCGTCCAATCGGGGTTTTTGATTCAGGCCTGGGAGGCCTGACTGTGGTGAAGGAGCTCCTGACAGAGCTTCCAAATGAAAGTATTGTTTATTTTGGAGATACGGCGCGGCTTCCGTACGGAACCCGCTCCAGGGAAATCGTTACAAAGTATTCTGCACAATGTGTCCGGTTTTTGCTGAGCAAGGGGATCAAGATGGTGGTCATTGCCTGTAATACCGTCAGTTCCAACAGTCTGGAAGCATTGAAGGCGCAGTTTGACATTCCCATCCTGGGTGTCATCCGTCCCGGTGCCAGGGCGGCCGCAGCCGCCACCCGGAACGGCCGGATCGGTGTCATTGGAACATTGGGCACGATTCGCAGCAAGGCCTATCCGAATGCCATCCGGGAAATCAATCCGGATCTTCTGGTCCTGGATGAAGCCTGTTCCCTGTTTGTGTCCATCGTGGAAGAGGGATGGAGCAATACGGAAATGGCGCGGCTTACGGCGGAGCGGTATCTGGAGGGCCTGAAAAGGCAGAAGGTGGATACCATGGTCCTGGGGTGTACGCATTATCCCCTGCTGGAGCCGGTTATTTCCAGCGTGATGGGGCCCGGGGTGACCCTGATCAATCCCGCTCTCGGCGCGGCCTGTGAAGCCAGGGAAAGGCTGAAGGAAAAGGACATGCTGCGGGGATCCGGTCCGGAGCCGGCCCTGAGCTTTTATGTCAGCGACATCGGACAGGGCTTCCAGCAGATCGGCAGTCATTTTTTAAATCGGAAAATTGCCGCAAAATGTATCAACATAGAAAAATATTGAGGTCTCAGGTTATTGGAGGGGTTTGGAATGGGTAGGAAAATACTGTTGAGAATCCGGGGAAGCCGTCTGGACAGGGATGGGAAGAGCAATACCATGGAGCTCATTACGGAAGGACATCTGTCTGAAAAAGACGGGATTTATTATATTGAATATGAAGAAAGCCGGATATCCGGCATGGAAGGCGTGAAAAACCTGATTTCTGTCCGGGAGGACAAGGTATCCATGCAGCGTTCCGGCTCCCGGCCGGATCGTTTTCTGTTTGAACAGGGGAAAAAATATATGAGCAGCTATCAGACTTCCTGCGGCGCGTTGCAAATGGGAATTTATCCGATTGAAGTGACCCATGAAATGGGAGAAAATCAGGGGCAGGTGGACTTGAAATATCAGCTCGACATCGGCGGAAGACATACGGGGACCGGTGAATTGGAGCTGTTTTACAGCTAGCAAATTCTTCTGATAATGCCATTCGGTTTTATACAGATTTTATAATTTTTGCATTTTTAGTTGACGAATTGCAAATTATATATTATGATAAGTAAGGACGATGGGCATGTGCCCTGGTAGGAATACCGGGCGCTTATTATGGCGTTGATTTGAATTTTTGTTTTATCGCCATATTTACTTTTCTTTTGATGATTTTTCAGGGCTTATATGCATCAACGGGTGAATTACGGATGAAAGTAATGGCAATAATATTGATAAAGTCAAAGAGGTACGAAGCAATACAGGAAACGTTTACCTGACCGGTTCTCTTTTATGTATTGCTACAGGCTTGCCTTTGGTTGTATCCCATTTTATCCTGTCTGCAAACCTTACAGAAAGCGATCATTACCAATTACACATTGTCTCATGAGAGAACAGTAATAGAGAGAAAGAGAGGAAAGATGTTTTGGATCTGAATAATCTAAGGAATAACACAATTCTGGAATTGAGGGAATTTGGGAAGAAACTTGGAATTAAAAGCGTGACCAGATATCGGAAAGAGCAGCTGGTAAATATCGTTGAGGAGAAACTGACCGGATTGCCTCAGGCAGAGAGAAAGCAATTGATGGAGGATCAGATGGAGGAAGATGCCCGGAAGGCAGAGGCTGCCCCCCGGACTCCGGTGAAACGAAGGAGGGGCCGTCCCACCAAGGCAGAGGCTGCCGCAAGGGAAGCAGCAAGGAGAGCAGCGGAGGAGACGGCAAAGGAAGCGCAGAAAACGCAGGAAACACAGGAAACGCAGGAAACGGAAGAGGACGGGGCTCTGGAAGAAACTGCAAAAGTTCCGGAAGAAGCTGCAAAATCCCCGGCACCGAAGGAGACAGAAGGCACAGATGGGGATGCTGTGAAAGCGGAGGAAAAGCGATCCGCCCACAGGGATACACAGGAAACCGGCATCCATGGAGTACGGAATGGCCATACTTCCACCCGGCCGGGGCCTCATCGGATTTCCCGGAATGGGCATCCCTTCAGCGGAGGTCCTACCCCACATCTTTCGGATTCCCACGAAGCAGGCGGCAGATATCACGAAAACAAAACTCATGAAAATCCCGGAGAAAACATGCCCGCGGATACAGAAAATGAACAGGAAAACACGGAAGAATACGAAAAAAAGGTTGCTTATGCAAGAAAATACTATAACACATCCAATCCTGCCATTCCGGGCCTTTTGAACAACGGAGACGTAGGGGACGCGGAAGGGGTGCTTGAGGTACTTCCCGACGGATATGGATTTCTCCGGACGGAAAATTATATGCCGGGCAACAAGGACATTTATATTTCCCAGTCCCAGATCCGCCGTTTCAGCCTGAAAACCGGGGATATGGTCCGCGGAAAGACCAGGCGCACCAAAGAGGGAGATAAATTCAAGGCCCTGCTGTATGTTACGGCGGTCAACGGACAGGACCCGGAGACAGCTCCCCGGCGGAGGCCGTTTGAGGATCTGACACCGATTTATCCAAACAAAAGAATCACGCTGGAAAACAAAAAGAATTCCAAGGATCTGGCGACTCGGATCATCGATCTGGTTTCCCCCATTGGCATGGGCCAGAGAGGTTTGATTGTTTCTCCCCCCAAGGCAGGCAAAACGACTTTGCTGAAAAAGATTGCAAACAGCATTTCCCTCAATTTTCCGGATGTTTATCTGATTGTACTGCTGATTGATGAGCGCCCCGAGGAAGTGACGGATATGCAGCGGTCCATCGACGGGGATATCGTTTATTCCACATTTGATGAACTGCCGGAGCATCACACCAAGGTGGCGGAAATGGTGCTGGAGCGTTCGCAGCGCCTGGTGGAGCACGGTCAGAATGTGGTTGTTCTTCTGGACAGCATTACCCGCCTTGCCAGGGCATACAATCAGACGGTGCCGTCTACCGGCAGGATATTGTCCGGCGGTCTGGATTCCTCCGCCCTTCATAAGCCCAAACGGTTTTTCGGCAGTGCCCGCAATATCGAGGAAGGCGGAAGTCTGACCATCATTGCCACTGCTCTGGTGGAGACCGGCAGCCGTATGGACGATGTTATTTACGAAGAATTCAAGGGCACGGGCAATATGGAAATTCATCTCGACCGCAAGCTTTCCGAAAAGAGGATTTTCCCTGCCGTGGATCTTTACAAATCCGGTACCAGGCGGGAGGAGCTGCTCATGACACAAAAGGAGCTGGAAGGGGTCTGGGCTATCCGCAAGAATCTCAGTGAAGGCCGGCCGGACCGCATTATGGAGATTATTATCAATGATCTGATGCGGACGAATTCCAACGATCAGTTCATTGATCTCATGATGAATCATTTCGCCTCTGTGGAGAAAGACAGCTATACGAACGATCATGACAGGAATGGCTCCTCCGGTTATCATGACAGGGATGGCTATTCAGGCTACCGCTAAACCAAAAATCATTGTTGCATTGCAGCAGCCGGTTGTGTTATACTGAAATGGTTATAGAAGCTGTATGAAATGGAAAATTAGCAGTTTTGACAGGAAACAGGATAAGCTTTGTCACGAAAGAGGTGAGGATAATGAAGCCAAATATTCATCCGAAATATGGAAAAGCAGTGGTAAAGTGTGCTTGTGGGGAGACTTTTGTTACCGGCTCCACTCAGAAGGAGCTCCGGGTTGAAATATGTTCCAAATGCCATCCATTCTTTACCGGAAAGCAAAAACTGGTGGACACCGGCGGACGTGTGGAGCGATTCCGGAAGAGATATGGAATGTCCGCCGACGAGAAGTAGTTTTTCGAAACAAAGTACAGATTGGGGTTCCCCTGGTCTGTATTTTTTGTAGGGAGATGAAGGAATGCGAAAGAGTATGATTGGCGGGCAGGCTGTCATGGAGGGAGTGATGATGAAAGCTCCCGATTCCATGGCCATCGCCGTAAGACGGCCTGATGGATCCATTGAGGTGAAGAAATCTGCCGTGAACACCGTAAGGGACAGATATCCCATATTGAGACTGCCCATTCTGCGGGGGATCGTTACTTTTGCGGAGACCATGGTGATGGGTGTGAAATCCCTTTTGACGTCGGCGGAGTTGTATGGGGACGAGGAAGAGGAATATAAGCCTTCCCGGTTTGAAACCTTTCTGTCGGACAAACTGGGGAAGGATATGGATGATATTGTGATTGCTACCTCCGTGGCGATTGCTGTTATTTTTTCCATCGCTTTGTTTGTATTCCTGCCGGCACTTCTGTCCGGCCTGCTCCGGCGCTGGATCTCCGGTCATGTGGTCCTGAATATTGTGGAGGGATTCTTTCGCCTGGGGATTTTTCTGATTTATCTGACACTGGTATCCCGGATGAAAGACATCCGGAGGGTTTTTGAATACCATGGCGCGGAGCATAAAACCATTTATTGCTATGAGCATGAAGAGGAGCTGACCCCGGAGAATGCACGCAAATATTCCACCCTGCATCCCAGATGCGGTACGGCATTCCTGCTGATTGTCATGTTGATCAGCATTCTTTTGTTTTCCTTCCTGGGATGGCAGAATATTTTCCTTCGCATTCTCAGCCGCCTTCTGCTTCTTCCTGTCGTCGGAGGCCTGGCCTATGAGGTAACGAGGCTTGCCGGAAAAAGCGATGCCCTGCCGGTCCGTATCATCATGTATCCCGGGATGATGCTTCAGAAGCTGACCACCCGGGAGCCGGACGATCAGCAGCTGGAGGTGGCGATCCGCGCCTTTATGGCAGCCACGGAGGGCGTGGAGGAGAGCAGCGGCATGGAAGGAGAGACAACAAATGGGACAGCCGGGCCTGATGGACGCCCTGAGGGCGGGCCAACGGTTGCTGCAAAGCCGGGCACCTGAGTCTGCCCGGCTGGAATGTGAGATGTTGTTGTCCCATATCCTTGGATGTCAGCGGCACCAGCTGTATATCCGGGGCAATGCGCCGTTGTCCCGGGAGCAGCGGTCTGCTTTTCGCAGTATGCTGGATCGGCGCCGGAAGGGGGAGCCGATTCAGTATATTCTTGGCAGCAGGGAGTTTATGGGACTTCCCTTTCATGTGGATGACCGGGTTTTGATCCCCCGGTGGGAAACGGAGACCCTGGTGGAATGGCTGCTGAATCGATGGAAATCGGGGCCGGTGCATATTCTGGACCTGGGTACCGGAAGCGGCGCCATTGCAGTGAGTCTGGCGTTCTATTTGCCTGCTTCCCGGATCACGGCAGTGGATATCGGGGAGGAAGCCCTGCTTGCCGCACGGGAAAATGCGGAGCAGAACGGAGTGGCAGACCGGATCCGGTTTCTGCAGGGGGATCTGTTCTGCGCCCTGGAGGATGCGGGCGTCGGGGAATGTTTTGATGGGATCGTCTCCAATCCGCCCTATATTCCTACCGGTGACATCGGGGGACTGATGACGGAGGTCCGGGACTATGAGCCCAGGATTGCCCTGGATGGGGGAGAAGACGGCCTGGGCTATTATCGGAGAATAGCAGAGGCAGCTTCTCCCTTTTTAAACCGGGATGGTCTGGTCGCGGTGGAGATGGGATATGGTCAGAGCCCACAGGTCCAGGATATCTTTTTGCAGACAGGAGACTATACCCTGGGGGGAATCCGAAAGGATCTGGCAGGGACGGAACGGGCGGCGATATTCTTGAAGAAGCAGGGGGAACCTGATGTTTGACAAATTAAAGTTTATGGAAGATCGATATGAGGAACTGAGTCAACTCCTTGCCGATCCGGATGTGATCAGCCGCCAGGAGGAATGGCAGCGTCTGGTCCGGGAGCATGCTTCCCTGGAGGAAATCGTGGCTTGCTACCGGCAGTACCAAAAGGCGGAGAAAGAGGAGAAGGATACGGAGGAACTGCTGCACAGTACCCATGACAGGGAACTGCGGGAGATCGCAGAGCAGGAGCAAAGGGATCTGAAGGGGAAAATGGACATGTTGCTCCATGAGATCAAGCTGCTTCTTCTGCCCCGGGATCCTATGGATGAAAAGAATGTCGTCATGGAAATCCGCAGCGGCGCCGGCGGGGAAGAGGCGGCCCTGTTCGGGGCCGTGTTGTTCCGGATGTACAGCCGCTATGCCGAGCGGAAGGGCTGGAGGATTGTTGTCACCAGTGCCAGCTATACAGACATCGGCGGGGTCAAGGAACTGATTTATATCGTGGAGGGAAAGGGAGCCTACAGCCGTCTGAAATACGAAAGCGGGGTTCACAGGGTGCAGCGTGTGCCTGTGACGGAGTCCGGCGGCAGGATTCATACCTCCACCGCCACGGTTGCCGTTTTACCGGAGGCGGAGGAAGTGGATGTCGAGATCAATCCCAATGATCTGCGGATTGATGTCTACCGGTCTACAGGGCATGGCGGGCAAAGCGTTAATACCACGGATTCTGCCGTTCGGGTCACCCATATTCCCACCGGGGTGGTGGTGACATGCCAGGATGAGAAATCCCAGCTGAAAAACAAGGAAAAGGCCATCCGGGTCCTGCGGTCCCGCTTGCTGGACCAGGTCACGCAGGAAAAGGAGTCCGAATATGCACAAAATCGCAGGCGTCAGATCGGGACGGGGGACCGCAGTGAACGGATCCGTACCTACAATTATCCTCAGGGGCGGGTGACCGATCATCGGATCGGGCGGACCATCCACCGGCTGGATGATTTTCTGGACGGAGATCTGGACGAAATGCTGGATTCGCTGATTTCTGCAGAGCAGGCGAAAAAGCTGAAGGATCTGGAATCCGGACGGCACGATTGATTTTCGTCCCCTGGCATCCATGGATAGGGATGGGAGTTCCGCTGCCGACGGAAAGAGATAAGTAAAATAAGTAAACAGGACTACAGGGAGAAGACAGAATGGAAACACAGGTTTTGAAAATAGAGGATCCCATCCGCTGCAGACAGGAGATGTCCGAAGCCGCGCGGCGGATCCGCCGCGGAGAAGTGGTGGCTTTTCCGACGGAAACGGTATATGGCCTGGGCGCAAATGCCCTGGACGGGAAAGCAGTCAAAGGCATTTTTGAGGCAAAGGGAAGGCCAGGCGACAATCCGCTGATTGTACATATTGAGAGCATCGTTCAGTGGGATGCCCTGGTAACCGGGATTCCGGAAAAGGCAAGGATTCTGGCGAAAGCTTTCTGGCCGGGGCCGATGACCATGATTCTGAAGAAAACAGGGAAAATACCGGATGTGGTATCCGCCGGACTGGATACGGTGGGGGTGCGGATGCCCTCCCATCCGGTGGCCCGGGAGCTGATCCGGTTGTCCGGAGTACCCATCGCCGCGCCCAGCGCAAATCGTTCCGGCCGTCCGAGTCCCACGGAGGCAAAGCATGTCCTGGAGGATATGAACGGCCGGATTCCGCTGATACTGGACGGGGGAAAAGCGAATGTGGGAGTGGAGTCCACGGTATTGGACATGACCGGGGAAATTCCGGTGATTCTCCGGCCCGGCGGGGTGACGCCGGAAATGCTGGAAAAGGTGATTGGGCCGGTACAGGTGGACCCCCATGTCATGAAGCCGATTGCGGACGGACAGCAGGTAAAATCCCCCGGCATGAAATATAGGCACTATGCGCCAAATGCGCCGGTAACCATTGTCCGCGGGGATCCGGACAAGCTGGCCCGATATGTGGAGCAGGAAGTTCACCGGCTGCAGGCGGACGGAGAACGGATCGGAATTCTGGCAACTGACGAGACCATGGGACAATATACAGCCGGAATTGTGCGGACCATGGGCAGCCGGAAGCACCCGGCCCAGCTGGCAGCCAGTCTCTTTGCGCTGCTTCGGGAAATGGACCATCTGGGAGTGGACCGGATTCTGGCAGAAGGCGTGGAGGATCATGATGAAGGCCTTGCCGTCATGAATCGGATGACCCGTGCCGCCGGCTTTCATATTATTGACGTGTAAGGAGCGTGGCGCACCATTGAACATTCTTTTTGTCTGTACCGGCAATACCTGCCGAAGTGCCATGGCGGAGGAAATGTTTCGGACCATGCTGAACAGGAAGGGTATGACAGGATTTTATATCCGTTCCGCAGGGATTGCCGCTTTGCCGGGAGAGAAAGCAAGTCCTCCGGCGGTGGCGGTCCTGAAGGAAGCGGGGATGGACCTGAGCGGTCACCGGTCCGGCCCCCTGAATGAAAAGCTGCTGGGGGAAGCGGATGTCATTCTTGCCATGACGGAAGGGAACAAAGCCGCAGTGCTGTCCCGGTATCCTTCTGTTCGGGAAAGGATCCATACCCTGAAGGAATATGCCGGGACTCCCGGAAGGGACATTCCGGATCCCTATGGGCAGTCAGCGGATGTTTACCGCCGTACCGGGGAGGAAATCCGCCATGCTCTGGAGAAAATCATTGAGAAATGGGGCCGAACCTCTTCGGATCCGAAAAAGCCCTAAAATTTATGTGGACTTCAAATAGCTGATATTATATAATATAACATTGGTAAGTACAGAGACTTGGAAATGAGGTAGGAATAAGATTGAAATCAGCTTCCGCAAATGCGCAGTCCAAACGACTGGTTGGCAGAAAAGCCGCGGATTTTGTAAAGGACGGCATGCAGATCGGCATTGGCACAGGATCCACCGTTGCCTTTTTTATTGAAGAGCTGGGGCACAGGGTTCGTCAGGGATGGCAGATACGGGGCGCCGCGACTTCCTATTATACCAGGCTGTTGTGCCACCGCAGCGGGGTCCCCATGATGGACAGCATGACGCTGGATCATTTGGATCTTGCCGTGGATGGAGCTGATGAGATCGATCCTTTCCTGAATGCCATAAAGGGCGGAGGAGCCGCGCATACCTGTGAGAAGGTCATTGCCTCCATGGCAGATGAATTTATCCTCATTGCGGACGAAAGCAAATTGGTCTCCGGATTGTGCACGCATCACCCGCTGCCGGTGGAGGTGATTCCGGCTGCGCTGTCCCTTGCGGAAAAAAGGGTCCGCAGTCTGGGAGGAACCCCGTGTATCCGCAGGGCGGTCTGTAAGGACGGCCCGGTTATTACGGAAAACGGTAATTTTATATTGGATATTACGTTTCAGACGGCTCCGGAGGATCTGGAGCTTCTCAATATCCAGCTGAAAAAGATACCCGGTCTTCTGGAGACCGGGCTGTTTTTGGGTATGGCCAAAAAAGCCCTGATCGGTTCGGCGGATTCGGTCCGTGTCCTGCTTCCTGAAGCATGATTTTCTTGGTCAGGACGGCTGGCTTGTGTTATCGCCAAAGCTCTGGCTTGCTTTCGCGGATTACATTAGGAAGGTGCAGAAACTGTATTTTCCATGCAAGGAGGAAAAATATGTCAAACGTACATGTGATGAACCATCCGTTGATCCAGCATAAGCTGACTCTGATCCGGGATAAGAATACGGGTGTGAAAGAATTCCGGGAGCTGGTGGAGGAAGTTTCCCTGCTGATGGCTTACGAGGTAACGCGGGATCTGCCTTTGGAGAAGATTGAGGTGGAAACGCCCATCGGGAGAGCCAAATGCCAGACCATCGCCGGAAAGAAGCTGGGCGTGATACCGATTCTCCGAGCCGGTCTCGGGATGGTCGACGGGATGACGACGCTGATTCCCACTGCCAAAGTGGGTCACATCGGCTTGTACCGGGATCCGGAGACGCTGGAACCGGTGGAATACTACTGCAAGCTGCCCACCGATGTGGAGGAAAGGGATCTGATTGTTGTGGATCCCATGCTGGCCACCGGGGGATCCGCTTCGGCAGCCATTGGTTTTCTGAAGAAAAAGGGAGCGAAAAGCATCAAGCTGGTTTGCCTGATCGCCGCACCGGAGGGCATTGCCAGACTTCAGCGAGAACATGGCGATGTGGATATCTATGCAGCTGCTGTGGATGAAAGGCTGAATGACCACGGATACATCATACCCGGACTGGGGGATGCCGGAGACCGGCTGTTCGGCACGA
The DNA here is from genome assembly GCA_038396605.1 of Eubacteriales bacterium mix99. Classification (NCBI taxonomy): domain Bacteria; kingdom Bacillati; phylum Bacillota; class Clostridia; order Eubacteriales; species Eubacteriales bacterium mix99. The sequence goes on from CP121690.1 coordinate 1,312,700, forward strand.
AATAATTCAGGGCCTGTCCGGGCCCGATATGTCGCAGCCGATATATTATATATAGAAGAAACAGGGTATACAAGGCGCCTGCCCCGGCAATAATGGAAATAGATATTGCATTCAGCATTCCATAAGTGAGGTGCGCAGGATGAAAAGAACGATTTCCATACTTTGTACAGCCCTGATTTTGTTGACAGGTGCAGCGGTGCCGGGGTTTGCCGCCGGCGCCGGTCCCTGGTTTTCGAAAGACGGATCTGTCCGGGGATCAGATGGCCCGGCCCCGATGGGTTCCCCGGAGAACGCGTCGCCGTCCATCCGGGAGCAGGTGATTCTGGCAGGAGGTTCGCTGCTTCAGATACAGATGAGCGGATGGGCCCTTGTGAAAGATGGATCGATGTCCCTGCCTGCATTGGAGGAACTGGCCCGGGAAGTCCGGGAGACCTGGGGCAGTGTGGCTCAAAAGGCGGAGATCCGGTCGGATGAGACGGATTCGATGCGCCAGGTGATTCTTATTCTGGAGCAGGACGGAGGCCGCGCTGCCCTTACTTTTCACAGCGGAGATCAGACTTACCTGGCGGCGGATGCCGTAACCCGGGATGTCCGGGACGAAAGAAAGGAGAAGGCTGTTTTTTCTGCGATGGAAAGGCTGCTGAAGCAGTTTGTATCCGGGTCCTGCGTCCGGACGACCTATACCTCGGTCCTTCCCGGAGAACTGGATGCGGGGCGTATGGAGCAGATCGCAGGGCAGATATTCCGGGGACTGGACGGAGAGATGGAGGAGGAGATCCGCGATGCCGGATGGATCAGTAAAACAGGATACAGTGACAGGATCCCCTGTGCGCTGCAATCCGGCGGAAAACGGATCAACCTCAACGTGGCACTGCGGTACAATGATTATGAGGGCAGGACCTATCTCTGGCTGGGCACGCCGGTGATCTCCATTCCATATTAGGTACGGACAGAGACTGTGATACATAATATGAATGGATGGGAGGTGTTGGTTTGGCCAGTTTATTGGTAAGGAAAAGTGATCCATTGAAGGGTAAGGTAACCATCAGCGGCGCTAAAAATTCCGTACTGCCCATTATTGCAGCGTCCCTTTTGACGGACGATACCAGCATCCTGGAAGACATCCCCCGGCTGGAAGATGTGACCGTCATGTGTGAGCTGCTGGAACGTTTTGGCTCCCAGGTGGATAGTAAGGGAAATTGTCTGAGAATCGACAATCATCATATTGAAAATGCGCCGGCATCCTATGATCTGGTTCGGAAGATGCGGGCCTCTTTTTTGATCATGGGGCCGCTTCTGGCCCGGTTCGGGAATGTGAAGATCTCCCTGCCCGGTGGGTGTGCCATCGGGACGCGTCCCATTGATCTGCATCTGAAGGGTTTTTCCGCCATGGGTGCGGATATCACCCTTGGTCATGGATATATAGAAGCCTATGCGGACAAGCTGACCGGAGGCAGGGTTTATCTGGATTTCCCCAGTGTGGGAGCCACGGAAAACATTATGATGGCGGCAGCGCTGGCTGACGGGCTGACCGTAATCGAGAATGCCGCAGAAGAGCCGGAGATCGTTGACCTGGCAAACTTTATCAATTCCATGGGAGGCCATGTCCGGGGAGCGGGTACCGATACCATCAAGACAGAAGGAGTACGGTACCTGAAGGGTGCGGTCCACAATATCATTCCCGACCGGATTGAAGCGGGCACCTTTATGACGGCTGCGGCCATCACCGGAGGGGATATCGTTCTTGCCAATGTTATCGAGGATCATATCCGGCCCGTGGAAGCCAAGCTAAAGGAAGCGGGAGTCCGGATTGAGCCGGTGGAGGAAGGAATCCGGGTATCGGCGGGCAGGCCGCTGCATCCGCTGGATCTGAAAACCCTGCCGTATCCGGGATTTCCAACGGATATGCAGGCGCAGATGATGGCACTTCTGTGTACGGTTCCGGGTACCAGCATGATCACGGAAACGGTATTTGAGAATCGTTTCATGCATGTCAGCGAATTGAAACGGCTGGGTGCCAATATTCGAATTGAAGGGCGCAGTGCTGTCATAGAAGGTGTGACGCATCTGACGGGGACGGAGGTTCAGGCCACGGATCTGCGGGCAGGCGCCGCCCTTTTGCTGGCTGGCCTGTATGCAGACGGAATGACGGAGGTAACGGACATTCATCATATTGACCGGGGATACGACCGGATCGAAAACAGGCTGAATGCCCTGGGAGCAAACATCGAAAGGCTGTCCTGAAAACAAAACAAGAGGCCGCAGTACCGGCAATTTCTACCGTAATACCAACCGGGCGTAAAAGACTGTCCTGACAAAAGGGACAGTCTTTTGTTCTAAAAGGCGGCGGATTTTCATAAAATGGTTAGGTACATTGGAGAAACGAGGTATCGAAGTATGAAACCATTGAGTAAAGTTCTGATTACCGGAGCCTGTCTGCTTTTGATTCCCTCCCTGATTTCCCATTTTACGCCTGAAAAAAAAGCATCGGATCATCCGGCTTCCGCCGGCAATTCTGATGAGATCATTATCGTAATGGCTTCGGAACAGGAGGAGAAACCGCAGGAAGAAGAGGAAGAAAGAAAAGGGGATACGGTCCTTTCCCTGTATGACCACAGGGCAAAAAAACGGATCCGGCTTCCGCTGGAGGAATATCTGGTCGGCGTGGTCGCAGGAGAGATGCCGGCTTCTTTTGAAGAGGAAGCCCTGAAGGCGCAGGCTGTGGCAGCCAGGACCTTTGCCGTCCGTCATATGCGTTCCCTTGGCGGCAGCGGATGCAGTCAGCATAAGGGAGCAGACGTATGCAGTTCCTTTGCGCATTGCCAGGAGTGGCTGTCCGGGACGCAGATGCGCAAAAACTGGGGAAAGAATTTTGATGCCTGTCATGAAAAAATCCGTCAGGCAGTCCAAAGTACAAAGGGGAAAACCATGATGTACGATGGCAAACCCATCGAGGTCCTGTACTATTCCACCAGCAACGGGAAAACCGAGGAAGCCAGCGAGGTGTTTTCCAGGTCCCTTCCTTATTATCATTCGGTGGACAGTGCCGGAGAAGAGGATGCGCCCAATTTTGCAGACAACGTCACCTATTCCAATCAAAAGTTTGCCGGAATCTTTCAGTCGAAGTATGGTGTTCGGCTGGATCCCGGCCATCTGGAAAAGCAGATTAAAATAAACGGATACACGAAAAGCGGAAGGATCCGGGATTTGACCATCGGCGGAAGAAATCTGAAAGCCACGGAGTTCCGGCTGCTCTATCAGTTGAATTCCACGGATATCACCTTTGTATTCAGCAAGGATCACATCACTATGAAAACGAAAGGCTTTGGCCACGGTGTGGGAATGAGCCAGGTCGGTGCAGACCGGATGGCCCGGCAGGGGAAGGACTATCAGGAAATCCTGCACCATTATTATCAGGGAGTGGAAATTCACAATTACTGAAACCCATAGCTCCTGACAAGCCTTGCACGCCGCAGGATAATTCTCCACAGGGTCCCTGTCGGACTTCTTCAGCTACGAAAGCCTCATACCGCAGGATAATTCTGAAAACAGTGCTTTCTATGGTATTAATTGCCTGAAACCTGGCAAAACTACCATTGGAGGTGGTATTATGGAGAAATTATCATGGAAAGAAAGATGGAAAAAGACATTCAACCGGAAAAATTTCTCGGGATTTGCTGAGAAGTATGGGTTTTCCATTCTTTTGCTGCTGTGTTTGTGCATTATTGGAGCCACTGCTTTTCTGACGCATGACAGGAAGGGCAGGAGTCCCGACAACGTCCGAAAGGAGCCGGGAGTGGTTCAGGAGGAGCCGGAGAAATCGCCGGATTTATCAGCGGAGGACAAGCCTGAGGACATCGTGGATCTCACCGGAGGGAAGAGCACCGCCAAGGGCGGGAATCAGACGGCTCCGCCGGCAGAAAAGCAGGCTGCGGACCAGACGGTTCCGGAAAAGAAGCCGGCCGGGCAGAATGTTCCGGCAGAGACGAAGCAGGAGAATGCAAAAGCCGTTCCGGTATCTGCAGAGACCAGCGCGGATTCCAAAAAGATGGGTGCTCCTGCGGCCGGAGAGATGGTCCAGGATTACTCCATGGATGAGCTGGTATTTTCCTCCACCCTGAAGGAGTGGACCACGCATTCCGGCGTGGATATCACCGGCGCGGTGGGCACAGAGGTTCAGGCTGCACTGCCTGGTACCGTGGAAAGCATTGAGGAGGATCCTCTGAAGGGAATCGTCATCACCCTGTCCCATGGAGACGGACTGCAGACTGTATATATGGGATTGTCCGCCGCGGATATGGTTCAGGAAGGACAAAAGGTGGAAAAGGGACAAGTCATCAGCGGCATCGGCAGAACAGCCGCCTTTGAAATAACAGACGATCCTCATCTGCACTTTGAAGTGTTACAGAACGGGGAGCATCAGGACCCCATGGAGTATCTTCCAGGGAAATAGGCAGGAATCAAGTTTATTTCGGAATGATATTCTATCTCCCCCCCAAACTGCATAACTATTTAAATATAGTGAAGCTGCAGCACCTGGGAATTCGATTTCGCAGCACTGTCAATTGATTGGGGCGCAAAGCCGCAAGACAGATATTGGTTAGGGGGGGTATTCATTTTGAAGGACTATATTGAGGAAAGGGCTGTGGAAATTGCGAATTACATTATTGAATCACAAGCTACGGTACGGGAAGCCGCAAAAGTATTTAAGGTGAGTAAAAGCACAGTGCACAAGGATGTGTCGGAGCGCCTTCCAAAAATAAACCCCAACATTTCAAATGAAGTAAAAAAAGTACTGGAAAAGAATAAAGCGGAGAGACACATAAGGGGCGGCAGAGCAACCCGCAATAAATATAAGTCCGGAATGATCGGCTGAACTTTCTGAAATCATGGAAACCCCAGGATATTCAGGGAATACGATCTTACACAGTTCCGTTGCGGAAAAAGCAGAACGGGCTGTGTTTTTTCTTTTCTCTGCCCAGAAAAAAGAGGATTTTGGAAAAAAAAATAGAATAACATCAGTAATTTGGTAATATTGTTGGCTAAAATGCCGGGGTTAGGCAGTATACCAGAAACGGAATGAATATTCATATGGGCATTTCTCCATGATCCATGAACGAGGGGTAAAGAAAGGTGAGATGATTTTTGTTAGGATTCAGGGATATCGGAATCGATTTGGGCACTGCCAGTATATTGGTGTACATGAAGGGCAAAGGGATTGTGCTGCGGGAGCCTTCCGTGATCTCCATTGACAAGGACAGCGGTCAGGTGCTGGCAGTGGGCAGTGAGGCACAGAGAATGCTGGGCAGGACGCCGGGCAATATTGTTGCGATGCGTCCTTTGGAGCAAGGTGTGATTTCGGACTATCACGTTACAAAGAAAATGCTGAAGTATTTCCTCAACCGGGTGGCCGGCAGACAGCTGGCAGGCAAACCCCGTGTGGTGATCTGTGTTCCCAGCAGCGTTACCGAGGTGGAAAAGCGTGCAGTTCTGGATGCTGCTTCAGAGGCCGGGGCCGGCAGAACCTATCTGATTGAGGAGCCCATTGCAGCCGCCATAGGGGCCGGGCTGGACATTGCCAGGCCATGCGGTCATATGGTGGTGGATATCGGCGGAGGCACATCAGACATTGCGGTGATTTCCCTGGGCGGCTCGGTTCTTTCGGAGAGCATCAAGGTCGCCGGGAATGATTTCGACAAGGCAATTGAAAAATATATGCGGAAAAAATACAATCTGCTGATTGGAGACGGGACAGCGGAAAGGATGAAGATGGAGATCGGCTGCGCCTTTCCCCGGGAAGAGGAGCTGTTTATGGATGTTACCGGACGCAATCTGGTCTCCGGCCTGCCCAGGGTGATTCGTGTTTCCTCAACGGAAATGATGGAGGCCCTGGAGGAACCGGTTCAGGAGATTTCGGAGTGTGTGCATTCCATACTGGAAAAGACTCCGCCGGAGCTGGCGGCAGACATCAGTGAGCAGGGGATTATCATGACGGGAGGCGGTGCCCTCCTTTACGGATTTGACAAGCTGCTGCAGCAGCAGACCAAAATTGACGTGTATGTGGCGGAGGATGCTGTGTCCTGTGTGGCACTGGGGACAGGAAAGGCACTGGAGTCCCTGGACGTTTACTCCAGTTCGGCGATGTTTGAGCACCACAAAGGGGTACCGGTGAGCGATTGATTCCAGCACTGCTCATGGATGCCAGGGGCGGAACGGGACAGGCCCGGAAGGAAGCAAGCCGGCAGCTACAATGGGAGGGGTATTATGACAGACGGGAAGGTCGACGGACAGACAGACTGTGATATCAATGGGATTATGAAGCGGATTCCCCACCGCTATCCATTTTTACTGGTGGATCGGGTGACGGAGCTGGTTCCGTGCAAATATGCCAAAGGAATCAAGAATGTCACCATAAACGAGCCTTTTTTCCAGGGGCATTTTCCAGGCCATCCGGTGATGCCGGGTGTGCTGATTCTGGAGGCCCTGGCACAATTGGGTGCCACGGCGGTGCTGGGCGGGGAGGAGCAAAGAAATAAACTGGCCCTGTTCGCCGGCATTGACAAGGTACGATTCCGCCGGCAGGTGGTCCCGGGGGATCAACTGCATCTGGAGGCGGAGATCATCCGAATGAAAAGTGTCATGGGCAAAGCTTCGGTTCGGGCATCGGTAGACGGGGAGACAGCAGCCGAGGGGCAGATCCTGTTTGCCCTGACCGATGCGGAAACATCGTAAAATATATTTGGAAAGGAAAACAAATGCTCCGCAGGCATGAAAAAGACTGAATTTTTTGAGGCTGTGATATCTGGGCTATGATATAATGGATGCAGGAAAATGCAGGCCGGGAGGAGTTTATTGTGGCAAAGATCAAAAGGGATCAACGGATCGCAGTTTTGGCCAGGGTTTTGTCAGGCCATCCCTGGCAGATTTTCACCCTGAACCAATTCAGTGAGCTTTTTCAGGCATCCAAAGCCACGGTCTGCGGGGATATTGCCAGGATTGGGGAAGTATTCCGGACGTTTCATATTGGAGATCTGGAGTCGGTGGCGGGCGCGGGAGGGGGCATACGGTTCCTGCCGAAGCCCGCTTCTCCGGACTCCGCAGCTTTTATCCGGAATCTGTGCGATACCCTGTCTGAGCCGGACCGCATCCTGGCCGGCGGCTATATTTATCGGAATGATATTCTTTATCATCCCCAGAGCATCCGCAGGATCGGTGAGATTCTGGCATCTCTTTTTTCCGGCGAACGCCCGGATTTTGTAATAACTGTTGAAACCAAGGGGACTCCTGTGGCGATTATGACGGCATTTTACCTTGGCTGCCCGGTTGTGGTGGCCCGGCGGGACAGTCCCGTCACGGAGGGCCCGCTTGTCAGCATCAATTACGTAACGGCTTCCTCCGGACGGATCCAGACTATGTCCCTGTCGAAGAGGGCGGTTACAAAGGGGAAAAGGGCCCTGATCGTGGATGACTTCATGAAGGGCGGCGGGACTGCCAGGGGGATGCAGGAGCTGCTGAAGGAATTTCATGTGGAGACGGTTGGAACCGGCGTGGTGATCGCCACCAGGGAGCCGGAGGGAAAAATGGTGTCTGACTATACGTCTCTTTTGATTCTGGATCAGGTTGACGAACAAAATGGAAAGATTATGTTGTCTCCGGCGGATCGGTTTTTAGATAAGATGTGAGAGATTTTCTGTAATTTAATATTCTTTCTGCTAAATGTAGAAGGACTATAAATTATTTTGGCGAATCATTACATTAACATCAACGTTATTCTTCAGCATACCTGTCTATCTGGAAGGGGTGAACTGGGATGAACATTACAGATGTCCGTATCAGGAAAATCGGGAGCGAAGGCAAGATGAAGGCTGTGGCGTCCGTTACCTTTGACAATGATTTTGTTGTACACGATATCAAGGTCATTGAAGGGCAAAGCGGATTGTTCATTGCCATGCCCAGTCGCAGAACACCGGATGGGGAATACAGGGATATCGCCCATCCTATCAATTCCGAAATGAGGGGAAAGCTTCAAAGCATGGTATTGGAGAAATATAAGGGTATGGGGGAAGAATAAGCTTTAAAGGAGAGACTCTCTCCTTTAAAGCTTATTCTTTTTTTGTCATTTTTAAAATCATTCAGGAAGGACCGACATTTTTCAGAAGATAATGTTATAATAATATGGAAGGTTAAAATTACAGGAGTGTGGGAAGTATGGGAGAGAATGTATCTGCCGTTATTTTGGCAGCTGATGACGCACCTGCAATGCAGTCGGCGGTTCCTGCCGTGTTGCATCCGGTCTGCGGACGAAGTATACTGGACTATGTCGTGAATGCGGCAGGGCAGGTTGCCGACAGCCGGCCTGCTGTAGTGATCCATGGGGACAGCGGCCGTATTCGGGAGCATTTGGGGAAGTCTTGCCGGATCGTGGATTCTGCGGAAGGGGGGGATTCCGTCAGTGGCTTGTTTTGCATGGAGAAGTGCACGGGGGAAGAACCCTGCGGATATCTTTTTGTACTGACCGGAAACATGCCCCTCATCCGGGGGACAACGCTGAAGGAGATGCTGCGGTTTACAAATGAAAATCATCTGACCGCAGCGGTTCTGTCCGGGGAGTCCCCGGAGTCCGGCAGCAACGGGATTTCGCCTGTATACTGCTTTGACAGCCGTGCTTTGCGGAAGGTCGTCCGGGAAGGGCAGGAAGGTACGAAGCCGGAGACCTGTAGCCCGGAGGATGTTCTGCACATTCTGAAAGCAGCAGGGGAAAGGACAGGAATTTTCCGGATCCGGGACATCCGGGAGGTCATGACGGTTTCCGATCGTGTCTGCCTGTCCCGGGCAGAAGCGGAGATGCGCCGGCGGATCAATGAATTTCACATGATGAGGGGAGTTACCATTCCGGACCCGTCCGCCACCTATATCGGCGCGGACGTAAGGATTGGGAAGGATACGGTCGTTTATCCCGGAAATGTTCTGGAGGGATCCACGGTTCTTGGTTCCGGCTGCCTCCTTTATCCCAACAACCGGCTGCAGAATGCAGAGATTGCGGACGGGACGACGCTGCAGTCCTCCGTGATTCTGGACAGTCGGATCGGAAGCGCGACCACCGTCGGACCCTATGCCTATATCCGGCCGGGCAGCCGGATCGGAGATCATGTGCGGATCGGAGACTTTGTGGAGGTCAAGAATTCGACTATCGGTAACAAAACCAAGGTGTCCCATTTGACCTATATCGGCGATGCTGACCTGGGGCAGGAGATCAATGTGGGATGCGGAGTCGTCTGCGTGAATTATGACGGGAAGGAAAAGCATCGAACCGTGATCGGGGATCATGCCTTTGTCGGCTGCAATGCCAATCTGGTGGCACCGGTTGAGGTGGAGGAACATACTTTTGTTGCCGCCGGATCCACGATTACGGAGAAGGTCCCGGCGGGGGCGCTGGCCATTGCCAGGGCAAGGCAAGTGAACAAGAGGGGCTGGGTGGAGAAAAGAGAACAAAAGAAAACGGAGGAGAAATAATGAATACCCACGGAAAGTGTATTAAAATTTTTGCCGGAAATTCCAACCCGGAGCTGGCCAAGGAAATCGCCCGTTATGTCGGAGTGCCCCTGGGCAACGCGAAGGTATCCAGATTCAGTGACGGGGAGATCAGTGTCGATATTCATGAAACCGTAAGGGGATGCGATGTCTTTGTCATTCAGTCCACCTGTTCTCCGGTCAATACCAACCTGATGGAGCTGTTGATTCTCATTGATGCCTTCAAGAGGGCTTCTGCCAGGGAAATTACGGCTGTTATTCCGTATTATGGATATGCTAGACAGGATCGCAAGGTAAAGGCCCGCGATCCCATTACGGCAAAGCTGGTGGCTGATTTGATTACGGAAGCCGGAGCGGACCGGGTTCTGACCATGGATCTGCATGCAGCACAGATTCAGGGCTTTTTTGACATCCCGGTGGACAACCTTTTCAGCATGCCGATTCTGGCAAGGAATTATATCGACAGAGGGTTTGTCGGGGAAGATCTGGTCGTTGTATCTCCCGATCTGGGCAGCGTGACCCGCGCCCGCAATTTTGCCCACAAGCTGAATGCTCCGCTGGCCATCATTGACAAGAGGAGACCCAGGGCCAATGTGGCCGAAGTCATGAACATCATCGGGGATGTCAAAGGCAAACGTGCCATCCTGATCGATGATATCATTGATACGGCAGGGACGATCCGGCAGGGAGCCATTGCCCTGGTGGAGCGGGGCGGCGCCAGGGAAGTCTATACTTGTGCTGCTCATGGAGTGCTGTCCGGCCCGGCCATCGAGCATATCACCGATTCTCCCATCAAGGAAATGGTTCTGACCAACACCATTCCCCTTCCCTCGGAAAAGCAGACGGACCGGATCCGGGTTCTGTCGGTGGCGTCCCTGTTTGCCGAGGCCATACAGAGGATTTATGAAAGTCTCCCGATCAGCTCCCTGTTTGATTGATTTCCCGGGAAGGACAGGCTATGTATATAATTGCAGGACTGGGCAATCCAGGGACCCGGTATCAGAGCACCCGGCATAATACAGGATTTTATGTGCTGGATCTTTTTGCGCGGGCCCACGGAATAAAAATAAACAAGACAAAACACAAAGCCCTCCTCGGCGAAGGAAGGATTGGATCGGAGAAAGTGGTATTGGCAAAGCCCCGGACGTTTATGAATCAGAGCGGGGAAAGTATTTTACTGTTGAAGCAGTGGTATCATACGGAGGAAGATCATATCCTTGTCATATACGACGATATTGATCTGGATCCCGGTGTCCTGCGCATCCGGGCTTCCGGCAGCGCCGGGACGCATAATGGCATGCGATCGGTGTTGCATTACCTGCAGACAGAAAATTTTCCCAGGATTAGAATTGGCATCGGAAGGCCGCCGGCAGATTGGGATCTGGCGGATTATGTGTTGTCCCGGTTCCCGGAGGAGGAAGCGGGATTGGTAAAGGAAGCCTGCGATCGTGCCGTAAAAGGAGTGGAATGCATTCTGACGCAGGGCACGGAGACAGCCATGAGCAGATATAACGGATAGGAGTTGCGTATTTGGTTTTCTTACTGGCGTTGGCGGCCCTGGTAGGCTCCTACCTGGCCAACAAATGGATGCTGAAGGTTTTCCGGGAGAATACGGTGATCTTTGGGGCACCCATCGTGGAGGAGCTTCTCAAAACCCTGCCGGCCTATTTTCTGAATAGGCCCATTTGGTATGTTCATTTTTTGTTTGGGCTCGGAGAAGCGCTGTACGACTTCTTTACCGGCAGACGGGAGACCGGTTCGGGGGCCGCAGCGGCGGGCCTGATCAGTCATACTCTTTTTGGATTGTTGACCGATTGGATCCGGAAAGGAACCGGCTGGATTCTCCCCGCCCTTGCAGGTGCTGTTTTTACCCATTGCGCATGGAATTTCATCGTTATGCGGGCGGGCCGCAGGAATTAAGCGCCCGAAAATCGGGAGTCCATAAACAAGAGCCCACAAAAAAGGAAGGTTGTAGATAGGATGGAGCCAATTTGGTTCAAGCCAATGAGAGCATGGCCCCAGTTTCAAAAATTGAAGAAGGCTGTCCGGACGGCAAAGGGAATTACCCTGATCAATGGAATGTCGGAGGTACAGAAATGCCATTTTCTGGCCAGCATTTTGTATCCGCCGGACCGGAACGGCATCCTGATCACGTATGACGAAATGCAGGCCGGCCAGCTGCTGGATGATATGGAATTCTTTTTCCCGGGGCAGACCGTGTTGTTTCCCCCGCGGGAGATTATGCTGTACCATACGGCTGCCCGCAGCCGTGAGATCATGGGACAGCGGATTTCTGTGATGGAACGGCTTGCTGCAGGGGAGAAGCTTATGGTGGTGGCTCCGGTGGATGCCTTGCTGGTACCTGATGTGCCGCCGGATGTCTTCCGGCAATCCCGGTTCCGGGTAACGGAAGGAGAGGAATGTTCTCCGCGGGAGCTTTCCCGTAAGGCGGTACAAATGGGCTATGAGAGGACTTCCACCGTGGAAGGCCCCGGGCAGTTCAGCCTTCGGGGGAGCATTTTTGACATTTATCCGCTTTCTTCGGAGAAGCCGTTCCGGATTGATTTTTTCGGCGAGTTTGTGGATTCCATACGCAGTTTCGATCCGGAAAGCCAAAGATCCGAAGAACGGGTGGAGACGGTTGCCGTTCCCCCGGCGACGGATCTGATTCTCGATGGGGAGCGGCGGAAGAAAGGCAGACAGAAGATTGAGCAAAGTTTTCGCCGACAGATGCAGAAGATGCGGAAAGATCCGGATTTTGACCGGAGCCATCTGGAAAGTCGGATGGATCAGCTTTTTGAGGATATGGATCAGGGTATGACAGTGGATCAGCTTGTGAACTATTTTCCTTTTTTTTATGAAAAATTTGCCAGCCTGCTGGATTATGTCGGAACGGAGGCTGCCCTGATCCTGGATGAGCCTGCCCGCATTCTGGAGCATTGCCGCACGGCCTCTGGGGAATTCTCCGGGCATTTCATCGATCTGCTCCTGCAGGGCGAGGTGTTGCCGGAACAGTCCCGCATTTATGGGGAATATGAAAACCTGCTGGCGGATGCCGGCGCCATGCACAGCATTGCCATGCAGTCCCTGCCTCGGAGCAGCCTGGATTTTGAGCCCAAACGGATTCAGATGGTTTCTTCCCGGACCATTCCTTCGTATCACGGCAAACTGGAACTGATGGCGGAGGATATCCGGTACTGGAAGGGTAATCATGATTCGATTCTTCTTTTGTCCGGGAACCGGCTGAGGGCGGAATCCCTGGCATCGTCTCTGCTGGATTGCGGATTGGAAGCTGTGGTATGTCCCAAAATGGAAGGAAACATTCTCCCCGGTCAGATCGTCATTGTTCCGAAAAGCCTGCGGAAAGGGTTTGAATATCCGGAAGGCCATTTTGTGCTGGTCAGCGATCAGGAGATTTATGGGGTCCGAAGGAAGAAGGCGCCGGCAGGAAAGAAGAAAAAGAAGCTGGATCCGTTTACAGACCTGAAGGTTGGAAGCTATGTCGTACATGAGAACCACGGGATCGGCCGATATCTCGGCATTAAGAAGATGACGGTCAACGGGCAGGAGCGGGATTATCTGGATGTTCGGTATGCCGGTACGGACCGGCTCTATATTCCTACCGATCAGATGGATCTGATACAGCCTTATGTGGGCATGGAGGGCCGGCATCCCGGATTGTCCCGGCTGGGGGGAAGTGAATGGCAGAGAACCAGGGCCAGGGTGCGGGAATCCGTGAAAAAGCTGGCATTTGATCTCCTGAAGCTGTATGCGGCCAGGGAAGCCACTTCTGGCTTTGCCTTTTCTGCAGACAATCCGTGGCAGCGTCAGTTTGAGGACAGCTTTCCCTATGAGCTGACCCCGGATCAGCTTCAGTCACTGGAAGAGATCAAGCGGGATATGGAATCCAGGCGGGTTATGGACCGTCTGCTCTGTGGCGACGTGGGATACGGGAAAACCGAAGTGGCCATCCGGGCTGCCTTCAAGGCAGTCATGGACGGGAAGCAGGTAGCGGTGCTGGCGCCGACCACAATCCTGGCGCAGCAGCATTACAGTACCTTTGTCAGCCGGTTCGGGGACTTTCCCTTTACGGTGCAGGTGCTCAGCCGCTTCCGGAAGCCCGGGGAGCAGAAAACAATCCTGAAGGAGCTGCGGGAAGGCAATGTGGATGTGATTATCGGAACCCACAGGCTATTGAGCAAAGATGTGAAGTTCCGGGACCTTGGGCTTCTCATTGTGGATGAGGAGCAAAGATTTGGGGTGGGGCATAAGGAGACCATCAAACGGATGAAGAAAAATGTGGATGTTCTGACCCTGACCGCCACTCCCATTCCCCGGACACTTCATATGTCCATGGTCGGAATCCGTGATATCAGCGTCATAGAGACTCCGCCGGAAGGAAGGTTTCCGGTACAGACGTATGTGACGGAGTACAATGATTCCCTGATCCGGGATGCCATTGTCCGGGAGATTCAGCGTGGCGGACAGGTTTATTTTGTCTACAATCATGTGAAGCGCATGGCGAGAATGGCGGAAAGGCTGCGTCTGCTGGTACCGGAGGTGCGTGTGGCTGTAGCCCACGGGCAGATGAACGAAGCGTCCCTGGAGAAAGTCATGGCCAGCTTTTACGAGCATGAGTCGGATTTACTGCTTTGCTCCACCATCATTGAAAACGGGCTGGATATTCCCAATGTCAATACGCTGATTGTCTATGATTCGGATTGCTTCGGCCTGTCCCAGCTTTATCAGCTCCGTGGCAGGGTAGGCCGTTCCCATCGGATCGCCTATGCCTATTTTACCTATCGGAAGGATAAGATCCTGAACGAAAGCGCAGAGAAAAGGCTGCAGGCCATAAAGGAATTCACAGAATTCGGCGCCGGTTTCAAAATTGCCATGCGGGATCTGGAGATCCGGGGCGCCGGGAACCTGTTGGGCGCAGAGCAGCATGGGCAGATGGCCGCCGTAGGCTATGACATGTATTGCAAGCTGCTTTCGGAGACTGTTCAGGGGCTGAAGGGGGAAGAACCCCCAAAGCAGCCGGAAACGGTGGTAAACATCAAGGCAGATGCCTATATCGACAACAGCTATATTTCGGAGGAGAATCATAAAATCCGGATGTACAAGCGAATCGCTGCCATTGACAATCTTTCGGATAAAAATGACGTGGAGGATGAGATGACGGATCGGTTCGGCGATATCCCAATCCCCACGTGCAATCTGATCCGGATCGCCTATATCCGGGCATTGGCGTCCAGCCTGAAGATGACGGAGATCTCACAGCGCGGCAGGGAAGTCCGGATGAAGATGCAGGACAGCAGTGCAGTTGCCCCCAGGACGGTTATGATCCTTTTGAATGAGAACCGCAAGGTGCTTCAGATGGGCTCTTCCCATCCGCCGGTGTTTCGGCTTCGGGTAAAGGAAGGGGAAGGGCCGGAGACGCTGGAAGCGGTTCAGAATGTGCTGGAAAGAATGGAGCATCTGCAGCAAAACGAATCCCACGGATGAAAAGGTTTACAGCAATACGGGATGCAGGTATAATGAAATGAGAATAATAGGGATACCCCAATCCAAAGAAAGGGCTTGATGAATTGAAGAACTGGAGAAAGGTGCTTTTTTCGACTTTGGCTGTGCTGCTGGCTGTGGCGGTTTCCGGCTGCAGCATGGTGAGGGTCAATGAGAAAAAAGACCGGGATACCGTCGTTGCCAAAGTAAACGGAGAAAAAATATTGAAGGGAAAGCTTCTGGACCAGTACCAGCAGTACGCTGCCTCCTATGGAGTGTCCGACGAGGACAAGGATCAGGTCAAGTCGGTCAAGGCAAGTATACTGGACGGCCTGATCAATCAGGAGCTGGTTCGGCAGAAGGCGGAGAAGGCAGGCCACAAGGCCAACGACAAGAACCGTGCCCAGGCGGAAAAGGAATATGAGCAGACCGTGGCGGATTATGCGAAATCCCTTCAGCAGAAAGCGGAACAGGACAAGGCCGATAAGGACAAGGCCGATAAGGATAAAGCCGACAAGGACGGGCAAGCCGGCAAGGATAAAAATACGGACCAGAATGTCGACTATGAAAAGCGGGCCCGGGCTGAGATGAAGAAATCGCTTCAGTCCATGCACATGACCAAAAAGGATTATATCGAATTTGTGGCGGAAAATATCGCAATACAGGATTATCTGGATGGACTGACCGCCGATGTATCTGTAAAGGACCAGGAAATCAAGGATTATTATGACCAGCAGTTAAAGGCCCAGAAGGAGACCCCTTCCACGGCTTCCTATTATTCTTCCGTCCCGATTGTGACCCAGCCGGCTTCCCGGAGGGTAAAGCATATTCTGATCAAGTTTTCGGACAAGGATATGAAGAAGATCAGCGAATTGCGCCAGGACAACAAGAAGAAGGAAGCTGATAAGCTTCGCAAAACGAAGCTGAAGGAAATCAAGCCCAAAGCCGATGAAGTATTGACCAAAGTCCGGGGCGGAGACGATTTTGAGGCTTTAATGAAAAAATACGGTGAGGATCCCGGCATGAAAAGCGAAGAGAACAAGGATGGATATACCATGACCCGGGATGCAGGCATGCAGCCGGAGTTTCTGGAAGCATCCTTTCAGCTGAAGAAAGGGGAAACTTCCGATTTGGTGGCAACGGACAACGGTTATCATATTATCAAGGTATATGAAGCCAATGAAGATGTCATCGCGCCCCTGGACGACGAAAAAAAGGAGCAGATCCGGGATGCCCTGCTCAGTGAAAAGAAGAATCAGGAAATCGACAAGAAGATTCAGAACTGGGTCAAGAAAGCAGACATCAGGAAGTATGAAAAACGGCTTTGAGTAACATTGCCATATTCCCTGCCAAACAAATGCATAAAAGTCCGGGCACAGTAAAATAATAGCTATGCAAGTATGGTTATGTAAGTCATGCAGTTTAAGGAGGGATATATGTGAAAGCAACTGGAATTGTCAGACGTATTGATGATTTGGGCCGGGTCGTCATCCCAAAGGAAATTCGCCGGACCATGCGGATCCGCGAAGGCGATCCTCTGGAAATCTTTACAGACCGCGAGGGGGAAGTCATACTGAAGAAATATTCCCCCATAGGTGAACTTGGCGATTTTGCCAGGGAATATGTGGAGTCTCTGCATCAAAACCTCGGACATATTGCCTGTGTGGCGGACAAGGATTCCATTGTGGCTGTCGCAGGAGGAACCAAAAAAGAGTTCCTGGACAAGTCCGTCAGCCATGATCTGGAACGCGCGATGGAGATGAAAAAGACCATCGTTGCGAATCGTGGCGAAGAAGGCAAGATTCTGAGCATTACGGCCAATGAGGAGGAGAACCCCAAATATTCCTCACAGGTCATTGCCCCTGTTGTTGCGGATGGAGATCCGATCGGCGCAGTGATTCTGCTGTCCAGGGAATCGGATTCCAACATGGGAGAAGTGGAGATCAAGGTAGCGGAAACAGCTGCGCTGTTTCTTGGCAAACAAATGGAGCAATAGCCATTCCCGGTTTTCCAAAGGCATTGAATGCATTCAATGCCTTTTATTTTTTGGGCTTTTATTGAACTGTTTTTAGTATTTTGCTATGTTGTTCCAGGCGGACTGATGATATACTATACTCAATATGGATTTCCCTGTCCTTATTTTATATGCGGCGCAGGAGGTAGGTAGGAGTATATGAGCAAAAAATCTTTTATAAAGGGTGCAACCATACTGGCTGCGGCAGGGCTGGTTGCCAAATTCATCGGAGCCATGTTCCGGATCCCGATGACGAATCTCATCGGGTCCGTCGGCATGAGTTATTATCAAATGGCCTATCCCATTTATTCCTTTCTGTTGATTATATCCACTGCCGGCATTCCCACGGCGATTTCCAAGCTGGTTGCGGAAAACATTGCATTGCGCAATTACAACACCGCCCACAAGGTATTCCGGCTGTCGATCCGACTGATGCTGGTCATCGGGCTCACCACTTTCCTTGTGTTTTCGGCCGGAAGCAAGCTGATTGCCCGGATGGTGGGAAGTGCAAAAGCATATTATTCCATTCTCGCCATCGCTCCTTCCCTGGTGTTTGTAACCTTGATTTCTGCCTTCCGCGGTTATTTTCAGGGGATGCAGGATATGACGCCCACGGCAGTCTCCCAGATTGTGGAGCAGGCAGGGAAACTGGTTCTGGGTCTCTGGCTGGCATCCCGGTATATTCCCAGGGGACCGGAATACGGCGCAGCAGCTGCTGTGGTGGGCGTGACTCTGAGCGAGGGGGCCGCTCTCGTTCTGTTAATGGGCATGTATCAGGGAAAGCGCAAAAAGATTCTGGAGAACGCCCGGCAGACGCCAAAAGCGCGATATTCGGAGTCCTACCAGTCCCTTTTGACGCGTCTGATCCGCATTGCGCTTCCCATTACCATCGGCGCTTCCATTATGCCGCTGATGAATATGGCGGATGCCATGATTGTGGTGAATCGCCTGAAGCAGGTCGGGTTTCAGGAAGAGAAGGCACAATCCCTATACGGCTTGCTTACGGGCTGTGCCAATCCCCTGATTAATTTTCCGGCCGTGCTGACGGTTTCCCTGGCCATGAGTCTGGTGCCGGCGATTTCCGAATCCTATGCGGGCAGGGATACCCGGGGCATCGCTCAGAAGACCTATACCGGCACCCGGCTGACACTGCTGGTGGGGATCCCCGCTGCAGCCGGCATGGCTGTATTGGCCCGGCCCATCTGTGCTTTGCTTTACGGCAGTCTTCCACAGAAGGAAATTACCATGGCCGGTGAGATCCTTTCCATTCTCTCCATCGGCGTGATTTTTCTCACTCTGGTGCAGACCCTTACCGCCATTTTGCAGGGGCTCAACCGAATTACCACGCCGGTTCGCAATCTGGCCATCGGGGCTTTGTTCAAAATCGTCCTTACTTATTTTCTTGTGGGGATTCCGTCCATCCATGTGAAGGGCGCCGCCATTGGAACCGTGGCATGCTACGGGGCGGCTGCCATATTGGATTTTGCCGCCGTTGTCCGGTATTCCGGGGTGTCCATGCCACTGGGGAAGTTTTTCGGAAAGCCGCTGGTGGCGGTTGCCGCCATGTCCCTGGCGGTATACGGCACCTATCACGGCCTAGAACCGGCTTTGGGCGGCAATAAGGTGACGCTGCTGGCCGTTCTGGTAGGGGTAGTGGTCTATGCCGCTGTTTTGCTGGCCGTTGGAGGCCTGAGCAGGCAGGACTTTGAAATGCTGCCGGGGGGAAAGAAAATAGGCAAGATACTGACCCGGCTGAAGCTGATCCGCTGATGAAAAAGGGCGATTTTCGACATGCGTTTTGGCGGTTCAGGACAGAAGGAAAGTGCAGAATACGGGAGGGGAAGGAATGAAGGAGAAAACGAAATACCGGTTTCCGGATCTGCTGGAGATCATGAAGAAGCTGCGGAGCCCGGGTGGCTGTCCCTGGGACCGGGAGCAGGACCATATCTCCCTGAAGCAATATCTGATTGAGGAGACCTATGAAGTATTGGAGGCCATTGACCTGGAGGACAGGGACAGGCTGGCGGAGGAGCTTGGGGATGTGCTGCTGCAGGTGGTTTTCCATGCGCAGATTGCGGAAGAGCAGGGAGAGTTTGATATGGACGATGTGACCGATCGTATCTGCAGGAAAATGCTGGATCGACATCCCCACGTCTTCGGCAAGGGAAAGGCGGATACTTCCGAAGAGGTTGTCAGTAACTGGGAGGCGATCAAGAAGCGGGAAAACGGCTATCAGAGCCAGACCCAGGTGCTTCAGCATGTGCCTTCCAATCTTCCGGCGCTGATGCGGAGCTGCAAGGTTCAGAAGAAGGCCGCACTGGTGGGCTTTGACTGGGATCAGACAGAGGATGTGCTTGCCAGAGTGGAGGAAGAACTCCGTGAAGTGAAGGAAGTGTATCAGGATGGACCGGAGGATCGGATTCGGGAAGAGCTTGGGGATCTGCTGTTTGCCGTTGTGAATCTGTGCCGCTTTCTGGGACAGGAGCCGGAAATCACACTGACGGCGGCAACGGAGAAATTCATCCGCCGTTTTGAGTATATGGAAAAGAATGCAGACCGTCCGCTGAAGGATATGAATCCGGGAGAAATGGATTCCCTGTGGAATCAGGCAAAAAGCGCATTGCAACGCGAAATGCGTGTATAAGCCATGCAAAAACTGGTAAGTATATAGATGGAAATCCCATTTTCCCATGGAATGGGTAAAAAAGCCCGAAATTCTTTGGGAATAAGAAGGAATTTCAAGAATAATAGCGAATATGCTATAAGAATTCCTACATTAACATTAAGGAGGTTAGTAGAGTGAATAAAGCTGATTTGATCTCTGCTGTTGCCGAAAAGGGCGAATTAACAAAGAAGGATGCTGAGAAGGCTGTCAATGCTTTTGTAATGGTTGTTTCCGATGCTTTGGCAAACAATGAGAGAGTGCAGATGGTTGGGTTCGGTACTTTTGAAGTACGTGAGAGGGCAGAAAGGAAAGGCAGAAATCCTCAGACCAAAGAGGAAATTACCATTCCCGCTTCCAAGGCTCCTGTCTTTAAGGCCGGAAAAGCCTTGAAGGATTCCGTACAATAAAGTCAAGACCGGGAGATTCCCGGTTTTTTTTATTATATGGGAAGAAGAGGGGGGAGAATCCTTTGCGTTTGGACAAATTTCTTAAAATATCCAGGATCATAAAGCGCAGGACTCTGGCCAATGAAGCCTGCAGCCGGGGAAGGGTGCAGGTCAACGGCAAGGTGGCAAAACCTTCCGGTGAAGTACAGGTCGGGGATGTGATCCGGATTCAGTTCGGGGATCAGGTCCGTCAATATGAGGTCCTGCTGGTTGCCAATTCCGTTCCCAGGGGAGATGTGGCCCGGATGGTCCGGGAAATCTGAAATATCGATGGTATTGTCTTCCTCCATCCGGTAATACTATTCACGGATCATGAAGTGGTTCCCCGGAGGCTGTTTCTTTGGAAACAGTTTCCCTGGAATGGATAGAATGGAGGAGTCATATCAATATGGTAAGAAAAAGAAATCGGAGGGCCCGTTTTTTTCTTCTGGTTTTGATGGTTTCTCTCCTGACGGTTTCGTGTACGGC
The DNA here is from genome assembly GCA_038396605.1 of Eubacteriales bacterium mix99. NCBI lineage: Bacteria > Bacillati > Bacillota > Clostridia > Eubacteriales > Eubacteriales bacterium mix99. The sequence continues at coordinate 1,333,326 of CP121690.1, forward strand.
AAAAAGAAGGCCGAAAAGTCCTGCGAATCCCAAAAAGCAAGTACCCAAACAGGCAGAGAAGCAGGTGAAAAAGCCCCGGCTTCCCAGGGCATTCCGTACAGGGGGAAATAAGGAACCCCGCCTTAAGGTTTATATCGTGCAGGATAAAGAGGTTCAGGAAATGCCGTTTGAGGATTATGTGGCCGGAGTGGTGGCCGGAGAAATGAAAAACGACTGGCCGGAGGAAAGCATCAAGGCCCAGGCCATCATTGCCAGAACTTTTGTGCTTCAGTTCATCGATGAAAAAGGCAAATCCAGATATGGGAATGCCCACATATCAACGGATGTGGAAGAAGCCCAGGCATGGAACGCCGAAGAGGTGAACGACCGGGTCCGCAAGGCAGTCCGGGATACCCGGGGACAGGTGATTGTATACGACGGGAAATTTGCCCGCGCCTGGTTTCATTCCAATGCCGGCGGCAGGACAGCCACTCCCATGGAAGGGCTGAACTATGAGGAGAAGGAACCGCCTTATATCCGGGTCGTCGATTCCCCCGATATGGGAGACAAGGTGGAGGCCGATGCGAAGAGCTGGTCTGCAAAGTTTCCAAAGGCCGAAGTTCTTGCCGCGGCGAAGGAAGCCGGAAAGCCCGTTCGGGATTTCAGCAGTATTTCCATCGGGAAAAAAGGGCCTTCCGGAAGAGCAGTGACCATCAAACTGGATCATACGGAGGTATCTGCTCCGGAACTTCGCCGGGCACTGGACCCGACCAAAATGCGTTCCAATCTGCTGGACCGGGTCGCCCTGGAGGACGATCAGGTCGTCATGTCCGGGAAAGGCTTCGGGCACGGGGTTGGAATGTCCCAGTGGGGCGCCCGCACCATGGCGGAGCAGGGCAAATCGGCACAGGATATCATCAATCACTATTTCAGGGATATCGATGTGGTAAAGATGTGGAAGTAAAGCAGGAGAAACGAACAGAATGACAGAAAGCGCAGGGGATCGCATGGGAAACCAACGATCCCTTTTTCCTGCCATCAGCAGTCCGGGTTGGGCGGATACGCATATTGGCGGCACAGCAGGCATATGATCAAGTATGAATTGGTATCATTTGAAAGGGGGAAAGGGAGATGGTACGGGAACTGGATGACAATAAGCTGGTACGGGGTCGCAACCACAGCATACTGATGGAGAACCGGGAAAAGGTCACCATCACCGGTGTGGAGGATGTAGACAGCTTTGATGAGGAAGCGGTTCTGCTGGTAACGGAGCTGGGATATATTACACTGGAGGGCGTGGACCTGCACATCAGTAAGCTGAACCTGGAAGAGGGACAATTGATTGTGGAAGGAGAGATCAACGGCGTGGAGTACAGCGATCATGAAGGAATGGGCGGCGGGGATGGCGGTTTCTTCAAAAAGATGTTCCGGTAAGGGGGATCTCTGAAATGTTTTCGACTTCCAACCAGGCTTATGTTTTTCTGTGCACGGTATATGCGGGCTTTCTGATTGGCTTGATTTATGATTTCTGCCGGATCATCCGGAGCATTGCGAAGCCTGGTGTATGGCTGACAGGGATGATGGATCTGCTGTTCTGGATTCTGATTGGTGTTCTGTCCTTTCTTGTGATCTTCCGCGTGAACGATGGGGAAGTCCGTATTTATACCATAGTTGGCTTCGCGGTTGGCTGGGGTCTGTATGTCCTGACACTGAGCCCCTATATCCGGAAGGCTCTGACCTGGATTTTTTGGGCGCTGGCCAAAGCGATCCGCTGGCTGATTACCATTCTCCTCTGGCCCTTTCGATTTCTGATCCGTATTCTGGGATTTCCTATGCGCGGTGCAAAGCGGATTTTGTCAAAGGGATTTCACAGAATCCGGAAGGGAATGGCAGGATTTTCATTGAAAAAAAGAAGGAAAAGTGAAGAGAGAAAAGAGGAATTTTAGTTTACGTATCGAATTATAATAATAAGGCTGAATCTATTTTATCATCTGGGCGGATGAATATAGCCGGCGCAGACTTTCAAACGAAAGAGGGGAATTCGGATGTCAAAAAAGGGATACCGGCTGAAATTCAAAGCAAAGTTTTTGGTGGCGATTGTGTTCATTGGGTATTTTTCCTCCATTCTTGTTCGTCAGGAGCTGGAAATGAATCGTCAGAAAAAGCGTATCGGTGAACTTCGTCAGGAGGTTTCCCAGGTGAAGCAGGATAACGATTCCCTGAGCCGGCAGGTAAAGCATACCCGATCCGATGAGTATGTGGAGCAGGCGGCACGGGACAAGCTCGGCTGGGTAAAAGAGGGCGAAACCATATTTATAGAAAAAAACAAGAATTGAGGAGGAAGCGCAACATTTATGTCGTTTGAGGTTGGACAAATCGTAGAGGGAACCGTGTCCGGGATTACGAGTTTTGGTGCATTTGTGGAACTTGGCGGAGGCAAAACCGGGATGGTTCATATTTCGGAAATTGCCGATGCTTATGTGAAGGATATTCATGCATATCTGAAGCTTCATGACAAGGTAAGGGTCAAGGTATTGGCCGTGGATGAGAAGGGCAAAATCAGTCTCTCCATCCGTAAGGCAAACGAAGGGAAAAAATCTTCCCGGCCTGCGGATGTGGATTGGAACACGGAACTGCGCAGCGGAAATTCCGGAGGTTCCTTTGAGGATACCTTATCAAAGTTCATGAAGGACAGCGAGGAGCGGCTTTTGGACATTAAGCGCAACCGGGAATCCAAACGCGGCGGCGGTTATTCCCGCAGGAAGGGCTGAGGTACTGTGCTGTTTTTGCTTTCAAAAACGGCACGAAAATCAAAATAATGGTTGACTTTACTGCGGCTTTATAATAAAATATGGGATGTCGTTGCGGAAGTGTGATTTCTTTCAGTCGCATGAGGCAATATCGCGGGGTAGAGCAGTCTGGTAGCTCGTCGGGCTCATAACCCGGAGGTCGTGGGTTCAAATCCCTCCCCCGCAACCATTTGGCGGCGTAGCTCAGGTGGCCAGAGCATTCGGTTCATACCCGAAGTGTCAGCGGTTCAAATCCGTTCGCCGCTACCAGATTTGAAAATGATCCAGCCATTTCCTTCCTTGAAGCGGAAGGAAGGACTGGATATTTTTAAATATCTTTTCAGAATTCGTATACCATTCTTTTAAAAATTATGACACGAAATTTATTCCCATTTTGGCGAGAATGGGAAACGCGCAAGTGGAAAATTCTGTTTTATCCGGTTTTGAATGGGTTTTTGTCGTAAAGTTTTTGAAACAGCCTTCCTTATATTGACAAATAATTTGGACAGGCTTTGCTATAATAACATCACCTCTCCAGGCACAGGCGGAGTGCTGAAAAATTCATTAGGTGGTGTTGACATTGATCCATAAGGATGCGTTCCTCCCGTTGAATCTGTTTGCAAACCAAAGTGCTGTCCGGAAAAAAGCGGCAGTTTTCCCTTTCCGGCTCCTGATGCAGGATATGCTGACCTTCTTTTTCTGTTTTCTGATTGGACGGGCGGTTCTGTTTGATGAGATTGCTCCCTTCGGGACAGCGCTGTTTGCGGTCCTGCTGTATCGGAAGAAGGGGGGGCTCCACGCTTTTGTGGCGGTGACTGCGGGGCTGTTCAGCTTCCGCTTTGGCGGGTTTGCCGTCAAATATGTCATCACAATGTTGCTTTTTGCATCCGGCTGGGCGTTTGCTGATAAAAAGTCCATGAAATGGACGGCTTTCCGGGCAGCGGCTCTTCTTTTTGCCTGCCTGTTCCTGGTCAATGCCATATTCTCTGCCCTCCACGGGTTTCTGCTGTATGAAATCCTCATCGGCCTGCTGGAAAGCATTGTGGGATTTGTTATGGTCTTTATCCTGTCCCAGACGGCGGATGTGCTTTGGGATAAAACGCGCCGGCGAATTCTGTCCAATGAGGAAATGATCTGTATCAGCATCTTTTTTTCCCTGGCTATCATTGGATTCTGGAATATCCATTTGTTTGGACTCTCCCTCCGGAATATCTTCTCCGTATTTCTGATCCTGTTGTCTGCCTATATCGGCGGGGCCGGAGCGGGCGCTGCCATCGGCATCACGGTGGGATTTCTTTTGTCCCTGGCTTCTGCCCCGGATCCGGTCCTGATGGGGAATCTGGCCATATGCGGTCTGCTTGCCGGCACGTTTCGGGATCTGGGACGGCTGGGATCCGGTGTCGCTTTTTTGCTTGCCAATATCCTGATGACATTTTACATCAACCGATCCGCCTTTGTCATACTTCCGTTCTGGGAGATTGCCGGAGCGATTGCCCTTCTCATGATGATCCCCAAAAGCGGGATCCGCTTTCTGCGGAGGTTTGTGGATTATGGCCGGGCAAGGGCCGACGAGCAGCAGTATTACGGAAAAAGGGTGCAGGAGCTCACAGCGGGCAGGCTGGATGAGTTTGCTGGAGTGTTTCATCACCTGTCCAAAGTGTTTGGAAGGATATCCGAACAGAACTCCGCCAAAGGCAGGGAGGAACTGTCCCGGATCTTTGATCAGGTGGCGGATCATGTGTGCAGGGGATGTCCGCTGTACCGCAGCTGCTGGGAGCGGGACTTCTACAATACGTACAGCAATCTGGTTGACCTGGTTGCGGTATGTGAGGAAAAAGGTTCTGTCGGGGAAAGCGACTTTCCTCCGGCGATGCTCCGAAAATGTCTGAACAGCGGCGAACTGACAGAAGAACTGAATGTTGTATACCATGCCTATCGTTCCAATCTGAACTGGCAGCAAAGGATCTTTGACTGCCGCCGGCTGGTTGCGGAGCAGCTCGACGGAGTCAGCCAGGTGGTAAAGCAGCTTGCGGCGGAACTGGATATGGATGTGCGTTTCCGGAACAATATAGAAGAAGCCCTCCGTCTGGAGCTGGATAAAAGCGGAATCTACGCAAAGGAAGTCCTTGTGCTGGAGAAGTCCGGAGGGGCAACGGAGATCAGCATTGTAAAGCCGGCCTGCCAGGGCGGGCGGGAATGCAGGAGACATGTGGAAGGAATTGTAAGTCGAGTGATGGGGAAACCGATGAGCTGTCTTTCCCCGGAATGTATCCGGGCCGGGAAGGAGGATTGTACCCTAAATCTGGTGGAGACCCGCCGGTTTGAGGTGGTTACCGGCATTGCCCGGAAGCCGAGACAGGACATCCTGACCTCCGGAGACAGTTATTCCTTCGCGCCGGTGAAAGACGGAAAATATCTGCTGGCTCTGAGCGACGGCATGGGCTCCGGAGCCAGGGCGGCGGAGGAAAGCAGTGCCGTGGTTTCTCTTTTGGAAAATTTTCTGGAGGCGGGTTTTGATCAGAACATCACGGTAAAGACCATTAATTCCATCCTTATGCTTCGTTCCCAGGAGGAAATGTTCGCAACGGCGGATGTGTGCATTATGGATCTGGTGGGCGGTACGGCCGACTTTATCAAAATCGGCGGTGTTCCCAGCTTCCTGCGCAGGGGAAACAAGGTGGAAATCATCCGCCAGGATGCCCTGCCCATTGGAATTCTGGAGGAGGTACAGCTGGAGAACATCTCTGCTCCTATTCAGGATGAGGACCGGATTGTCATGGTGACTGACGGCATTCTGGACGCTTTTGCCGTCATGGGAGATGGAGAACGGGCCCTGGCTGATTTCATTGCCACCCTGAATACGATCAATCCACAGGAAATCGCAGATTCGGTGATGGAAGAGGCTTTGCTGCAGAAAGATGGAGTGGCAAAGGACGATATGACCGTATTGGTGGGCCGGATCTGGACGCCGTGCTGAAAGGAGGTCTGCTGCAGGGAGGTCCGGCAGGAAATCCGGTGTGCCCAAAAAAGCGGAGGCAAAGAGAACCCATTCTGCCTCTGCTTTTTTATGCATTATGGCAAAAATGTTGCCGGTTATGCAAAAAGCCGTGCAAAACAGGGAACGGCCTTGAAAATAAAAGGGAAAAAGGCTACAATAACAACAAACAACGAGGAGGCAGGGTGCATTCCATGCTGGTGGAAAAGGTAAGAAAATACATGGAGGACCGGGGTATGCTTTCCAGGGGGGACCGTGTTGTGGTCGGTCTGTCCGGGGGGCCGGATTCGGTGGCACTTCTCCATATTCTGAGGGAATTACAGGAGTCTATGGAGATTCGGCTGTTTGCCGCTCATGTCAACCATTGCCTCCGAGGCGGGGCATCGGATGAAGACGCTGCATTTGCGGAAAGGCTGTGCAGGGAGTGGGACATTCCTTTTTTTCAGAAAAGGGCGGATATCGGCGCCCTTTCGGCAAGGTTTCATCGCTCGGAGGAAGAGACCGGAAGGCTGGTTCGGTATGACTTTTTCCGCCAGGTCCGGAAGCAGGTGAACGGAAACCGGATTGCGACGGCTCATCACCGGAACGACCAGGCGGAAACCATTCTGCATCATATCATCCGGGGGGCGGGGATGCAGGGGCTGTCCGGCATCGCACCGGTATCGGAGGGCGTTCTCATCCGTCCGCTGCTGGATGTCACCCGGGAGGAGATCCGGGACTACCTGCGGGAAAACAAACTGTCCTGCCGGGTGGACGCCACCAATGCGGATTCCTACCATACCAGAAACCGGATCCGGAACGGACTGATTCCCTACCTGGAGCGGGACTTCAATCCGGATATTGTGGGCAGCCTGGCCCGGATGGGAGAGATCGTCCGGGAAGAGAACGATTTTATGGCGGAGTACTGCGGCAGGGTATACCGGGAGTGCTCTTCCCGGGAGCAGGGAGCTGTGGATCTGGACCTGGAGCAGCTGCTTTCCTTTCACAGCGCAGTGCAGAAGCGTCTGATCCAAACGGCGATCCTGGAGGTGCGGGGAAGCCCGGACGGAGTGGGATCCGTTCATATTCTGGCGGCAGCACGACTGGCCTTACAGTCCCGGACAGGATCTGTGACCAGGATCCCGAGTGTCTGCGGGCCTCCTTTTCATCCGGAAGTTATCGTGGAAAAGGGATATGGAGTCCTTCGTTTCCGAAAGTCGGGACAGGAGAACACTCCCGCTTTTTTTGATGTTCCCCTGCCGGTACCGGGGACGGTGTTTTTAAAGGAATTGGGCATCCTGGTGACGGCGGAAGAAACAGATGTGAAAAGGGGTTTTGCTTTTTCCCCGGAGTGTATCTATATGGATGAGAGCGCAGTAAAAGGCAGTCTGCGGATCCGGCTGCGCCGGAACGGGGATCGGTTTCGTCCCCTTGGTCTGAACGGGACCAAAAAGCTGAAAGATTTTTTTATGGACCGAAAGATACCCAGGGAAGAAAGAGACCGCATTCCGCTGCTGATTGACAGGGAAGATGGAAAAGATCATATTATCTGGGTGGTCGGTCTGCAGATGAGCGGGGATTACCGGATTACCGAATCATCCGGAAGAATCCTGCGGATCGGTATGAAATACAAAAATTTGGAAAAACATATGGAGGGTAATCAATGTCGGAGAATGTGGAAAGAATACTGATAGATGAGGAAACACTGCAAAAGCGGGTCCGGGAGATGGGCAGGCAGCTCACGGAAGACTACCGGGGCAAGGACCTGGTCATTATCGCCATTCTCAAGGGAGCGGTGGTCTTTACCTCAGATCTGATCAAGGAAATCAAACTGCCTCTGTCCATTGACTTTATGGCAGTTTCCAGCTACGGCGTTTCCACCAAATCTTCCGGTGTCGTACGGATTCTGAAGGACCTGGAGGAGGAGATTGAAGGCAGGGATGTTCTGATTGTGGAGGATATTGTGGATACCGGACTGACCCTTCACTATCTTGTGGAAAACCTGTGGTCCAGGGGACCGAAGTCGCTGAAAATCTGCTGCTGCCTGGATAAGCCCACCCGGCGTACCGCACCGGTAAAGGTGGATTATGTGGGGTTTGACATTCCGGATGAGTTTGTCATCGGATACGGGCTGGATTACGCGGAACGGTACCGGAATCTTCCCTATATCGGGATTCTCTCCAAAGACGCTTTAAAGAAATAACAGGAAGGAACAGAGATAATATTCTGACATTTTAAAACGCTTTTCGTTGCTTTTGCCGGGCGGATATGCTAAAATTATAAAATGCAGTAAAATTTGATTTATTGGAAGGGAGGGCTGGGGTTGAGGAAATTTTTAAGAGGCCCGGGCTTTTATCTGATTCTATTGATTGTGATTATACTCGTTGTTGCAATGTCCGACATCGGAGGGTCGCAGGAACGATTGTCATATCCGGAGCTGCTGCAGGGGATCAAGGACGGGAAGATCTCCCACCTGATGACCAACGAACGTATGGTGGTGGGCCTGCGCAAGGGATCATCCATTCCTGTGGAGAGCTTTCCGGATAAATATGATTTTGAATCCTATATTCCGAACAGCAGTATTTTTGACAGGGATGTACGCCTGATTGAGGCGGAAAAGCTGAAGACGAATCCGGAGGATATCACCTCCGATCAATTCAGCTTCAAATGGGATCCGCAGGCGGTTCCCGAGGCGCCATGGTGGCTGAGTCTTTTGCCTTTTGTCATCATGATTGGTGTGTTTGTTATTTTCTGGTTTGTTTTCATGCAGCAGGCCCAGGGCGGCGGCAACAAGGTGATGACGTTCGGCAAGAGCCGTGCTAGGGTCCATCAGGATGAAAAGCACCATATCACATTTGAAAATGTTGCCGGTGCAGATGAGGAAAAGGACGAGCTGCGGGAGATTGTTGAATTTTTGAAGAATCCCAGGAAGTTTATCGAGCTGGGAGCCAGGATTCCCAAGGGTGTTCTGCTGGTCGGCCCTCCCGGGACCGGAAAGACACTGCTGGCCAAGGCGGTGTCCGGGGAAGCCGGAGTTCCGTTCTTCAGCATCAGCGGCTCCGATTTTGTGGAGATGTTTGTCGGTGTCGGGGCTTCCAGGGTCCGGGACCTGTTTGAGCAGGCAAAGAGAAGCGCACCCTGCATCATATTCATTGATGAAATTGATGCCGTGGGACGTCACAGAGGCGCAGGACTGGGCGGCGGCCACGATGAAAGGGAGCAGACGCTGAATCAGCTGCTGGTGGAGATGGACGGATTTGCTGTCAACGAGGGGATCATTATTCTGGCAGCTACCAACCGTCCGGATATTCTGGATCCGGCTCTGCTTCGGCCAGGACGTTTCGATCGCAGGGTTGTGGTCGGAGTGCCGGATGTCAAGGGCAGGGAAGAGATCATAAAGGTTCATTCTAAAGGCAAGCCACTGGGTCCCGAAGTGGATCTGAAGGTGCTGGCACAGCGTACACCGGGATTTACCGGAGCGGATATTGAGAACATGATGAACGAGGCGGCCATTCTTGCTGCACGGAGAAGCAAAAAGGAAATCGGAATGAATGAGATCGAAGAGGCCATCACCCGTGTCATTGCCGGACCGGAGAAGAAAAGCCGGATCTTTACCGAAAAGGACAAACGACTGGTTGCCTACCATGAAGCAGGGCATGCCGTTGTGGCAAGACTGCTTCCCAATGCGGATCCGGTGCATCAGGTGTCCATTGTGCCCAGAGGACAGGCAGGCGGCTATACGCTGACCCTGCCGAAGGAAGACAGGAACTTTGTTTCCCGTGACGAACTGGAGACGGAGATCACCAAGCTGCTGGGCGGCCGGGTGGCGGAACATCTGGTATTGAAGGATATCAGTACAGGCGCTTCCAACGATCTTCAGAGAGCCAGCCAGATTGCCAGAAAGATGGTTACGGAATATGGCATGAGCGACAGTCTGGGACCCATTACGTACGGTTCCGATCAGGATGAGATCTTTATCGGAAGGGATCTGGGGCATACCCGCATGTACAGTGAAGAGGTGGCATGCCGCATTGATGAAGAAGTCAAGAAGATCATTGGGGATGCTTACAACAAGGCGGAAAAGCTATTGAAGGACAACATTGACCGGCTGCACCGGGTGGCCGCAGCTCTTTTGGAGAAGGAAAAGCTGGAGTCCGATGAGTTTGAAGCGGCTTTCGCAGCCGGCTAAATTAAGAAAGAACAATAAAGAAGCAGCAGAGGATGGCATGCAGGATTGCCATCCTTTGTTTTTATGCTGAGGGGGAAGATAAATTTGAGTAGAATACTGCATATGGAGCCGCGTCCGCGGAAAAAGGGCAGCTATCTGCTGACGCTGGATGACGGGAGAATCATTCCGGTTCATGAGGAAGTCATTGTAAAATATAAGCTGAGATCCGACATGGAGGTGGAAGACGGTTCGTTGCAGCAGTGGATTCTGGAGGCGGATACCAAAATGGCTTACGATCAGTCCCTGCATTATCTTCAATACCGGGCCAGAAGCCGAAAGCAGATGTGTGACTATCTGGTCCGAAAGGGATTCGGGAAAGAAGTCATTGAGGCAGCAGCGGACAAGCTGGAAGGATATCATTTTCTGGACGATGCGGATTATGCCGCCCGTTATATCCGGGATAAAAAATCCGGAAAACCCATGGGCAGACGGCGCATGACCCAGGAACTGAAAAGTAAGGGGATATCGGAAGAAATTGCGCAGACCGCCGTGGAAGGGTATCCGGAGGAGGAAGAGCGGGAACAGGCGCTCCGGTTGGGGAAAACCTGTGCCAAAAGGTACCGCGACCTTCCTGCGGAGGAATTCCGCATCAAGGTCGGACGGACCCTGCAGCGCAGGGGCTTTGACTGGGACACCGTGCGGCATGTGCTGCGCTGCCTGCAGGAGGAGGAAGAAAGACAGGACAGAAGTTAATTGAACTATTTTTGAAAACCTCTTGGCCTTGAATACCGCAGACCTGACCGAAATATCGGTTATGAATGAGAGGGAATCCATGGCAGCTACAGCATGTCTTTTTTTGGCATGTTTTGTAATCATCCCTGATTGACAAGAACAGTATGATAGATTATTATAATATTTGTTTACAGGGTAGACATCAGGGGATGGGCATCTGCGTATACAGGGCGGGGGAGATTATGAAGCGTATGAATCGACTAAGATGGCGTAAGCACTGTTTAAGGCGGAATATTCTGCTCCTTTGCGGGGCAGGCATCCTCGTGATTCTGTGTGTTTTCATTGGATTCCGGCCGGGAGTCATTCCGTCCGTCCGGGTAGAGGCGGGCGAAAAGCTGGAGGAGAGTCAGTTTTTACGAAACGGAAACCGGAAGTGCAGGTTTTTGACGGATATCCAGGCTCTGGACACCAGCGCTCCGGGTAATTATTCCATACGGATCCAAATCGGGGAAAAGATACATACCTCCCAACTGAAGGTAATGGACACTGTGGCGCCGAAAGTAACGGTAAGAGATCAATGGGCGCTTCTTGGCGAAACATTGGATCCGAAGTCGTTTATTGAAAAGATTCACGATGCCACTGCGACTTCGGTTCAGTTCAAAGGCACGCCGGATACTTCCCGCCCGGGAGAGCAGGATGTGACACTGGTTGTGGAGGACAGGGGAAAGAACCGGGCGGAAAGAAGAGCAACGCTTACTGTGCTGGATGTTCAGGGCAAGGTAACCCGGGAGGCCGGGACGTCGCTGGATGTAACCATAGATAATTTTCTTCCGGGAGACACGGATTATGAAGCTTTCCTGGTCTCGGATCTCTCTGCCGTGAACACGGGCAAGCCGGGACTCTATTCGGTGCAGCTGAATATTGATGGAAAAGTTCTCACCGGAAACATTGAAATCGTGGATACGACTCCTCCGACAGCGGATGCCGCTGCGGGAACGGTGTGGCTTGGGGATCAGCCGGAGGCAAAGACATTTGTGAAAAATATCCGGGATGTCACCGGGGTGACCGCCCGTTTCAAAGAGGATTATGATTTTACAGAAGAGGGAAAGAAGAAAGCTGTTGTCGTACTCACGGACACTTCGGGAAATGAAAGTGAGGTTCCCGTATCGATTCGGGTGAGGAAGGATACCGAGCCGCCGGTGATTTCAGGGGCGTATGACCGGCAGGTCGCAATGGGTGAAACCATATCCTATAAAAAGAACATTGAAGTGACGGATAACCGGGATACGGATCTGACCTTTGAAGTGGACAACAGCAAGGTCAACCTGAAGCAGGAAGGCACCTATCCGGTGATCTATTCCGCACAGGATGCGGCGGGCAATCGGGCCAGCCGGAAGATCACCGTAACGGTAAAACAGGCGGCTGTTTCTCAGGAGCAGGTCAATGAGCTGTGTGATTCGATTCTGGCAAAGATCACAAAGGAAACGATGCCGAAGAAGGAAAAAGCCCATGCCATTTATGAGTGGTCCAGGGGAAACATCAGCTATACCGGTGATTCAGATAAATCAGACTGGCTGGCGGAGGCCTATCGGGGTATGACCAGAAAGCAGGGCGACTGCTTCACTTATTTTTCCGTCTCCAAAGCCATGCTGACCAGAGTGGGGATTGAGAATATGGACATTACCCGGGTCGGTGGCAAAACACGGCATTACTGGAGTCTGATCAGCTGCGGCGACGGATGGTATCATTTTGATTCCTGCCCGAATAAAGACCATAAAGAGACGTTTATGATGACAGACCAGGAAGTGGAGAAGTTTACCAGACTCCGTGGCAATCATTATTATACCTATGATAAAACCAGGTATCCCCGGACGCCGGCAAAGTGACGGGGGATCTCCTGGAAAAGAGCAGGATTATGGGGGGGGAACGGATATGAAGCGGCTGGGAGTAATCGGAGGCCTTGGGCCCGCTGCATCGGCCTATTTTTATGAGCTTGTCATCCGGATGACGCAGGCAGAGACAGATCAGGAGCATTTGGATATGATTCTTTTCAGCCGTCCTTCCATACCGGACCGGACGGATTATATCCTGGGAAAAAGCAGGGAAAACCCGGCAGGCCCCATGGTCGAGGCGGGAAAGCAGCTGGCGGGCCTGAACGTGGATTATATCGCCATTCCCTGCATAACGGCCCATTATTTTTATGAGGAACTGGAAAAGGAGATCAGGGTCCCGATTGTTCATGCGGTCCGGGAGACTGCCTGGTATTGCAGGAATCACGGGATCCTCCGGGCAGGTCTTCTGGCAACGGACGGAACTATCCAAAGCAATTTGTTCCAGAAGGAGATGGAGGATTGCGGGATCCAGGTCCTCCTGCCGGATCCGGAGCATCAGGGCATGGTAATGGATCTCATCTATAAAGATGTAAAGGCCGGTCAGCCGGTCGAATGGGATAAGTTCCGGTCGGTATCGGGGCAGCTTCGCCGGCAGGGGGCAGAGGTGATGATTCTTGGCTGTTCGGAGCTGTCCCTGCTGAAGCGGAATTGCGAAATCGGTGCGGGCTGTCTGGATACCATGGAGGTATTGGCCATGCGCTCCATTCAGCTGTGTGGAGCAAGACTGAAAAAGGAATATGAGGCGGGGCTTGTCCGGGTGTCATCGGATCCTTATGTCCGATAGATGACACAGCCGGAAGACAATATGTCAGACAAGGAAAGGCAGAAGCAATGCAAAAAAATGTGATGGAATATCTGGAGCAGACTGTCCGTCGTGTTCCGGATAAAACGGCTTATGCAAATGAAACATATGGGATCACGTTTCGACAGGTCTATGACCAGTCCCGTTCCGTTGGATCCTTTCTTCACCGGGAAGGCTATGCCGGGGAACCCATTGTGGTGTTCATGGAACGGCATCCGAAAGCCATTGTTGCGTTTTACGGGGTGGTGTATGCGGGTTGCTATTATGTTCCCATTGATGAGGAGATGCCAAGGCAGAGGATTGAGCTGATCTTTCAGAATCTGAAACCCCGGGCGGTTCTCTGCGATGAAAAAACAGAAAAGAGCATAGAGAGCTTTCCGTTTCACGGGAAAATCTATTCGTTTGAGAAACTGATCCGGGAACCGGCGGATCAGCAGGCGCTGAAAGGAATCCGGGACCGGCAGATTGATATGGATCCTGTCTATATCGTATTTACCTCCGGTTCCACCGGGGTGCCCAAGGGCGTGGTGGCGTGCCACCGGGCAGTGATCGATTATATTGACAATCTGTCCGGGATTCTCCGGGTAAGCGAAGATACGGTGTTCGGCAATCAGACCCCGCTTTATGTGGATGCCTGCCTGAAGGAGCTGTACCCTACCCTGAAGTTCGGTGCTACGGCGTATCTGATCCCAAAGAACCTTTTTCTCTTTCCGCTGAAACTGGTGAAGTTCTTAAACGACCACCGGATCAATACCATATGCTGGGTGGTGTCTGCCCTGACCATGATTTCGGCTTTCGGAGCGCTGGAAAAGGAAGTTCCCCGGTTTCTGCATACCGTTGCCTTTGGAAGTGAGGTGTTTCCCATCCGGCAGTTTCAGATCTGGAAGGAACATCTGCCAAAGGCGCGCTTCCTGAATCTGTATGGCCCCACCGAAGCCACGGGAATGTCCTGCTACTATGAAGTGGACCGTGATTTTTCTCCGGAGGAGACCATTCCCATCGGGCAGCCGTTTCCGAACACGGAGATTCTGCTGCTGGATGAGCACAATCAAATACCGGAATGCGGCAGGGAAGGGGAAATCTGCATCCGGGGCACCGCCCTGGCGCTGGGGTATTACGGGAGCTTTGAGAAAACGGAACAGTCGTTTGTGCAGAATCCCCTGAACCGGGTATACCCGGAGCGGATCTACCGCACCGGGGACATCGGGAAATACAACGGGCGGGGAGAGCTGGTGTTTGTCTCCAGGAAGGACAGTCAGATCAAGCATATGGGGCATCGCATCGAGCTGGGGGAGATTGAGCTGGCTGCCGCCAATATGGAAGAGATCCGGAGTGCCTGTGTTGTTTTTGATCAGGAAAGAAAGAAAATTGTTCTCTGCTACGTGGGAGAGGCGACAACGGCACAGGTAGCGCAGTATTTGAAGGGAAAGCTTCCGCGGTATATGATCCCGAGCCGGATCCGGCCCCTGGAAAGCATGCCTCTGACACCCAACGGGAAAATCGACCGGGTCCTGCTGAAGGAAAAATATGCGACTTCCCGGAAATAAGGAGGAAATCTTCCTTTACAGAAAAGAATGTGTTCTGTATACTGTATTTAAGTAAATTAAATTTTTACATTGTTCCATTTACTTTTATTTTATATATTACTTTCAGGGGGAAAGGTTGAGGAAGAACTATGGATACCATTATGGAGATTTTGAAGGATTTGCATCCGGATGTGGACTTTGAGGCATGTGATACCCTGGTGGACGATCATATCCTGGATTCTTTTGATATTGTGTCCATCGTGGCGGATATCAACGATGAATTTGATGTGTCCATTCCGGTGGAGGAGATCATTCCGGAGAATTTCAATTCGGCGAAGGCCTTAAACGCATTGGTGGAGCGTTTGATGGAGGAAGAATAACAGAAAAGGGCAAGGGTGATTATGCTTTTTACATCGTACCGGTTTATTGCGTTTCTTCTGGTGCTGTTCTTCGTGTATTATCTGATACCGAAGCATTTTCAGTGGAAGCTGCTGCTTGTGGCCAGCTATCTGTTCTATGCCTTTGCAGGCCCGAAGTATCTCATTTATATCCTGGCGACTACGCTGTCCACTTATTGTGCCAGTCTGCGGATTGACCGCATTCAGTCAGTCCAGGCAGGCTATCTGAAGGAAAACAAAGGAAAATTGGACCGAAAGGAACGCAAGGCCTATAAGGCACAAATGAAAAAAAAGCAGAGGCAATGGATGATTCCCTGCATGGTATTCAATTTTGGCATACTTGCGGTGTTGAAATATGCAGACTTTACCATTGGAAATCTCAACGGGCTGTTGCGCGTGTTTCATGTTGCGGAGCTGCCCCTTCCGGGTTTTCTGCTTCCGCTGGGGATTTCCTTTTATACGTTTCAGACCATGGGCTATCTGATTGATGTGTACCGGGGGAAATATCCCTGTGAGAGGAATATTGGGAAGCTTGCCCTGTTTATCTCTTTTTTCCCGCAGCTTATCCAGGGCCCCATCAGCCGTTTTGACGATCTGAAGGAGACGATGTTCTCGGAGCATCCCCTGGATCTGCGAAATGTCAGCTTCGGCCTGGAACGGATCCTGTGGGGATACTTCAAAAAGCTGGTTGTTGCGGACAAACTGCTGGTGGCGGTGAATGCCATCGTAAAAAACCCGGGCCAGTATGAGGGGGCCTATGTACTGGCAGGGATGTTTTTTTATGCCATTACCCTGTATGCTGATTTTACCGGCGGCATTGACGTGGCCATCGGTGTGGGGCAGGTGCTGGGCATCCGGATCCAGGAAAACTTCATCCGGCCGTATTTTTCCAGGTCCATCGCCGAATACTGGCGCAGATGGCATATCTCCTTGGGAGCCTGGTTCCGGGAATATCTGTTTTATCCCATATCGGTCAGCAGGCCTGTGCTGGATTCATCCCGCAGGTGCAAAAAGCGCGGACAGGGCTGGCTGAGCCGGCGACTGCCGATTTATGTCTCTTCCGTTATCGTATGGTTCGTCACAGGGATCTGGCATGGTGCCGCCTGGAATTTTATCGTATGGGGCTTGCTGAATTGTCTGGTGATTCTGATCTCGGAGGAATGCAAGCCGCTGTATGAGAAATTCCATAAACGTTTTTCAGTAAAGGATACGTTCTGGTACCGGCTGTTTGAAGTGGCGCGCACCTTCTGGCTGATGAGTTTTCTGCGGACCCTGGACTGCTATCGGGATGTTGGTACAACGTTTCGGATGGTGGGAACGATTTTCATGGAATGGAACATCGGGGAGCTGTTTCGCGGCGGTCTGATGCAGCTGGGCCTGTCCGTGGCGGATTATGGGGTTCTGGCTGTCGCGGTCCTGCTGCTTCTGGCGGTGAGCCTGACGGGCCGCACCGGGAGTGTCCGGGAGAAGCTGGCGGCAAGGCCCGTGGCATTTCGCTATGCAGCCTGCTTTGCCATGTTTACGGCAATATTGATCTTTGGTGCTTACGGGGCCGGTTATGATGCAAGCCAGTTTATCTATAGTCAGTTCTAGGTCAAAATGGGGTCCGGATAAAATGGCATTTGGGAAGGTTTGAGTCAATCCATGAAAAAAGTCATGAAAAAGAGGATACTGTTTTATACAGGAGCCATTGCGGCATCGGTGCTGATTCTGACATTTCTGCAGGCACTCCTGATGCCGAAATACATGACCTCCATACCGGAAGGGAATCTGGTGGAGGAATACTACCGCGACACAAAGAATCATGATGCAATCTTTGTCGGGGACTGTGAGGTGTTTTCCAATGTGTCCCCCGTGAAGCTGTGGGAGGATTACGGGATCACCAGCTATATCCGGGGAAGCGCGCAGCAGCTGCCCTGGCAGAGTTATTACCTCCTGGAGGAAACCCTGAAATATGAAAAGCCCAGGGTGGTCGTGTTCAATGTGCTTGCCATGAAATACAATGAGCCGCAGAAGGAAGCCTATAACCGCCTGACCCTGGACGGAATGCGGCTGTCCCCGACAAAGATCCGGGCAGTGAACGCATCCATGACGGAAGGGGAATCGCTGATGACCTATCTTTTTCCGCTCCTGAGGTATCATTCCAGATGGAGCGAGTTGACGTCCGAGGATATTAATTATGTGTTTCACAGGGATAAATTGTCGCATAACGGCTATCTCATGCGGGTGGATGTGAAGCCGGCAGGTCAGATTCCCAAAGCAAAAAAGCTGGGAGACTATCGTTTCGGAAAAAACGCGTACGATTATCTGGACCGGATGACGAAGCTCTGCAGGGAAAACGGCATTGAGCTGCTTTTGATCAAATCCCCCAGCATCTATCCCTACTGGTACGGGGAATGGGATCAGCAGGTGGTGGATTATGCAGGGAAAAACGGCCTGACCTATATCAACTTCCTGCCGGAGGCGGAGGACATGGGAATTGATTATGAAAAGGATACCTTCGACGGCGGTCTTCATTTGAATTTATCCGGAGCGGAAAAATTCACGGATCGGCTGGGTGAAGTCCTGCATGAGGAATATGGTTTGAAGGATCACAGGAACAATAAACGCCTGTGTGATCTCTGGCAGGAAAAGATTGATTTTTACGATGCCATGCGGGAGGATCAGGAACAGGAGCTGCGAAAATATGGTTACTTGAAAAGCTACAGCACCTTTGAGGAAAAGGGCAGTGCGGAATGAGACTGCAAGGGCAGGAATCAGGCAGAAGGGAGATGACAGGATGAAAAAATGGATGATTATCGGAATGGTGCTTTTACTGTTTGCAGGCTGTGCACAGACCGGGGAATCGAAAAAGGGAAATGGGGGGCTGCCTGCTGATACCAATGCAAGCAGCGAGGTCCATAAAGACGATGAGCCGCAGAAATCCTCCCCGGAAGGTTATTCCTATGAATATAACGGCATAAAAATACCGATGAATGTGGATGCCGCTCCGATTGTGAAAAAGCTGGGAAAGCCGGCGAATTATTTTGAAGCGGCAAGTTGTGCCTTTCAGGGCTTGGACAAAGTCTATACCTACAGCAATTTTGAGATTGGCACCTACCCAAAAGGGGACAAGGATTTCATTTCCACTGTTACGTTTCTGGATGACACCGTGGAAACGGATCAGGGAATCTGCGTGGGCTCCACCCTGGATGAGGTAAAGGATGCCTATGGTAAAGATTTTACCAATAAGGGCACGTCTTATGAATATCGCAAGGGAGACACAAAGCTGACCTTTATCATAGAAGAGAACGCTGTGGCGCAGATAACCTATGGAGCTGTCGTGGAAGGGCTGGAAAATTGATTCCGGCTCTTTTTTTAAGCTTCTTTTCCGGGATCATAGGAGCTTCCCTTCTACCGAAGTGAGGCAGCTTGCTCGCCAGAGGTGGTTGGCAAATATGTAAATGCTATCAATAATAAGGACTGGGGATCTTTTGTTCTTTCTTATTGCCTGAGAGGCGAAAAGATTATGTCGGCTTCCCAAAACAATACCAAATAAAAAATCGTACCGGCATCCTGTCTGTAGATTCAATTCGAGATTGGTACAGTTTTGGCGGAGTGTTAAGTCGGTAGGGCACTCAATATATTGCAGCAACTTATCCAAAATATGATGTTTATACCATTTTAAGTTATTACAATAGCTTTTCTGATAAAAGTAGCGGATATATTCAACTAGGATCTTATTAGCATTATAAAATTACTATCTCGACTTTGCGTATAGATATAGACTATGAACCTTGAAAATTCAATTGTACCAAAAATCTAACATTTATTTACCGCTATGCGGGTGAACGACAAATTACCAAGACAGGTAGAAACCTTGTTTTGGATAACACCGACAGGAACAGAAACCTGGTGGCCTATTTCTATATATATAGTTTGTGTATAATAGAAAAAGAAAATGATATATGGAGGGTATGGAATGGAAAATGTAAAGCTCAGGGATTTTCTGGATTACAGATTTTTATCAGGGATCGAATTTTCTTCGGATGGGAAGTATGCGGCATTTGTGGTTCACAGCATGGATTATGAGGACAATACATATCTGTCCAACATCTGGATCATGAACTGTTCCACTTCGGAATGCAAAAAACTTACCGGCATGGGCAAAGAGCAGTCGTTTCTGTGGCTTGACAGGGATACTTTGCTGTTTCCGTCCTTAAGGGATGAAAAAATAAAGAAAAAAACAGAAGAAGGGGAAAACTGGACGGTCTACTATGCCATTAACATACATGGAGGCGAAGCATCCGAGTATATGAGAATTCCCAGGAAGGTCAGCGGGCTCAAAAAGCTGACGGACGGGAAGTTTCTTATGACTGCCGAATACGACCACTGTGGAATCGATCTTTCCTCCTGTCATGGCACGGAAAGGCAAAAAGCCCTTGAAAGGTTAGAGGAAAACAAGGATTATGAGGTATTGGATGAGATCCCTTTCTGGTCCAACGGCAAAGGCTTTACAAACAAAAAAAGAAACCGGCTGTATTTGTTTGACAGGGAGACAGAGGAAATTGTTCCGATTTCGGGTCCGTACGAAAATGTCTCCATAACAGGTGTCAGGGATGGGAAGGCTCTCTGTGTGTCCCAGGATTACCGGGACAAAATGGAGCTTACCGACATGCTGTATCTCTATGATTCCCATTCCGGAAAAGCAGCCCGCTTACTGGAGGAAGACGACCTTTCCATCGAATTTGCGGAATTCGTAGGCAACGAAATTGTTTTTGCCGCATCGCCCATGGATTCCTACGGCCTCAATCAAAATGCGGACTTTTATAAGGTAAAGTCCGGGAATGCGGAACTTTTGTGCCGTCACGATTTTGGAATGGGAAATTCCGTAGGTACCGACTGCTGTTTTGGAGGCGGAGCAGGTCACAGAGTATGGAAGGATTGTCTGTACTTTATCTCCACGGAGGACAGAAGCTCATTCATTAAAAAGCTTTCCCTGGATGGGAAGATAGAGAAGCTGACGGAAGACAACGGCTCTGTGGACTGTTTTGACATATGCAACGGAAACATAATGTTCATAGGACTGCGCGGAACGAAGCTTCAGGAAATATATGCCTGTCAAAATGGAATCGAAATTCAAAAAACGGATTTCAATGAAAAAACAGTGCAAAACAAAATCGTCATCCGGCCGGAAAGGCTGGAGCTTGAAAATGACGGCGTACCTCTGGAAGGCTTTGTCCTGAAGCCTGCCAATTACGATGAAAGCAAGCGCTACCCCGGGATTCTTGATATACACGGCGGGCCGAAGACGGTATATGGTGAAATCTTTTATCATGAAATGCAGTTTTGGGCAAACGAAGGCTATTTTGTGTTCTTCTGCAATCCGAGAGGCAGCGACGGAAGAGGGGATGAATTTGCCGATATAAGGGGCAAATACGGTACCATCGACTATCAGGACCTGATGAAGTTCACCGATCTGGTACTCGAAAAATATCCTCAGATTGATAGATGCCGTATTGGGGTTACAGGCGGCTCTTACGGAGGGTTCATGACCAATTGGATTATCGGCCACACCGACCGGTTCCGATGCGCGGTATCCCAAAGAAGCATTTCCAACTGGATATCAAAATTCGGAACAACCGATATCGGATATTATTTCAATGCGGATCAAATTCAGTCAACTCCATGGGACAATGTGGAGAAAATGTGGTTTCACTCTCCTGTGAAGTATGCCAATCAGGCGGTTACCCCAACCTTGTTCATTCATTCGAATGAAGACTACCGCTGCTGGCTTGCAGAGGGCCTGCAGATGTTTACCGCGCTGAAATATCACGGTGTTGATGCGAGGCTCTGCATGTTCCGGGGGGAAAATCACGAACTCAGCAGAAGCGGCAAACCGCGTCACAGGGTGAGGCGGCTGGAAGAAATGACAAACTGGTTTGAAAAATATCTGAAGGACTGACGACTTCAAATGGCATTTTGTGAATAGAAAAAGTGGGGATAAAAAAGTTTGCATTTTTCCTGATTTGGGGTATAATATAGTAAAGGTCAAAGATAGTCAAACATAGGGAGAGGATAAGGATGAATGGAAAAGGAAGGGACAGGGAAGTGATACGATGGCAAGGCTCAGCGATGTGATAGAGGACTTCATCAAAGCGCTTCTCAGTGACAGCGAAGGATCGCTGGAGCTGCAGCGCAATGAGTTGGCCAGCTATTTTGAGTGCGCGCCATCTCAGATCAATTATGTCCTGGCTACCAGATTTTCCGCAAATCAGGGATACTATATCGAGAGTCGAAGGGGCGGCGGCGGATATATCCGCATTGTGCGGCTGGATATAGACAAGGACGGCTATTTGCTGCACCTGCTGAAAAAAGGAATCGGTTCCAGTCTTTCCGAGCAGAGTGCGATGCAGATCATTCAGAGGATGGTCAATCAGGAGTATATCTCCGAAAAGGCTGCTTTTCTGATGAAATCAGCTGTCACAAACAAGGCAATTGCCATACCGTCCACGATTAAGGACAGCATCCGGGCCAGTATCCTGAAATCCATGATCACAGCTGTTATGGCATTCGATGAGAAAAATGTGTGAATGGGCTATTGGATTGGTATATATATTTTGAGGGAGATGAAAGAATTATGCTGTGTCAGGAATGCAAACAGAAACCCGCAACCGTACATTTGGTGAAAATAGTAGACAATCACAAGACAGAGCTTCATCTTTGTGAGGACTGTGCCAGACAGCGGCAGGATTTCATGAATGTTACTCCGCTTACAATAAATGATTTAATTGCAAGCTTTATGGATATACAGAATCAGAACACTCAGAACGCTGCCAGCTCTGCTTATGAAAAACCCATGGCGCCCAAGTGCACTGCCTGCGGGCTGGACTTCAATCAGTTCCGCAAGACAGGGCTGCTGGGATGTGAGGACTGCTATCAGTCCTTCCGTGAGGAATTGCTTCCGCTTCTGCGAAGGATACAGGGAAATACGGTTCATACCGGGAAGGTGCCGAAGCGAAGCGGATCGGGGCTGGTACGGCAGAAGAAGATCACCAGTCTCAAGACGGAGCTGAAAAAGGCCGTGGAAACGGAAGCCTTTGAGAAGGCCGCGGTGCTGCGGGATCAGATCAGGGAACTGGAGCAGCCCGGCAAGGATCCGTCGGACGACAACAGACGAAAGCAGCCGGAGGACAAGGAACAAAGCCGGCACGAAAAGGGCGAACAAAATAAACCGGAGAACAATGGACAAAATAAGCCGGAAAACGACGATGAAAACAAGCAGGGAGGGAACGGGCAATGAGCTGGATCAATGAAAAAGGACCGGCCAAGGACGTTGTGCTGAGCAGCCGAACCCGTTTGGCGAGAAATGTGGCAAAATATCCTTTTCCGGTGATTCTTCCGGAGAAGCAGGCCAGGGAAATCGCTGAGAAAGTCCGGAAGAGCATCCGGGATGGGAAAACGGATCTGAATTCAGATTTTTTGTTTTTCTTTACAAAGGATGTACCGGCCGTGGAACGGCAGATACTGGTGGAAAAGCATCTGGCCAGCCCGGATCTGATGAAGAACCCCGGGATATCGGCTTTGGCCCTGGACTCTTCGGAGAAGGTCACGGTCATGGTGAATGAGGAGGATCACATCCGGATGCAGTGCATCCTTCCCGGCTTTCAGATGAATCAGGCATGGGAGACGCTGAATCATGTGGATGATGTCATTGAAGGGGAAGTGGATTACGCCTTTGACAAGGATCTGGGTTATCTGACCAGCTGCCCCACCAATGTGGGCACCGGCCTGCGGGCGTCAGTCATGCTGCATCTGCCGGCGCTGACGGCCAACAACCAGATGAATGCCATCCTGCAGGCCATATCCAAGATCAGATTGACGGCACGGGGCATTTACGGGGAAGGCACCGAAGCCCTTGGAAACATTTATCAGATCTCCAATCAGATCACATTGGGATCCTCGGAGGAGGATATTATCAATAATCTGAACGTTGCCTGCCGTCAGATTGTGGAGAATGAGCGAATGGCGAGAAAGGCCTTTCTGAAGGTCAATGGGATTCAGTTCAAGGATGCCATCTGGAGGTCCTTTGGCATCCTTTGCCATGCCAGGGTGCTGGAGCTCAAGGAGTTCATGGCGCTGATCTCCCAGGTGCGGATGGGCATCAGTATGGGGATCCTTCCCAACATCAATACGGAAGTCGTGGATACTCTCATGACAGAGGGCCAGCCGGCCGGTGTCCGGAAGAAAGCCGGCAGAAAGCTGGATGAGATGGAAGTCAATATTGTGCGGGCGGATCTCATAAGGAAAGCAATGAAAGACATAATAAGTTCAGAGACTAACAGTTAGGAGGTTATCGTATGGCTTTTTTCGGCCGATTTACAGAAAGAGCCCAGCGTGCCCTGATTTATGCCCAGGAAGAGGCAAGGAATCTGGGACATAATTATGTAGGAACGGAGCACCTGCTTCTCGGACTTCTGAGGGAAGGCGAAGGTGCAGCTGCCCGGGTATTGAAGGAGCTGGGTGTGGATGTCGATACCGTAAGGAATCAGGTGGAAAGCCTGGTTGGCAAGGGGAATTATAACTTTACAGAAGGGTTTGGCTATACGCCGAGAACCAAGCGGGTCATGGAGCTCAGCTTTTACGAAGCGAGAAATCTCGGACACAATTATGTGGGAACCGAGCATTTGCTGCTGGCCCTGATCCGGGAAGGAGAAGGAGTCGCCGCCCGGATCCTCATGGAGTGCGGGGTGGATCTCGGGTATGCCCGGGAGCAGATTATAAAAATGCTGAAGGAAGAGGGCATGGAAGCCCATCAGTCCTCCGGGAGGAAGAAAACGAATACTCCCACACTGGATCAGTACGGCAGGGATTTAACGGATATGGCCGAAGAAGGCAAACTGGATCCGGTGATTGGAAGGGATAAGGAAATTGAACGGGTCATGCAGATCCTGTGCCGCCGGACCAAGAACAACCCGGTTCTGATCGGGGAAGCAGGAGTCGGTAAGACGGCCGTTGCGGAAGGCCTGGCGCAGAAGATCCAGGAAGGCAATGTTCCCGGCCTGCTGAAAGGGAAGCGGATTGTTACCCTGGACATGGCCGGTATGGTGGCCGGTGCAAAATACCGCGGAGAGTTTGAGGAACGGCTGAAGAACATCATGGCGGAAATCCGGAAAGCGGGAGACGTGATCCTGTTTATCGATGAAATGCATACCATTATCGGCGCAGGTGCCGCAGAAGGTGCCATCGATGCTTCCAATATTCTGAAGCCCGCTCTGGCCAGGGGAGAGATCCAGGCCATTGGCGCCACCACAACAGAGGAATACCATAAGAATGTGGAAAAGGATCCTGCCCTGGAGCGCCGGTTCCAGCCGGTCATGGTGGAAGAGCCTTCCAGGGATGAGGCGGTGCAGATCCTGTTTGGACTGCGGGACAAATACGAGGCGCATCACAAGGTCCGGATTACGGATGAAGCCCTGAAGGCGGCCGTCGATCTGTCGGGCCGCTATATTACCGACCGCTTCCTGCCGGACAAGGCCATCGATCTGATTGATGAAGCAGCCTCCCGGGTACGGCTGCAGAGCTTTACCGCTCCTCCGGATCTAAAGGATCTGGAAACGAAAAAGGAAGACCTGATGAAGGAAAAGGAAGAGGCTGTCATGAATCAGAATTACGAAAAGGCAGCCCGGATCCGGGATGAAGAGCAGAAGGTTAAGGATAAAATCGAGGAAAGGAAGAACAGCCTGAGCCGGGAGTCCACTGCGAACAAGGAAACAGTGGGAGAGGAGGAAGTGGCTCAGATCGTGGCGAGCTGGACCGGGATTCCGGTCAGGAAGCTGACGGAAAACGAAAAAGAGCGGCTGCTCAATATGGAAAGCATCCTGCACAAGCGTGTCATCGGGCAGGACGAGGCGGTAAAGGCCGTATCCCGCGCAATCCGGCGCGCAAGAGCCGGACTGAAGGATCCCAGACGCCCCATTGGCTCCTTTATCTTTCTGGGACCTACCGGAGTAGGCAAGACGGAGTTGTGCAAAGCCCTTGCAGAAGCGTTGTTCGGTGCAGAAGATGCCATGATCCGGATCGATATGTCCGAATACATGGAGCGTTACAGTGTTTCCCGGCTGGTCGGCTCTCCTCCGGGATATGTGGGCTATGAGGAAGGCGGACAGCTGACGGAAAAGGTCCGCAGAAAGCCTTACTCCGTTGTGCTGCTGGATGAAATCGAAAAGGCCCATCCCGATGTGTTCAACATTCTGCTGCAGGTCCTGGAGGACGGACGATTGACGGATTCCAGGGGGCGGACAGTGGATTTCCGGAATACAGTGGTGGTCATGACATCCAACGTCGGTGCACATACCATCCGCAAGCAGAGCACCATCGGGTTTACTGCCACAGATGATATGGCTGCGTCCGAATATGAAAAGATGAAGGACAACATCATGGGAGAGCTGAAAAAGACCTTCCGGCCGGAGTTTTTGAATCGGATTGACGAAACCATAGTGTTCCATGCATTGGAGGAAAACGATCTGAAAAAGATCGTCAAACTGATGCTGGCCGATGTCTCCAGGAGGCTGGCCAGGAGGAACATCTTCCTGGAGGTGACGCAGGAAGCCCAGGACCATATGTCAAAGGAAGGCTTTGATCCAACCTACGGCGCCCGACCGCTGCGCAGGGTGATCCAGAGGATGGTGGAAGACAATCTTTCCGAGGAGATTCTGGCGGGGAACGTAAAGGTCGGCGAGACAATACAGGTTGGCATGAAGGACGGCAAGCTGAGTTTCCACGGTCTGCAGCCGAAAGAGCCGGATAAGGTCATGACAGGGAAATGATCCCCCTTTCCCGAGTGACCGGGCCGGGTACAGTATTTATGCTGTACCCGGCTTTGTTTATGGAGAAACAGACAGATTTCCGCATATTCCCGTGGGCTTCTCTTGAAGTAGAAGACTTGTGCGTGAAGGACTTTGCAGGATTTTTTCCATTGTTCATAGAATGGTTACAGGTACCGGATTTGGGTTTGCAATACATGGAAGAAAACGTGGAAGAGGGAAAATATGTCAAAGAAGAATACTATCTGGATTTGCCAGTCCTGCGGCCAGCATTATTATAAATGGGCGGGATTCTGCAGCAGCTGCGGGGAATGGAATACCATCGTGGAAGAGGTCGTAAAAAAGGAAGAACCTGTAAGGGGACTGGGAGTGGGCAGCGGAGATCCGGCCCGGCCTATGTCAGTGAATCAGGTCAGCTTTTCGGAAACGCCCCGTTTTTCCAGTGGCTCCATGGAGCTGGACCGGGTGCTGGGAGGCGGTATTGTACCGGGATCCTTTGTGCTGGTGGGAGGAGATCCGGGGATCGGCAAAAGTACGCTGCTGACCCATCTGGCCTGCCGGGTTGCCGAAAGCCGCGGCCCCGTCCTGTACATCAGCGCTGAGGAAAGTCCTCAGCAGGTGCGCCTGCGGGCGGAGCGGCTGGGAGCCATGTCGGATGATTTTTTTGTTGTGGCGGAAGCCGATATGCAGGTCATCGAAGGGCATATGAAAAACGTGAAGCCGGTGGTCCTCATCATCGACTCCATACAAACCGTTTACAAGCCGGATATTCCGTCTGCGCCGGGAAGTGTGGTGCAGGTGCGGGAAAGTGCCGCTCAGCTGCTGCGTATGGCAAAGAACACCGGGACGGCGGTTTTCACTGCCGGGCATGTGACAAAGGAAGGCGCCATTGCCGGTCCCAGGGTACTGGAGCATATGGTGGACACCGTATTGTATTTTGAAGGAGAACGATATACCCAATACCGTATCCTTCACGCGGTGAAGAATCGTTTTGGATCGCTGGAGATCGGGGTTTATGAGATTGGCGATGCCGGGCTGAAGGACATTCCCAACGCTTCGGAGCTGTTCCTGTCCGAGCGGCCGGTGAACGCCAGCGGGACAGTGGTTGTGCCGGTGATGGAGGGGACACGTCCGATTTTGGTGGAGGTACAGGCGCTGGTCGGATCCTCCAGCTATCAGAATGCCCGTCGGACCACCAACGGAATCGATCTGAACCGCCTGCAGCTACTCCTGGCTGTGCTGGAAAAACGGGCGGGCCTGCTTTTGGGAGGCAGCGACGCCTTCGTCAAGGTAGCCGGAGGGGTAAAGATCGACGAACCTGCAGTGGACCTGGGGCTGGCTGTGGCACTGGCTTCCAGTTACCGGGACTGTCCGGTCAATCCCTATACGGTGATCATCGGAGAGGTTGGACTGGCAGGGGAGGTCCGCGCCGTGTCCCATATGGAACAGCGAATCCGCGAATCCCGCAGGATGGGCTTCCGCAGGGCCATCGTTCCGGTCAGCGCAGAGAAGGTTCATACGGAACCGGGTTTTTCCCTTCTGGGCGCGCCCACTCTGAACGACGCCCTGAATATAGTCCTGGGCCGGTAATTGCGCGGACTTGTTTTGGCATTTCTGTCGCTGGGAACGTGGACTTCTTAAACTTCAGTTTTTTGTTTTTTACAAATGTGTAAGTCGAAATATGTCAAACGATTTATATTGCGACTATGAAGCAAATAAACATATAATGAAATAGGCATTAGTGGAACTTCGTTGTTTACATCAGTAAAGTTTGTTTTTGATTGTTTGTGTTTCGTGTGGTCAAAACAGGTCGAAATCGGGTGTATCAGCAAATATCCGCATCAATGAAGAAGATATATTAAGTTCGGTACCAACGATTCATTGCTGCTCCTATCCACAAAAAGGAATCAATATTGATTCCTTTGCTCTCGACTTGCCGATATTTATTCTGTCTGCTTTTCATTGAGCTGTGAATAGTAACGGAGTATGAATAATTCCGATAAAACTCACAGATTCCGTGTTGACTTCAACAATGTCATGTGTTAGAATAGCTGTTTTGACAATTCAGTTCTCTTGTGTTATAATGTAAATAATGTTTGAAAGAAGCAGAGCGAAAGGAGGCATCATCAAGTGTTTGAGATCGGAGATAAAGTGGTCTATCCCATGCATGGCGCAGGTATCATTGAAGGGATAGAGACAAAGGAAATCCTTGGTGAGAAGCAGCCCTATTATATACTTCATTTTCCCATTGGCAGCATGAAGGTCATGATTCCGACAAAGAGCGTGGAGGAGGTCGGGATCCGGGAGATCATATCCGGCGGTGAAGTCGGCAAGGTGGTAAAGGTCCTTGGCAAACACAGTTCCTCTCTTCCGGACAACTGGAACAAGAGATATCGGATGAATCTGGAAAAGATAAAGAGCGGTGACATATATGAGGTCGCTGGTGTGGTACGGGATCTGATGATCCGGGAGCGGGACAAGGGATTGTCCACAGCGGAAAGGAAAATGCTGAATACTGCAAGACAGATTCTTATCAGTGAAATTGTTTTGTCCACTTCGCAGAAAGAAGAAGACATCGCATCCATGATCGATAAAATCACATTGAAACAGGACAGCGTCTGACAGGCGCTGTATTTTTTTCTTTTTCCCATCCTCCCTTATAAAATTTTGGTATAATAGTTATAATAAACAATAGGAGGTGATAAAATGAGGAGAGCTATGCAATTTTTACTCTCTTTGCTTGGTTTTGCCCTGGGGATTGGAGTTGCATTTCCGGTCCGTTCGGTTTTGAATCATTTTCACATTGTACTGCTTCCCCAGTATCAGGACGCGGTTCTTTTTTCAATTTTTGGTCTTGCGCTTGCAATTATTTTATTCTTACTGTCATCCCGTATCATAGGGTATTCGATTGCTTTTTTGAAGTGGGTTGAGAGTAAGTTTTCGGATGTACCCACACCGGACATTCTGTTTGGTGCCATTGGTCTGATCGTCGGGCTGATTATTGCGTTTTTGATTACGGAGCCCATCAACCGTTTGAAGGTTCCCTGGTTGTCCCTGGTTCTTTCCGTTGCGATCTATATTTTATTCGGATATCTGGGCATCAACATTGCCACCAAGAGGCGGGAGGAACTGAGCAGTCTGGCGCTTTTCCGGAAGGCTCCAAAGGAAAAAGGCTCCAAAGAGAAGGCTTCCGCGGGAAAGACGGTCGTTCCCAAGGTTCTGGACACCAGTGTGATTATCGACGGACGCATCTTCGACATCTGTCAGACCGGCTTTGTCGAGGGGCCGCTGGTGATACCGTCCTTTGTGTTGCAGGAGCTCCAGCATATTGCGGATTCCTCCGACGCCCTGAAGCGCAACCGGGGCCGGCGGGGCCTGGATATTCTGAATCGCATCCAGAAGGAACTGGAGATTGATGTGGAAATCTACGAAGGGGATTTCACGGATGTCGCCGAGGTGGACGCCAAGCTTTTGAAACTGGGACAGCTGCTGAAGGGCAAGGTTCTGACCAACGACTACAATCTGAACAAGGTGGCGGAGTTCCAGGGCGTTCCCGTGCTCAACATCAATGAACTGGCCAATGCTGTAAAGCCGGTGGTGCTGCCGGGTGAGGAAATGGTGGTACAGGTCATCAAGGATGGCAAGGAGACCGGTCAGGGGATTGCGTACCTGGACGATGGAACCATGATCGTGGTGGACGGCGGCAAAAAGCATGTCGGGAAAACCATAGGCGTTTTGGTGACCAGCGTTTTACAGACGGCTGCCGGCAGAATGATCTTTGCGCGGCCGAAGGATGCCGAAAAAAATGTTTCCTGATTTCAGGGAGAGGGTTCTGGTATATGAACAATTCAGGAATGCAACGGGTATATGCGGTCCTGCTGGCAGCGGGAAAGGGCCGCAGGATCGGCGGGCCGGTACCAAAGCAGTATCGGAAGCTGGGCGGCCGGCCGATTCTGGCCCATACTCTTTTATCCTTTGACGAGGCGCCGTCGGTGGAGGAGCTGATCGTGGTCACGACGGAGGAAGAATATATTCGACAGGAAATACTGAGCCGTTATCCGGTAAAAAAGGCCGTCTCTTTCGTAAAAGGCGGAGCGGTGAGGCAGGAATCCGTCCGAAATGCAATCCGAGCCATACCGGGCGAAGGAATTGTCGTGATTCAGGACGGGGTTCGCCCGCTGACTGCGGTGGAGGTAATTGAAAAATGCATTATGGCTGCCAGGCAGTACGGGGCGTCCGCTGCCGGAATGCCGGTCAAGGACACCATCAAGGAAACTGACGGAGATGGCTTTTCCATACATACACCGGATCGCAGCCGGCTATGGCTGGTGCAGACGCCCCAGGCGTTCCGGCTGTCCCTGCTGCGGAAGGCGCAGGAAAAGGCGGAGAAAGATCATTATCTGGGCACGGACGACAGCTCCCTGGTGGAACGTCTCGGTCATCCGGTCCGGCTGGTGGAAGGCGGCTACACCAATATCAAGATTACCACTTCGGAGGATCTGGAGATCGCGGAGAGGTATCTTCAAAGCGGAGGGAGAACAGGATGAGGGTTGGAATCGGATACGATGTGCATCGCTTTGCGGAAGGCAGGCCGCTGATCCTGGGCGGGGTGAACATCCCCTGGGAAAGGGGCCTGCTGGGCCATTCGGATGCGGATGCCCTGGTTCATGCCATAATGGATGCCATGCTGGGCGCCGCTGCGCTGGGGGACATCGGGCAGCATTTTCCGGACAGTCAGGAAGCTTATCGCGATATCTCCAGTTTGCTGCTGCTGAAGCGGGTTTCCGGACTGCTCCGGGAAAAAGGATTCGGGATTGTGAATCTGGATGCCGTGATCATCGCGCAGAGGCCGAGAATGGCACCCTATCTTCCAAAGATGAAGGAAAACATTTCTTCTGTGTTGCATGTCGATCCGGCGTGTATCAATATAAAAGCCACAACAACGGAATGGCTGGGATTTTCGGGCCGGCAGGAGGGAATTGCCGCTCAGGCAGTTGCATTGATCGATGGAATGTGATATGGTAGATTTGGAAATAGAAAGCCACTTTTTGGGAGAATGTTTGAGGAAAATGAAGGAACGACAAGGAAATACCGGAAAATAGCAGGAGGATGCCAATCATGAAAAGAACAGCTGTTTTGTTGTTGATCGTCTTTTCCTTTTTCTGTCTGCCTGTATCAACCACGGCTCTGGCAGATGCGGTGGGGGACGAAGGAAAGACGGTTGTCAGCCTCGGTGCAAACCTTTCCGCCGATCAGAAGGAACAGATCCTGAAACTGTTCGGGGTAAAGCGGGAGGAAGCAGAGATCATCGAAGTGACCAATCAGGAGGAGCGGTCGTATCTCGAAGGAATGGTGTCGGATAAAAAAATAGGAAACAGGGCCATTTCCTCTGCATATGTTGAAGTACTGGGGGAAGGCAGGGGGATCCTGGTGGAGACGCACAACATTAACTGGGTGACCAGGGAAATGTATGCCAATGCCATGGCCACAGCCGGGGTGGAAAATGCCCATGTCATAGCGGCAGCCCCTTTTTCGGTGTCCGGTACCGCGGCACTGACGGGGGTTATGAAGGCTTTTGAAAAGGCCACGGGGGAAAAGCTGTCAGAGGAAGGAAAAAAGGCAGCCAATGAAGAACTGGTGACCACCGGCGAGCTGGGGGAAGATATCGGGAAGGACAAGGCAGCGTCGCTGGTAAAGGGAGTCAAGGAACGGGTTGTCCGGGAGAAAGTGAAGGATCCGGAGAAGATCCGGGATATTATCATTGACGTCGCCGGGGATCTGAACATCAACATCACGCAGCAGAATATGGACCAGCTGGCGGATTTGATGGAGAAGATCAGCCATTTGGATCTGAATGTGGACCAAATCTCCGGGCAGCTTCAGAATATCTCCAGGGGCCTGGATAAGGTAGGACAGACCATTAACGAAAACAAGGGAATTTTCCAGCAGATCCTGGATGCCATCAAGGGTTTCTTTGCATGGCTTGCCCGGGTTTTCAAGGGAAAAACGGCTTGATTCCCGTGCATTCCCCGGAGTGCCGCCCGTCCGGTGTGTGCGTCATTGACAGGTGAGGCACTTCCATACTATAATATTTGTGCGAATCTGGGTGGAAATCATAAAAGCCTCCGTCTTTGACTTTTCAGAGGGGAGGCTTTTTTGCACCAAAATAGGGGGATCATTATGTTCGAACTGATAAAGGGAGATATCCGGGCTGTAAGGGACAGGGATCCGGCAGCGCGGAGCACGCTGGAGGTTATTCTCTGCTATCCCGGACTCCACGCTGTCTTTTGGCACCGGATTGCCCACTGGCTGTACCGCCATAAATGCAAGCTCCTGGCACGCATTCTGTCGAATCTCAATCGATTTGCCACCGGCATTGAGATTCATCCTGCAGCAAAGATCGGCAAGGGCCTGTTCATTGACCATGGTATGGGTGTGGTTATCGGGGAGACAACGGAAATCGGTGACAATGTAACGATTTATCAGGGCGCCACCCTGGGCGGGACCGGCAAGGAAACCGGGAAGAGGCATCCCACCATCGGCAACAATGTGGTCATCAGCACCGGCGCCAAGGTGCTGGGCCCCTTCCGCGTGGGAGACAATTCCAAAATCGGGGCGGGTGCGGTGGTGCTGCGCGAGGTGCCGCCCAACTGCACCGTGGTCGGCATACCGGGCAGGGTGGTGAAAAAGGACAACAAGAGGGTGTATGGCGAAGAGCAAAGTCCCGATCTGGATCAGGTGGATCTTCCCGATCCAGTGAATGAAGCATTGATGAGACTGACGATCCGTCTGCTGGATCTGGAGAAAAAAGTGGAAGAATTGGAGGCAAAGCATAAGACATGAAGTTATACAATACGATGACCAGGACAAAGGAAGAGTTCATCCCTCTCCATCCGGGGGAACTGCGCATGTATTCCTGCGGGCCAACCGTCTATAATTATATTCATATCGGCAATGCACGCCCGTTTATCGTGTTTGACGTCTTTCGGAGATATATGGAATACAAGGGATATCGGGTGACATTTGTCCAGAATTTTACCGATATCGACGACAAGATGATCCGGAGGGCAAAGGAGGAAGGCACCACGGTCCGGGAACTGGGCGAGCATTACATTGCGGAGTATTTCAAGGATGCGGACCGGCTTGGGATCCGCCGGGCGGACCATTATCCGAGAGCCACGGAGCATATTGATGATATTATAGCGTTTATTCGTGTCCTGGTGGATAAGGGACTGGCGTATCCGGCAGGTGAGGACGTTTATTACGATACGGCTGCGTTCCCCTCCTATGGGAAACTGTCCGGACAAAGCCTGGAGGACCTGGAAGCAGGCGCCCGGGTGGATATCAACGAAGGAAAGAAAAGTCCCATGGATTTTGCATTATGGAAAGGCCAAAAGCCGGGAGAGCCGTTCTGGGACAGTCCCTGGGGCCCCGGGAGACCGGGCTGGCACATCGAATGCTCTACCATGGCCACCAAATACCTGGGAGAGACCATAGATGTCCATTCCGGCGGTCAGGATCTGATTTTCCCTCACCATGAGAATGAAATCGCCCAAAGCGAGGGAGCCACCGGAAAACCGTTTGCGCGTTACTGGCTTCATAATGGATATATCAATATTGACCATCAGAAGATGTCCAAATCGGCGGGCAACTTCTTTACGGTACGGGAAATCTGTGAAAAATTCGATCCGGAAGTGGTGCGGCTGTTCATGCTGTCCTCCCATTACCGGAATCCGATCAATTTCAGCAGGGAATTGCTGGAGCAGACCCGCAGCGCACTGGAACGGCTGTACAATGCTGATGCCAATCTGGGGTATCTGATCCGGAGCGCTCCGGAGGAACCTGTGTCTCCGGAAGACCAGAAGTTCCAGGATCAATTGCCGGAGTACACGACGGATTTTGAAAACGCCATGGAGGACGATATCAATACGGCAGGTGCAATCGGCGTCATCTTTGATCTGATACGTGAGATCAATACCTATGCCGGGCCGGACAGGTCAAAGGCGGTGCTTTGCGCCGCGCGGGAAGAACTGATGCGCCTGACGGATATTCTGGGGCTGATGACGAAGAAGAAGGGAAAGCTGGATGAGGAAGTCGAGGATTTGATTCGACAGCGGCAGAAAGCCCGGGAGGATAAGAACTGGGCTCTGGCAGACCGGATCCGGGATGACCTGAAAGAGCAGGGCATTGTTCTGGAGGATACTCCACAGGGCGTTCGGTGGAAACGTCAGGAATCTCCTTCGGTTAATTCATAAATTATTCATAATTTCTTTAAACTTTTTTGATATAATCTGATACGGGATGATATAATGAAAACTGCATTATGCAATGAGCCAGAATTTTTTAATTGGGGGGGAATACTTTGATCCAAGTTGAAAATCTGACCAAGCGTTTTGGTCAGCATGTTGCCGTGGATTCCATTGATTTTACGGTGGATTCCGGCGAAATACTGGGATTTCTTGGCCCGAACGGTGCGGGCAAGTCAACGACCATGAACATTCTCACCGGCTATATTTCTGCCACGGAAGGCACTGCCCTAATCGACGGCATCGATATTCTGGAGCAGCCGGAGGAGGCAAAGAAAAAGATCGGCTATCTGCCTGAATTTCCTCCGTTGTACGGAGAAATGACGGTGACGGAGTATCTGAATTTTGTCAGTGAGATCAAGGGGGTAAAGACATCGGATAAAAAGGCGGGGCTGGATCGAATCATGGACCTGGTCCGGATCGGCGATGTGAAGGGAAGACTCATCCGGAACCTGTCCAAAGGGTATCGGCAGCGTGTCGGCCTGGCCCAGGCACTGGTGGGGAATCCGGACGTTCTGATATTGGACGAGCCCACTGTCGGACTGGATCCCAAGCAGATTGTTGAAATCCGGAATCTGATCAAAAAACTTGGGAAAAGCCATACCATTATTCTCAGTTCGCATATTCTGCCGGAAGTCAGTGAAGTGTGTGAGCGGGTGGCCATTATTGATCGGGGCAGGATTGTAGCCAGTGATACGCCGGCGAACCTGTCGAAGGGTCTTGGCGATACCAGCCGGATTACGCTCCGGATTGCGGCTTCGGAAAAGCAGGCCCTCAAAGTGGTCGGGGAGCTGCAGGGGATTAGGTCTGTGGAGTCCCAGGGTTCCCGGGAGCCGGACACTGTGGATATCATTGTACAGGCAGAAAATAATGTGGATATCCGGAGACCTTTGTTTCATGCATTCAGCAGGGCATCCTACCCTATCCTGATGATGAGAGCCGTGGGCATGACTCTGGAAGATATCTTCATGCGGGTAACCACGCAGGATGATACGGTTTCCGACAAGGGGGTGCAGTAAATGCTGGCAATTATTAAAAAAGAATTTCTAACCTACTTTAAATCCATGACGGGCTATATCTTTATGGCGTGCCTGTTGTTTTTTGTTGGCCTGTTCTTCGTCCTGAACAATTTGCTGGGTATGAGCCCCCAATATAACGGAGTGCTTTCCAATATCACGTTTGTATTCATGCTGATTGTCCCGATCCTGACCATGCGCCTGCTGGCAGAGGAAGCCCGGCAGAAAACGGATCAGCTGCTGCTGACCAGTCCCATCAGCCTTTCCAGAATTGTTCTCGGCAAATTTCTGGGAGCGGTAAGCGTATTGTTTCTGACACTGGTCATTACACTGATTTATCCGGTCATCCTGAGTACCATGGGTTCCGTGAACTGGCCCGAAGTGATTGGCGGGTATGTCGGATTTTTCCTGTTTGGCTGCTCCCTGATCGCAGTGGGCTTGTTCGTATCCTCTATTACGGACAATCAGGTCATTGCCGCTGTTGTCACCTTTACTGTACTTCTTCTTATCTGGTTTATTGATACGATTGCCCAGGGGCTGCCCACAGATCGTACTTCCGGCATTATTTTTACGTGTATCCTGATTGCAGCGGTAGCTGTTATTTTCTATATGGCGGCAAAGAATTGGATTGTCAGCGGCGGGATTGTGGCGGCCGGACTGATTGGCGTGTTTGTTGGCTATCGAATGAAGCCGGCTGCTTTTGACGGACTCATTGCAAAGGTGCTGAACTGGTTCTCACTGCTCAGTCGGTATGACGACTTTTCCATGGGTGTTCTGAACCTCAGCCCGATTATATACTATATCTCCTTTTCCGGCATTTTTCTTTTCCTTACGGTGCGGATGCTGGAAAAGAAGAGATGGAGCTAAGGGGGAGCAGGGATGAAAAAAGGAAACATCTTACAGTCTTTCAAAAGCAAAAAATTTAAATACGGCGGCTATGCCACGCTGATAACGGTGATTGTCATCGCGGCGGTGATTGTCGTTAACCTGGTTGCAGACAGGATTCCGCTGCGTGTTGATTTGACGCAGAACCAGCTGTACACCCTGTCGGAGCAGACCGAAGACATGCTGAAGGATTTGAAGGACGATGTCACCATTTATTATGTTGGGGAACAGAGCTCAGTCAGTCCCGTGGTAAAGGAAATTGTGCAAAGGTATGAAAGAAAGTCAAAACATATTCATACCGGTACTATTGACCCTGTCCGGGATCCTCTGACTGCGAAAAAGTATACAAAGGAAGGGGAGTCACTCGCATCGGGTAGCCTTGTTGTGGAGAAAGGCAAAGTGTACCGCGTCATCGATCAGTATGATATGATCAATTACACGCAGAGCCAATCCGGCGGGTCGCAGCCCGAATCCCTGGCAGTAGAGCAGAGGCTGACTTCTGCGATCCTGTTTGTCGGCGGTTCGGAAATGCCGGTTGCCTATGTGCTGGAAGGACATAGTGAGACTCCTCTGGATTCCAACGCCAAAAAGCAAATGGAGCTGGAAAACTTTGATGTGAAGGAACTGAACTTATTGGGACAGGAGGGGGTTCCGGACGATGCGAATCTTCTCATTGTCAATTCTCCGCAGAAGGATCTTTCAAAAGAGGAAGCGGAAGCACTGAAGGCGTATCTGGAGGATCAGGGAAGGGCCTTGTTTATGATGGATGTTTTGCTGGATGATCAGCCCAATTTCCAGGCAGTGTTTCAGAATTATGGTATTGAGCTGTCCAATACTCTGGTATTGGAAGGGGAGCAGGGAAAATACGCCGGCGGCAACCCTTTGTATCTGGTACCGGATTTTGCGGATCATGACATTGTGAATCCCATCAAGACCAGCAAGATGCCGCTGCTGATTCCGGGAGGGCAGGCCATCCGTATCCTGGACGACAAGCGGAATACCCTGACGGTTCAGCCGCTTCTGACCACTTCGGACAAGTCGTTCGGCAGAAAGGCGGACAGCAGGGAATCTTCCGTGGAACGGCAGGCAGGTGATGTGCCGGGTCCGTTTGATCTGGCCGTGGCTGTTGAGGATCAGGTCTATAACCTGGCAGCCAATGAGACCTACACCACGAGAATGGTGGTGATCGGCAACTCCGGTTTTCTGGGAACCGGCTTTGAAGGAGGTTCCAACCTGTTCATGAACAGCCTGAACTGGATCTTTGAACGGGAGGATTCCATTACCATACGGCCCAAGAGCCTGACGGTCCAGCCCCTGAACATTACGGAAATGCAGGTCCGGATCTATGGAGCCCTTGCGCTGGTTGTAATTCCGGCCATTGTATTGATTGCAGGATTGGTGGTATGGCTGAGGAGGAGACATCTATGAAGAGGAAGCGCAGTCTGATTCTTCTGATTGTTGTGCTGGCAGTCCTGGGCGGCGTATATATTTACCTGAGCAGGAAGCCGGTGAAGGATGACACCCCGGAAAAGAAGGCGGAGTCCTCCATTGAAATCTCCAGTGTGGACAAGGATAAAATATCGAAAATCACACTGCAGAACAGTAAGGAAAAAGAGCTGACCTTTGAAAAGGAAGTCCGGACTGTGAAGGAAACGAAGGAAAAGACCGCGGATACGGACAAGTCCGGAAAAGGGAAGGACACAAAAGGTACGAAGGATCAAAAAGAGGAAGACAAGAAGCCAAAGACGGAGACGGTATGGAAGAATACCACCTACATTCCGGTTAAGCTGGATCAGTCCAAGGTAGAGGATCTGGCCCGGGTATTTTCTTCCCTGGTGGCGGACGATCTGGTGGAAAAGGATCCGGAGGATCTTTCCATCTATGGGCTGGATAAGCCGACGGCCACCGGTACGGCGCTGCTGGACGACGGAAAGAAGATCGTGCTGTATCTGGGAGACAAGACCGCCGAGGGCAATACGAATTATCTGATGAAGGAAGGCGACTCCAGGGTATTTACGGTTTACAGCAGCAACGGGGAGAAGCTGGGTGATTCCCTTGCGGATTACCGGGACAAGTCCCTTCCCCAGATTGATCTGACGTCCATGAGCTATCTGTATCTGTCCGGAGAAGGGCAGAAGGAGATCGAAATCAAAAAGACGGAGGATCAGTCCAAGGAGGAAGCCCAGTATGGACTGGGTGCGTTCCAATTGGTAAAGCCCTATAAACAGCCCAGAAGCATTGATTCTTCCAAGCTTGATCCAAAGCTGGAAGGAGTATCCAGTTTAGCAATCAAGGATTTTGTGGACGATCAGCCCGCTGATCCTGGAAAATATGGTCTGGACCATCCCAAACGGCATTTTGTCCTGAAGGATGAAACCAATACGCTGGATCTGCTCTTTGGAAACAGTCCGGATGAGGAAACCATCTATTTCAAGACGGCGGATTCCGATTCGGTCTATACTATGGAAAAATCCCTGACGGATTTTATGGATATTAAGCCCATGGAGATCGCGGATAAATTTGCGCTCATTGTAAACATTGAAGATGTGGATAAGGTAGTTCTGGAAGGCAAAGGAGAAACCCATACCCTGAGCATGACCCGCAGGACGGAAAAGGCAAAGGAGAAGGACAAGGAGGATGAGGTGGTCACGACATACTTCCTGGACGGCAAGGAAAAGGAAGAGGATCCCTTCAAGGACTTTTACCAGAGCCTGATCGGAATTGTGGTGGACGCGGAGAAGAATCATATGGTGCAGGGCCAGCCGGATTTCAAAATCACCTATTATTTGAACAAGGGTTCTCGGCCGGAGCGGAATGTTGCGTTTATCCCCTATGACGATGATTATTACTCTGTGGTACAGGACGGCGACATGGAATCCGAATTCCTGGTCACCCGCAAGAGGCTGGATTGGGTCATGAATGATCTGGCGAACCTGATGGCGGGGAAAACAAAGGATAAGGACTGATGGTTAACAGGCTGAAACCAGCAAAAAGCTCCACGAGAGTAAAAAACAAAACCTGAT
This sequence comes from Eubacteriales bacterium mix99, assembly GCA_038396605.1. Classification (NCBI taxonomy): domain Bacteria; kingdom Bacillati; phylum Bacillota; class Clostridia; order Eubacteriales; species Eubacteriales bacterium mix99. Next base: position 1,372,621 of record CP121690.1, read on the forward strand.
CGGTGGTTTCTTCAATATAAGCAGGAAAAAGAAAGGCTTTCCATACAAAAATGGAAGGCTTTTCTTTTTGTAATCTTTACATTATTTCAATTTTTCCCGTTTCGGTATGGGAATAATCAGGTATCCCTTCCTTATCTGAAATTATTATAAAAATATATTGATACCTTCTTTGCAGCATTCTGTCACCAGTAAGAATATTTCAGAATGTCACTGCTCTAGTTCCTTATGATAAATTGACATTGCCCAGTACACTCTTCACCAGATTCTTTCAAGCATGACAGGAGGCGGCGGTTGTGATATGATGGGCATGAAATTGGAAAAGGCAGGGAGGAAGCATGAAAAAGCGAAAACGTCTGTGGATTTTGATCCTGGTTCTGCTGCTGTGCATTGCTTTGCTGCTTTCTCCCGTCGGCGCTCCGATCCGAAGCTATGCGGTTATGCGGCCGTACAGTTCTTTCTGTTATCGGGACAGCTTAATGAAAACGGATTCCATCCGTTTCCGGATACCGGGAGGTGCCAGCACGAAGAAACCGGACTGGTATCCCTTTGTGATGACGTTTAATGACAATGAAGGACTTTCCGGGTACCTTGGGGAACAGGTGGAGTTTACCATCCTCTATAACTTCGGGCATTTTCCTCTATGGAAAGGCACTTCGTCCTATTATGATCCCGGTTCGGATTATTACAGCAGCTTCTACGGAGGATACATTATCAAACCCGGCGATAAATGCAGAAGGTTCGGCTTTTTGCCGGATGGGGAAATCAATGCGGAGGAGATTGTGAAGGTACCGGAGTATGATCAGCGAGCATTGGTTCTTTCTTCCATCGGCTGTTCCTGGGAGCAAAGTGTATTCCGTGAGGAGATCTCTTCCATTCAGTATGCTGTGCAGTATGCCGGATATGGGGATTGGGCCCGGATCGATTCCGGTATCCGGACCAACAGCCCGGTCCATCAGTACAGGGGATTTCAGCAGGGCTATCTGCAGTATGGCAGGCCCCAGGGCAGATTTTCTTATTCCGGTGATTTTCCCGTTATCGACCTGAAAGGACGGGTATATGTCCGGTACTTTGAGGAGTATCAGGCTACCATTGTGCTGTATATCATGGCTCCCTCCCTGGACACCGTCAATGAGTGCGACCGGGAGATTCTGTCCAAAACGATCATTGGCACATAAAATGGTTCGGTGGAAATAGGAAAGAAATGTATTCCGACTTTGAACGCCGAGTGGCACAAACACGCTGTTAATAGCAAAAACGCCAATGAAAGAAGATGAGCTTTGATGTATCCGGATGCAATGCTTTCATTTGTTGTAAAACGCAAAGTTGTGATAAGATAGATACATACATAATAACAGATTATGTGATGACAGATATCGATCATAGAAAAAGGTTGGATAAAGGTCGGATGCCAGGTGAAAAAGGGTTCCATGCAGTCAAACCAGTATGTTTCAGGAGTCATTGAGCGGATTACCTATGTAAATAATGAAAATGGTTATACCGTGGCCAAAATGAAAAGCGCGGGATATTTTGATCTGGTCACCATTGTGGGAAATATGCCGTCTGTAAATGTCGGTGCCGTGGTATCCCTGAAAGGGCAATGGAAGGTGGATACCAAATACGGGCGCCAATTTGTCGTTTCGTCTTTTGAGGAAAAGCTTCCTGCTACGGCTGCAGGGATCGAAAAGTATCTCGGCAGCGGATTGATCAAGGGCATCGGTCCGGTGAACGCAAAACGGATTGTCAGGAAGTTTAAAGAGAACACCCTGAAGGTTATTGAGGAAGAAACCGATCAGTTGCTGCAGGTGGAAGGAATTGGGCCGAAAAGGGTGGAGATGATCCAAAAGGCATGGGAGGAGCAGAAGGAAGTCAAGAATATCATGATTTTCCTGCAGTCCCATGGAGTTTCCACGGCTTATGGCGTAAAGATCTATAAAGCTTATGGCGATGAGAGTATTCAGGTCGTGCGGGAGAATCCCTATCGGCTGGCAGACGATATCTGGGGGATCGGATTCCGGACAGCGGACCGCATTGCGCAGAATATGGGTTTTGACGTTCAATCCTATGAACGAATCCGTTCCGGAATTCTCTATGTGCTTGGTCAGTTATCCAACGAAGGGCATTGTTTTGCCTATCACGATCAGCTGGTGGAAGAAGCGAAGAAGCTTCTGGAGGTGGAGACGGAGCGGATCGTCTCTGCCCTGGACAATATGCTGAAGGAAGGCTCCCTGATTCCGGATGAGGACGATGCCCTGTTCCTTCCGATATTTTATCATAGTGAAATCGGTGTGGCCCGCAGGCTGAAAAAGATTATGGAAACGGATACGCCGATTCTCCACAATCATGCCGGTTCCCTGATTGATTCCGTCGAGAAGAAGAACAGGATTCATTATGACGGGATGCAGCGGGAAGCCATTTTAAAGGCAGCATCCCATAAGGTCATGGTGCTGACGGGAGGGCCCGGCACCGGCAAAACCTTTACCACACTGGGGATTCTCTCCTTCTACCAAAGCCTCGGAGCCCGGATCCTGCTGGCAGCTCCCACGGGCCGGGCAGCAAAAAGGATGTCCGAGGTAACAGGCATGGAGGCAAAAACGATTCACCGGCTTCTGGAATTCAAGCCTGCAAAAGGATATACGATGAACGAAGGAAACCCGCTGAAATGCGATGTGTTGATATTGGATGAGGTTTCCATGATGGACCTGCTTCTGATGTATAACCTGTTGAAAGCGGTGCCGGACAAAGCGGTGGTTATCCTGGTCGGTGATGTGGATCAGCTTCCTTCCGTTGGGCCGGGGAATGTCCTGCGGGACATCATTGATTCCGGAAAGGTGGAAGTGGTCCGGTTGACAAACATTTTCCGTCAGGCACGGGGAAGCATGATCATCACCAATGCCCACCGGATCAATCAGGGGCTTCCCATCCGGTATAAGGGGGCCGTAAACCGGGATTTTTTCTTTATCGGAGAGGAAGATCCGGAGCAGGTGGCGCAGACCATTGTATCCCTTGTCACGAGGCGGCTGCCGAAATACTACAAAGCCGATCCGATCCGGGACATTCAGGTGCTTTGTCCGATGCTGAGAGGTTCCACAGGGGCTCACCACCTCAATCAGCTTCTGCAGGAAAAACTGACAGCCAGGGATGGGAAAGCAGCTTCTGTCAAGTATGGGGGAACGACGTTTTATATTGGCGACAAGGTCATGCAGATCCGAAACAACTATGATAAAAATGTATTCAACGGGGACATCGGACGAATCCGGGAAATCGTTCCGGAGGACCGAACCATCCGGATCTCCTATGATGATCGGATAGTGGAGTATGACTATACCGAGCTGGATGAGATCATCCTGGCCTATGCCGCCACCGTGCATAAAAGCCAGGGAAGCGAGTATCCCATTGTGATCGCTCCCCTGACCACCCAGCATTATGTGATGCTTCAGAGGAATCTGCTCTATACCTGCATCACCAGGGCCAGAAAAGTTTATGTACTGGTCGGGTCCAGGCGTGCTGTGGCCATGGCTATACGAAACAATAAAATCGCGAAGAGGAACACCATGCTGGCAAGACGCATTGCCGGGCCTCAATAATCATTCTTTGGTCTGTGACATTTAGCAACCATTTATGTTTTTGAGCCCAGTTTATTTTATCTTGATACATAGGAAGTCGGTTCGGGTTATAATCTTATGCTTGATGATACAGGCCATATCCTTTTCCTGAAGCATTTGGAGGTACGAAAGGCTACAAATATAAAAATGATGAAGCCATCACCTTTGTGCCTGTATCAACCTATTTCAGTAAAAATGCATGAAAGGATAACCGGAAAGAAGAACAGGGGCTTATTGGCAGAGAAAAAAGATATCGTAGATACCTATAATACGATAAAGGATCAAATCCATGGCAAATGAAACACGTTTTTGCAGGAACGCGGGAGTGTTAGAACTCCCGGTTCCTGTAGAATTTTACGGAAAGGCAAAAGGAGGCCAGCAGGAAAACAAAAGCCAGTCCCAGGAGCAAAAGGGATATCTGCAGATCCGATGCGCTCTGAAGAGCTGAGGCGATTGCCCGCAGCGCCGTATTCCCCTGGGCGCTGTGGATTTCCTCCGACAGGACATTGACGCCGAAGGTGACGCCGAAGAACAGGGCAAAGAAGAGAAAAAAGCTTGCTACCCTGGCTTTCATGAAGCCCAGCCTGAAATACACCGGGAGATAAAGGCTGTTCATCAGCGCAATGGCGACGATGGATCCCATCATGCCGGTTGCGGTAATGGGGGACGCCTTTATGGGCAGCCGGGTGAGATGGATGACAGCGGCAAATGCCATATATCCCAGAGAGGCAAGGAGAGTATAGACAAACATGGACAGATATTTGGACAGGACAAGTTTCTCCCGGCTGACCGGCATACTGTTCCATAGGATATCTGCCCCGGACTTATCCTCATGACTGCAGGCTGCCGCAATCATCTGATAGGTCACTGCCACGGCAATGGCTGGGAAAGGGTCGGCCGTTATATTTTGAAAGGTAATGCCAAACAGGATAATATAAAGCCCCATATAGGCCAGCGTTTTCTTTTGTATCAGGATATCTTTCCAAATCAGATTAAACACGGGAGGACTCCTTTCTTGTATAATACAGCATAATATCTTCCAGGGTGGGGGGATCGATCACAGCCCCCGCCTTTGCAAAGGCCTCGGTCGTTTCCTTTGCTGTGCTCATGGCTTCAAATCCGTAATTGCTCTTTCGGATGCCCTTCAGGTCTGAACTTCGGACGGTATCCAGGAGGGATGCCTTCCCCTTTATAATGGCATGGTTTTCCATCAAAGCATCCTTCTGTGTGCAGAACAGGATCTTTCCGTTATATATCATGACGACATAGTCCGCAATCCGATCCAGATCGGAAGTGATATGGGTGGAAAAGAACACTCCCTTGTTTTCATCCTGCATGAGGACATACAGGATGTCCAGGATTTCACTGCGTACCACCGGGTCCAGTCCCGCAGTGGGCTCATCCATGATCAGCAGATCCGCATGATGGGAAAGGGCGATGGCCAGGGAAAATTTCACCTTCATCCCCCGGGAAAGATCCTTCGTTTTTTTATTCCCGGGCAGGTCAAACTTTGCGGCATAGCTTTGAAACTGCTGCTCATCCCATTGATCATATACGGGTGCGATGATCCGTTTCATTTCCTCCACCGTCAGTTCCTCATAAAAATGGCTCTCGTCATAAACAAATCCGATTCGGTTCTTGATTTCCTTCGCCTGTCGGACAGGATCCAGTCCAAATATCCGGATTTCCCCACTGTCCTTTTTCAGCAGGTTCATAATCAGCTTGATGGTCGTGGTTTTCCCGGATCCGTTGGGGCCGATAAAACCGGTGATAAAGCCTTTTGGCAGGGAGAAGCTGATATTATCCAGTGTAAAATCCCCAAAGGTTTTTTTCAGGTTCCTGATTTCCAGAATGTTTTCCAATTCTTATCCCTCCTCATAAAAAAATCGAAGCATCTCTTCCAGTTCTGCAAAGGATAAATCAGCGGATTTGGCAGCCAGCACCGCCTCGGTGAGCTTTTCCTCCACGATTTTGATGCGGTTTTCCCGAAGCAGCTGCTTGTTCTGCGCGGCGACATAGGATCCCTTGCCGGCTACCGTCACTAGAAATCCGTCCTTTTCCAGCTCATCGTAAGCCCGTTTCGTGGTAATCACACTGATATGAAGATCTCTTGCCAGACTCCGGATGGAAGGCAGAGGCTCTGACTCCGTGAGCTCGCCCTTCATGATCTGATCCTTGATCTGATCCGTGATTTGCTCATAGATTGGCTGCGCACCGGAATTTGATATCAAAATGTCCAATCGTCCGCCACCTTTCGATCATACTGTTCATATACAGTATATACAGCTGACGCGATTTGTCAATCAAAAAATTAAAATGTTAGCGTAAAGTTACCGTAGGGATTAAGAGTAATAAATTACCATAAGGATTGAAAAGAAGGTGGCATCCTGCTAAAATATTGATCATCAACAAAAATATCAAGAAAGGGTGCCACCTTCCATGTACAGTATACAAGATTTTAACGAGTTTGCAAGAAAAACAGAAAATAAGGTAAGAAAATTTTTAAGGGAAGGTAAGGATCTGGCGGAACTGACTCTGGGGCTGCAGGAGGATCTGTTTGAACTTGGTCGGAATATACTGGTGGAGACTCTTGAGGGGATGGATGAACAGCTTCGAAAGTCCGGGGTCAGGAAAAACAATTGGGAGATTGTCAGGAAAGATGAGACAGGGATCTTAACGACCTTTGGAACGATCAAGTATAATAGAACGTATTTTAAGCCAAAGAGTGGTGGCAAAAGGAAATATCTCGTTGATGAGCTTGTTGGTCTTAAGCCACATGACAGAGTGAGTGCAGATGTGGTGATCAATGTGGTGGAAGAGGCCATAGACAGCAGCTACAGGAAAGGTGGAGAAAGAGCCGGATATATGGATGAAATAAGCAAGCAGGCTGTTATGGATAAAATACATAACCTTGAGATCAGCGAACATGAGCATAAGGTGGACAAGAAGAGGGATGTCAGGATACTGTATGTTGAAGCAGATGAAGATCATGTTTCCCTGCAGGGAGAAGACGATAAAAGCAAGATAGCTATGCCCAGGCTGGTTTATGTTCATGAAGGCGTAGATCCCGAAAAAAGCAGCCAAACGAGGACCAGACTTAAAAACGTTAAATATTTTGGCGGCATGTATGATGAGAGTGAGGATCTGTGGCTGGAGGTCATAGAATATATAGACAAGCAGTACAACATGGATTTCATTGAAACCATATACCTTTCCGGGGATGGGGCATCATGGATTAAGGCCGGGCTTGACTGGATTCCCAAAAGCAAGTTTGTGCTGGACAATTTTCATCTTAAGAAATATATGATAACTGCGACTGCACACTTAAACGATGGAGACATCTATCAGGAGTTGAAGGATGCATTGGATTGGCCGGACAAGGACATGGTCAAGGATGTTTTCAAGAAGATCCTCAAACGAACGGTTTCCAAAACGAAGAGGAAGGCAGTTAAGGATGCCAGACGGTACATATTGAATAACTGGCATGGAATAGAGATAAAGGCTGATAAGGGCCATGAACTGATAGGATGCAGTGCCGAAGGTCATATAAGCCATGTGTTTTCAAGCAGGCTAAGCAGCAGGCCTAAGGGATGGTCTGAAAAAGGTGTTGCCAGGATGTCCAAACTTATCGTATATAAGAAAAATGGCGGCAGGATCTATGACCTGGTTATGGCACAGAAGCTTAAGGAGAAGGAGAACAGGAAACATGAATTGCAGGATGAATTAATCAAGGAAGTAAGGAAATCATCAGAAAGCAGATATGCTGGTTCATGGAGTAGCAGCCCAACTGTAATTACCATGGGGAAAAAGACAGGGCTGTTTAATGAGATGAGGAGTATGGCCGGAATACGCTATTAGGCCCTTCATAAAGCTCGTTATGGCGTTTTTAATAGCCGGGACGACATAGATCAAGCGTTTATGCCGCGAAAGCTGCTTGATAACGAGAAGTCGGTGTGGTAGCATTGAGGTACGGCAGCAACCGCTCCAAAGCCTATCCCGCTGTTAGAGATGGCTGCTGCCGACATCTGCCGTAAGCCACACCGGCAGAGGCTCGTTGTCAAGCAGATCGTGGAATAAATGCAGCTGACAAGATTGATTGCTGTTAAAATTAATGAAATCAATCAAGACCACTGTTGCTAGTAAGAATATTTCAGGATGTCTCTATTCTTTCTTTCCCTACAGTAAATTGACGCTATCTTTTCCATTTTGTCAATTGACACCTTGTCCCCTTTAAATTATAATAAAAAGGGTAGAAAAGAGATGTATTTCATATAGGAATATGAAACGATACAAGGTTGCATCTTTTACATAACACATGATAGATTCATAAGTTTTCTGTGGTCAGGGCAGGACATGCCCTGTTGAAAGGAATCCGGTGAGAATCCGGAGCAGTTATCCCTGCTGTAAGGGGGACGAAAGAAGCAAGGGCCACTGGAAGGAAAGTTTTTCGGGAAGGCGCTTTGAGTAGGAGGAACCCAAGCCAGAACACAAAACACGGAAAGGAACTCAGTTGCAGCGTCCATAGGCAGAATGGAGGTGTGTTTTTTGCGCTCTTTTTTTGTTGCAAGGTTTATCGTTCCTGCAGACGAGTAGGGCAGAAATCATTTTCCTTTCCTATCTTTGTTACAGACGGTCAGGTGATAAACATTGCTTGCGGTGAAAGTGTTTATAAGATTACCGGGAAGCAGAGCAAGCGGAGTAAGGAAATATTATTAGAAAAGGAAGATATCGAAAAATGAAGATATTTATGAAAGAAATGAAGAAAATCGCGGCAGTTCTTCTTATCGTAATGATGCTGTTCATGCAGTTTCCTGCTTCGGTTTTTGCTGATGCAAAAGTCGGACAAGTTAAGGTTATTGCAGAGAATTCCACATACTCCAAAGAAGCAGGTACAGCAAGGCCGGTAAGTGCCATAATCCAGGAAACAAGGGCATATATGCTGTCAATCGACAAAGCTCCCGCCGTGGGAAGCGAGTGGTTTGTTTTGGGCCTGGCAAGAAGCGGAATGGATTTAAACGATCCTTATTTTGCAACTTATTACAATAATCTGGTGGAATATCTGAAACAGAATAATGGGGTATTGCACAAAAGAAAATACACGGAATATTCCAAAACGATTCTTGTCCTGACCGCTATGGGAAAAGACGCGGAGAATGTGGGCGGATACAATCTCCTGGAGCCCCTGGCGGACTTTGCCGGCGTAAAAAGGCAGGGATTGAACGGTCCGATCTGGGCATTGATTGCTCTCAGCTCCAAACCCGATTACAAAATTCCAAAGGCAGCCGGCGATGTGGAACAGACAACGGAAGAGAAGCTGATTCAGTTTGTTCTGGGGCGGCAGCTGGAGGACGGAGGATGGGCCCTGGCAGGCAAAAAAGCAGATTCCGACATGACGGGAATGGCTTTGCAGTCCCTGGCTCCGTATTACAGGAAAGCGGGCTATGAAGAAGTCACCCGGGCAGCGGACCGGGGCCTGGACTGCCTGAGCAGTATACAGAATGAAGCAGGAGGATACGGCAGCATGGGAGTGGAGACATCAGAGTCCAGCGCGCAGGTTCTTACCGCGCTGACTGCTCTGGGTGTGGATCCGCAAACGGATGCCCGGTTTATCAAAAATGGAAAATGGCTGGTCGGAAATCTGATCTCCTACCATGTGGATGGAAGCGGATTCATGCACGTCAAACCCGGTGGCGGGAATAACGGAGGCGCGGCGGCAGGTACCGTGGACGGCATGTCTACGGAACAGGGATTTTATTCTTTGGTGGCCTATCAGAGATTTCTGGATGGGAAAACCAGTCTGTATGATATGTCGGATTTGAAGGCAGATCCCGGAAAGGAACCAGGGGAACCCGAAAAGGAACCGGGGGAACCCGAAAAGGAACCGGGGGAACCCGAAAAGGAACCGGGGGAACCCGAAAAGGAACCGGAGGAACCCGGAAAAGAGCCGGAGGGTCCTGGAAAAGAGCCGGGGGGTCCTGGAAAAGAGCCGGGGGGTCCTGGAAAAGAATCGGAGGAACCCGGAAAAGGGACAGAAGATCCCGGAAAGGAAACGGACAAGCCGGGGAACGGAGGGCATACGGGAGACGGGAGCCACACCGGAGAAACGACCCCTAAAAACGGTGTCCCGTCATCCGGAAAGACGAAATCCACGACTTCCGGAAAGTCTGCTTCCCGGAAGATCTTCCCTCATAAAACTGCGGTGAAAAGTATTTCGATGGAAAGAACCGTTGCTCCAAAGTCCTCGCTCAAAAAGGTGGCATCCAGGGATACCGCTGTAAAAGAAGAGACAGGGACAAAGGAAGACATCGGTGCAAAGCAGCCGTGGAGTTTCCAGGGGGCAGAATATAAGCCTGAAAAGGCTTTGAAGGGGAAAGGCACAAAAAGTATCCCGGCAGCTGCGAATTCTGAACAGAAAGAACACTCTCAAACGTTGCCCGGGAAGTTTTTCCCCTGTCTGCTGTGTATTCTCGGCGGCGGCGCGGCCATCGGAGCAGGTGTTTACTTCAGGAAAAGAGCGAAAAAGGTATCATAGCATAGGGAGAGAGGAAATTCATGAGACGAAGAATCGTTCGGACTCTGACATCTGTTTTACTGGCTGGTATGATGCTGTTCGCAGCCGGTTGTGATTTCAGTACCAACAGCGGGAAAGCAGCAAAATGGGATCAGCAGGCCGGAACCTTCAGTACAAAACATGAGAAAAACGGGGATGCCCTGAAGGAAAAAAATGAGCTTCCCGGGGATGGAATCATTACAAAGGCTCAAATGAAGACGATAGCGGGCAGGGATGGAAGCTATGAATTCTATTCCGAAGATCCGGATACCGGCATCACCTACACCTGGACCTATGAGGGAGAGAAAATACAAAACCCCATAGAGCAGAAGATGAAGGTACGCTTTCCGGAGGAAAAGACGGAGAAAGTGAAAGAATCCGCCAATCACGCCACTGTTGGCCTGGGAGTTGCTCTGGAAAAGGCAAATCTGGCAGCTCCCGCGAAGCTGACTTTGTCCCTGCCGGAAAAACTGGATGCGGATTCTGTTGTTTTATGTAAGCTGGTAGACAAAAAGCCGGCAAAAATGTGCGGCGTTTCCATCGGCACCGATACAAAAGAGGGAAAGGAAATAACCACTTTGAGCTTTCCCGTCCTGGAAATGGGAGATACCTATTATCTGGTAGGCGGAAAGACAAAGGCGGATGAAGTGGATGAAGTAGCTTCCGGGGAAGCTGTTTCCAATCAGGCGGATCCGGGCAAAGCCTCTTCCGGCGAAAAAGGAACTCCTGCAGAAAACAGCGGTTCAGGGCAAAGGGCAGCCAAGGTGACGGAAGACACTTCCCCCGGCGTGGGGAGCACGCAGGGTCCGGAAAAGACAGCAAAGGGCAGCGTGGATATCCGGGACAGAACTGCCGGAAATGGAAAAAGTGATCAAAGCAATAAAGATGATGGGAATGCGGGGAATGCGCAAAAGGATCGTACCGAAAAAACGGCTCACACCTGCACGATCTCCATAGACTGTCTGACCATTTCCGCAAATTCGGGAAAGTTGAATTCCTCCAAGAAGGGCTTTGTGCCGAAAAACGGATGGATTCTGAGTAGCAAAACGGTGGAGTATACCCCCGGGGAAACCGTGTATGATGTGCTGTACCGTGTTTGCCGGGAAAGAGGGATCCAGACGGAAGCTTCCTATACTCCTGCCTACAGCTCCTATTATGTGGAAGGGATTCATCAGCTCTATGAATTTGATGTTGGGGATCTTTCCGGATGGATGTACAGCGTAAACGGGTGGTTTCCCAACTATGGATGTTCCAAATATGAGGTAAGCGACGGAGATACGATTGCATGGCGCTACACCTGTGATCTGGGCCGGGACGTCGGCGATCAGTATTGGGAGAATGGACAATGAGCGGAACGCGCAGAAGGGCGGATGCGTTTTCAGAATGTCATCCGGCAGTGAACTTTTTCTATTTCCTGATCGTTCTTTTGGTTTCCATGTTCCTGAGTCATCCGGTTTTGCTTGGAATTTCCTTTTTCGGAGGCCTGTGCTATTCGATACGGCTCAGAGGCCGGAGGCAGGTTGTGAAATTCAATCTGCTGTTTACCCTGCCGGCCATGGTCATTGTGGCTTTTGTCAATCCGGCCTTCAATCATTACGGAGTGACGTTCCTTTTCTATCTGAAAACAGGCCCGGTAACCCTGGAAGCCATGGTCTATGGTGTTGTGCTGGCTTCCATGATGTTTATCGCTGTGTTATGGTTTTCCTGCTTTAATGAAGTGATGACCACGGATAAATTCGTCTACCTGTTTGGACGGGTGATTCCGGCACTGTCCCTGGTGCTTTCCATGGCCTTCCGGTTTGTGCCGCGGTTTGAGGCGCAGTTGCATGTGATACGGAAAGGGCAGAAGGCAATTGGAAGGGATGTGCGCAATGGAAATGTGCTGCAGAAAATCCGACATGGGATCACCATTTTATCCATAATGATTACCTGGGCACTGGAAAATGCCATCGGGACATCGGATTCCATGCGGGCCAGGGGATACGGGATGAAAGGAAGAACGGCGTTCTCCCTCTTTCGTTTTGATGCGCGGGACGGGAAGGTGTCGGCCGTGCTGGCGGCCCTTTTTTCGGTCTGTCTCATTGGATTCCACAAGGGTGTGGCATCCGCTCAATATAATCCGGTAATCCGGATCGGAGGACTTCCCCTGAGCGGACAGAGCCTGCCGGTGTATGCCGCCTGGGCAGGGATCTGCTTTTTTCCGGTACTGATGGGATTGTGGGAGGATCATACCTTTCGGAAACTGGAAGCCATGGGAAACCGGGAGCGGCATCTCCCGTGGTATCTGACCGACGGGAGGGCAGCATCTTGAATTGTATTGAAGTGAAGGATTTCAGCTTCCGCTATCCCAACGCAAAGATCCCGGCTTTGTCGGGATCCGTATGGAGGTGGAGGAAGGCAGCTTTACCGTGCTTTGCGGGAAGAGCGGCTGCGGAAAGAGTACGCTGCTGCGTCACCTGAAGACCGTTCTGGCACCGCATGGGGAAAGGAAAGGCACGATACGCTGCATGGGAAAGGACCTTAAGGCCGTGGACCAGCGCACGCAGGCTGCCGGCATCGGATATGTCCTGCAGAACCCGGAAAATCAGATCGTGACGGATAAGGTATGGCATGAACTGGCTTTCGGGCTGGAAAGCCTGGGGTATGACACTCCTACGATACGGCTGCGCGTAGGGGAGATGGCTTCTTATTTCGGGATACAGGAATGGTTCCGGAAAAATGTAAACGAATTGTCGGGAGGGCAGAAGCAGCTCTTGAACCTGGCGTCCGTCATGGCCATGCATCCATGTCTTTTGATCCTGGACGAACCCACCTCGCAGCTGGATCCGATAGCTGCTTCGGATTTTCTTGAGACGATCCGAAGAATCAACCGGGATACCGGGACCACCGTTCTCCTTACCGAACAGCGTCTGGAAAATGTCATCCCCTGGGCGGACCAGGTTTACGTCATGGAAGAGGGACAGATGCTGGTTCATGGGACTCCGGAGGATGTGGGGAAGTTTTTGAAGGACAAAGATCATGACATGTTTCTTGCCATGCCGGCTCCCATGCAGATCTGTGCGGGAGTCCGCCGCTTGTGGGATGATTCCGGATCCTCCGGTCTGTCCCCGGAACCTTCCGGATCCGGAAAGCCGTCTTCCGGCCTTTCCGTGTGTCCTCTGACGGTTCGTCAGGGCCGCCGCTGGCTTCGGGAACTGCTGGAAACCATGGTACCCGGAATGGTGTCCGGGCCGCCATCCCATAAGCTGTTTTCGGATCCTGCGGGAAAGAGAACGGGCAGGGGTCATCAGAACCGGAGGCAGCAGGAAATCCCCGAGATTCGTATCCGGGATGTCTGGTTTCGTAACGAACGAGCCCTGCCGGATGTGGTGCGGGACTTGTCCCTTGAGATCTGGAAAGGGGAAATATTTGCCCTGGTCGGTGGAAACGGCACGGGGAAAAGCACCGCCATGAGCCTGATTGCCGGGATCCGGTCCCCGTACCGGGGGAGGATCTGGCTGGAAGGCAGAGAGATCGGAAAGTACAGTGACGATGAGCTGTATCATGGATTTCTGGGCGTCATGCCCCAGGATCCGCAAAGCCTGTTTGTAAAAAAGGCGGTACGGGAAGACCTGTATGAAATGATCGGTGGGAAACGGGAAAGGAAGAGCAAGGCATATCCCATTGATATGAAAAAGGCAGATGCAGTGAAAGGGATCGTCGCCCTGACAAAGCTTGGACATCTTCTGGATCGTCATCCCTATGATTTGAGCGGCGGAGAACAGCAGAGGCTGGCGCTGGCCAAAGTGCTGCTGCTGCGCCCCAGGATTTTGCTGATGGATGAGCCGACGAAAGGAATGGATAACCATTATAAAAGAGAGCTGGGAGAGATTCTGCGCACTTTGACCGGACACGGCGTGACGGTTCTGATGATCAGCCATGATATTGAATTCTGTGCGCAGTATGCCGACCGCACCGGCTTGTTTTTCCAGGGGAATGTCGTGGCCTGCAAGGATACCGCAAGCTTTTTTGCCGGCAATCCGTTCTATACCACGGCGGCAAACCGTATGGCACGGCAATATTTTCCAGAAGCGGTTACAGTGGACGATGTGATCGATGCCGTGTCACAGGTGTCCAAAAAAGAGAAAGAGGATCTGTCTCATGCAGAAAGAGGATAAGTTGAATGCTTTCCTGGATGCCTTCCTGGGAAGCGGAAAACAGCGCTGGTCAGCGGATGCGGACTTCCGGGAGGAACAGGATCCCACCGGGCAGGAGAAAAGGGAAAGGAACCGGAAGGATCCGGACGGGATTATTGCACCCGGAGACAGGGGAAAACTGCCGGCCCGGACGATTGTGTCTGTCTTTTTGATCCTCCTGCTGATCCCTCTTACCATCTGGATTGGAATCCGTTTTCTGAATGACCGGAAGTATCTGTTGATCAGCCTGCTCATTGCGATCTATTGCATGATCCCTTTTTTTATGGTATTCGAAAGCCGTAAGCCCCAGGCAAGGGAGCTGCTGATCATTTCCGTGCTGGTGTCCATTGCAGTAGCAGGGCGGGCCGCCTTTTTCATGGTGCCCGGTTTCAAGCCGATGGCGGCAGTCGCGATTATCACAGGGGTTTGCTTTGGCGCCGAATCCGGTTTTCTTGTGGGCGCGATTTCCATGCTTGTCTCCAACATGATGTTCGGACAGGGGCCGTGGACGCCCTGGCAGATGTTTTCCATGGGGATCATAGGATTTCTGGCGGGCATTTTGTTTCAGAAAGGCTGGCTGAAGGCAAAGAAAGGGTCACTGTGCATTTATGGCTTTCTTGCCACGCTTTTTATTTATGGCGGCATCATGAATCCGGCTTCCCTTCTGATGATGTCCTATGCGGTCACGAAGGAAAGTCTGCTGGCGGTTTATATCTCAGGGATTCCGGTGGACCTGGTACATGCTTCCGCAACGGTGTTTTTTTTGTTTCTGGCAGCCAGGCCCATGATCGAAAAATTGGAGCGCATCAAGATAAAATACGGTTTGATACAGGATGGATATTGAAGCAGGGCAGATGCCCTGCTTTTTTACAGGCGCAATTTGATATGCATTAACGGGAATATGGTCTCATGTAGAAATTGCAGGAATGGTTTGGGACTCCTTTTTGATTTGTTTATGGTATAATAAATACTGTTGTAGGAAGCTTTGCAAATTTGCAAACATTGCAAGGCTGCATGGGGTGCAATGAAGACAACCGCATAAGGGAGGATCATGATGAAGGACGATTTTATCCTGACATACGATATCGGGACCACCGGCAATAAATGTACGGTTTTTGACAGTCTGGGACAGGAAATCATGGCCAGCACCGTGCTCTATGGGACCATTTATCCCAAACCGGGCTGGTCGGAGCAGGATCCATACCTTCTCTGGCAAAGTGTTGTGACCGGCACAAGGGAACTGGTCGAACGCTTCGGCCTGAATCCGGAGTCTGTGGCAGTGATTGGGATTTCCGGGCATATGAACGGCTGTATTCCGGTGGACGCGGACGGGGAAGTGCTTTACAACAACATCATCCATTCCGACTGCCGGACCGGGCTTCAATGCCAGCGCATCCAGGAACGGCTGGGTCTGGATTCCTTTTACCGGATTACCGGAAACCGCCCGGATCCTCACTATACTCTTCCCAAGGTTCTGTGGCTGAAAGAGCATTATCCGGATTTGTATCAAAAAACCCGCTGCTTTCTGAACACTAAGGACTATATCTGCTATCGCCTTACGAACCATATGGGCATTACAGATTATTCCGACGCCTCTCTTACCTGCATGCTGGATCTGGGAAAGCGGGACTGGGCTTATGATATGCTGAAAACCCTGGATGTGGATACGGGAAAGCTGCCGGAGCTGCATTGTTCCTATGAAGTGGCAGGCGGACTGTCCGGGGAAGCGGCGGCGCTGCTTGGCCTGATTCCGGGGACTCCGGTGACTGTCGGCGGCGGAGACGGCGCCTGCGCCACCCGGGGCTCCGGCGTGAAGGAACCGGGGGATGCCTATAATTATCTGGGCAGCAGTTCCTGGATTGGCGCTCTGTGCGATGCCCCTGTTTTCGACGGGGACGCCAGGATTTTTAATTACTTTGATCTGGATGGCCGGCACAAGGTTGTCTGCGGCACCGTGCAAAGCGCAGCTGCGTCCTACAACTGGGCCATGGACCTGCTTGGCCGGGCATCTGCGGAATCGGCTTCCGCAAAGGATGGAGGAGTGGAAACTTCTTCGGCGTTTTATGACAGGATGGAAGCCCTGGCCCGTAGCTCGCCCATCGGCGCCAACGGTCTGTTTTTCCTGCCATATCTCATGGGGGAGCGAACGCCTTACTGGGATCCCAACACCCGGGGCGCCTTTGTGGGATTTACCCTGTACCATACCCGCAGTGATATGGTGCGGTCGGTTTACGAAGGGATTTCCTATGCCCTGCGGAGTGTACTGGATGTTTTCCAGGACAACCAGGTGGGGATCCGGGATATGATCCTGATCGGCGGCGGAGCAAAAAGCAGACTGTGGAATGAAATGCTCTGCAGTATTTTCGCCCTGCCGGTGAAGGTGCATTCCTTCCCCGATGTGGCAACGTCATTGGGCGCGGCCATTGCGGCAGGGGTGGGCGTCGGGATGTTCCATGATTTCCGTACGGCTGCGGAAGCGGTTTACAGCAGGCGCTGCACCCCGGTGGAGTCGGAATGTCGGGAATATGAGAAGCACTATCGGATCTACCGGTCTGTCTACCCCCGGCTAAAGCCGGTTTATGACCGGATCGCGGAATTATAAAACAACAGGATATAAAGACAACCTGTGACGATGAAGGAGCGTCCTGTGTAGTACGTGATTATAAACAACAGGACATAAAGACACAACCAGGACATACAGAATCGAGGTACCTTTTTCATGAATTATTATCGCTATGATACCCATGTACATACCAGTGAGGTCAGCCCCTGCGGGAGAGTGCCGGCGGAGGAGATGGTTGAGCTGTACCGGAAGGCAGGGTATCAGGGCATTTTGATTACTGATCATTACCATGACGGCGTAATTGAGAAGCAGAATGGGGAATGGAAGGAAAAAATGGATGATTATCTGATGGGCTACCGGAAGGCTAAAGAAGCCGGGGAAGCCGTCGGAATGGATGTTATGCTGGGCATGGAGCTTCGCTTTCAGAGCGGGCTGGAGGATTATCTGGTATATGGGTTCGAGGAGGAATTCCTGTACCGTAATCCCTATCTGAACCGCCTGTCTTTGGTTTCCTTCCGGGACTTGATCCGGGAAGGGGATGCGGATATCCTGATTTTTCAGGCGCATCCCTATCGGAGAAAAATGCATACCGCTCCGCCGGAGCTTCTGGACGGCGTGGAGGGATTCAATGGAAATCCGCGGCATGATTCCCGGAATGACAAGGCATTTGCCTTCTGTCTGGAGCATGATCTATATTTGTCTTCCGGCTCCGATGCCCATCAGCCGGAGGATGTCGGGCGGGGCGGAATAGGCCTGACCCGGCGGATCCGGTCAGCCCGGGACTATGTGGAGCTGTTCCGGACCGGCGAGCCCATGGACATTCTGTTCAAGCGGTAACGCCTTTCCCGTTGGTTCATTATTCCCTGTGAGTTAACAAAAGGCCCCCGCTTATATAAGTAGGGGACCTTGATTATTTTACCATTATTTAATTTTCACCTTCAACCCCCGGTAACGGTTCAGGGCAAAGCAGAATTCCTGTTTCCGGGGCAGCGCGAGATTTCCCGGATGCCCGGTATAGGGGGAAACGGAATCCAGTCCGGATTGCCCGATCTGCACGTACAGACGATCCACGGCCTGGGACAGGGTCATTTTATCATCCAGCAGCCGTTTTCGGAAAAAGTCAAGCATAACGGCAATGGCGTTGGTCTGGCTGTTGTCCACCAGCTGTTCCAGGCCGGACAGATCGATGGTCTCCCTGCCGTACAGGATGGTGTACCGCCCTTTGGACTTCAGGCGGTCCTGCTTTCCGGAAAAAGAAAAGGAGGATTTCAGCGGGATCCTGGGCGTTATCTCTCCGAAGTCCGCGCCGGATCCCCACTCGCCGCGGGATCCGTCTTCGGCGGCAATGCGTTTGGCCGCATCGGTTACGTCTTTGGGGAGATATTCGTCCATCATGATGATATGGTCCGCCACATCGAAATAATCCCCGGAACCGCCGACAATCAATACAGTGGAAACGCCCAGCTGCCGATACAATGGACGGACCTTGTCAATAAAGGGCGTAATGGGTTCCTTTTCCCCGGAAACCAGCTTCCGCATCCGCTCATCCCGGATCATGAAATTCGTGGCGGAGGTATCCTCATCAATCAACAGGAGCCGGGAAGCGGCTTCCAGCGCCTCCATGACATTTGCCGCCTGGGAAGTGCTTCCGCTGGCATTTTCCGTTGTGAACGCATGGGTATCCTTATTTCCCGGCAGATGATTGATAAAGGGGCTGATGTTGACCTTTTCCAGGCTGCGCCCGTCTTCGGCGCGGATTTTCACCGCATCCTGCCGGGTGACCACCAGCTCCCGCCCGTCTCCGGGAATGTGGGGATAGATGCCCCGCTCCAGGGCTTTCAATACGGTGGATTTTCCATGATATCCGCCGCCGACAATCAGGGTGATCCCTTCGGGGATCCCCATTCCCGTTACGGTTTTGCCGCTGGGCAGATTCATGCGGACAGCAAGACTTTCCGGGCTTTGAAAAGGGATCCCGCCCGGCAGGGGCCTGTCCGAAACCCCACTTTCCCGCGGCAGGATGGATCCGTCGGCGATAAACGCCACCAGTTTTCTCTGCTTCAGTTCCTTCCGAATGAATTCCTGATCCAGCATTCCTGTAATCTGGCGGCGCAAGGCAGCCTGATCCAGGTTCCGAAAGAGCAGGGAACTTTCTGCTGCTTTCGGAAGCATGTCCGTGAAGATGCGGTCTGCCGCCTTTCCCATAATCCGCCTGCCGGCAGCAGGCAGCCCCACTTCAAAACGGACTTCAATCCGGTCCTCCCGGATCAGGACCGAGGTTCGCTCCAGTATTTCCTGACCACAGGAATCAATCGTCAGCATCCCGCTTTTTCCGGTCCCTCCCGCTGAGCTGTGATGCCGGCGGATGGCGTTTTGAAAGGCCCGGGTCAGAAAGTCTGCCACGGCAATGATCCTGGGCTTGCTGTCCAGCATTTCATCGGGAATGCCGGCAACGGACCGTTTCATGCTGATATGGGATTTGGAAGGCGGCGCGTAGGGATCCGCCTGGACATGGTCAATGGATAGAATGAATCCTCCAAAATCATAGTCTCCTCGGATTTCCTTATAGGCGGGATACCCCCTCCGGTCAATGGAGAGCAAAAGCTGATGAAGATCCTGATAACGTTTCATTTGCATCAGATCTTGTTGTTGCAGCCCAGTACATGAATCAGTTTATGACGAACCAGCTCCCGTATGGCATCCCTGGCTGGAGAGAGATATTTTCTCGGATCAAAATCCCCGGGGTTTTCCGCGAAATGCTTGCGGATGCTTCCGGTCATGGCCAGTCTCAGATCAGAGTCGATATTGATTTTACAGACAGCCATGGATGCGGCTTTTCGCAGCATATCTTCCGGAACTCCCTGCGCGCCGGGCATCTGTCCGCCGTATTGGTTGATCATATCCACAAACTCCGGGATCACGGAAGAAGCGCCATGCAGAACAATGGGGAATCCGGGCAGGCGTTTGCCCACTTCTTCCAATATGTCAAAGCGAAGCTTCGGCTCGCCCTTGAATTTAAAAGCACCGTGGCTGGTTCCGATGGCGATGGCCAGGGAATCCACTCCCGTCCGTTCTACAAATTCCTGCACTTCATCCGGTCTGGTATAGCTGGAATCCTCTGCGCGAACCTTTACTTCGTCCTCCACGCCGGCCAGCCGTCCGAGTTCGCCTTCCACGACGACACCCTTGTCATGGGCATAGTCCACAACCTGTTTGGTGAGCCGGACATTCTCATCAAACGGATATCTGGATCCGTCAAACATAACGGATGTAAATCCGCCGTCAACACAGGATTTGCAGGTTTCAAAACTGTCGCCGTGATCCAGATGCACCACGATGGGCAGATCGGTATCAATAATGGCAGCTTCAATCAGCTTCATCAGATAAACATGCTTGGCATATTTCCTGGCACCGGCCGACACCTGAAGAATCAGGGGAGCTTTTTCCTCCCTGGCAGCTTCGGTAATCCCCTGGATGATTTCCATGTTATTTACATTGAATGCACCAATGGCATATCCGCCTTCATATGCCTTCCTGAACATTTCCGTTGAGGTAACCAATGGCATTGACAAATCACTCCTTCATAATCACATCTCACAATGGTATGTAAAATTTTGAACATATTCATTTTATCAGAACGAATTGAAAAAGCAAGGTTAATTTCCGATCGCCCAATCCCGCTCAATTATTTTTGACGCATTGATGGAAACCCGGTTTTATGATCTTTGCCATTTCCCGCCTGGCTCTTTATAAGTTATAAAGTTGGTTTGGCCCTGTTCATAAAAGCAAATCGGCAGAAATAGAATAATAGCAATGATCCGTCCGGTGGAACGCGTCAATACAAACATCTGCAGTCCCGTTCAGACGGCTCAAAAAAATAAGGGGTGATTGCATTGGCTCTTCCTTTTTCTCCTTTCGAAATCAAAGCGTTTTCGGCTGCGGTTCGCCGCTCCGGGCAGTTCGCCTTCCCCGGACAGGTGGCAAATAAAATATTCTTCCCCAAATTTACGCAGAAATTAATCCGTACCAGCGGCACAGTGATCAACACCTTGATCGGTGGCGGCGGGCCTCCTTTGCTTCTGCTTCATGGTTATCCGGAGACACATTTTGCCTGGCACCGGGTGGCAAATCAGCTGGCACAGAATTTTACCGTGGTTCTTACGGATTTACGGGGATATGGGGATTCCGGGAAACCCTGTGGAGGTCCGGATCATATTCATTATTCCAAAAGGGAAATGGGGCTGGACCAGATCGAGGTAATGAGAGCTTTGGGCTTCCGCTCCTTTCAGGCGGTGGGACATGACCGGGGCGGGCGTGTCCTTTATCAGATGCTTTTGGATCATCCTTCTGCAATCGAACAGGCAGTGATTTTGGATATTGTTACGGCAACCCAGATGTATGACCGGACGGATCAGGAATTCGCGACAAGATATTTCTGGTGGTTTTACCTCATTCAATCCGCACCCTTGCCGGAATGCATGATAGAAGGCGCTACTGACAGATATCTAAGGACAAATCTGTCCGATGTAAACAGCACGCCATACGCTGTTACGCCGGAAGCTTACGCAGAGTATTACCGATGTTTTCAAAACCCGGCATCCATTCATGGCACCTGCGAAGACTACCGTGCGTCGGCATCAATCGACCGCCGGATTGAGGAGCCATTCAAGGGATATAAAATACAGCAGCCGCTGCTTGCGCTTTGGGGAGAAAAGGGAACCGTCGGACAATTGTTTGACGTCACTGGATTATGGAGGGAACGGGCGAGTCAGGTAAGCGGATTTCCCCTGCCATGCGGACATCTTATTCCGGAAGAGGATCCCCAGGGGCTGCTTGCCGCGCTCAATCAATTTTTAGTGCATTAACTTCATTCATTCCCTTTGCTCCGAAAACAAAAGTATTATACAGTACCGACCAGATCCCTGGACGAAAGGAACCGGGACGTGATTCTGTACCTTATCTATGACTATCTGGATGATTCGAAGATCCTTTTGTTTGTCACCCATGATCTCAAAAACAACAGAAGGGGAAACCAGAAGGTAATACAAATCAGTCAGGTAAAGTTAATGAAGGTGTGAGCACTCCATTTCATGCGCTTCCAAGCGGCATGTAACACCTGCGGAAATGTCATTCCATAAAAGCGGGAGACGCATAAAGGCGCAAAGGTGCAGCGCCTTTATTGATTTTTCCATCTGTTTTCTATATAATAATGGGAGCGGCAATAGCGTAAGAACAGGAGGTTCTTGACAGATGGAGGGGAAAACCATAGCGCATTCCAGGGCGGTCATGTCCCAGATTATGCTGCCCAGCCAGGCCAATCCCAATGGGAATGTCCACGGCGGGGAAATTATGAAGATGATGGACGAAACGTCCTATGTGGCGGCAGTGCGGCATGCCCACACCAATATTGTTACCGCAGGGGTGGACGAGCTGGAGTTTCATACACCGGTTTTTGTAGGGGCGCTGGTGACATGCCGGGCAGAGCTGGTGTTTGTCGGACGGACCTCCATGGAGGCTTTTGTCACCGTGGAAGCAGAATATCCCAGACATGAAGCTCCCCCTATCAATGCGCTGACAGCTTATTTCACCATGGTTGCACTGGATGACGACGGAGTGCCCTGTGAGGTACCGCCTCTTATCCTGACCACACAGGAGGAGAAAGAGCGGTTTGACAGGAGGAAGGCCGTCTATATCCGCCGGAAGGCGGAACGGAAGGCAGAGAGGAAAGCGAACCGAAAGGATGGCACCTGATGGGGAAAGTCCTGGTGATTGCGGAAAAGCCCTCCGTCGGCCGTGATATTGCAAGGGTACTGCAGTGCAGGGAAAAAGGCGGGGGTTTCCTGTACAATGATGTCTATATTGTATCCTGGGCCATCGGCCACTTGGTTTCCCTGTGGGAGCCGGAGGAGTACGATGACCGCTATAAAAAGTGGCGTATGGAGACCCTGCCCATCGTTCCCGGGGAAATGAAGCTCAAAGTCCTGCCAAAAACCCGGAAGCAATTCAATGTCCTGAAAAAGCTGATGAATGACAAAGGAGTGGACTCCCTCATCTGCGCCACGGACAGCGGACGGGAAGGGGAGTTGATCTTCCGCTACATCTATCAGATGTCCGGCAGCAAAAAGCCGTATCAGCGCCTTTGGATCTCCAGCATGACGGATGAAGCCATCCGGGATGGATTCGCCGGGCTGCGGCCGGGAAGCGAATACGATACCCTGTATGAGTCCGCCAAATGCCGGTCGGAAGCGGACTGGCTGGTGGGCATGAACGCCACCCGCGCCTTTACTCTCCAGTATAGGGTGCTTTTGTCCATCGGCCGGGTTCAGACGCCGACCCTTGCAATTCTGGCGGCCCGGCACAGGGAGATTGAAGCCTTTGTTCCGCAGGATTACTGGGAGGTACAGGGCGATTTCGGGGATTATCGCGGGATCCGATATGACCGGACGGTTTCCAATACGAAGATTTTTGACAGGGAAAAGGCCATGGCTGTCGCGGCAAAAGTCCGGGGCAGGGAGGGCCTGGTTCGCTCCATTGTGAAGAAGGAGAAGAAAGAATATTTTCCACAGTTGTATGACCTGACGGAGCTGCAGAGGGACGCCAACCGAAGATACAGCTTTTCCGCGCAGCAGACCCTGCAGACGGCGCAGGATCTCTATGAAAAGCGAAAAATGATTACCTATCCGCGGACGGACAGCCGATATATCACACAGGATATGGTGCCGACCCTGAAGCCCATCTTACAGACTCTGGATCGTCCTCCGTATTCCAAATTTGTACGGCCGGTTCTGTCTCTTGCGAAGCTTCCCGCGGGTAAACGGCTGGTGGACAACAGCAAAGTATCGGATCATCATGCCATTCTTCCCACCCGGACAAGGAGCCGGGTCAATCTGTCGGAGAGGGAGCAGAAAATATATGATCTGATTGTCCGAAGGTTTCTCTGCGTTTTCTATCCGCCTTATGTATACGAAGAGACACAAATCCATACCCTTGTGGAAGGGGAAACCTTCTTTACAAAAGGGATTTCCGTCAAATCCCCGGGTTGGAAAGTGCTTTACGGCAAAGGTGGCAGTGGACAACAGGATCGTAACGCAGACCGGCAGGGTGCTGGTCAGCAGGACGCAGGGAAGAGTCCCGTGTCAGGTCGGGAAGACTCTGCCGGCAAAGGAACGAATAACGGACAGGCCGGACAGACCGGACAGGAAGCAGCTCTTCCGCATTTAACGGAAGGTCAGAAGGTCACCGCATTGCGAGCGGAAGTGCAGAAGAAGAAAACAGTACCTCCCAGGCCCTATACGGAAGCTTCCCTTTTGTCCGCCATGGAGCATGCGGGGCGGTTTGTGGAAGATGAGCGGCTGAAGGAGCAGCTCAAGGCCAACGGGCTGGGTACGCCGGCCACCCGGGCTGCCATCATCGAACGGCTTCTTGCAGTGGGATATGTCACCCGAAAGGGGAAATCCCTGCTGCCGACTCCGAAAGGAATCAATCTGATTGAAGTCGTGCCGGACGCGCTGAAATCCCCGGAAACCACAGGAAAGTGGGAAAGGGGCCTTGGAAGCATTGCAAAGGGATCCATGCAGCCGGACCGGTTTATGGGAAGCATCACCCGATATGTGCAATATATCGTGAAGGAAGCCGCTGCGCACAGGAGCAATGTCGTTTTTCCCCAGGAACCGTACCGGAGGAAGAAAAGAACGGTTCGAAAGACCGGGAAACGACAAAAACAACAGGCAAGCCGTTGGCAGGCAAACCGTTGACAGGGCAACCATTGATTTTAATATAAAGGAGTAGGTTGATCGTGGCAGATACACCGGTTCAAACAACCATAAAGCAAATTTTCAGGCAGCCGGAGGATTATTATGGGAAAAGGATTCTTCTTTCCGGATGGATTCGAAGCAATCGGGATTCCAAATCCTTTGGGTTTATTGAACTCAATGACGGGTCTTTCTTTAAAAATCTGCAGATTGTATTTACGGAAGAAAAGCTGGACAACTTCAGGGAAGTGGGTAAGCTGGGCGTTGGTACGGCCATTTTTGCGGAAGGAATGCTGACGGAGTCCCCCGGTGCAAAGCAGCCTTTTGAGATGAAGGCGGAAAGCATCCGGGTGGAGGGCTCTTGTCCGTCGGAATATCCTCTCCAGAAGAAACGGCACAGCTTTGAATACCTGCGGACCATCTCCCATTTGCGGCCCAGAACCAATACGTTTTCCGCTGTTTTCCGGGTTCGTTCCCTGCTGGCCTTTGCGATTCATAAATTCTTCCAGGAAAGGGATTTTGTCTACGTTCATACCCCGATTATCACCGGCAGTGACTGTGAAGGCGCCGGGGAAATGTTTCAGGTAACCTCCCTGGATCTGAACAACGTTCCGAAGACAAAGGAAGGGAATGTGGACTATTCCAAAGACTTCTTCGGACGGGAGACTTATTTGACGGTGAGTGGACAGCTTTCTGCTGAAACTTATGCCATGGCATTCCGCAATGTCTATACCTTTGGACCGACCTTTCGTGCGGAAGACTCCAATACCACGAGACATGCGGCGGAGTTCTGGATGATCGAACCGGAGATCGCCTTTGCGGATCTGGACGATGTCATGGATCTGGCGGAGGATATGATCAAATACATCTTTCAGTATGTGCTGGAAAATGCGCCGGAAGAGATGGAGTTCTTCAATAGATTTGTGGACAGGACCGTCATGGATCGCCTGGACAATGTGATCCATTCGAAATTCGGGCGCCTGTCCTACACGGATGCCATTGAAATCCTGAAGAAAAGCAATGCTGACTTTCGTTACCCTGTGGAATGGGGGATTGACCTGCAGACCGAACATGAGCGGTACCTGACGGAGCAGGTCTTCCACAAGCCGGTATTTGTAAAGGACTATCCCAGGGATATCAAGGCGTTTTATATGCGCATGAATGATGACAACAGGACCGTTGCAGCGGCGGATCTTCTGGTGCCCGGCGTCGGGGAGATCATCGGCGGAAGCCAGAGGGAAGAGCGCCTGGACCGTCTGGATGAGAGGATAAAGGAGCTTGGCATGAAAGAAGAGGACTACTGGTGGTACCGGGATCTGAGAAAGTTCGGCGGCACCCATCATGCCGGATATGGTCTGGGTTTTGAGCGTGCCATTATGTACATGACGGGCATGAGCAATATCCGCGATGTCATTCCGTTCCCGAGGACAACGAAGTCCGCTGAATTTTAGAGCGGAATGCCGGAAGGGTCCCGGCGTACGATACGGATGGTCAGCAGTTCCTATGATCCCCAGTCGATCATTGCCTTTGAAGGGTTTGTATCTGATGATGCAAATGGACAACGATACAGAATGATCTGAAGCTTAATGTAAAATGATAGAATGCGACAATATCGGATTATGAAAAGGACAGGGGTTATTGATATGGCGACTTATAAGACAAAAGGAGTCTGCTCCAGAAGAATTGATTTTGAAGTAAAAGACGGTAAGCTGCATTCCGTGCATTTTGAGAATGGCTGTCATGGAAATCTCATCGGAATCTGCCGTCTGGTGGAGGGGATGGACGTGCGGGATGTGATCCATAAACTCCGCGGAATCCGCTGCCAGGGCAGCACTTCCTGTCCGGATCAGCTTGCCCGGGCTTTGGAGGAGTATATGCAGCAAGAGGAGCAGGCAGGCTGACGATGCCTGCCTTTTTATATAAATTAAAGGATATATACTGATTTCATCCGATCTACACTCCTATATAAAACCAGGCCAAAAGGTTGGAGGCATTGGAGGGAGACTAACGACGTAATCCCAGTTATATTTTCTTTGCGACTTGTATAGTTGTATTCTCCTGACGGAATACTGTTTTTGCGTCATGGAACCCTGCGGAATGAAACATTCCAATTTGGTTTTCCATAGTGCAGGGCGTATCATAATGAATGAATTCGTTGTCGGCTATCCCCTGTTCCATGCGCAGTCGGGCATTTTCTGCATAGTAAAAATCCTCTTCATCCTGATTTTCCACCATATAATCACATTCGATATAGATTCCGCCGGATTCTAGGGAACGGGCTATTTTCCGATATAGCCCGGTTTTTGCTTTATGGGAAAAATGGTGCATGGTTTGAAAGGATACGGCACAGTCGTATTTCTCCGTTCCGAATGGGACATTAAAATAATCTCCGCAAATCAGCGTCACTTTCTTGTCGGGATGCTTTTGCTTCAGCCTGTCCAGCATGGCCTGTGTCATATCAATTCCGGTTACCTGGATATCCGGCAGTACTTTGAATATCTCATCCAGCTCCAATCCGGTACCGCATCCAAGATCCAAAAGATGTTGACAAGTGTTGGGAACCAGATGCGCCATGACCCGGTACCCTTTTTTGCAGCCCTCGACTTCCTCCAGCATATGCTCATCATAGCCGTCCACCCGTGACGTAAAAAAGGAATCCATGTGTTCCAAACGATCTTTCATACAGTCATCTCCTGTCCTCAGGCAATTATAATATGCATAGGCAAAAACTTCAATCCACGGACGAATTATATATTACCCTTAACACCCAGGAGCATATCAATTGCCGGTCTCATTTCTGGCTTTTCCCTATACTTAGTCAGCACCATCTTTTCATGATCTGAAATATAAAAGGGTACTGCAGCACTTTTTTCATCCTCTACTCGTAATAAATCCTCAACTGTAATGGACAGACCTCTGCATACGCGAATTACATTTTGAACGGAAGCCCCACCAAGTCCCCTATTTAGCATTCCCAGTAAGGTCGTATATGGCAGTTCTATTGATTTTGCAAAACTCTTAAGCGTGTGACCGGAGTTGGCAACCAGCATTCTAACATAGTCTTCTTTGGTGCATAGGGACTTAATCGATGATAATTGCGTATCGTATCGAAAAATAGAAATTTAAGGGGAGTGCGTCCAGTCTCCATAGAAACTGAAAATAACAGTTCCAGGTAATTCGGATGGAATAAAGCTGCAAGCCATTTCCAGTCTTACGTTGTTTTTATCATAATTTTTTGTTGACATACATAGGTGTTCTATGTATACTGATCTTGTTCACTCAGATATTCAGTTATTTTATAGGCCTAAATTTTAGAGAGCTGATCAATAAATAACAAAAAAGCAGGGGTGGTTCTATGTCAAGATTTCTTTCCATCGCCCCTATTGCGGATATCGGGAGTGATATATCCTGTTTTTCGGAGGCGAGATTTATGAAAGTGGATAAGGGATTGCTTGGCGGGAGTACGAATCTGATGCTGCTGTCGCTGCTCAGCGAATCGGACAAATACGGTTATGAAATTATCCGGGAGCTGGAGCGGCGATCGGACAGGACCTTTCAGCTCCAGGAGGGGACACTGTACCCGGTATTGCACAAACTGGAAAACAACGGTTATGTGAAATCCTATGTGGGGATCGGCGATAACGGGAGAAAGCGCAAATATTATCGGATTACCAACTGCGGAGTGCAGCAGCTGGCAAAGGAAAAGAAGAGATGGAAGGTGTTTTCCGTCTCCGTCAATAAAGTTCTGGGCAGTGAGGTGCAGATCTTTGGATAAGAAAGAAAGCTTTTTGGCGGAAGTACTGTGCTGCGTCCGTTTCCCTTTTGACCGGGAGAAAATCCGCATGGAGCTGGAAAACCATATAGAAGACAGGGCAGGGGATTATGAAGGGAAGGGCTCGGACCGGGAAGCGGCTGTGAATCTGGCGGTCCGGGACATGGGCAATGCCAGGGAAATCGGGCAGGCTCTCAATCGGCAGCACAATCCTGTTTTGGGATGGATCTGGCTGATTACCGATGTGCTTGCTGTTCTGATGGCAGCTTGTCTTATTGTGAGTCTGGTGCTTCCATCCCTGTCATCCCTGTTATCCTTTAATCGGTTGGATCCCATCCCGGCATCCGATATTGTTTTCAGGGCAGAGGTGGACAAAAAGGTGAAACTGGACGATATGGTCATCCATATTTCGGACGTGATCTACGATACAAACGGGGATTTGAACATGGATTATGAGTATTTTGATACCAGGCTGTGGGGAGCGGGATGGACCTTTTCGAATATAGGGGAGATATCGGACAATCTGGGGAATCACTATTCGGAAGGCCGGTTTGAGGAGAGCGGAGGTTTCGTATCCAGATGCCGGCAGATTGTTTCGGATTTTTCTGCAGAGGCGGATACCCTGAAGATTGATTATAATTCTTATAATCGAAAATACCGATTGGAAATTTCCCTGCGGGCAGGTGATAAAAAATGAGCAGACGAAATAAGGTCCTGCGGAATCTGCTGATTCTGGCTGTACTGATCCCTTTGGCAGTTTCCCGTTCGGGTTTGTACCTGAGTCCGTTATTGGCTCATCGGAGTTCCGAGCGAAGTATCCATTACGGTCCTTCCATGGTGGTTCATGTCCGGGATTTTGATCAGGGCAAGTATTTTCTCTGCAAATATGACAAATGGATTTCCTGTGATACGATCCGTCGGACTTTATTCTTCTTCTGGCGTTTTGGGGATCAGGTCACCGGTGTGGAGAACGATCCGGACAAGCCGGTTTGCTGGACCTGGAGCAGCAGGGATACCCACTGCAAAGCCTATGGCATCCTCAATGACGGTCAGGTGAAAAAAATAGAGCTTACGCTGGACGACGACACCGTTCTGACCCAGTCTGATTTTTATGATGACATGTTTCTACTGACATGGACCGATGAGAAGCAAGAAGGGGGAAGAAACCCGCACGGCAGGCAGGTCAAAAGCATAAAAGGATATGACTCCGGAGGCTTTGTTGTTTATGAAGATCGATAGGAACGGAAAGGTAAAATGGATGATGACAGAATCATAAATGGAATGATGACAGAATCACAAACAAAATCACAAATGGATAGATAACAGAATTGTAAATAGAATTATTGAAATGGGAAGTTCAGCCCGTCAGCGGTTCAATACGGACTGACTGTGTGCGAGGAATGCTTCAAATTCCGTCTGGGTCATTTTTTCGGTATGAACCAGATACAGATAATCAAAGTAATTTGGCAGAACGGGGAGGCCCAGGACCTCTTTGGCAAAGGCATGGGCTGCCACCTCACTGCATTTGTTGATATGTGCATGGCGCTTCCAGCCAAGCAGCTGAAAGGTAACCACTTCATCCATCCGGCTGCTCACGGGATCGTTGCTCTCGTATTCCAGGTAATGAAAGAATTCATGGGCCAGATGCAGCTGCAGGGCGTCCTGAGGGGAGAGCAGCGGATTGTCCCCGGAAGGGCTGTCCCACATTGGCGAGCTGTTTTCCGCCAGCGTCCGGATGGATTCCCGCACCAGAGTGACTTCACACCCGTTTTTGCCGAAGGCGCTTTGCCCCCGCCATGTTACACCGATCCGGGTTTCACCGCTTTCCTTCCACAGGATTTTTATATTCTTCTGTGCGTAGAGGGCTTCCATGTCCTTTCCCCTGTAGGCCCTGGCAGCTTCGTGACCAGCGGAAAGGGAGCCATCCACAAACCGGGGGATCTTTTCATGGGGGATTTTATGAAACAGAAGGTCACCGGAAAGCTCGCAAAGGGCGAGCACCCGGTCATCCTGCACCATTTTTCTTATGTCGGTACCGGCAGGACGGGTCTGCTGTGGGTTTTGTGGACGCTCCGGGGAACTTTCCTTCTTTGTATATTCCATACTTCCTCCCTCTGTATTCGTGTCTCTTTACATGCGACCTACTTATAAGCGACGGCAATGATTTCTTCCTCGGGGGAGAGCATTTCCGTTTCGATATCGAGGATCGAGTAAAGCTGCTTTGCCGTTTGCATGCCGGTTAAGTCCAGCATCTTTTCACGATAGAACAAAAAGACTTTTGGAATGGTGGCATTGGCATCGGAATATACCGTATTGGCATCCAGAAACGGATTGAACCGGGATTCCCGATCCTTTTTCGCAAACTTGAGACACTCTGCTTTTCTCCTTTTCAGCCGAATGACTCCTTCCCTGTCCACCATGGCAAGGGAGGTTCGTTTGAGATGGAGAAGGCCGAACAGTACCTTTTTCCTTGTTTCCGCGCGGAAAAGGTTCCATCGGCCCGTGGAATACAGGAAGGAGGTCTGTTCCTCCTCCGTGCCCAGCGCGTCGGCGGCAATCTTCTGCAATTGCTCCCTGCTGAGGACCCTGGCTCCGATATCCTTCTGGCGGAGCTCTGTGGCGCCGCTTGCGATGGCGCGCAGAATGTTTTTGCGGGAATCCACTTCAATCGAAACATCCACTGTTTCTTCCTTTGCGCCGCTTCGGCAGATTTTTTCCATTACATCGGAGCGGATTTGCTTGATATCCTCTTCCGTGGGATTCGCGATGGTGCGCTCCAGGGTTTCCCGTACCATGGCCAGCGCAACGCCGATGGTGGAAATATACGGGGCATTTTTTGCGATCTTGCTGCGCATTTCCATTTTTTCCGCCAGCGGGTTTACGATGACGGATGCGCTGCCGCCGCCTCCCACCAGTGTGACAAACCGACGGTCCAGCCCGTATTCCTCAATCAGCTGTTCCACTAAGACAGAAAGCTTTTGCATGGCCAGGCCCATAGCCTGTCCCGCCGCTTCTTCGGCGGAAATTCCCAATGCCTTGCCCGCGATATCCCATGCGGCACGGGTGCATTCCAGGTTGCCTCTGGCATAGTCGCCTTCCGGCACATAACCGAGAAGGTTGGCGGCACCCGAAAGGGTCAGGCTGTATTCCCTGCCGTTTTGACTGACCACGCAGGCATATTCCGCTGGATCTCCTTCGCGGGGGCAGATCAGGGTCAGTTTCCCGTCTGTGATGGCGCCGTCCTCCAGGTAGCACTCATAGTCTTTTCCTGCAATATGGGCGGAACGGGGACCGACATCCACGATCCTATTGTCCACAATGCGGATCATGCTGCCTCCGGCAATGCCCAATGTGCGCACGTCCAGGCTTTGCAGGAAGGTTTTGTGCCCTCCGACCTGCGCGTATTTGATCATGACCTTTCCGTTTTTGATCACGGAAACATCCACACTGGTTCCGCCGGCTTCAAAGAAAATGCCGTCCGAGACCTTTTCATACATCAGTGCGCCGGCAACACCTGCGGCAAGCCCGGAAAGCATGGTGAGGATGGGACGTTTCTTCATCTCCCGGGTACTCATTACGCCGCCGTCACAGCGCATGATCATCAGGCTGCTTTGGATGCCGGCTTCCTTCACCGCCTGCTCGGTCATATCCGAAGTGCGTATCATGGTGGGGATCAGGCTGCCATTCACGGCAGCTGTGCGTGTCCGCATTTTCAGCCCGTAGAGCTGACTGATTTCATATCCGCCGGTGGCATACATTCCCTGTCTTTCCGCACGTTCCACAACATAGCGTTCATTGGCGGGGTTGTCCACACTGAAGGCTTCACTGGCCACAATGACCTCCGCACCCTGATTGCGCAGGTCCGCAATGGCCTGATCGACGGTCGTTTCGTTCAGTTCTTTGGAATCGAGGAAGACATGGCTGTTTTTCAGAAATTTCTCAGGCGCCAGTTCAATGTCTCCCACATCGGTTTCGCCTTTCGCACTCCGGGCATCTGCTCCCGTGGCCATGCCCAGAATGCCGACATGCGCCACATCGCCTTCCAGCAGTGCATTGGTCGCCTGCGTGGTACCGTGGGCGATGAACACGACATCCTCCGGCTGAACGCCGGTTTCCCGGATCAGTTCGGAAAGAATGCGTACTACTCCGACCGCCACGCCTTCTTTGTGTGTGGTGGGTATCTTATGCTTTGCCAACACCTCATAGGTGGAATTGTCCAGCATAATCGCGTCGGTGAAGGTACCGCCGACATCGATTCCTATTCTTACTTTTTTTGCCATAGTCTATCTCCTCCGGTGACTGGTTATCTTTCGGATCTATCCGCCATATTGGATATATTTTGTGCGTATCGTTTCGGACTTCCAAAAGCAGCAGGAGAGGGAAGAACATCCTCCCCTCTCTGTTTTGTGTGCTGTTCCCGGATAACCGGGATTTAAAAACTAAAATACGAGGAAGCTTACAACAAGCAGGCCGACGATCGTGCTGATCATAATCGGGAGAATGGTTTTTTTCAGGTAGTCGTTTACATCCGTCTTGGTGAAGTCTGCCACCCATACATTCTGACTGTTCGTCGGGTCGCATACGGCCTGTACATTGGAATCAAGACGCAGGGCAAGCATGGCCGCAATGGGA
The DNA here is from genome assembly GCA_038396605.1 of Eubacteriales bacterium mix99. Classification (NCBI taxonomy): domain Bacteria; kingdom Bacillati; phylum Bacillota; class Clostridia; order Eubacteriales; species Eubacteriales bacterium mix99. Next base: position 1,405,666 of record CP121690.1, read on the forward strand.
TTCATTCCTGCGGAAGCCAGCAGCGCAACAACTCCACTGCCCAGTCCCCAGACGTTGAGAGGACCGCGGTAGATGGCCAGAAAACTCAGCAAACCGAAAATCAGTACGAACGTGACAGCGTTGCCGGGAATAATGGCGTGGATAAATGGTGCAAGAACGGTGGAAACCTCCGTACTGGTTACGGCGTCCAGCACCATGCCAATTCCGATCATCAGGGCTGCGGCGCCTGCCGTATCCTGAATCCCTTCCACAAAGCCGGAAGAAACCACATGGATGACATTCCTGGGTGTGGATAAAATCAGCGTGATAACAATACCAATCATAATAGCGGGAATAATCGGAATGCCCAGAAAAATCAGAATAACAGGGATGATCGGGGAGACGAGAGCAATGCTGCGGACGTTCTTCTGTCCGGCCGTGTCCTGTCCTTCCGGCATAGCCCAGGCCCTGCGCGTCGTTCCGCCTTTTTTGGTAAATCGTATAATCATAAAAATACCGACGAGAATCAGCGGGATCGCGCACAGCCAGGAATAGGACGTAACAGTGGCAAGGTCCAGACCCAATACATCAATGTAAACCGAAAGGGTGCCGGGACTAAACGTAACGCCCACGCCGTTGGCAAGAAGCAGAACCGTTCCTGCGGCCAGCGGGGATACGCCTGCGGAGATCATAATGGGAATGACGATGGTGCCCACCAGAATGATCATTCCGATTCCGTTGGAAGCGGCAAAGATAACGGAGCAGATCGCAAAGAAGGTGAGGGCAATGGGAAGGGGACGGTCGCCTGCCAGTTCCGCCGCCTTGCGGATAATGGTTTTGGTAATGCCCACCTTCGTGAGAACCTTTCCGAACCAGCCACCGAAGAACAGGGCGGCGATGCTGCTTGCCATACGAATGGAGCCATCTCCCAGGACGGTCCCCATTACGGTGGCGCCGTCCTTCTCTGCATGAAGCAGCGGCATGCCTGCCACCACGGCAATTAAAATCGCCATGATGGGAAGGGCAAGAATTGTCGGCAGCTTGCGGGTCATCATCAGCCCGACACTGACCAGAAAAATCAGCAGAATGCCGACAGCTTGGAATGTTTGCATACAAATTACCTCCTGAATGTCGTAGTTACACCATGATTTTTATTTCAGATCAGGTTGTGCTCCGGTCCATCCCTTCCCGGGTCAGACTTCCAGCAGCGCTCCCTGTTTTCTGAGCGTGTTCTGCAGCTTGCCGACAGCAATATCTCCTACCGGCAGGTTCCCCCGCACTGCCATATCGGCGGCGATCCCGGCGGCCTGTCCCATGGAACCTACGGAAGGAGTCAGCCGGATGGAGGCCTGCGCTTCAAAGCTTGCGGAGGCACACCGCCCGGGGACCAGCAGATTCGGCACTTCCTTTGGAACCATGATTTCATAGGGAATGCTGTAATATCCGCCGGAATTCTTTCCTCCCACGTAATGGGTTTCGGTTCCCTGTCCGGAAGGGTTATGAATGTCAATGGGATATCCGGAAAGGCAGATCCGGCTGTCAAATTGCCTACCGCTCAGGATATCCTCTGCCGTAATCCGGTATTTTCCCACCAGCTGGCGGCTTCCGCGGATGCCTACGGACGGCCCGGTAAACTCCAGAATTGCACTTTCAAATCCCGGCGCATGGCTGCGCAGAAAAGCGTCCAGCTCCGCACACTGTCTGCGCCCGGTTCTCTCCGCGTTGCTCAGGCCCTGGGCGCTGGTGGCATCTGCATTCAGTATGCGCGTAGTATTGACAATAAATTCACCGGGATGACTGGTTTCAAACATCAGCACATCCTCCCGCGGAATGGAAAGCTCCCCATCCTTTGCAGCCTGTCTCCATAAGCTGTTGAATCCTGCCAGTGCAAAGGGAACGTCGGAATTCAGCAGATCCAGATTATGTTCCAGACGGGGGAAATCCTCCAGATGCCCTCTTACATAATCCTTCAGGGCTCTGGTATTCACATTCGCATATTTCATGTTCATTGTCATGGGCTGCGGGGCTTCATCCTCCGGACGGCCCCTGGTGTATTCGCATCCGGACCAGGCCATGATGTCCCCGTCTCCGGTGGCGTCAATGTACACGGAACCGTGTACGGTATGCAGCCCGTCCTTGTTGCAGACGGTCAGCCCTGAAAGCCTGCCATGTTCCATCTCCACACCGCCCAGAAAGCTGTGCAGCAGGACATGGCATCCGGCTTCTTCCGCCATTTGATCCAGGATTCTTTTCAGGCCTTCCGGATCAAACGGAGTAACATGGCTGACATAGCGGGTGGTGTCGCGGACATGTCCTTTGGAATATCCGTTCTCTGTCAGTCTGTCCACGATCTCCTGCATCATTCCCCGGATGACCTGCTTTTCCCCCGCATGGAAGGTCATCATCGGTCCGACGCCGCATCCGGTCAGGCTGCCGCCCAGATAGCCGTTTTGTTCCACCACCAGGACAGAAGCGCCCTGTCGTCCTGCTGCGATGGCAGAGGTTGCCCCGGATACGCCGCCCCCGGCGATGATGACATCATAGTATTTCCGGTACAAATCACTCATGACAAAATCTCCTTATCGTCTGACGTTTGGCTGAATTTTTCCATGGATAGTATTCTCCTGATTTTTAAACCGTATCAGCCGTTTTCAATCTCCCGGTATGAATTTATTCCCAAATAAATTTTCCTTTGGATTTTCTTTCATTTTCTCCATTTCTCTTATCCTTACACCGTCATGCTATCATTTATATCATAAACTGTCAATATAGTTGATGCAAAAATTCGCTGTATATCAAAAATATGAATGATGCCAGATCTGAATCATTTTATGCTTCGATCCGAATCATCGTTTATGTTTTTTATGGTACCCTTCATCTTTCATTGCATTTTGTCGTCTTCTAAGGTATGATGAAACATGGGAAGGAGGTGCCCAATTGGCGCCTGTTATTGCTAAAATCGTTTCCATGCAGCCAAATTTCACGGTTGGTGAAAATGAAATCGCACAGTATATCATTCATCATCCGGATGCCGTCATTGCTTCCACCATCAGTGATGTGGTGAAAGAAACGGGTACCAGCGAGGCTTCCCTGAACCGGTTTTGCAAAAAGCTCGGGTATAAGGGATTCAACCGGTTGAAAGTGGCTCTGGCACAGGAAAGTGCCTATACCCAAATGACGCAGGCAACACCTTCGGCGGGTGTGAACCGGATTGCTGCCCTGTGCCAGGACTATCAGCGTGTCCTGCTCAATACCACGGCAATGCTGGATGAGACCATTATCCGGAGTGCGGTGAAAGCTCTCCGGACGGCCGGGATGATATATGTTTTCGGTCTTCCGGACACTTCTCCGGTGGCGTTGGAATTTGCCAACAAGCTTACCCTGGTGGGAATCCCTAATAAGGCAGTATGCGACATTACCAATATTCAAATGGAATGCAGCCATTTGGGAAAGAGCGATTTTGTGGTCTTTATCCTTTCCACGGTGTTTGAAAGGGATATTCTGCCTGTCCTGCAGCTGATGCACGAACGGGAAGCCAAAAGCCTGATCATTACCAGCTACGATGCGCCACAGCTGGAGTCCCTGGCGGATATGAAGCTGATTACCAGTGATATCATTACGACGCAGAATGCGATGTCCATCTCCAACAATCTGATTTTTCTGTATGTAGTGGATGTGCTGTATGCTTCCCTTCTGGACAGCGACAGGTCCCTGCGGGAGAAAAAAATGAACAGCGATGCCATGCTCAGGATGCAGCGGAATCTGAATGATTATGATTTTTGAATCCATCTGCTGCGAAAGCGCCGTTTTTTGTCCCTTTTGAATGGCCTGACGCTTTTCATTTTCCGGTATTTGAGATACAATAAGGAAGGATTAAGGGCAGTAACAGGAGTTGAAAATATGAGGACGAGATTTGCAGTGGAAGATGAAGTGATTCAGACTGCTGTTTTAAAGAACTATGGGATTTCGATTCAAAAACCTGTATTTCTCCCCAATGGGGACATTTCTTATGTCTATCGGATCATCGGCGCCGATGGGATAAAATATTCCATGAAGTTGTTTGACAAGAACACCCGAAGCGGAAGGAAAGGCATCCGGTATCTGAAATTTTCCCTTCCGGTCACATGGGACATGTATGACCGGGGACTTTATCAGAACATTTCTTATCCGATTCCGGATGATCATGGGGATTTTGTAGTGGATATTGGCCCGGCGAAGATCGTACTCTTTTCCTTCCGGGAAGGAAAAACATTGGAGGAGTCCAGTCCTTTCTGCCGGGAAGTTTTGGAAAAGGCGGCAAATGGCATTGCCTGCATCCATGATCTGACAGGTCAGATGCATTTTCAGGCGATGCGGATCGAGGATTTTGACCTTTCCTTCCTGAAGGGCTTGGAAACAAATATGGAATGCCTGGAGCAGATTCAAGGGGAACGTCATACGTATGTCATGCAGGATGTCATTGCCGATCTGGGGGACCTTTCTGGGGAAATGAGCGAAGAAATGTGGCCAGGCGAAAAAACAGGAGTAGGGAAAGAGACGGGATCAGGCAGAGAAGGCGGGAAAGGAAGCAGAGCCAGCAGGGAGATCGGTTCGAAAACCTATTCGGGAAAACAGGTCCGGCAATTTACCGATCCGGCGATTCAGGCATTGTGTGATGCGGTTCTGCCACAAAAGGAAACGATCCTGAGTTTTATCGACCGGCTCTATCGGCACCGGGAGCAGATTGATTATGATCCCTACGATATGGTCCTGACTTACGGCGATCCGCGGGGGAAAAATCTGTTGCTGGATTCGCAGGGAGACCTTTGTTTCATCGACTGGGGATCTGCCAGAATTGCGCCGCGGGAGGCTGATCTGCAGTGCTTTCTGACGGAGGATTTTGACTTTTTCCTGGAGAAGTACGAAGCGGCATGCGCTGGTCCCTTCCGGCCGGATCCCAATCTCCTGGGGTATTATGTCTTCCGGACCCGCTTAAGCGGTCTGGCGGATCGGATTTCCGGCGTGCTTCACGGGAGTCCGAACAGGGAGCAGAATCAAAGCGATCTGGAATATATCACCCATCAGGATGTCGGCCAATGGGAAGAGCTGGGCCAGCGAATACAGCAGATTTAGCTGTTCCTTTTGGAACAGTACTATCATAATGCGGTCACGATACAGTCGCAATGCCGGTTCCGGCATGCATCCGGAAAGGTATTTGGGGGGGAGAACAAATGACCTATGATCTGATTGTCATCGGCGGAGGGCCGGCAGGGTATCTGGCGGCGGAACGAGCCGGGCAGGCAGGCCTGCACCCTCTGCTGATAGAAAAGGAGCATCTGGGAGGAGTCTGCCTCAACGAAGGCTGCATTCCGACCAAAACAATGCTGTATTCCGCCAAAATCTGTGATCAGGCAAGGAATGGAAAGCCTTACGGAGTCCGGGCCGGGGAGGTAACGCTGGATCACGGGGCGGTTCTCCGGAGAAAGGGCAAAACCGTCCGCAAACTGGTGGCGGGAATCCGGGCCGGGCTGAAAAACTGCGGAGCGGACGTGAGAATGGGATCGGCTGAAATCCTGGCCCGCGATGCAGAAAGGTTTCAGATAAGGATCAGTAGCGGGTCAGGCAACGGAGCGGCAGGGACTGCCGGGAAAAGGGAAGCGGATCTTCCGGAGGAAGATGCGGTTGTTACCGGAAAACATCTGCTTCTTGCCACTGGTTCCGTGCCGGTGATACCTTCCATATCAGGCGTCGCAGAGGGAATGGAAAACGGAACGGTGCTGACCAGCCGGGAAATACTGGATCTTCCGGAGGTTCCGCACAGCCTTGTCATTGTGGGAGGCGGAATCATCGGACTGGAGATGGCCTCCTATTTTCATTCGGCAGGCAGCAAGGTAACCGTTGTGGAGATGCTGGACCACATTGCGGGGAATACGGACCGGGAGATTGCGCAGATCCTGAGAAAGGATTATCAGAAGAAAGGCATGATATTTTATCTGAATACCCGGGTGACTCAGGTAAAGGATGGTGCAGTCGTCTGTGAGTCCCATGACCATGGAGATTCCCATGGAAAGACATTTTCCCTGACAGCGGACCGGATTCTTCTGAGCATCGGCAGAGAGCCGCAGACGGCAGGCCTTGGGCTGGAGCATATCGGGGTGGAATTGGATCATGGACGGGTCCGGACAGACGGGAGATGCTGCACCAATGTACCCGATGTATATGCAGCCGGGGATATCAACGGCATATCCATGCTTGCCCACACGGCTTACCGGGAAGCGGAAGTGGCGGTCAACAATATCCTGGGGAAAGCGGATCGGATGCAGTATCATGCAGTTCCTTCCGTTATTTATACCAACCCTGAGGTTGCCGGAACGGGAGAGACCGAGGAAACCGCAGCAGCAAAGGGATTGGACTGCAAGGTTGTCGGACTGTCTATGAATTACAGCGGAAGATATATGGCGGAGAATGAAAGAGGAGACGGGATCTGCAAGGTTTTGGCCGAAAGGGAATCGCAGAGGATTATCGGTGTGCATCTGATTGGGAACTATTCCTCTGAAATTATATATGGTGCTGCGCTGATGATTGAAAGGGGAATGCAGGTGCAGGATATCAAAAAAATGATATTCCCGCACCCCACGGTCAGCGAAATCATTCGGGAAGCGATGTTTGAATTGTAAGAAAATGAACAGAAAAAGGTTGCGGAGGAGTCTCTGCAGCCTTTTTGAAGTAATTACTCCCGGCTTTTTTATCTGGCTTTTATCCAAGAATAGTAATCGGGATCAATCCGACAGACGGGCGTCCCGGGGCGGTGACCTCCGCAAGAATCCGGTTCATGGGCTCCACTTTTTCATTCGCGGTGATTTTTGCCGACCAGATCGCCGATGCATTGCTGCTGTGGGGCAGGTATACATCCCGCCGCCAGCCGTCCGCACTCCAGCCCTCCGGCAGGAAAAGCCGGATATGAAGGTGCCTGGCTTCCCTCGTTTTATTGAAAAAGCGGATTTTGATCCGGATACTGCCCATGGGCTCCATTACGGGCTTCGCATCAAATTCCACCCTCGCGCTGGCATAGATGAAGTCGACAGAGTAGGAATATCCCGGCATATCGTAAAGCCTGGCTGCAAATGTGGGATCTGACAGTGCCTCCACTTCCTCAACGGTCATTTCCCTGCCGGATTCGATGGCTGGATCGACGAGCTGTACGGCTGCCTGATTGGCCTTCAGAACCGTGGGAATCATGGAACAGACCCGCTCTGTCAATTCCGTGCAGGATTTGGCAAATCCAATGCAGGAGTTGTCCAGGGATACGGTAACAATATCATCTCCGATATGCCCTCTCCAGTCTTCTGGGATTCCATCCATGCCGCCAAGGATGCCGAGCAGGGCTCCCACCGTGGCGCCGGTGCAGTCCGTGTCATCCCCGCAATTGATGGCAAGGATCATGGAACGTTTGAAATTCCCATTGCCATAGAGCAGGCCCAGCACCACAAACCCAAGGTTTGCCGGCGCCTGGAACCAGCCGAGATCCGCACTGTCCTCCACCAGACGGCTGCGGGTGGTTTTCCAGTCCAGCCCCTTGTCATAACAATCCAGGACCAGCCGGATGCTTCTGGAAACGCGGCAGCCGGAAGGAATTTTCGAGAGGCCGATTCCAATCAGTTTTCGGATGTCCGAAACCACGAACGCTGCACTTTCCATGGCAGCGGTGAAGAATTCCGCATAGGTGCCTTCTCCCATACCGTGATCCACGCAGGCATCCTGCAGGGCATACCGGATGGCGATGTCCGGGCAGCCGGGCGCCAGGCAGGCCCATATTTCAGAGCGGATCCAGGCTCCGTTGGAATGTTTCCAGTTGTTTTGATATTGTCCGGACAGGGGAGGCAAAAGCCCGGCTTTCAGATTGGCTTTGCCAATGCCGTATTCGTTCCAATGGGGAGTGATGTAGCTGATCCAGTATTCTCCCAGGATCTGTGCGTTCAGATTGTATGGGCCGTGTTCTTCCATGGCAAGCAGCCAGACCAGCTGCAGATCCAGATCATCATTGGGCAGTGGCTTGCCGCTGGGCGTAACAAATCCCCGGATATCCTGCATTTCCGTTTTGCCTTCATACGGCGTTCCCATGGTGCCGCCGATGTTCTTGCCGATCCAGCAGGCGTGGATCCGATCTTTCAGTACGGCTTTGCTGAGTTTCATTTCTTGCTCTCCTTTCGGATGGTTATGTTTTGTATGAATGACGGGAACAGACAGATAAGGAATCGTGGTGTTACCAAAAGTTTTGACGATCAAATCAACAAACCATATTATATCATGATTTCGCTGACCGGGAATGAGCGAAATAAAACAGAGCGTAAATATTTATTGCTGCATATTCTTTCTTCTTTTATACATTGCCTTTTTTCATGGTGCTTCTTCGAAAGTTAAGGAATGCATACTCTTCATTTAGTTTGGCATATTGAACGCGATATTTCGGCAGGATACAATATAAACAGTAAGGAACCGGTTCTATTTCGAAATCAAATCAATGAAAGGCAGAGATCAAGTTGTGAAACAAGTCGCGGCGACGGGGATCCAGGATTATAAAGTGGTTAGGATGGATTCAGAAATAAGAATAAGTGAGGCATCAATTAAGATACCTTCATGGGAGGAATAGATGTGAAAAGGCACAATGGTTTTATGCTTATTGTATGTATCGCCCTTTTTATTTCCATGTTTTCCGGTTGCTCCGAAAGTGGGGGAATCGGTAGCTCAAAAAATACGAAATCCAAACAAGAATCCAAACAGGCGAAGAAAGCCAAATCGAATAGTGAAGGAAAGGATATTTTGTGGCAGGATATGGTCGTTGTTACCAATCCGGAATTTTACGTGAATTCGGATATGTGGCTTTTTCAAGAGATGGAGAAGTCACACAAGATGAATTTCCATATTAAAATGTATGGATACGACCAGTGGGATGATCAAAAGAGCCTTATGTTTGCTTCGAATGAATTGCCGGATGTGCTGATGAGCGGCTTGACGAATGATGAAATCGTTACATATAGTGAGGCAGGTCAGATCATGCCGATTACGTCTTTATTGAAAGAACATGCTCCAAATTATGTGAAGTGCCTTGAGAAATATCCGGATGGGAAAAAGCTTTATGCACCGGACGGTGAGATGTATGGTATGGCTGGTACGTTTACCGGCGGTTCTGCAGAAACGCCTGGTGCAAGATGCTTTATCAATAAAAAATGGGCTGATGTTGTAGGGAAGGAATTGCCCCATACCTATGAGGAATTCTATGCACTTCTAAAAGCATTTAAGGATTCCGATCCTAAGGGAACCGGTGAAGAAGTTTATCCGCTGTCCGGTGTGGTTGGCAGTTATCAGGTTGATCCCTTTGTGGCAAACCCTTTGGGAATTCAATTGAATCAAGCCGGAAAATCTCAATTTCAAGCTGTGGATGGAAAAATACAGCACCTGATTAACATGCCAATCTATAAAGAATATTTACAGAATATGCATCAGCTATACAATGAGAAACTGTTGGATAATGAATATTATACGCAAAATGTTGCTCAGTTTCGGGCGAAAGGTGCGAATCTTCAACTTGGTGCTTATACTGACGATGCTCATTTTATCAATGTCGGTACGACGGATCCCAAAATATATGGGCAATACGAGGTCACATATCCGCTTACCAGTGACTATCAAAAGGAACCTGTCTGGTATGGAGATGTGGTAAGTGTCGGCAATATTTATTTGACATCCGACAACAAAAATCCGGAAAAGACCATTGAATATATGGATTATTTCTGGACGGAAGACGGCTGCAAATTGATTGTCGGTCCGGTAAAAGGAGAATGGGATGGCGAAGGAGGAATCATCTGGAATGAAGATAAAACTTCTTTTCATTATGAGATTCCGGAGGGTTATAATGGTGTTTGGGAATGGTTGTGCAAGGAAGTAAGTGTAACCGGATTTCTGCAGGGTTACTCGCAATACAGTGAGATTAAGTCCAAAGAGGAAAAGGCTCCGGAAGATGCTTCGTTTAAAGATATGATGGAAGAACGAATTGCGCCGTATGTGGTTCCCAATTTTCCAACGTTGTTTTTTACTCCGCGGGAGCAGGAAAAGATAACGCTTATCCTGGATGATGTCACGACCTATTTTGATCAAATGGAAGCAAAAATGGTGATGGGCGATGTTCCCATTGAAAGTGGGATTGAAGAAACCAGGAGTTATCTGGAAGGCAGTGGACTGGATGACCTTGTTGCAGTTTATCAAACTGCATATGATCGTTACATGAGTAACTAATCCGTAACAGCGTGAACGGATGCGAAGGATATATAAACCAACTGCATCAAAGGCTATATTATTAATTGGCTTTTGATGCAGAATTTTAAGAAGTCAGGAGAAAAATATGCGTAAGGAACGCAAAAAATCCAAACTGCATTTGATGTCACAGAATTATGAGATATATCTTATGCTTTTTCCTTGCCTTGTTTATTTTATTATCTTTGCCTACGTGCCAATGTATGGGGTTCAAATTGCGTTCAAAGATTATAATACAGGGCTTGGAATATGGAATAGTCCATGGGTGGGGCTGAAACACTTCAAAAATTTTCTGTCGATGAATCAATTTTATAATGTACTTGGGAATACATTGCTTCTTTCCCTATATTCTCTTTTGGTGAGTTTCCCATTGCCGATTATTTTGGCTATTTCCTTGAATGAAATGCGGTCGTTAGGATACAAAAAGGTGATACAAACTGTAACATATGCACCGCATTTTATATCTACGGTGGTAATGGCTGCCATGATTACCTTGTTTCTTTCACCGACAGCAGGATTTGTTAATAAGTTTATCGAGTCTTTTGGTCATAAACCGATCAATTTTATGTCACAGGCAAACTATTTTCCCCATATTTACGTGTGGTCGGGCGTATGGCAGCATATTGGATGGAATTCGATTATATATGTAGCTGGATTGGCAGGAATAAATAATAGCTTATATGAAGCTGCAACGATAGACGGTGCAAGCCGTTTGCAGCGCATCTGGCATATCAGCCTTCCGGGAATCACTCCTATGATTGTCATACAATTGATTCTCACCATAGGAGGCATGTTGGGCAGTGATTTTGAAAAGGTACTCCTGCTGCAGAATCCATCTATCATGGAAAGAGCGGATGTACTTTCCACCTATACCTATCGGATTGGCATCCGGGGCGGTAAATTCAGCCTGTCTTCTGCAGTAGGGCTATGCGGGTCCATTGTGAACTTTATTCTGATTATAGCAACAAATTTTATCTGTAACAGGCTGGGTGAAACCAGTCTGTGGTAAGGAGAGATTAAAATTGCAGGGAATGAGAAAAGCGGAAATTTTTGATGTGGTAAACGGCGTTATTTTAACATTACTGTTTCTTATCATTTTGTATCCGTTATATTTTGTGGGGATAGCATCTGTAAGCAGTCCTGCTGCGGTGAATTCCGGACGGGTCCTGTTTTTACCCAAAGGGCTGACCATCGAAGGCTATAAATTTGTATTGCAGAGTAATGAGATATGGACAGGATATGCCAATACAATTTTTCTCACCATAGTGGGAACAATAATAAATCTTGCCATGACTATGACTGGGGCGTATGCCTTGTCAAAATCGCATCTTCCGTTTATTCGTCCGGTTATGTTTCTTTTTGCCTTTACGATGTTTTTCTCTGGTGGCATGATTCCATCTTACTTATTAATTTCCCGCACGTTACGGATGCAGGATTCTTTATGGGCACTTATTTTACCCGGAGCCGTCTCCGTGTATAATCTGATTCTCGTAAGAACGTACTATAGAACCAGTATTCCGGATGAAATCCTCCAGGCAGCAAAAATTGATGGCTGTTCAGAATTCCGGTCTTTTATATTTGTAGTTCTTCCGCTTTCCAAACCCATTATTGCTACCATGGCACTGTTTTATGGTGTCGGACATTGGAATCAATTTTTTGAGGCTCTTATTTACATTAACAGTCCAGAACGGTTCCCACTGCAATTGGTGCTGCGTAACCTTCTTCTGCAGGGCAACAATGCCATGACCAACCTGATCAGCGGCGGTATGTCCGCTGAGAATGCAAAATATGCTTCTGAAATGATGCAGCGGGCAGAAATACTGAAATATGCCGTGATCATTGTTTCCACCTTGCCGATATTGGTTGTCTATCCATTTTTACAGAAGTATTTTGTGAAAGGCATTATGGCCGGTAGCTTGAAGGGTTAGCTCTATAACAATAAAAGCGGGGATCCGTTTTTTCACAGGATATAGGAGGGGAGATATTTCATGCTGAAAAAGTCAAAGTCCATGAGCGTTTTATATCGGTATATCTTATCCTTTTTGATGATTTCGATGATCCCGCTTTTTATTGTGTCGATATTCTTTTATCGTTATAATCTGGATGCTGTCAAAAAGAACGTACAGCAACTGAACCGTTACCAGCTGACTCAGATTACAAACATTATTGAAAGGGAATATAAAGAATATTTCTTTATTGCCAAACGATTGGAGCAAGAACCTGAGCTGTGCTACAGGAATCTGACCGGAACCCAGGCAGAAAAAAAGCATGCACTGAATGTGTTTCAATATCATATGGTGGATGCTGTTAATATCGCAAATCCTTTTCTGTGGATAAGAGATGAAAATCTTGTATACAGTAAAAATGGCATAATGGATTACGATGCCATGTCAAGCAAATACTATATGATGACAGTTGAAGAGAAGAATCGATTTCATAAATGGATGAATGAGGAAAATGTTCCTTCAATAGGAAACCTTCAGACCTATGAATTGATAAGTAATCAAAAGAAGGAAGAAGTAGTATTTCAATTTCCCATACGAAATCATCGTGTCAGCGTATTTTTCGTGATTGACAGAAGCGAATACCTGGGGCTTTTTTCAAATATGATTGATAACGTGAATGGCTATGCCTTTGTATTGGAGGGGCCCCATAAAATGATAGCTACGAATAACCCGGATAAAGAAGATTGCCGAATCGCGATAAATTTTCTAAAAGATAGAAGCAATGAAAAAAATGGCCTTATAAAATTAGCCGATGGCAAAGACTATTCAATTATCAACACAAAGTCTGACCGAACAGGATGGATCTGTGCAGTGGCTTTGCCCGAGAGTATTTATCATTCTAAGGCTTTGGAGGATATCAATCGTTTGATTCTGGTTTTCACGGTCATTGAATTTATCTGTGCAGGAACAGGAATCGCTCTGTCATTTGCCTATTACAAACCGCTACGTCGTATTGTTCAGGAAACGGATGTTCAAAAGATTTCTGCAAATGGCAATGAATATGATATGATTTCAGGATATTTCAAGTGGAAAACCGAGCAAAATCAGGAATTACGGAGGATTATCCATTCACAAACACCTTATGTGAAGGACAGGGTATTGGATATTCTGCTGTATTCGGATATCACGCAGGAAGAATTTGATCAGAATATCAAAAATATTGATTTGGATTTTAAGGAACCATATTTTTTTGTAATTACTTTAGAGTTGGATGGAGCTTTTGATGTGGCAGAACGTTCTCATTATATGAAGTTTGTGACAGAGGAGATTCATAAGATACAGAAAAATTTTGTAACGCCATGTTCTATATACTGTATGGAGCATTTTGGAGAGGCCGTGTCATTCCTGATTGTCAATCTAAGGGATCTCAACTATAAACACCTGCTTTTTGCTGAGATAAAAAGGGAGCTGGATCATTTTCCACAACAAAATATAAGAGTGGTGTTTGGCTGTGGAAATGTGTATCCCTCTTTATGGAATCTGCGAAAATCCTATCAGGAGGCAAGAGTAGTCAGCGAATATAATGTTCGGTCCAAAGATAAAGAAGTTTTGGGAATCAATGAAATCCAGGAACTCACGAACATAGGAATTCCGGATTATCCTGTTTCCATTCAATCTCTTTTTATCCAGCAGATCAAGGAAGGAGATTTGAAAGGCGCACAGGACAGTTTTACTGAATTTTGCGCAAGTGAAGTCTTTCAGGATGGAAGGGATTCCATACAGCAATATGCTTTGTATATGTGTGTCAAAGATATCGTAACGCTGGCAAAGGAAGTAAGCTGTGCAGATCCGGAATGTGATCTTTCGTTTATGCTGTCCTATGCATCCAGACAGGCATTGAAGAAAAATGTCATGTTGGCTGCCCAAAAAATTTGTGATGCAGTGAATAAAAGCAAATTCCAGAAAAGAAATAATTTTAAAAAGCAAATTATCCATTATATCACAGAAAACTATTGTAATCCGGATTTGGGGCTGGACAGTATAGCAGAATATTTTGGGCTTTCGCCGGTCTATATGAGTCGTTTTATCCGGGAGCAGACAGGATTTAACTTTAGGGATTATGTGACGGATATACGAATGAAGGAAGCCAAAAAAATGCTTTTGGGGGGAAACATCAGCATCAATGAAATTGTAAAGCAGGTCGGATATTATAACACATCAAGTTTCATCCGGAAGTTTCGTAAAATAGAGGGAATTACTCCGGGAGAGTACCGGGCAAAAATGCGGGGAAAGGAGATGGATGCTAAATTTATATGATTAGGTTCCGTTCTCCAAATCACCGGATCAATTCTTATTCTGTCCCTAAAGTTTTAAAAAAGTCGGGAAAGCATTCTTCCCGGCCTTTTTAAACGTCATAATGTCTGAGATTCATATCAGTAAATTCAAAGACTTTGTATTATTTGAATAAAATGGCCTTTTCTTTCAAATATCTGGTTCTCCTTATTGAATGGACCAGGCTGCAAGGAATCCCTGCCCGACGACATCGCCGACCTGGCTGATTTCCGTGTAGTCCCCCAATTGCCCTGGCTGTTGGATATGCATTGCAGATAGCGTTGGCAAGATCAGGTTCCGGCTTTGTCCCAAAGACTATGATGGAAGTGTCCGAAGCAATTTCCGTGATATTGCCATCACCATCCTCCACTTTCATGCCTTTATCCGTGTAAATTGGAGAATTTTATATTTGGTAAGTTAGGAAGGGTAATCGGCGTCCCAGTGAACCGATGAGGCTTCTCCTATACAGGTATGGTGAACAAGATCGGATCTGTATTCAGCGCTGAACCTGCTATGTTTTTGACCAGCAATAAATGGTTTCGATCTGTAATAATTTCTACTGATGTATGAAAAGAATTTGGGTATGGTGCTGTTATCTATATAGCAGCTATGACAAACATCAATCCCAATTTGTACGAAGCTGCTGAGATTGACGGTGCAAACAGATGGCATAAGATTAAATATGTTACTTTGCCATCCATTAAGCCAACTATTATTCTAATGGCTACACTGGCACTGGGTAATGTATTGAATGCCGGGTTTGAGCAGATTTTCACAATGTACAGCCCATTAGTCTATGAAAGCGGAGATATAATTGATACGTATGTATACCGTATGGGGCTTGAAAAGATGCAGTATAGCTTTGCAACGGCGGTTGGACTTTTTAAATCCGTTGTCAGTTTTGTCTTAATCGTATTGGCCTATAAACTTGCAGATAAGTTTGCAGGATACAGCATATTTTAAGGAGGATGAACAGCATGAGGCAAAAAACAAGTTTCTTCGATGTACTTAACATAATTATATTATCTGTTATGGCTTTGTCCTGCCTGATTCCAATATTGAATGCCATTGCAATATCCTTTAGTGATAAAACCAGTGCGGCATTGGGAAATGTTTATTTCTGGCCAGTCAATTTTAACCTTTCTTCCTATCAGGAAATTTTTAAGGACGATCGTTATTTTACAGCTTTTGGTGTATCTGTAGTAAGGGTAATACTTGGTGTAACAATAAACGTCCTGCTTTCTATCTTCATGGCATTTCCTCTATCCAAGGATAAGCATGTTTTTCCTGCAAGAAATGTTTATATGTGGATATTGGTGTTTACTATGTTGTTTAATGGAGGCCTTGTCCCTACATTTATTCTGATAAAGGATTTAAACTTGATGGATACTATATGGGCTTTGGTATTACCGGGTGCAGTACCCGTTTTCAGTGTTATTATCCTCATGAACTTTTTCAAAGGTATTCCGAAATCTCTTGAAGAAGCGGCTCTGGTTGATGGAGCCAGTCCTCTATATATTTTGCTAAAAATCATGGTACCTTTGGCTAAACCATCTATTGCCACTATAACATTATTTGCTGTTGTTGGTCATTGGAATTCGTTTTTTGATGGTAAGATCTATATAAATACCCCGGCGAAGCAACCGCTTCAGACATACATCCAATCGCTGACTGTCCAGCTCAGCACTCAGGCAATGCAGAATATGCGCCCTGAAGAAATCATTCGGCAGCTTAAAATGTCGAACCTGACATTCAATTCAGCAAAAGCTGTGGTATCCATGTTGCCCATTCTGATCATATATCCTTTCCTGCAGAAATATTTTGTTACCGGACTTGTTATGGGAGCGGTAAAGGAATAGGGTAGAACTGCAGATGATAAGTACTGTTTGTTGATAGTTTTTGCATATTTCTTATGAGCAATAAAATCTAAAAAAGGAAGGCACTCAAGAGAGCACCTTCCTTATACATAGAATGCAGTATAACTTTTTCCATATGCGGGGCTATCAATTGTCATAATGTCCACGGCAGGAAAGGATTTCTAAAGTAGCTCCGCTCACTCGGTAAACAAGTCTGTTTGTATCGTCAATACGGCGACTCCAAAATCCACCCAAGTCGACCTTTAGCTGCTCTGGCCTTCCAATGCCGCTAAAATGCCCTCTTTCAATATCTTTGATTAGCATGTTGATACGTTTTATCGTTCTCTTATCCTGCATTTGCCAATACAAATAATCGTCCCACGCTTCATCAAACCATATTTTTTTCATTCCTGTCTACCTCAATAGGCTCATGCTCCACACCTTTACCTGCATTCAATGCTGCAACTCCTCGCCTTAAGTGGGCCATATTGCTTTCACTGTAAAATGGGTCTGCGGTCAATTCAAACGGAATGCGTTTCTCTCTGGCAACCTTTCTTAAGAATATGTTGATTGCTGTTGACATACTCAGCCCTATTTCATTGAGAGTCTGTTCTGCGCTTTTCTTTACGTCATCATCCAAACGCAAGCTAATTTGTGCCATGAAATCACCTCTATCCTATACTACTAATATTATATCATTGGACTAGCATTTGTCAATCCATTTGATATACTTTCAATATATATTTGCTTCATATTTTTCTAGTATTCCGATTTTTGCTTTTCCAATACACAGATTTGATTATGGCGTCAGTCAAATCAGGCTATTTTTTCAGGAATGTCAGATGAAAACTATAATCTATAATACGATGGGAGATTATTGAGACCTCTTCTCCGGTGATTGACAATGGGATTTTCATAGGATATTATGGAAAGGATCCTTCCTTATATACAGGGCTTACGGGAGATTGCAAGCGTAGTTTTTAAGAGTCGTCTTTCAGAAAGTTCACTTAGGATCATCTCATTTGATTCCGGAAAGGAGTTTGGTTGTTTGTCTGTTCATGTTCAGGATATGACTGCGGGAAAGCCAACTGGACTGATTGTACGTTTTGCCCTGCCTTTGATGCTCGGCAGTATTTTTCAGCAGCTGTATACCGTGGTGGACACCATCGTTGTCGGAAAATTAATCGGAGTGGAAGCATTGGCCTCTCTGGGAGCTGCCGATTGGCCTTACATGTTGGTATTGGGCCTGGTGATCGGGCTGACACAGGGCTTTTCCATAAAGATCTCTCAGTGCTACGGCGCGGAAGATTATGAAGGCCTGAAAACAGCGGTTACGAACAGCATTGTGATTTCTGCGATTGTTGCTGCTGCAGTGACCGCCCTGAGTCTGGCCTTTCTGAAGCCGCTGCTGCACTTGCTGAACACCCCGCAAAATGTTTTTGGCGGTGCTGTCCGTTATCTGACGGTATTGTTTTCCGGCATTGCAGTGGTCACCGCTTACAATATATTATCCTCCATATTACGGGCGCTGGGCGACAGCAAGTCGCCTTTGATTGCCATGATACTGGCTTCCGTGATCAACATTGTCCTGGACATCGTGTTTGTCGCGTCCTTTCATTGGGGAATTACCGGTGCTGCCGCGGCAACGGTGCTGGGTCAGCTGTTTTCGTGTTTTTATTGTATGAAAGTTGTCCGGGGGGTTCCAATTCTTTTCCTGGAAGCGCATCACTGGAAACCGGGCAGAAAAATGGCAGGCTCGCTGGTCAAAATCGGTACCCCCATGGCGCTCCAGAATGCCATTATCAGCGTAGGCGGCATGGTAGTGCAGTATGTCATCAACGGCTATGGCTCTGTGTATATCGCCGGATTTCTCGCCACCAATAAGTTGTATGGGCTGCTGGAGCTGGCGGCCACCTCTTTCGGCTATTCCATGTCCACCTTTACCGGGCAGAATATCGGTGCGGGAAAGATTCAGCGGATCCGGATAGGGATGAATGCGGCCCTCAGGATCTGTGTTGCCATTGCCTGTGCCATTTCTGTCGTTATGATATTGTTTGGGCGCAGGATTCTGATGCTGTTTTTGTCCGGTACCCCGGATGAGGTGAAAGCCGTACTGGATGTGGCTTATCAATATCTTTTTACCATGTCGTGCCTGCTTTTTGTACTGTATTTCCTTCATCTTTATCGTTCTGCCCTTCAGGGCATGGGTGATACTGTGATTCCTATGCTGTCCGGGCTGGCGGAGCTGGTCATGAGGATCTCCACAGTGCTGATTCTTCCCTCCTTTATCGGGGAAAGAGGTTTGTACTATGCGGAGATTACGGCATGGACCGGGGCGGCTTTGATCCTTGGCACCACCTATTATATCCGAATGCATGGACTGCTGCGCCGTCCAAAGGAATCAGGAGAAATTACAGAAGAGATTACAGGAGAAAGTACAAAAGAAATTACAGGAGACGGTTTTGAAGAAGTAGGAGACGGTTTTGAAGAAGTAGGAGACAGTTCTGAAGAAAGTATAGGAGACAGTTCAGGAGAAAGTACAAAAGAAAATCCGGCAGAACATGACGAATTGATATTTTCAATCGAAGAGGGTAAATTAAAAATGCAGGAAAACATAAGCAAAAGGGAGGAACACTATGAAAATATTTGAACATACCCAGGTTCGGAATATGAAGCTGCGAAACAGAATGTACATGGCCCCCATGGGGACGGCAACCGAACCGGACGGATCTTTTTCGGATCGTGCCATCCGTTATTATGAGGAACGGGCAAAAGGCGGATTTGGCCTTATCATTACCTCGGCCAACCAGGTCTCCACAAAATATGAGGCAAAGGCGGCCAATATTCTGGGCACTCCAAGATCCTTCGAACAGATGAACTTTCTGGTCCGAAGGGTTCACAATCAGGGAACCAGAATTTGTATTCAACTGACCCCCGGATTGGGGCGAATGCAGTTTTCCACCGGGGATGTCCGGCCCTATTCCAGCAGTGAGAACACTTCGTTCTGGTTTCCGGATGTAAAGTGCCGGGCTTTTGAGAAAGAAGACATCCAGTATCTGGTTCAGAAGATGGGAGAAGGCGCTGCCACTGCAAAGCGTGCCGAGGCGGATGCAGTGGAGCTTCACGGCTACGGCGGCTATCTGATGGACCAGTTTCAGTCGGAATTGTGGAATAAGAGAACGGATGAGTACGGCGGCAGCCTGGAAAACAGGATGCGTTTTTCCGTAGAGTGCATCAAGGCGATTCGGGAAGCGGTTGGCCCGAACTTTCCCATTCTGTTCAAGTTTACGCCTTATCATGGAGTACCCGGCGGCCGGGAAATGGACGAAGGGATTGCCATGGCAAAGATCCTGGAAAAGGCCGGAGTGGATCTTCTTCATGTTGACGTTGGATGCTATGAAGCCTGGTATAAGGCAATTGACACGGTATATGAACCGCCGTGTGTACAGCTGGACATTGCTGCTGAAATCAAAAAACATGTCAATGTTCCGGTTATGTCCCAGGGCAAGATGCAAAATCCGGCGGATACCGAAGCCGCCCTGCAGGAAGGGAAAGCCGATTATATCGGACTGGGCCATGAGGCAATCTGCGATCCCCACTGGGTGAACAAGGTCCGGAAGAATGAGACCTACGACATCATCCCCTGTATTGGCTGCAACGAATGTCTCTATGCGGGATTCAGCGGCAAAATGATGCACTGTGCAGTCAACCCGCTTACTTTTGCGGAGGATTATTATCCGGTTGTGCCCGGCGATCCCAAAAAGCGTGTTCTTGTGGTGGGAGGCGGCCCGGCCGGCATGGTGGCGGCAATTACGGCAGCCGGGAGAGGGTTGCAGACCGAGCTCTGGGAAAAGACCACTGAGCTGGGCGGCTTGCTGTTGGCGGCAGGCGGTCCCCGATTCAAGAAGGATGTCAAGGACTATGTCCAGTATCTGATCGGTAAGGTGTACCGCAGCAACATAAGGGTATCCCTTATGAAGGAAGCCACCCCGGAAAACATAATTGCCGGAAATTATGACAAGGTGATCATCGCAGCGGGTTCCACTCCGGTGATGCCTCCCATCAAGGGCGTAGAGGAATCCTTCGTTGTCGGTGCCAATGATCTGCTGACCCATAAGAAGGATTATGGAAAGAAAGTGGTTGTGCTGGGCGGCGGCCTGGTTGGCTGTGAAACGGCATGCCATTGCGCGGAGCATGCAGATGACGTGACGATCCTTGAGATGCTTCCGGAAATCCTGATGACTGTGCGCCACAGCAGGAACAATGATCAGTCCCTGCGTCATCTGATGGAGGAATGCGATATTAAGATCATTACCAGCGCAAAAGTGACGGAGTTTAAGGATCACGCCGTGCACTATGAAAAGGATGGAAAACAGGAGACCATCAAGGCGGATACCGTGGCGGTGGCAGCCGGATATCGTGCCAATGACTCCCTGTATGATGCCATCGACGGCAAAGTGGATTGTTCCATTGTAGGGGATGCGGAGGCACCGGACAATATCCTGAAGGCGGTGCATCACGGGTTCCAGTCCGTTCGCTGCATATAAGGGATCCCTGCAGCATAGGGCTCAGGATATGCAAAATACTTTGGACGGAGTTAAAAAGAAAAGTAAGGTTCGCAAAGAATTGGAGCCGGTGCGAGAGCCGGTACCGGAAGAGAGAAAGCCGGTACCGGAAGAGAGAGAGCCAGCATCAGAAGAGAAGGCCGGTACCGGAAGAGAGAGCCAGCACCAGAAGAGAAATCCGGTACTGGAAGAGAGAGCCGGCACCGGAAGAGAACAACTGCGGAACTTATATAAAGGAAAGGAGGCATTTTCAAATGAAAACCGTTGCAATTGCCGGGACTTTCGACAGCAAAGGGAAGGAATTCCTTTTTATCAAGGAGCTGTTTGAAGAAATCGGCATAAAAACATTTACCGTTCATACGGGAACTTTTCAGCCGCTTTTCACACCTGACGTGTCCAATCAGGAAGTTGCGGCGGAAGCCGGCGAGAACCTGTCTGAAATTGTTGAAAGGAAAGACCGTGCCCGCGCTACGGCCGTGATGTCCCGCGGGACGGAAAAGATCATTCCCCGCCTTTATGAGGAAGGAAAATTCGACGGCATCTTTTCACTGGGTGGCTCCGGAGGAACCTCAATCATTGCCCCGGCGATGCGCAGGCTTCCCATCGGCGTGCCAAAGATTGTGGTCTCCACCATGGCTTCCGGCAATACGGAGCAGTATGTGGGTACCAGCGACGTGATTCTGATTCCATCGATTGTTGACGTTGCAGGGCTTAACATCATTTCGACAAGGATTTTCAGCAATGCGGTGTTTGCCATGGCGGGTATGCTGGAGCACAGGATGAACAAATCGGTTGACAAAAAACCGTTGGTCGCAGCGACCATGTTCGGTGTTACGACTCCGTGCATTGATTTTGCCAAAGAATATCTGGAATCCCAGGGCTATGAGGTTCTCGTTTTCCATGCGACGGGAACCGGAGGCCGGACGATGGAATCCCTTATCCACAGCGGATATTTCAAAGGCGTACTCGATCTGACCACTACCGAATGGTGCGACGAGCTTTTCGGCGGAGTCCTGAATGCGGGCCCGCATCGCTGCGAAGCGGCGGGTTTGTGCGGTATCCCACAGGTGGTTTCGGTGGGGGCGTGCGATATGGTGAATTTCGGGCCGTGGGATACCGTGCCCAAAGAGTATCAGGGACGGAATCTTTACCGGCACAATCCGACGGTTACCCTGATGCGCACCACCGTTCAGGAAAATGAGATCCTCGGAAAGAAGCTGGCGGAAAAGTTTAACCTTGCAAAAGGAAAAACCGCCCTATTCCTGCCTTTGAAAGGCGTTTCGATGATTGACGCCGAAGGTCAGCCGTTTTATGGTCCGGAGGAGGATCGGATGTTGTTTGACATGCTCAGAAAAAATATAAACCGTGATGTTGTACAGCTGTATGAAATGAACTGCCTGATAAACGACCGTGAGTTTGCCATTGCCGCTGCGAAGAAGCTTGTGGAAATGATGGAGAAATAAGATACGGATGGGCAAACTATGCGAAGATACGGAAAACGGAAGTTCGGTATCACAATTTTTGAAAGGAAGGAAAATAACATGCTTTATAAGTCTCGGAAAGAAATTTTATCGGATTTCAAGGCGCAGACGGATGCAGGCAAGATTCTGGTCGGCGTTGGTGCAGGGACTGGGATGACTGCGAAATGTTCGGAAAAGGCCGATGTTGATATGCTGATTATTTACAACTCAGGCCGCTACCGCATGGCCGGGCGCGGATCCCTGTCCGGTTTGCTGGCATATGGTGATGCAAACCAGATTGTCGTGGAAATGGGCCATGAAGTGCTGCCGATTGTAAAAAAGACGCCGGTTTTGGCAGGCGTTTGCGGTACGGATCCTTTCCGCGTTATGGAAATCTATCTGAAGGAATTAAAGGAACAGGGCTTCAATGGTGTACAGAATTTCCCGACAGTTGGTCTGATCGACGGTGTGTTCCGTCAGAATCTGGAAGAGACAGGCATGGGCTATGGTCTCGAAGTGGACATGGTCCGCAAAGCCCATGAATTGGATATGCTTACCTGTCCTTATGTTTTCGATGCAAAACAGGCTGCCGCCATGGCGCAGGCCGGGGCCGATATTCTGGTTGCCCATATGGGCCTTACCACGAAAGGCTCCATTGGCGCCGAAACGGCAAAAACCCTGGACGACTGTGTCCCTCTTATCCGGGAGATCCTGGAAGCCGGGCGTAAGGTGAACCCGAATGTCATGGTTATCTGTCATGGCGGCCCGATTGCCGATCCTGAGGATGCCGCCTATATCATTCGGAAAATTCCGGAGCTGGACGGTTTCTTTGGAGCTTCCTCGATTGAGCGTCTGGCCTCGGAACGCAGCATGACCGCACAGGCGGCTGCTTTTAAGGCTATTACGAGATAACAGGTTCTTTTTTTTCTGAAACCATTGGATACAAAGGTGAGATGGCTTCGTTCTTCTTCTCTGGGAACGAAGCCGTTTTTTTATTTGCCTGCAAATCCGGGAAATAGGAAGGCATTTGATTCCAATATTTCTACAAAAAACAGTAAATTATTTCATTGACAACTACCTGTCCATTTTATATTGTTTTGTATATGAGGCTCATTATGAGCAGCTGACTTATAATGTAGATACATTGCATGTAACAAAGATATATTCATTGAGGTGAAAAATGAGATTAGGGTTAGGCATAGATACCGGAGGCACTTATACCGATGGTGTAATCTACGATTTTGATGACAGCAAGGTTATAAAAGGTGCTAAATCCCTCACAGTGAAGGAGGATTTAAAACTTGGGATTATACATGTATTGGATCAAATGCCGCAGGAACTTTTGAAAAAGATTGGGGTGGTATCCTTATCCACTACCCTGGCTACAAACGCATGTGTAGAGGATAAAGGAAGCAGGGCAAAGTTAATACTCATCGGCTGCGATGAGAATATCGTTAAAAAGAATGGACAGCAATACGGGCTGCCTTCCATAGAGGATATCATATTCATTCGGGGAGGGCATGATCTCCGGGGGGAAGTGACAGAGGAACCCCATTGGGATGTTCTTCATGATAAAATAAAAAATACAATGGGAAAAACGGATTCCTTTGCTATTGTACAGATGTGGGGTATCAGAAATCCGGAATTCGAAAAAAAGGCCAAGGAACTGATTTATGATTGGACGGGTCTGCCGGTGGTCTGTGGGCATGAGCTGGCTGGAGAACTGAATTTTTTAAAAAGGGCTGCCACAGCCCTGCTCAATGCAAAGCTTATTCCGCTGATAAATAAATTCATAGATGCCGTTAAGGTGGGTTTAAAGGAGAGGGGCATCCATGCACCCCTGGCTATTGTTTGTGGTGATGGCAGCGTAATGTCCGAAGGATACGTAAGGAACAGGCCGGTGGAGACTTTGCTCTCAGGTCCTGCTGCCAGCGTAATTGGTGGGATCAATGTGAGCGGACAACAAAACTGTGTAGTTGTTGATATGGGAGGTACCACCAGTGATTTGGCAATTGTTAAGGAGGGGAAGCCTTTTCTTGCTTATGAAGGAGCGGATGTAGGCAATTGGAAAACAGCTGTGAAATCTGTGGACATTCGAACCATTGGTCTGGGGGGAGACAGCCAAATAAGCTTTGACTCCAGGGATAAGCTTATAATAGGTCCGCGACGGGTTGCTCCCCTATCCTGGCTTGCCCATAGATGGCCGAAAGTTTTGGGCCAAATCAAGCTTTTACATGAGGAGAACAGGATACACACCCGTTCCCTGTGTCAATTTTTCTATTCAATAGGGGAAATTCCCCAGGATGGAGATTTTACTACAGAAGAGAAGAGAATAGTGGAAGCTCTTAAAGAAGGACCTTTAAGCATGGAAAAACTGGCAGAGGCAGTGGAAACTTCTATCTATACTATCAAACCCGATAGGCTTGAGCAGTTGGGGATCATTATGAGGAGTGCGCTAACCCCTACAGATATAATGCATCTTACTGGTGATTTTTCTGGATGGAATGGACAGGCTGCTCTTTTAGGGGCAGAGATTTTAGCAAGTCGTCTAAAGATAACATTGGAAGAACTTATCCATGAGGTCAATAGCACTATAAAATCCAGACTATACTTAAATATTGTTCACGAACTTATTAAAAGGGATGATCCATCCCTGCTGAAACATGGTTTCACGCCAGAACTTGAAAAGATGATCTTATTGGGCTGCCAAAACTCCCATATGCAAAGAAATCCCTATCTATCCATTGGATTGTCCACGGACTTTTCACTGGTAGGAATAGGAGCCCCTATTCATGTATACCTGCCGGATGTAGCATCATCCTTAAATACTACCTGTATAATAGAGAAGTATGCCGCAGTGGCCAATGCGATAGGGGCCATCACGGGAAGTATCTCCGTAGAGGAGAGGATCATTATAAAGCCAAGATATACCGTAGCGGGAGTAGAAGGCTATGATTGCTTCTCTCCAAGGGTAAAGAAACACTTTGATGACTATGCAAAGGCCCGGGATTGGTCAAAAGGTGAGGGCAAAGATTTGGTTGGGGAGCTTGCTATGGCGAAGGGAGCTTCTGACTATGATATTTCTATTGAGATGGATGAGAATAAAACAGAAATAAATATACCGGGATCTCAATCAGAAAAAGAGAAAGAAGAGCAAGGAGAACACGGAGAACAAGGAAAACACGGAGAACAGGAAGAATCTACACGGGAGATATTAATCGAGACCATCATAACAGCCAAAGCCATAGGAAGCTTAAAATGGGTTTAATGGAGTGATAAGGGATTTTGCTATAGAGTTATAAGAAAGGACGTTGGGGAGTCATGGATAATGGACAAAATCTGGGCAGCAGGCAATATACCGTAAGAATATTATCCGATGAGGGTCATAAAGACGTGACTTGTTATGGCGGCAGCAGTCTTATGGATATATTCCGTCAGAACAACATCTATATCGAAGCTCCTTGTGGTGGAAAGGGGATTTGTGGAAAATGTAAAGTCCGGGTACGAAATGGCGAGGTATCAGATATGACCCATCTGGAATCCCAATTTTTGTCCCATAAGGAGAAGCAGGATGGCTATCGTCTGGCCTGTATGACCGGAATATTGGGAGATACGGAAGTAGTCATGGAGAACTATCTGGAAGGAGCTCAGATAATGTCCACAGGGATTGAATACTCTGTGGATATCTCTCCACAGATTGCCAAAAAATATATTGAATTGGATGTACCATCTGTGGATGACCAACGGGATGACCTCAAAAGGTTAGCCGATGCTTTGAAAACAGAAGCCCCGGAAGCTGGAATATTCCTGATAAGAAGGCTGCCTCAGGTGCTTAGGGATTCAGATTTTAAGGTGACAGTTGCCTATGATGGCAATAAGATATTGGATGTGGATAAAGGGGATACCTCTGATAAAATCTATGGGGTGGCGATAGATATAGGAACCACTACTGTAGTATGTTATCTGATGAATCTGATAACGGGTGCGCAGGTGGATGTAATATCCGGACTTAATGTTCAAAGGACCTATGGAGACGATGTGATATCCAGGATTCAGTATACTATGGAGAATATAGATGGGCTCTCCAGGCTAAGGCAGGGTATAGGTAACCAGATCTCAGAATTGATACATGGGTTGGCACGGAAGAATCATATTCCTATAGACGATATTTATAATGTGGTTATCGCTGGAAACACTATTATGAGTCATCTTCTATTGGGCATAACACCCGGACATATTGCTGCAGCTCCTTTTACCCCTGTTGCAACAAAGGCCCAGATATAACAATGCCCGGGATTTGGATCTAAGCCTGGGTCAGGCTTCCAGGGTGTTTGTGCTTCCTCATATCTCAGGCTATGTGGGCTCAGATATCGTGGCAGGAATTCTTGCTTCGGGCATGGATAGAAGTGAGGATGTCAGCCTGATGATAGATATTGGTACAAATGGTGAGATCGTATTGGGCAATAAGGATCGGATGGTGTGTTGCTCCACTGCTGCAGGACCAGCTTTTGAAGGAGCCAATATCCGTAATGGAATGGGCGGAATCAGTGGAGCTATCAATACTATTACGCTGGATGGAGAGAAACTCAGGTACACAACCATTGGCGATAAGGCCCCTTTAGGTATATGTGGCTCCGGAATTGTAGATGTCGTGGCAATGCTATTGGACCTTGGTATTGTAGATGAAACGGGCAGGCTACTTGATGAAAGGGAGATAGAGTCGGAGGTTGGGTCGAAGCTGGCCTGTAGGTTGAGGAAAGTGGAGGATGGGCTTTCTGCATTTACCATTGTTGATGAGGGATCCAGCGGTACCGGCGGGTCTATCGTGATAACCCAAAAGGATATTAGGGAGGTCCAATTGGCAAAGGCGGCAATTGCAGCGGGAATAAAGGTACTGGTAAGTAAGATTGGCAGGGAGATGGATGAGATAGCCAATCTCTATCTGGCGGGAGGGTTTGGCAGCTATATCGACAAAAGAAATGCCATTCGGATAGGCTTGATACCGCCGGAATTGCAGCACCGCATTATTGCACTAGGCAATGCCGCGGGAACTGGGGCAATGTTATCCCTGCTATCCCTGGCGGAGTATGAAAGGACGAATACCATCAAAGCGAAAGCGGAATATGTGGAATTGTCCTCCACGCCGGAATTTCAAAATGAATACGTGGATTCCATGTATTTTGAAAGTCCCTAAAAGAGCTATAAAGTACAAATAATATTAAGATTTTTCAATACCGGAAAGGGATAGCATGGTATCATAAAAGAGTAATACCTGTTGTCTATTTACTTATA
This sequence comes from Eubacteriales bacterium mix99, assembly GCA_038396605.1. Lineage (NCBI taxonomy): Bacteria > Bacillati > Bacillota > Clostridia > Eubacteriales > Eubacteriales bacterium mix99. The sequence goes on from CP121690.1 coordinate 1,433,385, forward strand.
CGTTTCTTCTTAATATAATAGATTAGTAGACTGAATCAAATTGCAGGAAGCGTGATATCATGACTTATTGGAATGAAGCAGTAAAAGTAGGGAATGACATGGGTTTTGATATAGAAAAGGCAGCTAAAGCGATAGAACACTATGGAAGAGTTGCCGGAGTAGGAACAAGTATCATCGATAGCAGAGGCGCCCTTGTCTATAGCATCGGAGATTCAGGAACTGGTTGTAAGTTTTGCAGGCAGGTTCGGGAACTTTTGGACTGTGAAGGAGATTACTGCGAAAAAGTTCATCTATACGGCGGCTATCAATCGGAGAGATTTGAAGGAAAATATATTTTTTTCTGTCCGTTTGGTCTGGTACATTGGGCTTCGCCTATAACTTTGGAGGGAATGGTCAGAGGATATCTATTATGCGGACCTGGTTTAATGGTGGAAGCTGATGATTTTCTATTGGATGATCTCCTGTTAAAAAATCATATCAAAGAGGAACATCTGGATCAGTTAATGGAAAATTTAAAGTCTATTCCAGTAATTCCACCCGATAAGGTTACCAGCCTGTCAGAGCTTTTATTTATGGTAGCTTCCCAACTATCGCATATATCGGATGCAGAGTATTTACAATATTTGGATAGGACGGAATTCTACCATAATCAATCCGATATATCTGGGTACATTCATAAGATAAAGGCCATGGATGAAAAACAGTCCGGTATTTCCTCTTACCCCTTTGAGAAGGAAAAGGAACTGCTATCCTGCATTGCAAAGGGGGATAAAAAGGGTTCTCAAACCATTCTCAACGAAGTGCTGGGACATATTTTCTTTTCCAGTGGCGGGGACTTTGAGACCATAAGAGCAAGGATTTTGGAGCTCATCGTTCTTCTTTCCCGTGCAGCTCTGGAAGGGGGTGCCGATGTGGAACAGATATTTGGGCTGAACTATAAATATTTAAATACCATCCACAACTTTAATACTGTAGAAGAGCTGACTTACTGGCTATCCAAGATAATGATCAGGTTTACAGACTGCGTATTTAATTTAAAGGACATCAAACATGTGGATGTGATATATAAAGCAGTTGGTTATATCAAACAGAATTACATGAAAAAAATTACACTGGAGGAGGTAGCTTCGCATGTATATTTGAGCCCATCCTACTTTAGCAAGATATTTAAGGACGATATGAAGTGTAATTTTAATACTTATGTAAACCACATTAGAGTGGAGCGAAGTAAACAATTATTACGAAACGATAACATAAATCTTGTGGATGTCTCTAATATGGTAGGTTATGAAGATCAAAGCTATTTTTCCAAGGTATTTAAAAAGATTGTGGGTGTTACCCCTGGTAAATTCAGGTACACCAGGGGGAAGTATAACTTTCAGGAGGCGGAATAATGGATTTATTAAGTGAGATTTCTGGATTCCTACAACAGGGAAGAGCAAAGAATGTTAAAGAATTGGTTCAAAAAGCCATAGATGAGGGGATGGATCCTAAAAGCATTCTAGATCATGGACTTCTGGACGGCATGGGTATAATAGGTGAGAAGTTTAAAAACAATGAGGTTTACGTACCCGAAGTGCTTATCGCTGCCAGGGCTATGTATGCCGGAATGGAAGTTTTAAAGCCCATTCTTACTCAGACCGGTGTTGAGTCGAAAGGTAAGGTAGTACTTGGCACCGTAAAGGGAGATCTTCATGATATAGGTAAAAACCTGGTAAGGATGATGATGGAAGGGAGAGGTTTGGAAGTAATCGATTTGGGCATTGATGTATCCCCTGAGAAGTTTGTTGAGGCAGCTAAGGAGAACAATGCACAGATCATCGCTTGCTCTGCACTGCTTACCACTACTATGACTGAAATGAAGAATGTAGTTGAGACAGCAAAGGAGTCGGGAATAAGGGATCAGGTTACCATTATGGTGGGTGGTGCACCTGTAACCGATAATTTCTGTAAGAGCATAGGCGCTGATATCTACACGCCCGATGCAGCATCAGCAGCGGAAGAGGCAGCAAGGGTTTGTGCCAGTGCTTAATGAATCAAGTTTTATAACGTTTTGTGGAAAAATGGTACGGGAAGAGCATACTTCGTACCATTTTTTCGCTTTGTAGCTGTGGCGGATCATTGGATGGGAGGAAGATTATGGCTCACACAATATTGGACGATATCGAATTCAAGATAGATAAAAACCGTCTTTTTCAAAAAATACACATCGATCCCGCAGGGGAAGACGGGGAGCGGGTACTGGCGCTGATCAATAAAGCAGAAGCCATAGGAAAGCCCAGAGCGCTCTATACCCTGTCTTACATTGACGGCAAGGAAAATGATTATGTTGTTGTAGACGGAGTGAAGCTGACAAGCCGCGTTATGCGGGTCAATTTCGACAAGATCGATAGGGTATTTCCCCATGTGGCCACTTGCGGCAGGGAACTTCATGAATGGGCAGAAGGAATGGACGATATTTTGGATAAATATTGGGCCGGTACCATAATGGAAATGGCACTTGAAACGGCAAGGAATCAGATCCGCAGACATATTGAGGAGAATTATCATATCGGTAAGTCCAGGTCAATGAACCCAGGATCTCTGGAAGATTGGCCTATCGGGCAGCAGAAGGAACTTTTCCGTATATTGGGGGATGTTCAGAATGCGATAGGAGTTGAGCTCACCGACAGTTGTCTGATGATTCCAATGAAGTCTGCGTCGGGTATCCTGTTTCAAACAGAATCCGATTTTGAGAACTGTCAGTTATGTCCTGGAAAGAACTGTCCCAATCGCAGAGCTGAGTATAAGGAGCATCTGTATGAGGAGAAATATAGTTTGAAAAAAAGATAAACGATCCCTTAATCTTTACCATGAGTGGCATAGGGAATAATGCCTTATTTTGCTTTTGTTTTGCTTTTGAATAGTCTTAGTTGCCAGTACGTTTATATGGCTTCTTTTCATCAGTCAACCCCACAAGATAATCTACACTTGTATTGTAAAAAAGTGCTAGATTAACCATTATATGAAGCGGCACATCTCGTTTTCCTATCTCATACTTGGAGTAAAGGGATTGATCACAACTAAGATAGTTGGCAATTTGCGTCTGTGTTAAATCATTATCTTCACGCATGTCGCGTATTTTAAGCCTCATAAAATCTCACCTCGATTTTATTATAAAGTAGGGCAAATAAACCATTGACATTTAGGACTATGTGTCCTATAATGAAAAGGAGATGGGGGAAATGCCCATTCATCATGTGGATAAGTTTTCAGTTGTCTAATGAGAATTCTTGATGTGTTCAACAATAATGAAGGTACTACTGGTGTATGGCATGATTCTACTGCATAAGCATGAACCGTTTCCTCTTTTTAGTGCAATGAAATGTTGTATGGAAATCCTATCTTGAAATTTTCTGAGCCGGCCCCCCTATGGAGGTGAAGTTAAGTTCCGGATAGTAAAAAGTAAAGCCATGACAATAAAGTAAAGAAATGAACACCAAGACCGGGCAAGAGGTAAATGAAAGAAGATAAGGTAAAGAATAGACAATAGTATAAGATATATATTCATAGTATAATTTAGATGAAACAAAATATAATTTTGCATAAAAATTTAATGATCTATACAGTGGAATTGACAAAATAATGGGAGGGATAAGAAAAGAGTTTACTGAACGATAAGTATGCGGTCCGATTCAATATGAAAAAGGGGAGAGTGAAATATGAAAAAGAAGAGAATTATGTCCATGTTGCTTACAGGATTGTTGATAGTATCTTTACTGAGCGCCTGCAGACAGAAACCAGCCTCCTCCAGGAAAGTTCCATCCAAAGCGCAGGAACCTACCGCATCCGGCAGCTCAGCCGAAGAAACAAATGTGCAGGCAGGAGAGGAAAAAGGTTTACAGCCCTATAAGGAGCCGATTACTGTGTCTTTGTTTGCAAAGGTGGATTCCACCATGAATTTTAAGGATGGCGAAAGCATGGAGGATAATCTCTGGACGCGGCTTTGCAAGGACAAGCTCAATATCAATGTGGATTATAAATGGGTCGTGACTGATGATCAGTACAACCAGAAGATGAGCATCGCAATAGCGTCAAAGGCTTTTGCCGATATCATGAATTTCGGCGCCAGTGACAAGAATTTTAAACTTATGTATGATGCCGGATATTTAACAGATCTGACTTCGCTATATGATGAATATGCCAGCAAATACACAAAGAGCCTGTTGGAGGCAGACGATGGAACAGCGATTAATGGCGGAACTTTTGATGGGAATCTGGTGGGAATTCCTAATACAAATGCTTCCGTTGAGCAGTCGAACGTTCTCTGGATTCGAACAGACTGGCTTGAAAGGAGTGGAAAATCCGCACCAAAAACAATGGAAGAACTATATGATCTGGCAAAGATTTTCCAATCCGCCGATTATGATGGCGTAGGTACGATCTACGGAATTTCCATGGATAAAGGCAGCGAGACGAATGCAGTCTCTTCGGTGCCGGGTATTTTTACCGGATTCGGCGCTTATCCTACACGCTGGGTTGAAAAAGATGGAAAACTTGTGTATGGCAGCACACAGCCTGAGAACAAAAAGGCACTCTCTTATTTGGCGAAGTTGTATAGCGAAGGTCTGATCGATAAAGAGTATGGCGTTAAGGACGGCGCCAAAGTTGGCGAGGATGCATGTTCCGGTAAAATTGGACTTTATATAGGCGGTCATGCCTCTCCACTTTGGCCACTGAATGCAACGGTTAATGAAAAAGCGGATTGGACTCCTTATCCCATGCCTTCTGTAAGCGGGAAACCGCCCATTCAGATTGTTGGCTCTGCGGCGAGTAGTTATTACGTTGCGAACAAGGACTGTGAGCATCCGGAGGCGCTCTTTAAGCTGATGAATCTGTTTACCAAGATCTGTTTCAGCGACGAAGGTGATCCACTATACTTTATCACCAGTGAGGAATACTGCGAGCCGTTCAAGCTAGCTCCTGTGCAGGCCTGGCCGATGACAAAGAATATCGATGTATATAAAAGGATCAAGGAATATCGGGATACTAAGGACGAGTCCATCATCAATGCCAACGAAGAAACCCGGCAGATGTTTTCGTTCTGTAAGAAATATGATGAAACCGGAGTTCGTGAAGGCGGATGGGACTATAAGAGGGTTTTTGACGTAGGCGGTTCAGAGGCTGTACTGTCGGATTATCTTGATCACGGAGAAATCCAATATGATAGGTTCTATGGCGTTCCGACTGATACGATGTCCTCAAAGCTTTCCTCACTGCAGAAGCTGGAAGCAGAGACTTTCTCTCAGATCATCATGGGTGCCTCCTCTGTCGATGAATTTGACAAGTTCGTCTCTGAGTGGAATAAACTAGGAGGATCTAAAATAACAGATGAAGTGAATGACTGGGCAAAATCCAAGTAAATAATCGATATTGATATGAATACGGGAACCAGTATTTATGAGAATATCTGTTGAGTTTAAATGTTTCTGGTTCCCCATATATTTTATAATGAAGGAGGCTATTTATTTGATGCTGCAAAAAAGTGCAGTTGGGAGTGCGGATCAAAAAAAAGCAAGAACGAATAAAGTCAAGCTTCAACTTCCGCTGCATTTAATGATGATTCCAGGTGTTATCCTTGTTGTACTTTTTTGCTATATCCCTATGTTCGGTATTGTGATGGCCTTTCAGGATTATAATCCGCTTTTGGGCTTCTTCAAATCACCTTGGCTTGGATTTAATAATTTTACCTATATGTTCTCGATGCCGGATACGCTTCAGGTGGTTTGGAATACATTATATATTGCGATTTTAAAAATTATCGGCAATTTGCTGGTACCGATTGTTGTGGCGCTGCTACTGAATGAAATAGGTAGCCGGGTTTTTCAGCGTAGCCTGCAAACCATTATCTATCTGCCGTACTTTCTTTCGTGGATCATTTTGGCGACTGTATTTATCGATATTTTGTCACCGTCCTCCGGCGCTGTCAATAAGGTTCTGGGTTATCTTGGTGTGGAACCAATCTATTTTCTGGGCGATCAAAAATGGTTTCCAATCACTATGGTATTTACTGATATCTGGAAAGGCTTCGGATATGGCACTATCATTTATTTGGCTGCGCTTACTGGTATAGACCCAACATTATACGAGGCATCAGTAATTGATGGAGCAAATCGTTGGAAGCAGACTTGGCATGTTACACTGCCCGGTATTCGTAGCGTGGTGATTTTAATGATGACACTACAGTTGGGCAATGTACTGAACGCCGGCTTTGATCAGATCTTTAACCTACTTAGCCCCGTGGTCTATAAGACGGGGGATATTATCGATACTCTCGTGTACCGGATGGGCCTGATCAATACGCAGTATAGCTTGGCGACGGCGGTGGGGCTGTTCAAGTCGGTCATTTCCATGATTTTAATAGCATTGTCATATTGGCTGGCCGATAAGTTTGCCAATTACCGGATCTTTTGATCGGGAATGAAATACAATGAGAGAGGAGTAGGCTTCTGCCATGGATTCGGCGGTAGCTGTCATCGCTATGCTTTATAAAATAAGTGTGTCCAGAAAGTTTTTTTTAGTCTGTGACTATTTGATTCTGACTCTGATGGGGCTCTCGTGCTTTCTGCCGCTGCTGCATGTGCTGGCGCTGTCTTTCAGTTCCAGCTCCGCGGCTACGGCGGGTAAGGTTGGCCTGCTGCCGGTTAACTTGAATTTGAGTTCCTATCGATATGTGGCAGCCAAACCGGAGTTCTGGCGGGCAGCTGGGATTTCATTGCTGCGGGTATTGATCGGAGTACCACTTCAAATGCTCGTCACCGTGATGATTGCCTATCCGCTTTCCAAAGATAAAAACGAGTTCAGAGGGCGGAGCATCTATCTCTGGTTCTTTGTCGTAACGATGTTTTTCAGCGGCGGGCTGGTGCCGACCTATCTGACGATTAATGCGCTGGGCTTGATCGACAACTTCTTTGCATTGATCCTTCCAGGCGCAGTATCAATGTTCAATGTAATCATTTTACTGAATTTTTTCAGGGGATTACCGAGAGAATTGGAGGAAGCTGCTCAAATTGATGGTGCTGGCTACTGGACATGTCTATGGAGGATATTTGTTCCGCTGTCCAAGCCGGCAATGGCAACGCTGGTTCTTTTCAGCGCTGTCGGGCACTGGAATGCCTGGTTCGATGGTCTCATCTATATGAATAAAACCAGTAATTATCCATTGCAAAGTTATCTGCAGACCGTCGTGGTCGCAAAGGATTTAACCATGATTACCAGTGCCGAGATGATGTCCTTAAAGGATATCTCAGATCAGACGAATCGGGCCGCACAGGTTTTCCTGGCTATGCTTCCGATCATCTGTGTTTATCCGTTTTTACAGAAGTATTTCACAAAAGGCATTGTGCTGGGCAGCGTAAAAGGTTAGAGTTAATTACAGTAGGAGGTTATCTGATGCAGTATCCGATTCATTTTATCAAAGTCGGCAACGAGTATGCCGATGTAGATCATTTGGTGCCGGCTCCGTATATACGAAAAAGTTTTTGGATTGATGCGCAGGTAAAAGCGGCCAAATTGCTGATCACCGGCCTTGGCTTTTACCGTATATTCGTGAATGGACGGGAAATCACCAAGGGGATTCTGGCTCCGTATATCAGTAATCCGGATGATCTGGTCTATTATGACAGCTATGATGTCACGAAGCAGCTTACGGACGGCGAAAACGTGATCGGGGTGATGCTGGGCAATGGTATGCAGAATGCTTTTGGCGGGTATATCTGGGATTTTGATAAGGCCCGCTGGCGGGATGTGCCAATGACAGCTTTTCGGCTGGACTGTGAGTTCGTATCGGGAAAACGCATGTCTGTGGAAAGCGATGAGTCCTGCAAAGTACATTCCTCTCCGCTGCTCTTCGATGAGCTTCGCTGTGGAGAATACTATGACGCCCGTCTTGAGATTCCAGGGTGGTGCACGCCTGGGTTCGATGACAGCGGCTGGGCGAATGCACTGAGAGCTGTTCCGCCCCGGGGCGAGCTGAGGATTTGCGAGGCGGAGCCGATCGTGAAATCCGCAGAGATTACAGCGGTTTCCATTGTTCCGTATCAGAACGGTTACCTCTATGATTTTGGTGTCAACTCAGCCGGTGTCTGCCGTCTGCGTATTGAAGGCGAAGCCGGTCAGGAAATCGTAATGCACCATTGTGAGTGGTATCACGATGGGATTCTGGAGCAGAAGAATATCAACTTTGAGGATCGTGGCGATCCTCGCGCCAAGCTGGTGCAGGTTGGCCGCTATACCTGCCGGGGTGGTTCGCCCGAAAGTTATAGCCCGGCCTTTGCCTATTACGGCTTTCGCTATGTGTATGTGGAGGGAATCACCCCGTCACAGGCTACACCGGCGCTTTTGACCTATGAAGTGATGCATTCCGATCTGGAGGAAAGGGGAGGCTTTCGCTGCTCTGATAAAACTGCCAACAAACTGCAGGAGCTTACACGACGTTCAACCCTTGCCAATTTTTATTATTTTCCAACAGACTGTCCGCACCGTGAGAAAAATGGCTGGACTGGTGATGCAGCCATGTCCGCCGAGCATACGCTTTTGAATCTGTCTGCTGAAAAATCGTACCGGGAATGGCTTCGGAATATAACAGCGGCACAGAATAAGCAGGGTGCTCTGCCGGGTATTGTTCCCACCGGTGGCTGGGGTTTTACGTGGGGGAATGGCCCTGCGTGGGACTGCGTCCTAATATATCTGCCGTACTATATCTATAAGCTGCGGGGCGATCGGGAAGTCGTCCGGGAAAACGAGGCGGCAATCTTCCGGTATCTGCACTACATGAATACCCGGCGGGATGAGCGCGGACTTGTAGCCATCGGTCTGGGGGATTGGTGCCAGCCCGGCCATGCTCCGGATAAACCAAAATCACCGCTCGTGGTAACGGACACCGCTATTTGTCTGGATATCGCTGCAAAATCCGCCGAGCTTTTTGACGCATTGGGCATGAGGGAGGAAAAGCGCTATGCGCGGGATTTATGGGAAGGCCTTCGCGCTTCCTTTCGGCGTTATCTGATCGATTTTCCGACAATGACGGTAAGCGGCGCCTGCCAGACTTCACAGGCTGCGGCTATTTATTTTGATATATTTGATTCGGCGGAAAAACAGGCTGCTTTTGAACGGTTAAAGGAATTTATCGCACAGGAGAACGGACATCTTGACGCCGGCATGATCGGCCTTCGAATCCTTTTCCATGTTCTGTCCGATTTTGGTGAGGCTGATCTCGCCTATCAAATGATTACCCGACCGGACTTTCCTTCTTATGGAAACTGGGTAGCATCGGGTGCGACCTCCCTGCGGGAAATGTTCCAGCAGGAAGGAGAAAATGCGGGATCCTTGAATCATCATTTCTTCGGTGATATCAGCAGCTGGTTTATTCAGGGTGTGGCTGGCATTGTGCCGAATCCCTACGGAGAAGGTTGTGATACGCTGGCCATCCGGCCCAATTTTATAACCGGTTTGTCCTATGCAGAGGCCTATCATCAGGCGCCGGCTGGTCGGATAGAGGTAAAGTGGGAGCGTGAGAAAGAGGAGGTCCTGCTTACCGTAACTGCGCCCGCCACCATAACAGGTGTCATCCGCATGCCAAAGGGATGGACGCTAGCATCGGGTTTGTCCGAAATGCCTCTTTCCAGCGGTCGGTATCGGTGCAAAACAGCCTCTGCCTGTGAGTATTCTGCCGGCCAGTAATAGAGGAATAATGAAAATGCCGGGGACTACTCCCCGGCATTTTACATGGAACTCCAGCGTAATTCATGTCAAGTAGAATAGAGGAGTTCTTTTATACCACGGGGGGACAGTATAAAAGGAAGAAAGTGTGGATTGGATGTGACAAAATTGTTCCGCGGACGGAAATTGAAGAGTTCAATTCTTATGAAGCTGCTGTTGATTTATGTAGGTGTACTCCTGCCGGTTTTCACTTTGTTTATCACCTTATATCAATACTCGTTTCATTACTTGAAAGATCAGACAGCTGCGCTTTTGTCATCTCAATCAGAATTCTTTTTGGACGGGTGGGATACGGAAACAGAAAACATACAGAAAATTATGTATCTGTATACCATTGATGACGATATCGAAGCTCTTTCCCAGATTCCGTATGGTATTTCCTCCTATGAAAAGGCACGTCGGATTAACGGTATATCCAAACGATTGGCTCATATTATGTATTGTAACTCCTATATTACCAATGTGTCTGTTTATATTCCCGCCGTCAATCAAAAAATTTCAGCTATTGGCACTACGGAGCCAATAGACTATCCCTGTTATTCCTATATTCATCGCCGTGCCAGGGAAGCTCACAGTCCTTATATATGTAATTACCCTGGCTTGGATTCCGATTCCATTTTAAGCATAATGATGTATCCGCCGATGTCGGATGGGGCTACCACACCCGACAGTTTTCTTCTTGCAGCTACTCTTTCCAGGAAAAGAATTCAGGCAGACCTGCAATCGTTGAGTGTCACACCAGGGTCTTTTACGGTGCTGTTTGATAACAACAGGCAGTTCTGTATTTCTTCCAATCCGGATATGAAGTTGCCGAAGGAACTCCTGGTTTCCGGATCAGCGGAAACCAATCAGTTTACGCCAGTTCGGATGGGAAGCAAAGACTATCAGTATTATATTACCGGCTCTGCCAGCGGTTATTTCTTCATGGCTACCTTTGTACCGGAAAATGAGATCTATCCATATAGCCGTATGTTCACGATACTGGGCATTGTATCTGGCTTTATGGGTTTATTCTGTCTTGTGTTCATTTTCGTTCAGGTACGTTCTCTGATCGATAAACCGATTCAAACGCTGTGCAAGGTCTTTGCCAAAGTCGAAAACCCAAAACTGGAGCCTTACAATGGTTACACCAGAAAAGACGAATTTCAAACTCTGTTCAGCAGCTACAATGCGATGGCCAGGCGAATCAATGGTCTTGTGGAGGAGGTCTATATCCAGAAGATACTCAAGCAGGAGTCCGAGTTCAAACAGCTGCAGTCGCAGATCAATCCCCATTTTCTGTACAACAGCTTCTTTACTCTGTCATTGTTGGCAAGAAAAGGGGATCTCCAAAATACGGCGAAGTTCTCCCATTACCTGGGAGAATATTTTCGCTATATCACACGTGACGCAAAGGAAGAGGTTTCGCTTGAAACGGAGATTCACCATGCGAAGCAATACGCAGAAATTCAGAAGATCCGGTTCGGGAACCGAATTGCCATCACGTTTATGTCCGTTCCTCAGGAGTGTACTGCTTGGCAGGTTCCCAAGTTGATTTTGCAGCCACTGTTGGAAAATTCTTTTGCGCACGGACTTGAAAATAAGATCAGTGGCGGTATACTGATGGTATCTTATCAGTCGACAAGGGATGGATTATGGATTCATATAGAAGATAATGGAGAAAACCCGACTTCGTCCGAATTGGAAGACTTGCGTGAAAAGCTCAATAAGTTGTCCCCTGTCACAGAGATAACGGCGCTTCTTAATATCAATCGCCGCTTGCAGCTGTATTACGGGGAATGTGATTGCCTGCGTATTGACCGGAGCAGGTTTGGCGGCTGGAAGGTTTCTGTTAAAATTTTACCGGCAAGGAGGAATCGACATGTGCCGGATCCTGGTTGTAGATGATGAACAGCTTATCGCAGACAGCATTGCCGAGATTTTGCAGGAGGAAATAAAAGGGGAAATAGAGGTTGCCTGTCGGTATACCGCAGTGGATGCTTTGCTTTTTCTCGGACATGTCAAAACCGACATTGTTATCACGGATGTGAAAATGCCGGGAATGGATGGAACACAGCTCCTGGATGAAATTGTAAAAAGATGGTCGGAATGCTATATCGTTTTTTTGACCGGGTATAAAGATTTTGAGCCGATTTATAAAGCCAGTCGCTATAAAAGGGTTCGATATTTGCTGAAATCGGAAGGGCCTGACGCTGTTGTTTCTGTTGTCAGACAGCTGATAGAAGAAATAGCTGATCCAGATGCTGATTTGAATCAGCGGCTGGATGAACAGGAGATTGCCGGAGCTAAATGGCTGCGTTCGCTTTTAGCCGGCTATGAGGAGAGCTGTTGCGAAAAGTATGCATGGTACAGACATGTTGATCCAGAAAAAAGCTTTCTGCTGGTTTTTAGCACGATTCCGGAGTCCTGCGAAAAGTGTGTCAATCCAGTTCTGGAATTTTATCAGCTGAAAGACCTTGCGGTACGGCATTTAAGTCGCTTCTGTCAATTTATGCAAATTTATTATGCGTTTGGAACCGAAATATGGATGCTGCAGAGTCATGATCTCCGTGCGCTTTTGAAGGATATCAGGAAGCCGCTGGCAGAGCTCCAGAATAAAGCGGCTGAAATGAAGATTCAGCGTAATTTTTTGCTCATCCGCCAACCCTTGTCGCGTAAGACATGTAGAGGGGAGATGACTTTGTTCTCCACATTGATCGTGCGTGCCGCAAAAAGTAGTGATGCAGTTTCAATTGAGAATATATGGGAAAAAGAAGACCTGGAGCTGCGACCACTTCAGAATGCGTTTAAGAAATATCTTGAACTTATCAGTATTGCACTGGACATCAAAAACCGTTCTTTATTTAATTATGCATGGGAGCAGGTTTCGGATGCCATATACAAAATCGATGGACTCAGTAAAGAATCGACTGATGCTTGCCTTTCCGATCTTGATATGTTGATCCAAAATATGGAAATAAAGAGAGGATATAAAAGCAGAGAGCCGATAAAGTATGAGAACTTTTCTTCTGTCATATATGAAGATACGGAGGACTGTATGGCGGTTGTTCAAAAACTGCAGAAGAGGTTTCATTCTGTTTTGGACAGGCAGGAGGAAGAAGACAACCATGCTTTAGGAGGCCGTCTTGGGAAAATCGATCGTTACATAGAGAAAAACATGCAGGGGGATTGCTCTTTAAGTACCGTAGCGGGAATTGTGCATTTCAATCCTTCTTATTTTTCAAGGATTTTCAAGAATGAGATGCATCAGAGCTTTTCAGAATATGTGAATGAAAAAAGACTGGCAGCGGCCAGGTATCTTTTGTTAAATTCGGATATGAAAATACAACAGATTTGTAAAAAAACGAGTGGATATTCTACGGCGAATTTCAGCCGGCATTTTAAATATGCTACTGGAATGACACCGCAGGAATACAGACGATCTTATTCCGACGGGGTGGATGCTTCCGGATTAAGCTCCACTGGGATGATTCACTGACCTATCCGAATCTGGTGGCAGTTTGTTATAAATTCTATCAATATGATTGAGGCGTCGAAAGACGCTTAAAATATAGTTGAACCTTGAAAATTTAACACACTTATTTCCCATATGGATATATTTAGAAGTGAAGCTTGTTATATATACCCATCTTGAGCTTATTGGCAGAGGATTCCTGCATACTTCTCAGGCCATTCCAGGATTTTGGGCATACGGATTCCCGCTCTGTAGATATGTACAAAGCTTTTTGAAATTCAATGATGCTATCTTGAAACCGAACAGATGCTTGGTTGGAATTTTCCTCCTGACCGGCATATGGTCAACCCTGTATTTTTGCCTCAGGATGGAAGGGATTGATTCCACTCCGTTTCGTATGGCCGATAGTATTCTGAAACTTTCTGTATCACGATGACGCTGCTGTTTTGCCCTCTCTCCGGATCTTATAGAAACCGTGATTCTTGCTGTCTGCTTGAAAATCTTTGGCTGGCATTTATCACGGTAAGCACAGTTCTCACAAGTGCTTCTTGGAAAGGAAACATTGCACTGTTCAGTCTGTCTTACATAGTTGCAGGACTTGGGCTTCTCTCCATTTGCGCATCGCAGAACGCGATCTCCTCTTTCATTGAATTCAAAGTCAGCGTAGATATCCTTTGTTTTCCGACCGGTAAGCCCAGTGGTTACAAGCTCTATATTCTTCTTATCTGCAGCTTTCATATGATCCGTCCCGCTGTAGCCGTCGTCTGCCACCAGTACTTCTCTTTCGGGCAGTGTTTCCGTTTTTGAAAGAGACTCATCCAGAAACTGACCGTCGCTGTGATTGTTTTGATCATACTGATAGTCGGGGATTAGCGAGCCACTTTCCCCAACGGATTCCGTTACATTGGCAACGTACCCTCTGTGCTGCTTCCCGTTTTTATTACGGAAGGTTGCATCCGGATCGGCCGGATTCTGCAGTATGGATGAATTCATGGATGAGTCAGACTTTTCTTTCAGGTGATAATCTCCTTGCTCGTTTAACACCCGCAGCAGAAGATGGTATTCGCTGGCATCATCATATTTTCCTGAGCACAATGGTAAAAGTTCTTTGGCGTCCTTCAATACCTGGTCAATGCGGTCTGATGTCTTTTCACTCCGGTTATGATAGATTACAGTGTTCCGGTTATCCTTGCTGCAGTAGTGCTTCAGGTTTTCCGGAAGTATTTCCGAATTGTCCCGAGCAAGAAGGTTGACCATATTGGAGACACATGTGTAAAGCAGCTCCAATCGGCTCATCTTTTTAATATTGGATGCCACCATCAAGGAGTCCATCCGTTTCAAATGGGAGTTGACCTCCATAATCTCTGCGATTTCCCTGGACAGGGAGATGACACAGTCATGAATCAGGTCAATGCCCGTCTCCTCTTCATAGGCGGTGCAGCGGGCCCGAAACCTTCCAAGACTTCGGTCACTTAATGGCTGTTCCGCAAAGCTGGTGGTATGAAGGGCTACCTGATAGCGAACATCGAACATCAGGGACTCCTGCATATCATCATCTGACTGCCCAAGAAACGGAACTGTCACAGGAAAAAACCGTTATCACCCATATCAAGGATGGATTTGACTTTCTGGGCTAAAACATACGGAAATATAATGACATGATTCAGGCGTCAAAAGGTCAAATATCAAAAAGGCTAATTGATTAATTTTGTACCTTGAAAATTCAACACAATATCCCCAAAAGTGCCTTGAAATCTGATAGAATGAAGGTATCAGATTATGGAGGCATGCAGCGTGTTTGTAGCAAATGATAGGCAGCAAATGGCAATGGGTGATTCCACCTCAAACCGTTTGCACTGCCTTAAATGCTGTCTTTGATCTCAGACTGGACAGAAAATACTATCAGCCTAAAGAGCTGAACAAAAAAATTAAAAAAATTTTAGGATAGAAATTCAATACAACATTCCATCACACTGTAACAGAGGTTAGAAGCCGCACAGTCATGCGGTTTCTAACCTCTCTATCTTTTTACAACTGTCGAAGACGGGATATTATCATCCCAAATCCCCTTAGTAAAGGCTTTTGAGACAAGTTTTCGTATGCGTTTACCCTGGCCTTCAGCTATCGCTCCTAGAGTAAGTCCATGCTAAAGCTGAACCGATATCTTAAAAAGGGAGAGACTCATCCTTGCAGCAGGTAATCGATGGAACAGATCGATGATGGATTTAGTTAACCCTTGAAGCTATCGAAGGATTCGTCATGTGCAGCTGTATTGCAATGGGTACTGTACAAATACAATTTTAGCCTTGCTTTTTTCCAGTCGGTTTCCCAATCTGTTTTACCTTATCTTCAAACTCCGTCCAGGACCATTGTGTCAGAGGCTACCGTGGTCGCTTATTTGTGTAAGCCTATTTTTCTCCTGTTTGCCCAAAACCCGTATAACCCCATAACGAAAATAATACGATCCAAGCAGAAAACAGCTGATTTTGACGCTGATTTATAGGCTTCTTAAGCATTAGAGCTTTTCACTGTCCAGTATATAAATTAGGCGATATTTCAAAACAAAAACCATATATACAATAGGTGCAATAAATAACTTAAATGATAAACTAAGTATCGAAGGGAGATGTGATGGAATGAGCAATTCAACAGCAATAATCACAGGTGGGAACCGAGGCGTTGGAAAAGGTGTAGCATTAGTATTTGCGGAAAAAGGTTATGATATCTTTTTGGCGCATAACGGTGAGGAGGAAAAGGCGCGTTCTGTTGCAGACACAATAAAAGAAAAGTACGGAGTTCGCTGCGTTACGTTTGATTGTGATCTGAGTCAGGTTTCAGGGGTGCAACGGTTAGTAAAAACGGCTGTTGAAACCTATGGGAAAATTAATGTATTGATGAGTAATGCCGGAGTCGGTTACGAGCGTTACATACGATATGCAAAGGTTGAAGAAATTGATCATGTTTATCGGGTCAATTACCGTGCTGGTATTTTACTGGCGAAATTAGTCGGGCAGCACATGATAGAAAATAACATTAGTGGGAATATTGTGTTTACTGCTTCTGTAAAATCAATTGATCCAACTCCGATTGATTGTATTTATGGAGGATTAAAAGCAGGTTTGAAACGTTCTGCACAGTCCTTGGCTCGCGAATTCGCATCGTTTGGAATTCGTGTCAACACTGTGTCTCCTGGTTGTATTGCAGTGAACCCAAAGGGATATGAGGATCGTACTTATTCATCCGAAGGGATTCCTGTAGGAAGAACTGGAAAAGGTGAGGATATTGGTTATGCAGCAGCTTTTCTATGTTCTAGAGAAGCAACGTTTATCACCGGAACAGATCTCCTGGTAGATGGCGGACAGGCATGTGGTTCAGTCTCAGGTGATCCGGGAGAGGATTACGATGGAATTCATGGACGGGGCACCAAAATTATCAATTAGGGGAAATGAGCATGTCAAAAGCAGCACAAACCTATTATACTTTCGTAGGTGAGCGGTTTCCGGACAGCTCCGGTGGGATCTATCGGTGTATCTTTTCTGAAAAGGATAATAAGTTTTTAAAGGAAGGGCAGCTGGATTGTTTACCTATGGTATCTTATGTTTCAATGGATAATTCGGGTATGTATGCATGTTGCGCTGGTTCTTCCCGGAAGGGTTCCATCTTGCATGCGTATCGCATTAATCAGAAGCAGAAACAAATGAGTCTGTCTGATTCGAAGGATTTATCCGTTTCCGGCATTAGTCATGTAAATTTTGATTCGAAAGGCGATCGGTTGTTAGCTACAAGTTATGCGGATGGATATGTACTTGTTTATGATTTTAAAGATGGTAAAATAGGCAACCTGCTGGGATTGGAAAAAACATCAGGAAGAAGTATTAATCCTGATCGCCAAGAGGCATCTCATCCACACTCCGTTTTTGCATCTCCTGATGACCGCTTTTTGGTTGTCAGTGATTTAGGAGCAGATAAGTTGCTTGTATTTGCTTTAAAGGATGACGGTTCTTTAAAGAAAGTCACGGGATGGAATGCTCCTGCCGGATCAGGCCCAAGACATTTTGAATTTCATTCAAATAATGGTATGGGATATCTTTTAACAGAGTTGAGCTCGCAGATATTTACTTTCTCTGTTGGACAAGATAAACTTTTAAAAAGACAGGTCGAAAGGACAATATCAGAGAGTTTTAAAGATGAGAATCTTGCCGCAGAAATTCGATTATCCAAAGATTTGAAATATCTTTATGTTTCGAACCGGGGAGAGAATTCGATTGTTCAATATGGAGTGGATGTAACAGGAACCATTACTAGGTTGAATCGTGTTTCTACCCGGGGATGGCCACGTGAGATAGAATTAAGTTCAGACGGAAGGTACCTTTTTGTATTAAATGAGGAATATGCGGATTCGATTGGGGAGATAGAAGCTTTTCAAATTGAGCATCATAGTGGCCGTCTGATATCTTGCGATGCTTTTCATCGAGTTCCTATGGCATATACCTTTATTTTACTATAAGTTTGTACTATGTGATCAGTATAAATTAATTTATGGGAGGCGCAAAAATGAAAAAGATAGGAATTTTACTAACAGTGATGGCTCTGCTGATGGGCAGTTTGATGGGCTGCAACAGTACATCCGGAAATTCAAGTACAAATGTATCGGGAGGGGGAGAGAAAAAAGGCTCCACTTCCAAAGATAGCAGTGACAAAGGTTCTGAGGATTCTGAAACAATAACTCTTGCGCGTTGGGGAAATGAGCTTCAAATCGATGGTCTCGATCAAACATTAAGTATTTGGAAAGAAGACCATCCCAATGTAAATGTGGAGTATACTTATACTGGTGGAGATGACTACCCTGTAAAGCTTCAGGTATGGTTCTCTTCGGATTCATGTCCAGATGTGCTCAGAAATACAAGCGATATTATGTACCCCTTCCTAAATAATGGGCTATTTTATGATCTCACGGATTATTTTGAGAAAGATCCTGATCTTTCCCGTGATATGTGGAGCGATAACGTATTTTCTCGTTATGAACTTGAAGAAGGACTTATTGGAATTCCAGTGACCCAACAGGCTTACTGTATAGCTTATAACAAGGATGTTTTTGACAAAGCGGGCGTTGCATATCCGGAGTCTGACTGGACCGAATCAGAATTCCTTGATCTATGTAAAAAGTTGACTTTTGGAAAAGGCGTCGATAAGATATATGGTCTTTGGATGGGGGGCTGGGTTTCAGAGTATGTTCGCTGTATTTATGGGGAACCTCTTCTGTATGATGCAGACAAGCTTGTCATTCAGGCAAAGGACAATGAGCGATTCCGGGATGCTCTTGAAATGTTCGGTTCATTACTTAAAGATGGATATTGCCCGAACGAAATCAATCAAACGCAGACTTCCGGTGGCTTTGTGACCGGTCAATATGCCATGGGGATTGTCCCCACTCGGGCTACCTTTGCTGAATTTCAAACAGCAATCGGAAAAAGCTTTGATTGGGATGTGGTAGAGCTTCCATATAGTGAGAAATGGGAGACGACCTGGAATCCCAATATTCGGGTAAATGGGTGGAGTGCTTCTGCAAAAACAAAATATCCGGATACCGCATGGGATTTGATCAAGTTTCTGTGCACTGATACAAGGGCCTTGGACGCTGACTCCACTGCAGGGGTGCCGGTATTGAAGTCCTATATAGAGTCAGATAATTATGCCAATAATTACTATGGTTATGAAGATACTGGCGTGAAGTTTGATAAGTCTGTAGCAGTGCATATGGCAGACTTCGCACAGCCATATGAATTCGCGGGATTTTGGTCTGAAATCAACGACAACATTAAGGTTACAATGGATTCCTATGTACGAGGAGATATTGATTTGGACAGTGCAATTGATAACCTTCAAACTTTTGGTGAATCTGCAATTGCCAAGCATAAAAAGGAAAAAGGTATCTCGAATTAAGAATAAGAAGCCTAAGATTTGCATCGGCCTTTGGCTATAATTTTTACAAGGTGGGTGATCTCATGACAACAGAATGTGGGAAAAAAAAGCATAAGAAATCAAGAATTTATAGCGAGAAGCATTTTTTTGCTTTTATAAGTTTATGGATGATTGGATTCTTATTGTTAACAGTTGTACCAATGATTTATTCCCTGTATGCATCCTTTACCAGCTGGGATGGAATCAATCCGCCGAATTGGATTGGTTTAGACAATTTTAAAAAGATTTTTATACAGGACGATCTCTTTCTGAAGAGTTTATGGAATACGTTTCGATATACCATTCTCACGGTTCCTTTGAATATGGTGATTGGAATGTTACTGGCGGTCCTTTTAAATCAGAACCTTCCGGGGACGAATCTCTATCGATCCATCTTTTATCTGCCTTCCGTCATTGCCGGCGTTGCGATGTACATTGGTTGGCAGTTTATCTTTGACAGGACATCAATATTAAGCTACTGGGTATCCAAAATTTTTGGAAGTGCACCAGGTTGGCTTACAGATCCGAAATGGAGTATGCCATCTCTCATTCTTATGAATATTTTTACATCAGGATCTATTATGTTGATACTTCTTGCTGCCTTGCAGGATGTCCCAAAAGAATACTATGAAGCTGCCAGGATCGATGGAGCAAATCGTACACAGCAGTTTTTCAAAATTACATTACCAATGATTACACCGATTCTGTTCTATGTTTTGATCATGCAGATGATGTCAGCGCTTCAGATATTTACACAACCATTTGTTATGACGAAAGGGGGACCGATGAACTCAATCTATACGTATGGAATTCATTTGTACAATCAGGCCTTCCGATATAATTTTTTTGGATACTCGTGTGCATTATCATGGATTCTTTTTATCATTATCATGTTTATAACGATATTGTTATTTAAATCGTCTAAGTTATGGGTATTTTATCGGGAGGAGGTGGATTAAATGATTCAACTTGATAGAGGTGATCTGCATACGAAATCCAGGCAAAAAAGGTTTCATATACTACTTTCTTACATTGTGTTGACAATATTAGCTTTAATTTTCCTGTTTCCAATTTTATGGGTTATTTTCAGTTCGTTTTATGATTCGAAGCAGGCAACGTTCTTTCCCCCGCATTTTTTTCCTGATCCTTGGACGCTGCGCAGTTATAAAGGTTTATCGGACCATAGTATACGAATTATAAATTATTTTAAGAATACGATATTGATTGCTGCTTTGTGTATTGTCGGAACATTGCTTAGTTCCTCTTTAGCGGCGTTTGGTTTTGCAAAAATGAAATCGCGCTTTAAAAATGCTCTTTTTTTCATCGTATTAAGCACTATGATGATTCCGTCTACCGTGACATTAATTCCGTTATACTCAATATATAGTAAAATAAGGATAGTAGATACATTTTATCCACTGATTTTGCCGGCATTTTTAGGAGGTGGAGCATTTTCAATATTTCTTCTGCGACAATTCTTTGCAGCTATTCCGAATGAGTTGTCTGAGTCTGCCATAATCGATGGATGTTCCTGGTTTCAAATATATTGGAAAATTGTAATGCCAAACGCTAAACCGGCTCTTATTGTGGTGTTGATCAATACATTTGTTTACAATTGGAATGATTATTTTACTCCAATGATTTTCCTTACAAGTCCTGAAAACTTTACCATTGCAATTGGGTTAACTTTTTCCAAGGATATGTACGGCAACATCATTGATACGGGACCTATGGCAGCATTAGCCTGCTTATCCATTGTGCCGATTATGATCCTGTATCTCTTTTGTCAGAAGTACTTCATTGAAGGAGTTGTAACCACGGGAATCAAGGGATGATTTAGCAGGAAATATATGAAGAAATGTTGAAAGGATAGGTAAGTATGGAATATACAAAATTTGGGCAAACGGATTTGAATGTTTCTGTGTTGGCATTGGGTACGGGCTCCTATTTCAGTAATATACCTGATGATGTATCCGAGCGTATGTTGAACTTGTTTTACGAGGAGGGAGGCAACTTATATGATACTGCAAATTATTATGGACGCTGGAAGCCAGGTAATAAGCCGCTAAGCGAAATCAACTTGGGGAAATGGATTAAGAAAAACAATATGCGGCACAGAATCGTTCTTGCCACCAAGGGAGCTTGCTATTTTTCAAATCGGCCGGACCTGCCCCGGGTCACACCGAAATATATAGAGGAAGATTTACATGAGAGCCTGAAGAATCTTCAAACGGATTATATTGATTTTTATTGGCTACACCAGGATGATGTTAAACAGCCGGTTGAAGAAATCATTGACATATTAAATCGATTTGTAAAGGAAGGTAAAATCCGCTGGTTTGGGTGCTCGAACTGGAAAGTGGAACGAATGAAGGCTGCAGATGACTATGCGAGTAAAAACGGGCTAAAGACATTTTATGCAAGTCAAGTGATGATGAACCTTGCAGTTCCGAACATGGAACCCTTGAACGAATTAAAGCAAAGCTGGGTAGGACCCGAGCTGCAGAAGTATTATGTAAAAGAAAAAATGCCTTTGGCCGCCTATACTTCTCAGGCAATGGGGATCTATAAGCTGGCTCTTCGTGATGATTTTTTAACCAATCCTAATTTCCACCAGGCAAGGCGATATTTTTTGAATGAAGGAACCACAAGCAGGGTAATACAGGTAAAGAAGCTTTCTCAAAAAACAGGAATGACGCCGATTCAAATATGTTTGGGATACCTGCAATCACAGAAGTTTCAAGTAATTCCTATAATTGGCCCACGTAATGAGAACGAATTAAGAGAAAGCCTCGAAGGTGCTGGTTGTAAATTATTAGCTGAAGAGATGTCTTTTATAATCAATGGCTGAGAACTGTGTATCTAAACGGAAAAAGGGGCGTCCTTCGAAGAGGACGTCCTTTCTGTTTTTTTATACTTTCCTTTTCGATCCAGTTTATGCTGCTATAGCAATTTCTAAGTAACCATTTTCAGGACTCATCTCCAGTGAGAATCATATCAATCCACCAGGACAAAATGTTGGTTTTGTTTTTCTCATAGGCATGAGATGAGTGTATGAGTAAACGTCTGGAATGACTTGTAGGGATTTCAACGACCAGGTTATTGGAATAAGCTCCGTATCCAGCACTGCACCGGCAAAGATATCTTCCATCATCCCAACGGATGCCGTCAGACGAATAATATAGAATGAAATGGCCAGATTCTTCTCCATGATTGCCACTTCGGCCATGCATAAGGTATCCATAACCGTATTGAACCATTTGCGGATTTCTCAGTTTTTTGGAAAAGAATGATTGTTCTGGCTCTTCCCAGGTATATCCCATATCATGGCTGATCACATAATCCGAATGATATTCATCAGAAGAATTGTAACAATATGCGATTAAATCCCCATTTTTTAAAAAACATAACGTTCCGTATCCTCTCCCATTTGTATCAAAGGGAAGAATACTGCGTATGGTAAAGTTCTGCCCATTATCATCAGAAGTATATAATTTATATTGATGATTTGGCAGATTTCCCGTCCAGTGGATTATTGCATCATTACAGAATTTCAATACATAGATGGTGTTATCCCTGGACAAAGCATCATAAACTCTTCCACGCTCTTTTCCCAATTCTTTTGCATATTCCCATGTAAGTCCCTGGTCCTGGCTTGTTAAATATACGGGAATCCAATAGGGCTCCCAAAGCGCATTTTCGGAGATGTCGCAAATCAACTGAAAGAGTAAAAGGGAACCTTTTTTAGTGACAACAGCTTTTTCACTCATTGCAGATTTATTTCCGTATGAATTCAGGAGCTGTTTGGAATAGGGAAGAATGGATGATGGTCCCCAAGATTTTCCATAATCACACGATCTTTTGTATTCCATCCAGCCGATAGCAGAGTGGCCATCGTTATCATCAGAACAGTTTGGATAAAAAGCAAGAAGATCTCCGTTGGCGCATTGCACAAGGGCATGTCCCAGATGCCCACTGCGATTTTTAAGCTTATGGTTCACAAATAAAATTCCCTGATTTGGTATGTTTTGAGGGAAAATGGAGTAATGTTGATCGAACCCATGCATTCCATGCTCATTCACTGTCATAAAGAAGTACTCCTTTTTTATTGATTTTAGCTTACAAAGATTGTATCATGATTGGCATAAGCATAGGTTTGGACTTTTAGGGAGAATCAAAAACAAAATGAAGAATGGAAAACAATATCTTAAAACAGAAAACACTTTTATAGGGTATATATAAGAGAAAAGTGATATTATTTATATAAGAAAATCGTGAGGAACTTGGTCTTATATGGGAAATGAAGAAATAAAATTAAATTGGATCATAAAAGCATTAATATTTTTATTTGCTGGTATTGTAATGGCTTTTTTCTTTTCCTATTATACCTATTTATCAGACCAGAGCAATACCATTGAAATGATGTTGGAAAATTCATTGGTGCAGACATCCAAATCCATCAGTGGGGAATTGGAAATGGTATATACCACTGCGAACAATACGTACTTAAATGCTTCTGTTCAACAGTCACTTCAGCAGGACAGTGGGTATCAATCCACTGTTTATGACAGGCACTGTACTGCACAGAACATTGAATCGCTGTCGCAGGGAAACCCAGTGATCAGTTGCATTGCATTATATCCTCTGAACGGAACGGTGTATGAAGTTGGGGATGGGTTCGTGAATTACAAAACGGCAGGTGAATTAAGAAACCAACCCTGGCTCATAAAGATATCAAAAACAAGAAGTGGGTTTGTTTTACTGCCTTCATCGAGTGGATTTATACGAACGGGGGAAGAAAAGTATTTGACAATTGGCCGTACAATATACGCTTCTTATGGGAGAGAGATTATTGGCTATCAGTTTGTCGTTTTAAATCGCAATCTGATTCAGGCTCTGACGAAAAATAATGATGACACGATAAAATATTATCTTAGTGACAGTACCGATCGAATTCTGTTTGTCAGCGATTCGCAATGTGAGAACATAAAACGTGATATTGCTTCTTCTAAAAATATATCGAATAAAATTCAAATCAATAATGACTTATATTTAATTGGAACTTTTAATCGTTGGTTGATAAGTAAAAAAGCAATGGAACCTCTATGGGGCCTACTGGTTTGTATCATTTTGTTAATGTGTATTTATATCTTATTTATTGAAATGATTGTAAAGAGAATACAAAATCCTATGACACAACTAGTTTCATTGATGAAGGAAGTTGAAAATGGAAACTTTGATATCCAGGTACCGGATTTTCAAATATATGAGATAAACGTACTGGGAATGCAATTTCAGAATATGCTTGGTCGAATGGATACTTTGATTCTGAACTTGGCGGATGAGAAGAATTATAACAAAGATCTTGAGATGAAACTTCTGTTATCGCAGTTGAATCCTCATTTCCTTTATAATACATTGAATTCAATATACTGGATGATTTTGTCGGATCATAATAGAGAAGATATAGCTAAAATGGTGGATTCTCTGTCAAATATGCTGCGATATGGATTATATGAAATAGACCAGCCCAGTACAGTGGAGGAGGAAATCGAGCACTGCAGGAATTACCTCTTTATTCAATCCAGAAGATATGAAGAGCGATTGAGTTGGGATATCCATTTACCTGCTAAATTATATAATGTAATCATTCCAAAACTTACATTTCAGCCAATTGTGGAGAATGCGATAAAACACAATATCAATAAGGAAAACATCGAATCTCTAAATATTACAATAAATGGAGTGGAATGTCGAGACCGTTTCATTTTTACTTTCTGTAATGATCATTCCCGGGAGACATCAGAACAAGTTAGTTTCCTTCGGAACAGTATTTGTCAGGATTCCAGGAAACAGAAATCATCCTCAAATAGAGGTATAGGGCTTTATAATGTGTTCCGAAGATTAAAATTGTTATATTCGGATAGGGCAGAAATGGATTTTGCGATTAAGAATCATTTGTTTTCTGTAACTATCTGTATTATGAAGAAGAAGGAAGAAGGAGGGAATCGAAATGAATCTATTGTTGGTTGATGATGAAAGAGCGGTACGTGAAGGAATGGCAAGAAAGATAGAAAAGAAGTTTGATATCAGGGTATCTGCAGCCGCGGACGGTAAAGAAGCGTATAATTTATTCTGTACAAATCATTATGAATTCATTATGACGGATATTAGGATGCCTGTTTGGGATGGCCTGGAATTGATAAAAAGAGTAAGAGAAGAATCAAGCAATGTAATGATTACTGTGTTTACAGCATATGCTGACTTTAATTATGCGCAGAAAGCAATTAAGTACCATGTAAACAATTTCCTTGTAAAACCGATTTCCGTAAATGCATTGTTAAAAGAAATCGGCAATTTGATTCAAAGCAATAATGAACTGCAAAGGAATCTAAGACTGAAAAAGGAATCTTACTACACAGACTTGCTTCATGGGCTTGCAATGCCATCTCCAAAAGAAGAAAAGCTGCTTTCGCTAGTATTTGGATTTAAGCTGTTTGGGACGGGAGATGATAAAACTGATTTCTCACCGCTGGACTCCGGGCTGATTTATTACGCTTTAAAAAATGTCATGTGGGAATTGTCCTTCAACATATATGAGAAAGTTCAATGGCAGATGGTGAAAGAAACAAACAAACAGTTTTTTTTGATCTTTTTATACCGAGAGGAAATTTCAAGAAGCAAAGTGTTGGAATACGAACGCAATATTAAAGCTGTTGTGACAGAATTGGAACATGTTTTGAACGTAGAACTGCAATTAAATGCTACAATGGTTCAGGATGCGGCTTGCTATTTCAAAGATATTTATCGGTGCTATCTACATCTAAGTGATCAGCTCGAACATATATCGGTACAATGTCTGATGATCGACCATTTAAGCAGTGAATTTGGCGCTGAAAAGGCAATGGCTTCTGCTGTAAAGAAAAAAGACTTTACGCTGATCCATCACATTATTTCTGAATTATATACGGATAAAGAAGACACTTATCATTTAAAATGGAGGTTGATTCGGATGCTTCAGTATCTGTATATCAGTTTTGAAGACCTTTTTACACAAATTCATATAAGTTTTAAAGACCTTCTGGCCATGTTTGATTTAAAGCATAATGATAAGTCTCTTTCTGATATAGAAGATAAGATAAAGGCAATCAGTGGGATGTTATCTAATAGGAACATAAAATCAATGCATCCAATTATCCGTTCTATAGAGAAAGATATTCGAACGGATCTTTCCAATACGCCATTGTTGAAAGAATATGCAGAAAAGTACCATATGAACAGTGCCTATCTGAGTGAGTTGTTTGTAAAAGAAATGGGAGAGTCTTTTTCTGAATTTGTAGCGGGAATAAAGATTGAGGAAGCAAAGAGGCTTCTTATGATACCTTCCATTAAAGTTTATGAAGTAGCAGATTCCCTTGGATATGTAGATGGCCGGTACTTTAGCCAGATGTTCAAACGATTCACAGGAAAAACCCCCAAGGAATATCAAGGCATATGTGAGATTTAACAATCTTTAAAAAAGATTTTGCGTATAAAAATGGAATTTGGATGGAACGACGAGAGTCGGGAGAGGAATTTATGAAAAAGATAATTGCTATATGTCTATTACTTTCAGTATTCATGGTTTCCTGTAGGAAGGAAAATGTAGATCAGTGCAAGGTCCTTTCCATACATCAACAAAACACTCTTTCCGTAATGTCGTGGCGTCAGGAAGATGCGCCGGCTATGAAAAATTTAATAGATGACTTCGAGAGATCTCATCCGGGCATTAAAATGGAAATGGAATGTGTTTCCTTACCTCAATATGCGCAAACGATACAGGTGCGTTTAAGCAGTGGAACCGGGGTATCCGATGTTATTTTTCTAAAACCAGATTTGGACTTTTTTCTTTCCCTTACAAACAGGAAGGCTCTTCTCGATTTGTCAGAATGCGACTTTTTGGATCAGTACCCGAAGGAATTATCCTCTGTTTATGCGGTAAATGAAAAGCAATATGGCATTCCGTATACTGCAAATGTTATAACAACCATCTGTAATAAGGAAGTTTTGAACAGATTTGATTTGCAAATGCCAAGATGTTGGGAGGAAACAGAGAAGATATTTAACTTCCTAAAAAAGTCAGGTGTCGTCCCCATTGTTTGCGGTGGAGAACAGACAGATGATATGGATAAAAGTTATTTGCCCATTTTTTTGGCGAATGCAGAACAATATCGCTATCAATCTGCAAGAATTTTCTTTTATTATGTCCATACGCAGCAAACCGGTGATATTCTTAGTAATGATATGGTACAGAGTTTCTTAGAGTGTATGAAATCGTTGGCGGATTCCGGTTATTACCCAGCTGAAAATTTGAATTTATCCAAAACACAAGCAACAGAATTATTTGCAAATGGTAAGGCGGCTTTTTTACTTGGGGATACAGCCTCTGTTTCCACGATATATTCTTATAATCCGGACTGTGAGTTTGAGTTTTCTCAACTGCCAATGGAATTTGGTTCTTTAACCGGATATAAGTCAATCGGAACTGTGTTGGGGATTGGGTCAGATACGCCTGCAAGGGAGGAGTGCAAAGAATTTATTTCGTATTTAAGTCAGCCTGAAGTGGCAACCGCATACGGCGATGCCATTAATCAATTGGTTCTTGTAAATGGAGTGACCCCACAAAACGAGATGTGTTTAAAAATTAAGGATTTGTTTGATCAGAAGTTATCGTTTGATCCTGCAGCCTGTGTATCAAATTATGAGAGTTGGTATCGGAAACCATTTAATGATTTGGTGGCAAGGGTAATTTCAGGACAGCCGGTGAAACTTGCATTGGAATATGGGAAAAAGGCATATGCCGAACTGATAGCAGTTACCAAATATATTATTTTACCATAGTATAGTAATCAAGAAAGGCGGAAGTCTAGTAATGAAATACAAAAATAAGCTGTTAGTTTGTGTGCTTATAGATTTGTATACGGATAGCCATATATAATGCACTGGCTCATTGATGGATCGGGGGATCAGGGTAAACTTGACAGGGGGTAAAAATATAGTTATAGGCTAGAACCTTGAAAGTTCAAAAAAAGCAGAAGTTAACCAGAAACATTCTCTCGATGAGTATTCCGAACATTCAGAGCCAGTGAGTCCGATATAAAGAGCCACCCATTCCGAATATGAGAGCCATGTCTGTTAAAAGGCTGTTTGTTGCGACACGATCCTGCCCCAAACTCCGTAGAAATTGAGAATGACAGCTCCAAGTAATTCTGATAGAATAAAGTTGTTCAAAGCAATAAACTATCAAAAACAAAGGAACTGTCATAATGAAAGCATATCAGGAGATAAGGGATCCGTCAATGAGAATCGAAATAATAAACAGCACAGCACTGCATGAAAAAGCACGATAGGGCTTTTCCCCAATATCTACGTAAAAAAATAAATTGCATTTTTTAACATGCAAAATCGGAGATATAGAAAAGGAAGGCTCAGGCGAAGGGTAGAAAAAGTCGAGCTTTCACAGGAAATTGTCTTGATTTTGCAGTTTGATAGTGTTATAGTTTATAAAGTGATTCTATACTATGACAGAAAGCGAGGTAAATGTCATGGCCATAAGCTATAAAAAATTATGGAAGCTTTTAATAGATCGCGATATGAAAAAGAAAGATTTGCAGCAGATCGCAGGTATCAGTTCTGCTTCAGTTACGAAGCTGGGGAAAAAGGAGAATGTTAATACAGAAATAATTGAAAAGATATGTAAGGCATTCCAATGCGATGTGAGTGACATTATGGAAATGACGGAAGACAATCAAA
The DNA here is from genome assembly GCA_038396605.1 of Eubacteriales bacterium mix99. Lineage (NCBI taxonomy): Bacteria > Bacillati > Bacillota > Clostridia > Eubacteriales > Eubacteriales bacterium mix99. The sequence continues at coordinate 1,462,351 of CP121690.1, forward strand.
AGAATTGATTGGTATAGATCAAGAAATGCTCTGTCATTTATATATAACGGAGGAAATTTGATGAGCAATAATGTCTTAATTGTAAAAGACGAACCTAAGATATCTAAATCATTAAAGACCGACAATATTATCTTTAAAATGGATGTTGAAAAGGTACTTGATGCATTACCTGAAGAGCCGATCTTTGATCTTGTTGTAACTTCACCGCCATATGATATTGGGAAATCATATGAGAAGAAAATGCCGCTTGATGAATATGTAAATTGGCAAAAAAGGATTATCAAAAAGATATACCTCCGTCTGAAAGATACAGGAAGTATTTGCTGGGAAGTGGGCAATTATATTAATAAGGACGGTTCAATAATCCCTTTAGATATTGCTTTGGATCCAATCTTCCGAGAATTAGACATGTTTCTTCGAAATAGGATTATCTGGCATTTCGGTCATGGTCTACATAGCAAGACCCGTTTCAGCGGCCGATATGAAGTAATAATGTGGTATACAAAATCGGAAGATTATGTGTTTAACCTTGATCCAGTCCGCATTCCAGCTAAATATCCAGGAAAACGTCATTTTAAAGGGCCCCACAAGGGGGAACTTTCGGGGAATCCTCTCGGAAAGAATCCAGAAGACGTGTGGGATGATATACCAAACGTAAAGAGTAATCATATAGAAAAAACCATCCATCCATGTCAATTTCCTGTCGGACTTATTGAGAGGCTTGTGCTTTCAATGACAAATGTGGGGGGCCTAGTCTTTGATCCGTTTGCAGGTGTCGCATCGTCAGGTGTTGCTGCGATAATACACAATCGAAACTTCTGGGGATGTGAAATAGTAAATGATTATGTTGAAATTGGAAGAGATCGCTTACAGCAGTCCATAAATGGGACTATTAAATACAGAGAAAATAAACCTATTTACGATCATGAAAAGAGTAATCTCTCAAAGGTTCCAGAGGAGTGGAAGAGAAAGAAGGCGATTGATCATGGTAACTGCAACCCACAGTCACTGCGACGGAATATCGATTGTTCCAGTAGAATATGTAAGTGAACTCTGCACTGTTATCGAAGGCTACAAGAAGAAGCTCGGCTTTTATAAGATTTCTGATTTTAAGAAATATCTGATACCTTCAATAAAAAGGCACGGTTGGTCAGATGAATATTATCTGGATAGAACTTCAAAAATAACGATCACGTCAGTGAAGGATAAAACTGGCCTATGCATTCAAACAGGAAATATGGCGAGAGTGTATGCTGATCTGTTGAAACTTCAGGCTCTCTTTTCTCGGAGAACAATAGACTCTGGAATTCTTATACTTGCTACTGTAAAATGCGGTAGGCAATTTGGAGGAAACGTAGCATCATATGAGCGAGTTCTTCGTGAGCTGGATATATTTGACAAGGTGGTCACTATGCCGCTGGTGGTTATCGGTTTTAACAACGAAATTTAATGGGAGGCTAATCATGGAGTTACAAGATTTGGAACAGCTCGGCGTGAATATTATCAAGCGAACAACCGAGATAGATGCGAAAACCAAAGGCGTGCCTGGTACGCATCCTATCGAATTTAGGGGGAACCCAGAGAAACTTCCTGTAATTAGGGTCCGGCTTGGATTTCCAGTATATCGGCTAAAGAATGGCCGTACAAGTACATACCAGCTGGAGTACCTTGCGCTTCATCCTGATCTTCCGGATGACTTTTTCAAGAAGGATAATGATGCCATTACGGCACAAAAGGCTCAGCATGAGGTCCTTGGGCAACTCGTCGATGAAGAGAATCTCTTACAGTCATTTAAGGAGAAGGAGCAGCAGGTTCAGCCATTGATCTGCACAAATACAGGTGTTGTTGTAAATGGCAACCGACGTCTATGCGCGTGGCGAACCCTGTATTTATCCAATCCAATGCGGTATAAAAACTTTGAAACCATTGAAATTGCTATTCTTCCTGAATGCGATGAAAAGGAAATAACTGTTCTTGAAGAAAAGCTTCAGATTCAAAAGGAAAAACGTGCTGAATATAAATGGCATGCTAAGGCAATGATGGCACAGCAGAGGGAGCAAAGCGGTACGAAGCACGCGGATGTTGCCAAGGCCTTTGATCTGAGCTCTCAGAGATTAACTATTCTTGTCGATGCAAAAAACTATGCAGATAAATATCTAAAGACTATTGGAAAGCCGAATCAGTGGTCGTTAGTCGATAAGGATTACTATGCCTTTGAAAAGCTCGTAAAGAACATTAAGCAATTTAGCAATCAAGGTGATCAGGAACTGTTTGAGACGCTTGTGTTTAGTATGATTTCTCAAAGGAGTTCTAATGGACGTCTATACGACGTTATCGATGATGTAGCAGAACATTTTAATGCGTTAAAAGCAAAATTAGCAGCAAAAAATTACATCAGTGTCGATACTAAAAATGACTTGGGCTTGGATATTCTCGCAGGAGAGCACATTGAGGAAGATGTCGGCAGTAAGGTCGCTGATGTAATTCGTACGTCCGATGACGAAGAAAAAGTCATGATCGTAAAGCACGTTATGGATGTAATCGAGAGTGAAAAGGCCATAAAAAGTGAGATGGAAGCGGCTAACTACTTAATGAAGCAGGTGTCAAAAGCTTCAAGCATATTAAAAGCTGCTGCTGATCAGGCTTTGAATGAAAATTCCGAAATAGATGGCGTTCAGGATCAATTGGATTCCATAAAACAAGCCGTTGAGGAAATAGAGACATGGCTGAAGGAAAGATAATGAAATGGATTATTGATTATGACGGGGTCCGGGATTCTGCCATAGTATTAACTGATTCTACAGAGGATATTCTGTGGAGCACATTTATCCGGATCATGTCTACTTTCTCGACATCTTTTCAGCAACAGGGAAAGCAATTATTTATTCCCATAAGGACTTTCCTTTCCTTGCGGAGGAATATTGCTCAATTTCTCACTAATCACCATGATGAGATATCCGTTTCCTTCACTAATTCTATCAGCGAGAAGTTATCGAGAATAAACACCAGGTCTTACAATACCGCATTGAAATCTACGCCCTTAAGCAAGGATGTGGTACTTAATAAATTGCGGGCAATTGGATTCCGTCGTGAACTTACAGATAATCAATTGCGAAATGTGTGTAAACTCGGTTCCTTGCCAGCAGGGGCATCGTTCTCTGTACCTGGAGCAGGCAAAACGACGGAAGCGCTTGCCTATTATTTTTATAATGCAAAAGTCAACGACAAGCTGCTTGTTGTCGCACCTAAAAATGCATTTGGCGCATGGGAAGAGCAAATACAGGATTGTGTGGGGGACCTTCAATTGCAGTTCATTCGTCTTCGTGGTGGATATACCGCAATTGACAGGCTATTAAGAGATAAACCTAAGCTTATGCTCATTACATACCAGCAGTACGCAAGGGTGACGGATATTATCAATCGTTATCTAGAGCAGAATTCGGTCTTTATGTTTCTTGATGAAAGTCACCGAATTAAAAGTGGCTTTCATGGAGTTACTCCTGAAGCTATTCTCTCTTCTTGTACTCTGCCAGTACGTAAACTGATTCTCAGTGGTACGCCTATGCCGCAAAGTGTAGCGGATCTAATTCCGCAGTTCACTTTTTTATATCCAGACAGGCAAACCGATGCAGATTCAGTCGTCCATCAAATACAACCGGTGTATGTGCGAACCACAAAAGCAGAACTCGGATTGCCTGAAGTAAACCGCAAAACTGTAATGCTGGATATGTCCTCATTACAGCTAGAAATATATAGGTCCTTAAAGTCCGAAATGAAGCGGCAGCTTATTCCCATACTTTCCGATGCGTCCAAATCCTCACTTCGGGAACTCGGAAAACGGATCATAAAAGTAGTTCAGTTTGTGTCCAATCCTTCGCTGTTAGCCTCTGATATGGACTATGTGTTTGATCAGAGGATAGGAGAATTATTAGCAAAAACTGATGGGCCAAAAATAGATTATGCTTGTAATAGAGCGATGGAGTTAGCCTCGCAAGGCAAGAAAGTCATCATCTGGTCCCAGTTTGTGAGAAACGTTGAAATAATAAGTGATCGATTAAAGTTCCTTGGGGCAGATTTTATCCATGGTGGAGTCGATACTGGTGACGAGGAAGAAAGCGATACTCGTGAATGGAAGATTAAGCAATTTCATGAAAATCCTGAAAAAATGGTATTAGTAGCTAATCCTGCTGCAGCTTCTGAAGGAATTAGCTTACATAAGATCTGCCAAAATGCAATATATGTAGATAGATCATTTAATGCTGCGCACTACCTTCAATCTGAGGATCGTATACATAGGCTTGGGCTTAAACCTGATCAGCATCCGGAAGTAGAGATACTTGAATGTAAAAATACGATAGATCAAGTGATAGATCGTCGTTTGAGACAAAAAATAAATCTGATGGCGCAGTCATTAAATGATACTTCTTTAAATGTTGATACGGTTCACTATGATCCGGACATTGATGTTGAAGAGTCCTTATCTATTGATGATATAGAAGAAATCGAGCGATACTTTGGAGACGATAGTCTATGAAAAAATATATTTCAGACAGCTTAATCTCTGAAGCTTTACTCGTGATGAGAGCTATGAAGCAGTACGGTTGTTACACTATAGCTCAAATTAATAACATGAAGATGTATTATGGAATAAACAAGGATGCGGCCCTTAGTCTGGCTGAGCAATGTAACTGGATTGTTCTAAAAAATGAGACCACGTATGAGATCACTAATTATGGTGAAAATTTGCTACAGAACTTTAATGGTATGGAGCTTCGATTGAGCCTGTATAGAGACATTTTAAAGAAATACATTGTTACCTGTAAACCAATATGGGCCCGAAAAATCCCTTATGGTCGTAATGAGGCTTATCAGATTATGTCTGATGAGGAACAAGTATGTTTTAAAAAAGCCGGACTTATGGGTACCCCCGTTACTCTTGAAGAGGTGGAGTGGTGGGATTCACTTGCTGAGCGAGAACGGCAGGAGATAGAAAGAAAACAAGACGATGTTGGACGTAAAGGAGAAAAATTAACTATCCGATATGAACACCTTAGGACACAGGCTAAGCCTATTTGGGAATCTATTGAATCAAATCTCGCTGGATTCGACATCATTTCCCAGGTTAGCGATACAAACACAAAACAGATATTGATAGAGGTTAAATCATCAACTCATGGATTACAAGATGCATTTCTCTATGTATCCCATAACGAATGGAACTTTGCTTCAGCAGCATATAATCAAGAACGCTATTATTTCTACTTGTGGTTGTTAGAAACAACCCCGCAGTTAGCTGTAATTTCTTATCCGGATATGTTAAAACACATACCTTTTAACAATGGCTTGGGCGAATGGAATGAGGTAAGTATACCATTTGCTGCCTTTAAAGATGATTTCAGTCCACGAGATATTTGATATCACGATTGTACTATCTTTGAAACGGTAAGAACGTGTCCCTAGCTCCGTAGAATTTGCTATTTCATAGTATTGCTCCAAATATCTTCTGAAAGCTACGACTTATGCAGTTTTGATTTCTGAAGTACCGGTTGATTGAGTAGCAAGTGTTGCTATGAGCATTGGCAATTGCTTGTACCCTTTGATTCTACGGAATCCACGTTCTGCTTCAATGAAGCCGGCCGCTGCGTGTCGGAGAGCCATTCCGCCATCTCTGAAGTTAGACACCCTGCGGATGATACCACGGCAGGCGGAGTTGGCTGATTCCATAGGGTTCGTGCTGCACAATGTTTCACGAAGCATGCCGGGGATCTTGATCCGGTGCACTGTCAATGTCTCCTCAAGCCCTTCCAGAAGGCTTGCTGCTGCTTTTGGATATCGATACTCCAGGTTATTGGCAATGCTCATAAGCTTGCCTTTAGCGGCCTCATACTCGAACTCCCTGTAAGCCATGGTCATAGCGACAGATACATTCGCCTGCTCCGATTCCGGGAGGTATGACAGTACGTTACGTTTCTTGTGCACCTGGCAGCGCTGAACGAGAGCTTCTGTGCCGAATATATCCGTAACAGCTTTGTGGAGGGCTTTTCCACCGTCCAGCACATAAAGCCTTGGGCGAGCAGCATCCAGTCCTCTATGAATCAAGTCTTCCAGCAAGCCTTTTACAACGGTACTGTTTTCAGAGCCACCTTCAGCAATCCCTAAGATGCGCTTTCTGCCATCGCTGTCTATACCCATGGCGGCCAGTACGGTCAGCTTCCCGAGTTCCAGGCCATCGATCATCATAACCGGATAATCCTGGTCCAGCGTTCGTGTGAAGAATTCCTGCATAAGGCTGTCCATGCCTTCGATGAACCGCCGGCTGACCTCACTCTTGCTTGTGCATACCGCATCTGCGGTGTCTCCTTCCACTGTGCGGGAATATTTCCGTGTGCTTACTCCTGAAAGCAGCTTTGCCATGATTGCCTTGTTTAACGGATCTTCGGATTGAAACAAGCTGAGTGTTTCCAGTGGTAGTTCACCACTGCCATCAATGGCCCTAACCCTGGGGCGGTCTACCCTAACCTTCTTGCCGCCCATGACCACTGTAGTCTTGTCGGTACCGTGGCGGTATCCGGTGCGCTCCTCCGTATTGTGCTTTCCTTTGGGGCCGGCGTACTGTGCTACATCTTCTTCCAACATCATCCGCATGACATCAAGACCCAGCGCCATCGAGAGTTCCATCAACCCATAGCGCGCTTTTTCATGTAGTACGGTGCTGTTTATTATTTCGATACTCTCATTGACGGATCCCTTGTTCTCCTGATATACTTTCATTGTGACAGCTCCTTTGTTATTTGATAGTCTATTGCTTTGACAACTTTATTCTATCAGAACTACTTGGAGCTGTCATTCTCAATTTCTACGGAGTTTGGGGCAGAATCAACGGTAAACCTATTAAGCTTTCTTGATTAGGAAAGGAGGCGCAGGTGTGATGATGTCAGTAGCAAGAACAATATACCAGACCGGATTTGCAGGTTGGACTCTGTCCACCGGAAGCTGTAAAGGCCGAACGTATCCCTAGCTGCGTAGAATTTGATATTTCGTAATATTGCTCCAAATATCTTCTAAAAGCTATGTTATGCAGTTTTGTTTTCTGAAGTACTGGTTGAATGAGTCACAAGTTGCTATGAGCATTAGCAATTGCTTGTATCCTTTGATCCTGTGAAATCCGCATTCTGCTTCCATGAAGCCGTCCGGCTGCGTGTCGGAGAGCCATTCCACCATCCTTGAAGTTGGACACCCTGCGGATAATGCCACGGCATGCGGAATTAGCTGATTCCATAAGATTTGTGCTGCACAATATCTCGCGAATCATGCCGGGAATCTTGAGCCTGTGTACTATCAGTGCCTCCTCAAGACCTTCCAGAAGGCTTGCTGCATCGATATTGCAGGCTATTGGCAATGCCCATAAGCCTGGCTTTGGCGGCCTCATACCCGAACTCCCTATAGGCCATAGTCATGGCGACAGACACATTAGCCTGCTCGGATTCCGGAAGGTAGGACAGTACATTCATGGTTGCTGAACAACGCTGGAAGCCTCGTTAGCGTAAAGTTACCGTTGATGGAACAGGAGGTTATAGGTAGGGGTCGCTGAACAAAGTTAATCGATCAAGAACCAGCGGCCAATATCCACATATTGTTAGGATGTAAAAGTCTCTGCGAGCATTTTTGCGGTAGGTTCTTGGTTTCTTACGGATGCCTATGTAAGGGAAGTGCAAAACATCTATGATTTCTTCCAGGGCTTCTCTTACTAATCCCCCAGCTATGCTGGGGAGAATAGAGTAAACGGTAGTGTTACGTATGTTTTAAAACGCCTCCTATGTTAAAATGATATCGGTGTCGTAAGCCAATATCGACATAGGAGGCGGTCCAAATGGACAGCTCAAGTTTATCACATACAAAATGGAAATGCCAGTATCACATTGTGTTTATACCAAAGTATAGATAGACGGAAGGTGATGTACGGAAAGATTAAAGTGGATGTAAGAGAAATATTAAGGAAATTATGCAAATATAAAGGGGCTACGATTGTAGAAGGTGCAATATGCTCGGATCATGTACATATATGTGTAAGCATTCCTCCAAAACTGTCAGTATCCCAGTTTGTTGGGTACCTAAAGGGAAAAAGTGCACTGATGATATTTGATAAGGATCCTGAGTTTGGCAGTAAGTGGATGAAAGCGTTCTGGGCTAGAGGATATTATCTATCGACAGTAGGAAATATCACTGAAGATGCAATTAAGAAATATATCCAAGAGCAGCAGGAGAAAGCAAAGAAAGAAGAAATCAGTAAGTAAGAGCCTCTTTTAGAGGCAGATGGCAGTATTGCTTGCGGCACCAACATCTTTTAGGTGTAGCAGGTAATCAGCCCTTATAGGGCTAATATCAAGCCACCACTTGAAGTGGTGGTTAATGACTAGAAGAACCATCGCCAATAGCAAAAGCATTCAAATGAAATCTTTAAATGGGAATGTAGGAGCGGGTATGAAGTGAAAAAAGTATTGATTCCCGATGAATATATACCGGATTACAATCTATCAAAAGAGGAAGAAAAAAAGAGATTAGAGAGATATTTCAACGAATTAGAAAAAGCTTTGGAAGAGCTTTTCAGTATGCAAGATACTGGGTCTGAAATAGAGGGAACCGAGGCAGATGAAGGAGAGTGAGAGCATGAGTATGAGCTTGTACGTAATAGACGATGAATATCTGGTGCGGCTTGGAATCCGTGAGACCATCGAGTGGGAGAAATATGGGTTTTCCGTCGTCGGGGAAGCATCGGACGGAAAGCATGCATTGGATGAAGTGCTCAGGCTGAAGCCGGATGTCATACTGACGGATATCCGTATGCCGTTTATGGATGGACTGGAGTTTATGCGGCTGATCCGGGAAAAAGGTCTGGACTCTAAGGTCGTTGTCCTGTCAGGGTATGCAGAATTTGAATATGCAAAATCCGCTCTGGACAACGGAGCCTCTTCTTATCTCCTGAAACCCATCGATAATGACAAGCTGATTCGGATTGTCACCCGGCTGGGGAAGGAGATCACGCAGCAGCGGAAAAAGCAGAAGCAATATGATGGGCTGAAAGAAGGAATCCCCGTGCTTCGTGAGAAGTTCTTTCAGGACCTGCTGGGCGGTAAATATGAAGATCAAGATGTGATTCAGGAAAAAAGCAGATTGCTTGGCATTACCTATGAGGGGAATCATCTGGTCATTCTGATCCGGATGGATCATGAAGCAGGACTATCAGATGCAGTTCCCCGGGATCCAAGGGTTCCGGGAAGTCCCACTGGCGGAGAAGACTCATCTGTGGAAAATCTTCTGACCCGTCAGGTGCCAGACATCTGGGGCAGGGATGGGATGTTGATTCCCTGGAAACCGGGCCAATGGATGATTCTTTTATCTGTTTCCAATCCTTCTGATTCGACGATTTCCCATGTGAAGAAAAAGTGTCTGGAAATGATTGGCGAACTGGAGAATGCCTGCAATACTTCTTTTTCTGTCGGGATCAGCGGCATATGCCGGGCGTGGACGGATCTTCCCCTCGGAAGCCGCCAGGCGAATGAAGCTTCAGAGGTGAAATGGATGCCGGGTATCAACAGCGTCGTATCCTATGAGGAAATGGACGATACAGATTCCCGGGGAGATCGGAGCGGCTGCCACCGAGAGATACGAAGCGCTCTGGAGTATATCAGGGACCATTATTCCGAGGATATTACCATAGAGGACACAGCGGAGGCGGTTTATCTCAGCCCAAATTATCTGATGCATCTTTTCCGTTCGGAACTGGGCAGGACTTTTAATCAGTGTCTGACCGGATACCGCATGGAAATGGCGAGGAAGCTCCTGAAGAACCCAAAATACCGGATCAATCAGGTTTCCGGAATGGTTGGATATCAGGATGCAAAATATTTCAGTCAGCTGTTCCGGAAAGCAACGGGAATGCTACCGAAGGACTATATGCGGCAAAAGTGAGGCAATCAAATGACGGAATTTTTCAGGCGTTTTCGGATCCGGAACCGAATCGGGGCAGTCTTGCTTGTTGGCCTTCTTTTGTTTTCCATGATGATCTTTCAGACGGCCAAATTCGCTTCCCAAAAAATTATATATGACTACATGCATGGATATATTGCTGTGACCCATACGGAAATGATGGAAGGAATCGAGCTTCTGATGGATGAGGCCAATATGTTTGCCGTCCGGCTGCTGGCCAGTCCGGAAATATATAATCTGTTCAATGATCCGCTGTCCTTTTCGGAGCGGCAGGGGAAACTGTCAACAATTCTGGGCCGGCTTTTGATCCATGATGATACTGTCGGCGGAATTGACATTATCGGCGAAGACGGGGAGCAGCATGGTTATTTTCCCGATGGCAATTCTATCTCGGGTCCGGATGAGGAATACCTCCAGAGGATACGGAAATCCCGTTCTCCGGTGGTGGGTTCTGTGAAAAAGGATGCAGAAGGAAATTCCTTTATCCAGCTGGGGCGCAGGTATCGAAACTTTTATACCGGACAGGAGATTGGATATCTGATTCTTCTGATACGGGAGTCCGCTATTCGGGATATTTATGGAGAAGCCATGAAGGAATGGGGATATTCCTTTCTCATTTCAGACAGCGGGGAGATCCTGTCTCATCCGGATCAAAGTAAAACAGGCAAAATACTGTTAAGCGAAGGGCTTTTCGGATCCGATGAGCTTTCCGGATCGGATCATCCCTTTGATCACCAGGTGATCCGGGACGTCGGAAAATCCACGATTCTGGCAGTCTACCCTTTTGAAGGAAAACTGAAAAAGATGGGAATGAACTGGACCATCGTCAGCTTCATTTCCAAAGAGATCCTTGCGGATGTCATCAATGAAATCAATAAATATATCTTTCTGTCGGAAATCGCAATTATGTTGGCGGTTGTCTTTCTCGCTGTGCAGCTCTCTTCCGGGATCACGAGACCCATTACGGATCTTCGGGATGATGTCATCGCATTGGGATCCGACAATATGAATGTGAAATATGAGGGAAATTCCGGAGATGAAATCTGGGAGCTGGAAAAAAGTTTCAATGAAATGACACAAAAGATCCGCAATCTGATCCGCCGCAACAATGAAGAAAAGGAAAAACAAAGGGAAATGGAGCTGACCGCTCTGCAGGCGCAGATCAATCCTCATTTTGTTTACAACACTCTGGACGCCATCGGATGGATGGCAAAATTAAAAAAGCAGCCGGAAATTGAACGGATGATTATGGCTTTGTCCACTTTTTTTCGTATCAGTCTGCATAAGGGCGAGAAATACATCACGGTGCGGGATGAGCTGGACCACGTCCGAAGCTATGTAACCATTGAGGAAATGCGGTTTCCGGACATGTTTGACATCCAATACCATGTCAGCAGTGAAATGCAGGAAGGCAGGATGATCAAAATCATTCTGCAGCCTCTGGTGGAGAATGCCATCAGGCATGGGATCAGCGAAAAGGAAGGAAAAGGCCATATTGTCGTAAATGGCAGGCAGGATGCGGACGACCTGCTGTTTGAAGTGATCGACGACGGAGTCGGTTTTGATACCAGCAGCAAGGACTTTCAACTCACTTATTTTCGCGAAAAGCATAAAGGATACGGGCTGCGCAATGTGGATGAGCGCATTCGTCTGGAATATGGGCCGGAATATGGCCTGACCGTAGAAAGTGAAAAAGGCAAAGGAACCAGGGTATCGGTTCGATTGAAGGTAAGATGAAGACTATCTATCCATTTATAAATCGGTATCCGGGAGAGGAGATTTCATTTTCCGATACAGATGGTTCAATGGATTGATGATGCTTTCTGTCAGCGCTCCGGATATTCCAATGGAGAAAAGGATCAGAAGAACAGATAACAGGGTCAGCCAGGTTCTCAACCCGGACAATTTGCTGTTTAATGGATCCATAAGGACATGAACAACAATATTCCCGCTGGAAGACGGTATGGAACTGACTGCGGTGAGATCCTTTCCATTCTGCCGGAAAATCCGGATGCCACTGTCGGCCTCTTTATCCCCGTCACTGGATTTTTTGCTGTTTCTGTCTGCTGTGAGGCTTTTTACCTTTTTCCGTTCCGCTTTGGACGGTAACTGCTTTGCCAGAGCTCTTCCACTTTCTGTGACGAGATACGATTCATGCAGATCAAAATATTCGCTGAGTTCATTTTGGTAAAAACGGTTCAGGGCATCCACATCGGTGTCTACAATCATGATTCCGATAAGACTTCCGTCGGAGTTCATAATTTTATGGAGGAAAGACAGTATGCCGGTTTTTCGTTTTCCATAACCAGTATAATAGAAATGATCCATGAACTTATATCGCAGCATCCAACCGGACTGCTGGTTGGGATCCTTTATAAAATCGGGAGGAATCTCGTTATCGAGGATCCATTGCAGGGGTGGGGCATTTGATACATTGTTGGAAGTATAGGCCATGTTATTTTGGCTATATACGGATACACCCAATATATTCAGATTCATATTCTTCAGGCCATCCAGTATCGCAATAATCCGGCTGTCAAATTTTCCTTGCTTCAGAAAATGGACCAGACTGGAATCCGCCGCAAAATAATTGGTCTCCTCCTCGATAAGATACATATAAAGGCGGGCATTCTTATTGGACTGTTCGATGCATTGTGTCACCAGCAGTTTATAGTGGTTGTATATGATGCTTTTCAGCATGGTATAGGCAAGTATGGAGGTAGACAATATAACAAGGGACAAAGCAATACTGATAATGAGATTGATCTTTCGCTTCAGCCTTTGGAACATATGGATCCCTCCTTGTTCCCCGTTTTCTTCACGATGACCTTTACAATTCCAATCTTCTCCATCATTATAATATAAATTCTGCTTCTGATCAATACTGCTGTAATTATATGTAAGTAGTTTTGCAAACCTTTTAGTAGTTTTATTACCGTTTCCTAGTTGCTATTTTGTGCTAAAGTAATAGTACCGGTCCGGTATACTGGTTATAAGGAAAAATATGAGGAGGTTTGGAGATGTATAAAAAGATATTTTCCGTTTTACTGTGTCTTGCTCTGATGACAGGCATAATTACCGGCTGTTCCTCTTCAGGAAAGAAAGTCAGCGAAAATGGGAAGGTTTCTCAGAAGCCCTCTGAGGACAATACTTCATCCGAAGGAAAGGAAAAACCCATTACCATCACTGTAGGGATGTGGCCTGCGGAAGACGATGCGCCTGGATTGGAACTGAATGAAAAAAGACTAAAGGAAATGAAGGAGAAGTACCCCTGGATTACGATAAAGCCGGACAGATTCCCTTATGATGTGAAGTCTTTCCTGCCCAAAGCAGAATCCGGTCAACTCCCCACTGTTTATGATACCTATATTACGGAGCCCCAGAAAATTATGAGTGGTGGTTATGCGGCGGACATTACCGATGTCATGAAAGAGTGGGGGTATGACAAATCGATTAATAAACAGCTGCTGGATATCGTGACAAAAGATGGACGGTACTATGGATTGCCGTCTTATGTCTATACCATGGGCCTGAATTACAATATCAAAATGATGAAAGAAGCCGGATTGGTGGATGAGGATGGCAAACCACAGATCGCAAGTACATGGGATGATGTACTGGAGTTTGCAAAGAAGATCAAGGATGCCACAGGACAGGCCGGTTTCAGTTTACCAAGCATGAACAATCAGGGCGGTTGGCAGTTCCTCAACGTTGCCTGGGGATATGGCGCCGATTTTGAAAAGCAGGGAGAAGATGGCAACTGGACCGCCATATTCAACAGCCCGGAAGCTGTGGAAGCCATGCAATGGGTAAAGGATCTGAAATGGGAACACGATGTCATTCCTGCAAACACACTGTTGGGCATAGATGATCAGGACCAGTTTTTTGCCACCGATCAGCTGGGCATGAAACTGCGGGACTTTGGAGCGATTAACGGGATGATCCAGAACTTCGGCCTGGACAAGGACAATGTTGCCATATCCAGGATGCCGGGGGGAAAAGCCGGTACCTTCGCACAGCTTGGCGGGGGAGCGGTGATGTTCAATCCAGAGGACACGAAGGAAGAGATCGATGCGGCGTTTAAATGGCTGGAAATTACCGGATTCTCGGACAAGATTGATGAGGAAGCCATGAATTCTTTCCGGGAAGGTCTGGAAGCAGACGCAGCGAGCAACAAAATTGTAGGTCCGTACGGTGTTCCTGAAATCTGGCCAGATTCAGAGCGGTTTGTAGCAGAACAAAAGGTTCGGAAAGAGCTTGCCAACGTTGATTTGTCCTTATATGAAGATTATCTGAACGCCGGGGATGAGATCACGGTCTATCCGGAACCTCCGATAAATGGTCAGGAAATGTACAAATTGATTGACAACGTAATCCAGGCGGTCTGGACGGATAAGAATGCGGACCCCAAGACCTTGCTGGATAAAGCGGCGGAGGATTTCCAGAGAGATTATCTGGATCCCTACAACAAAACACAAGGTGGCTCAAAATAAAATGGTATTCAGAAATAATGAAGAGGACAGGGTGGGCTGCATTGCTGCAGCCCGCCCTTCCACAGATTTAAGGTGGTGAAAATATGTCTGTGAAAAAGAATATCGCTTCCAGTGGGCAGGTCTCTGTCGGAGTCAGAAAACCTTCCTTCCGGACTACTTTGAAGCGGGACTATAAGGCATGGCTTTTGATTCTGCCCAGCCTGGTCCTGTTTGCTGTCTTTTCCTGGCAGCCATTGATTTCAGGTGTCTATCTGTCCTTCTTCGAAACAAAGGGATACAGCGCAGTTCGTTTTGTGGGGCTGGACAACTATAAAGCAGTTATCTCGGATGCGGCGTTTTTGTCGGCATTGGGCAACTCCTTCAAATACACTTTCTGGTCTCTGCTCATCGGCTATTTTCTTCCGATTATAGCAGCGATATTGATAAATGAAATGGTTCATTTAAAACCATTTTTCCGTTTTTCAGTCTACTTTCCCGGTATGGTACCGGGAATGGCGACAGCGATCATGTGGAAAATCTTTTTTGATCCGAACCCGACAGGGTTGCTGAATGCGCTGCGAACGCACCTTGGAATGGAACCATCCATGTGGCTCGCCAATCCCAGGCTAACCATACCACTGATTGTGTTCACCATGACATGGAGCGGATTTGGATCGACAACTATACTCTACCTTGCAAATTTACAGGGAGTAAATCAGGAATTATATGAAGCTGCTGAAATTGATGGTGCTGGATTGTTTTCCCGGTTAAAAAACATTACCATCCCGACGATATCCAATTTGCTATATCTGTTTCTGGTTCTTCAGATCATTGGGGTTTTCCAGGTAATGGAGCAGCCTCTCGCCATGACGGAAGGCGGGCCCAATAATGCGTCTATTTCTCTGATGCTTCAATCCTATTTCTATGCGTTCCGGTATTTCCGTGCAGATCGGGCCATGGCAGTGGGGACGATTACGTTCCTTATTCTGATCGGACTAACGGTTCTTTATTTCCGGGTCAATCGGAATTCCGATTCAGACTGAAGGGAGGAATTTCAATGAGTCGATTTCAAAACAAGAGAACCGGAATCATTAATTCCATGGAGTTGAAAAAAACCCAAATGCGGCTTTTATATTGGGCGATTTTTGCTGTTCTGATGGTCCTGGTACTGATTTGTATCCTGCCGCCGCTATGGGTCATTGTATCCAGCATGAAGGATCTGAAGGAATTTCTGCAGGTACCGCCTACCATTATCCCCAGAAGCTTTCACCCGGAAAAACTGGTAAAATCGTGGAAAATGCTGGATTTCGGGAAGTATTATTTGAATACCTTTATCCTGGCCATAGGCAATGTCATTTTTTCCATTACCCTGAATGGGCTGGCGGGTTATGTACTGTCCCGGTTAAAACCAAAGGGAAGCAATGTTGTGTTTCTGCTGATGCTCTGGACCATGATGCTTCCCAATTCGGTAGCGATGGTTCCTGTGTTCAAGAACATCGTGGATGTTCCGTTGCTGCACATCAATCTGACCGACAGCTATATTCCCATGTGGTTGATGTCAGGGGCCAGTGCTTTCAATGTTATGGTATTCAAAAGCTTTTTTGACGGGATTCCCAAAACCTTGATTGAGGCAGCAAGGCTGGATGGCTGCAGCGATTTGGGTATCTTTTTCCGGATCGTGATGCCTCTCAGTGTGCCGGTTCTTATGACCATGCTGATTCTTACCATCAACGGCACATGGAAGGATTTTTTCTGGCCATACCTTACCTTAAGAAATCAGGATATGTTTACGGTTATGGTGAAGATCTTTTCCATGGAGAACAGTACTATTGATCTTCAAATGATCGCTTTGACGTTTTCCATTATTCCACCGGTCATTCTGTTTTTGATCTTCCAGAAATATATTATGGAAGGCTTTACATTGAGCGGAATAAAGGGCTGATGGAAGCTGAACCACAGTAAAAGGAAATATGGGGCTTATATATGGGGCTTCATAGAAGAAAAGTATATAGGGGGGAACAGTTTTTATGGGCAAAGTAGTGCTTGTAACAGGGTCCGGCCGGGGGATCGGCCGGGGCATTGCCCTGGAGTTTGCCAGACAGGGATACGATGTGGCAATTCATCATCGCAGGGAGCCGGAAGGCTCAGAGCGGACAGCACGGGAAATCCGGGATCTCGGCAGAAAGGCGGAGATCCTGACAGGTGATTTAAGTGACAGGGAAACCCCCTTTCGGATCGTAAACGAGACTTGTGAGCGGATGGGCAGACTGGATGTCCTGGTAAACAACGCCGGGATCACGATCCACAAGTCTTTTCTGGAAATGGGGCTGGAGGAGCTGGAACAATGCTGGAAAGTGGATTTTCTGGCTGCCTATCTCTGCGCACAGCAAACTGCCCGGAAAATGGTGGAGACCAGCATCAAAGGAGTGATCCTGAATATCACGTCGGTACATCAGGAACGGACAAATGACGGAGATACGGTTTACGGGCCCATGAAGGCTGCGCTGGCCAGAACCACGGAAAGCATGGCCTATGAGCTGGCGCCGTATGGAATCCGGGTGAATGCGGTGGCACCGGGAATGACGCTGCTGGAGGAAACCAAAGGGCTGCATTGGCGGCAGACTGCCGAATCGGTGCAAAGTGCCATCCCTCTGGGAAGAGCAGGAAGTGTGAAGGATGTGGCCCAGGCTGTGGCTTTTCTGGCGTCGGATCAGGCACAGTATATTACCGGGATCACTCTGCGCGTGGACGGCGGCATGAATCTTCCCATGATGCGAGCTTTGACAAACGGGCAGCAGGTCTTTATCTGACCTGACGCCTGATTCTTTATAATAAATTATCTGAAAGGAGAAAGCAGAAGGAATATGGGACAGCTGAAAATACGTGACGTAAGGACCATATTGACCGCCCCGGAGGGGATTGCACTGGTGGTGGTAAAGGTGGAAACAACCGAACCTGGATTGTACGGCCTTGGATGTGCGACCTATACGCAAAGGCCGCTGGCGGTTTACTCTGCAGTCCAGGATTATTTGAAACCATTTCTGATCGGGAAGGATCCCCGGCGTATCGAGGATATCTGGCAGTCGGCAATGGTCAGCGCCTATTGGCGGAACGGACCGGTGCTGAACAATGCCCTTTCCGGTGTGGATATCGCTCTCTGGGATATCAAGGGCAAGCTGGCGGGAATGCCGGTATATGATTTATTGGGAGGAAAATGTAGGGAAGGAGTGGCTGTTTACCGTCATGCGGACGGAAGGGACAAGGAAGAAGTGGAGGATCATGTCCGTGGCTATATTGAGCAGGGATACCGGTTTATCAGGTGTCAGATGGGTGGCTACGGAGGAAAGGAACAGGCGATTCATAAAACCAGGAATGCTGCGGATGGAGCATATTTTGACCCGGCTGCCTATGCTGCCAGCGTGCCGGTCTTATTTGAGCATTTGAGGAAAGAGCTTGGGTTTGGAGTTCAGCTGCTGCATGATGTTCATGAGAGGTTGGCCCCCATTGATGCCGTTCAGCTGGCCAAACAACTGGAACCATATCATCTGTACTTTCTGGAAGACCTGCTTGCCCCGGAGCAGATGGATTGGTTCCGTATGATCCGGCAGCAGTGTGCCACCCCGATTGCCGTAGGGGAGCTATTCAATCATCCTCATGAGTGGACGCCGCTGATTATAAACCGATGGATTGATTTTATCCGGCTGCACATCAGTCAGGTGGGAGGCCTTACCCCGGCAAAGAAAATAGCGGTACTGGGAGAGAGTTTTGGTGTCCGTACCGCCTGGCACGGACCCGGCGATGTATCTCCTGTGGGACATGCCGCCAATCTTCATCTGGATGTCAGCAGCCCCAACTTTGGAATCCAGGAATGGTGCGGCATGACAGATAAGCTGAGGGAAGTGTTTCCAGGATGCCCGGAGGTGGAGGACGGGTATGCCTACCTCAATGATAAACCGGGACTGGGGATTGATATTGATGAAAAGAAGGCAGCGAAATATCCCATTTCAAATGCGCTGCCGGAGTGGACGCTGACGCGGACACCGGACGGAACATCGGTAAGGCCTTAATAAACCATTTAAAATGAATCATGTTTTCAGTGTATAGAATTGACTCCAGTAAGTATAAATAATTCCGGCAAGTACATAGGGTAAGCGGATCTCATTCATCGTATAATCTTCGGAAAAAACTTTGAAAAAAGCAAATAAGTACAAAAGAAGACGAGGAGGATACTTATGAAAATAAAAAAAGTCCATCGATACCTGAGTGTTGTTTTAATGATCGTGCTGGCGTGGAGCCTTGTTGTCTGCAGCAGTCCTGGAATTGTTATGGCATCGGCAGCTTCCAGGGAGAACGTGACGACTCCCGAGAAGGATGGAATCCCTTCAAAAGGAGATGTGACGGATTCAAAGGAGAATCATGAAACTTCAACAGAAGATGCAACAACTCCAGAGGATGATAAGACTAATCCGAAGGAAGATATGGTCGCTCCAAAAGATGATGTGTCGAATCCCAAAGGAGATATAGTAAATCCGGAAGGCTCTCATTCTGCGGAGGATAATGAGGACAATAAGGAAGGGGATTCTGGCGGAGTTCCTCTCAAGACACCGGCCAGAGATACCGATAAAAATGATGTCAACAGTGAAAATAATGTCACAGGTGAGAATACTACTGCCGGTCAGGATGCGGCGGTTGAAACTGATACGTCTGTTGACAGTCCCGAAGAAGTCTCTGCAATTCTGGGGGAAACACAAATCAGTGATGGGCTTGTCATGGAGGCAGCGGGGGATCATGGAACGCATGAACCATTGGTGAATGATATTGACGGCACCAAATGCTGGACAATGACGCATGAAGACGATGTGGATATGTTTTATCTGCGGGGTACTGTTGATCCGGATTTTCTTGGTGGTAAGGCTGAACCCATGCAGGTTCAGGTTACCTATTGGGATTCTCCCCAAAACGGCTTTTTTTCACTGATGTATGATGCTGTGGATAATGATATCAAGGAATCGGACAAGGTCACCCTTTCCGGAAGCAATACCTGGAAGACCCACACGTTTTTTCTGCCGCAAGCCAAACTGCAGAGTTTCAGTGGACAATACTTTTCTTTTCGTCTGGGAATCTGGGTGCCGGGAAGCGGATTCAGTGACACACCCGTTTCCATCAGCCGGGTGGCTCTGCAGAAGCCTACCTTACTGCCGGGTGTAGCGACTGATGTGCCGGAAGGAATCGTAGATCCTGGTACAGAAGTAAAACTGGAATGTGATGAGGATGGAGTTGCCATTTACTATACAACGGACGGTTCGGATCCGGTGAATTCGGACACCAGGGCAGAATACGGTGACAATAATCCAATTGTTCTTCATCAGGCCACGACCATTAGGGCGTATGCTGTAAAAAACGATCAACGAAGTCTTGTCCATGCCTTCCAATATTATTTACCTTCTGTAAGCTTTCAGTTTGATGGCCAGAATGGAACCGGAGACGGAATGGATGCCTGGTGCGCAGGAGACATTGGCGGGGATCATTTCCTTCGCACCACTTTGGGAGGAAAACCCTGCTGGGTCAGCAAGGTAGAGGATAAATCCGCATTGTTCATAAACTGCAATATCGGTGATGGTTTTGTATCAGATGAAGCAGTTGGTTACGACATAACCGTCGAATATTTTGATCAGGGAAGAGGAAGCTTTGTTGTTCAATATGCTTATGACAATGCCTATGTTTGTCCGCCTGCTCGATTGGGCGATACCGGTGAATGGAAAACCCATACATTTCATTTGAACGATGTGCAGTTTGACAATGAGCTGAATGGCGCTGATTTTCGTATTGGTGTATGGGGAGGCAATATGGGGCTCAGCAGTGAAGATGTTGCTTTTGCCAGTGTTGCTGTTCGGAAATCCCCATTGTCTGTTCAGTTTGTCAGCAAAGGGGATAAGCCTGGAAACATATTCTATAACGACGAACCGTTTGATTTGGAATTTCAGCTCTCCAATAAAGCTCAGAAAGGTCAGGATGCCCAGGTATCCTATACGGTATGGAATGGCAATGGCAACTCACTGTTCTCAGAGGATTTTTACATTTCCGTTCCGTCTCAAAAAACGATTTATTTTCCAATTGATATGTCAAAGATCCACAATTATGGTACCTATATTATCCAATTGAACGTACATGATGCAGATGGGAAAACAATTTTGTCCGGAGAGTATCCTTTCAGCCGGATACTGTCTGAATCCTCAGGGGGTAATGATATGATCGGCACCCAGACCCATTTTGGGCACCGAAGAGGCGACCGGGATAAAAATCTTCCAATTGCTGCACAGGCAGGGATCGGATGGATCCGGGATGAAATGTTCTGGGGAGATGCAGAAAAGGTAAAAGGGCAGGTGGAAATTCTGCCAGAATGGGATGAATACATCGATACTGCCATTGCCAATGGTTTGAAGCCTTTGGCGGAGCTGGATTTTGGAAACGATCTGTATGGAGGCGGCGGGCCGGTTACGGAAGAAGCCCTTGCGGCTTTCTGCAATTACTGCGTTGTCATTGCGAAGCATTTTGAAGGGCGTGTCCGTCACTTTGAGATATGGAATGAATGGAATGGCGGCATGGACACCAACGGAACAGTGGATCAGTACAGCAGGATGCTGGTAGCTGCCAGCAAGGCGATAAAAGAGGTTGTACCGGATGCCTACATCATAGGAGGCGTGACCGCAGGTGCGGATATTGCCTGGCTGCAGCAGATGATTGACTACCCCGGGGCTTATGAAGCTGTGGACGCGATCTCCATGCACCCGTATTGTTATCCCAGCAGTCCTGAGAATGGAAATGTAGCGGGAAGTGTAGAGCAGCTGAGTCATATTTTCGGAAATCGTGCCGCTAAACCCATTTGGCTTTCCGAAATCGGATGGCCGACACATACAGGAATCAGTGGGGTATCCGAGACGCTTTCCGGTGCTTATGCCGTGCGGTTGTATACTTGGGCACTTGCCAATCCTGATAAGGTGGAGCATATCTTCTGGTACGACCTGCAAAATGATGGAACCGATGAAACTTACAATGAAAATAATTTCGGCTTGATACGCAGCTGGCTGCCGGATGATTCGGTGCCATGGGCGGCAAAAGCGAATTATGCTGCACTCAGTGCTTTTACCAGTATGATTTCCGATGCAGAATTTGTCAGGAAGTGTGACCTGGGTGATGATACCTATGCTTATCTCTTTAAGAAAAAAAGTGATGGGCAGGATGTTCTGATTCTATGGGCTAACGGAACCACAACAAATATTGGGATTACAGTTGGGGATCACCCTCTTCAGCTTTCGGATATGCTTGGAAACAGCCGGAAAGCTGCAACGATAGATGGTACTCTTGTTCTTACACTGACCGATCAGCCAATTTATCTGGAAGGAAATTTTGCCGATTCACTGGCGCCTGCAGATCCTATGTTTTCTGTTGATCCGCTGGAAGAAGGTATTGTGGCGGGAAATGAGTTGGCAGTTACCGTTCATCGTTTTGGTAGTGCGCAGAATCTTTCCGGAAAATATCAGCTTACATTACCAGGCGGATGGAAGACAAAAGATGCTGATTTTTCATCCGGCAGGGATATGGATATTCTTCAGATTGAAGTGCCTGGTGGAACAAAAGGCGGAACGTATTCCATCAATATTTGTCCAGTATCCGGAGACTCTGTATATGGCTCACTGGAATTACAGGTACGAATCATTGATCAGGTGGAATATACATTGACTCCTCAACCCGCAAATATTGGAGACTGGAGCAAATGGAAAGTAGCTTTGAATGTCCGGAACAATACCATATCAAACGATGTAAAGGGTACTGTACGATTGCTTGAACCGGCAGCATGGAGGAGCGATGATGCTGCCGCTGACTTTGACATTTCTGGCGGTGAAGAGGATTCCCTCTTCTTTAATGTGCCGGACAATCCTGGACAAAAACTATATACAGTGAAGGTTGAAATTGCGCAGGAGGGCCAGAAGACAACCATCCTTGAGAAAAAGGTCAGCTTCCTGGCAGCCGCCAAAGCGGAGAAGCCGATCAAAGTGGATGGGAAGATCGATCCCGGTGAATGGAAAAATGCAATGCCCTTTACTGCCGATGAGGATGCCAGTTATTTTTCGTTGAATGGAGAGAAGTGGGGAGGCCCGGAGGATCTCAGTGCTGTGGGATATTTGAAGTGGGATTTGGACAATCTTTATCTGGCTTTGAATGTTATAGATGACAGCCATGTTCAAACAGATAAAGGCAGCGGCATCTGGAGCGGAGACAGTGTGCAGTTTTGTCTGGATCCTGGGCGGAGCATAGCCCCCGGTTATTATCATACCAATGATGAGATTGGGTTTGCCCTTAATTCACGGGACAATACCGTTTATCACTGGAAATGGGCTTCTTCTACCGGTGATGATCTCACTATGCCGGATGCGAAGTTTTCGGTTATAAGGAAAGGAACGATTACTTCTTATGAAGCTTCGATTCCATGGAGAGATCTGGTGCCTGATCCGGATAGCATTGGTGAAAATACAGACCTTGGTTTCTCCTTACTAGTTAATGACAATGATCTAAATGATGAAGGAACCAGCGGCCGTAAGGGTTATATCCAGTATATGAGCGGCGTTGGGACAGGGAAGGATATGACCAAATATGGAGATCTTGTGCTCGCGGAAGGGAGAAACAATCCACCCGAAATGCCTGAAATGGAAGAAATCATTGAAGGATATATGGAAGATGGCCAGCTAAATTCCAATTTGGGAAGTCAGCTTCTGTATCGTGTATCCATTATCCATACGATGGTGGATCAGAAGCAATTTGCGGAAGCTGTGAACTATTTGAACGATTTACGCAGCTACATTTCAGCACCTGCCGTCCTGCAGCAGGGGTTGATAACGGAGGATGCACTGGATGCCATCAATGCGAAAGCACAGAAATGGATTGATGTACTGCAGGTTAGATGACATGTTTTTTATCGAGTCTGTTTGTATGTGCATGTGTTTACCGCTAAAGTGGTGGTCACCAACAGAGTCGGATCGTTGATCGGGATTAGATTTGTTAGGACTCGTAGGAAATGATGTGAACGGATTCCGGACATACCTTATGTTTCTATGCATTCGGCATGTCCGGATAACACGGAAAAGTAATCCACTCCTTGAATCTAATGATGAAACCTATGAAGAGTGAGAATGAGAGAGATATCCAAATAATATGGGGGAGAATGTGGTTATGAAAAAAATGAATCGATACTTAAGCATTGCCTTAATGATTGTACTGATGTGGAGTCTTGTTGTCTGCAGCAATCCGGGAATTGTCATGGCAGCGGCAGCTTCCAAGGAGAACGCAACAACTTCCGGGGAAGATGGCATCCCTCCGAAAGAAGATGTGATGGATTCGGAGAAGGATAATGTAACTTCAACAGAAGATGCATTAATCTTGGAGGATGATACGACTAATCCAAAGGAAAATATAGACGCTCCAAAATGTGGTGCAGAAACTTCGAAGGAGGATGAAGTAAATCCGAAAGGTTTTCATTCTGCGGATGGTAAGGAAGCGGATTCCAGCGAAACATCTCACAAGATACCGATCAAGGATACGGATAAAAACAACGTCAATGATAAAGAGGATGCTGCCGATCAGGATGCAGCGGTTGAAACTGATACGTCTGTTGACAGTCCCGAAGAAGTCTCTGCAATTCTGGGGGAAACACAAATCAGTGATGGGCTTGTCATGGAGGCAGCGGGGGATCATGGAACGCATGAACCATTGGTGAATGATATTGACGGCACCAAATGCTGGACAATGACGCATGAAGACGATGTGGATATGTTTTATCTGCGGGGTACTGTTGATCCGGATTTTCTTGGTGGTAAGGCTGCACCCCTACAGGTTCAGGTTACCTATTGGGATTCTCCCCAAAACGGCTTTTTTTCACTGATGTATGATGCTGTGGATAATGATATCAAGGAATCGGACAAGGTCATTCTTTCCGGGAGCAATACCTGGAAGACCCATACGTTTTTTCTGCCGGAAGCCAAACTGCAGAGCTTCAATGGGGAGTACTATTCTTTTCGCCTGGGAGTATGGGTTCCGGGAAGTGATTTCAGTAAGACGCCTGTTTCCATCAGCCGGGTGGCTCTGCAAAAGCCCGACTTACTGCAAAATGTAACGGCTGATGTACCGGAAGGGGTTGTGGAGTCCGGCACAGAAGTGAAACTGGAATGTGATGAGAATGGAGCTTCCATTTACTATACAACGGACGGTTCGGATCCGGCGACTTCGGACACCAGGGCAGAATATAGCGATAATGCGCCGATTGTTCTCAGCCGGGCCACAACCATTAAGGCCTATGCTGTAAAGGATAATCAGCGAAGCCTCGTTCAGACCTTCCAGTATTACTTGCCGTCGGTAAGCTTTCAGTTTGATGGCCAGAATGGAACCGGAGACGGAATGGATGCCTGGTGCGTGGGAGATGTCGTCGGGGATCATTTCCGTCGAACCACTTTGGAAGGGCGATCCTGCTGGGTCAGCAAAGTGGAGGATCATAGCGGGCTGTATATAATGTGTGACATTGGTGATGGCTTCACACCGAAGGAGTCTGCCAATTACGATATAACGGTCGAATATCTTGATCAGGGGGAAGGCCGTTTTGTTGTACAATATGAGCATTCCAATTCTTTTGTAACTGCGCCCGTTCAGTTGGAGAATACCGACGAATGGAAGTCCCACACATTCCATTTGGATAATGTTCTGTTGAACAACGGAACAAACGGTGCGGATTTTCGCATCGGCGTGTGGGGAGAAAATATGGGATTCAGCAGTGCCGATGTTGCCTTTGCCAGTGTTACGGTGAAGCAAACACCTCCGGCTCCCATATCTGTTGAACTTGCAGGAAGCAAAAGCGGAAATATTTTTTGCAATGAAGAGCCCTGTGAACTGGGGCTTCAACTTTCGAACAGAACACAGGAAAACCAGAATCTTCAGTTATCCTATACTGTGCGGAATAGCCATGGAAGTTCGCTGTTGTCACAGGATTTTTCCGTTACCATTCCGTCACAGCAAACAGTTCATTCTCCAATTGACTTATCAGATATTCATGACTATGGTACCTATACCCTCCAACTGATCGTTCATGGTGCAGATGACAAAACGATTTTATCCGGGGAGTATCCTTTCAGTCGTGTACTTGCACAACGAAACAATCTTTCTGATATGGTTGGAGCTTGTACTCATTTTAATCAGTCCAAGGGGGATCCGGATAAGAATTTCCCGATTGCTGCGCAGGCCGGGATCAAATGGATACGGGATGAGATGAGCTGGAGTGCAGCAGAAACGACCAAGGGGCAGGTAAAAGTACTGCCGGAATGGGATGAATATATCGATACTGCCATAGCCAGTTGCCTGGAGCCATTACTGATTCTCGATTATGGAAATGATTTATACGGGGGTGGTGGACCGATTACCGATGAGGCGATAGCAGGCTACTCCAATTACTGTGCCGTCATTGCAAAGCACTTTGAAGGCCGGATAAAATATTTTGAGATCTGGAACGAATGGAATGGCGGAATGGGTACCGATGGAAAGTTGACTGCCAAACAATACAGTAAGATGATGGTAGCTGCCAGCAAGGCAATTAAAGAGGTCGTGCCGGACGCCTATATCGTTGGCGGATGCACAGCAGGTGCTGATATCAGCTGGCTGCAGCAGATGATTGACTACCCGGGAGCTTATGAGGCGGTGGATGCGGTTTCCCTGCATCCGTATGTTTATCCCAGCAGTCCGGAAAGTGGAAACGTAATGGGGAGCATAGAGCAAGCAAACCAGATTTTTGGAGACCATCCTGCCAAGCCCATTTGGATTACGGAGATCGGCTGGCCGACACATACAGGAATCAGTGGGGTGTCCGAGGCGACTTCGGGTGCTTATGCCGTACGTTTGTATACCTGGGCATTGGCCAATCCCGATAAGGTGGAACATATCTTCTGGTATGATCTGCAAAATGATGGGATCGATGAAACTTACAATGAAAACAATTTTGGCCTGATACGCAGCTTTCTTCCGAAGGACCCGGTGCCATGGTCGGCAAAAGAAAATTATGCCGCACTCAGCGCATTTACCAGTAAGGTCTCCGATACAGATTTTGTAAGAAAGTGTGATTTGGGGGATGGCGTCTATGCTTATCTCTTCAAGAAGAAAAACAATGGACAGGATATTTTGATTCTCTGGTCCAATGGAACTGCTAAAAATGTTGGAATTACATTGGGCGATCGGCCGCTTCAGCTTTCAGATATGTTTGGAAACAGCCGGAATGCGGCAACGGTGGACGGTACTCTTACCATTACGCTGACCGATCAACCGATTTATCTGGAAGGAACTTTTGCCGATTCACTGGCGCCTGCGGATTCTGCGTTTTCCATTGATCCGTTGAAGGAGGACGTTGTAGCAGGAAACGAGTTTACTGTTTTCATTCACCGCTCTGACAGTGCTCAGAAGCTGTCCGGAGAGTATCAGGTCACATTGCCGGAAGAATGGACTGCAAAAGATACTACCTTTCCATCCGGCCGAGATACGGATGTTTTACGAATTGAAGTGCCCGAGGGAACGAAAAGTGGAACGTATTCCATCAACATCCATCCGGTTTCGGAGAATGTTGTGTATGGATCCCTGACGCTGCCGATTCGTGTTATCAGCCAGATGGAATACAGGCTGATCCCATCTGTAACGAATGGTGATTGGAGAAAATGGAAGGTAGCTCTGAATATTCAAAACAATACAGCATCAAAAGAAATGAAAGGCTCTGCACGATTGCTCGAACCGGCGAAGTGGAATAGCAATAATGACGTCATTGATTTTGACATTCCTGCCGGCAAAGAGAATTCCATTTTGTTCGACGTGCCGGACAACCCCGGTCCAAAACTGTATACTGTAAAAGTTGAAATTACACAGGAAGGCCAGAAGCCAACCGTCCTTGAGAAAAAGATCAGTTTTCTGGCAGCTGCCAAGGCGGAATGTCCAATTAAAGTGGATGGTACCCTCAGTCCTGAGGAGTGGGAAGATGCCATGCCATTTACCGCGAATGACAAGGCAAGCTATGTTCCACTGAACGGTGGGCAATGGGGTGGCCCGGAGGATATCAGCGCGACCGGATATCTCAAATGGGACAAGGACAATCTTTATCTGGCAATGAACGTTATGGATGACAGCCATGTTCAGACAGACAAAGGCAGCGGTATCTGGAGCGGAGACAGTGTGCAGTTTTGCCTGGATCCCGGGCGGAGCATAGCTCCCGGTTACTATCATACCAATGATGAGATTGGCTTTGCCCTCAATTCACAGGACAATGCCGTCTATCACTGGAAGTGGGCTTCTTCTGCCGGCGATGATCTCACCATGCCGGATGCCGGGTTTTCGGTGGTACGGAAAGGAACGATCACTTCCTATGAGGCTTCCATCCCATGGAGCGATTTGGTACCTGATCCGAATGGGATTGGTGAAAATGTGGATCTGGGTTTCTCCCTGTTGGTCAATGACAGTGATCCCAATGAGCAGGGAATTGGTGAGCGAAAAGGATTTGTTCAATATATGAGTGGTGTTGGTATCACGAAGGATATGGCTCAATATGGGGATCTGGTGCTTGCTGAAGGAACAAACAATCCGCCGGAAACACCTGAAATGGAAGAAATTATTCAAGGATACATGGAAGATGGCCAGCTGAATTCCAATTTGGGAGATCAGCTTCTTTATCGTGTATCCATTATCCAGACAATGGTGGACCAGAAGCAGTTTGCGGAAGCTGTGAACTATTTGAAGGATTTGCGCAGTTATATCTCAGCACCTGCCGTCCTGCAGCAGGGATTGATAACAAAGGATGCTTTGGATGCCATCAATGCAAAAGCACAGGAATGGATTGATGTATTGCAGGCAAAATGATACGCTTTATAGTACGATATGTTTTTAATTTCTGAATTTACCACGGAGTATCAGCATAAACCGAAAATGCCGGTGCTTCCGTGGTATTTTTGTGGAGGCAGGCAAGGGGAAAAGTGAGGCAAAAGAAAGGAAAAGAGGGAAAAATGGAGAAGTGATACAGGTAAGTTGTTCAGTATGCGACGACAGGTGCACGCAAAATCGACCATGAGTTTTAAAGTTCCGGTGTAAATAAACGGACCGCATAAAGAAAACGAAGCGCAGCAACAGACGCAGAAGATGCCGGCAGAAATAAAGGCATCAGATCAAAAAGGAGATGGAATGTCAGTGAGCCCTGTTATTTTCTATATAGGAACCTATACGAATAAGTCCAGCAAAGGTATTTACGGAATCAAAAGGAACCCGGAGACCGGGGAGTTCAGCGATCCGGAGCTTTATGCAGAGGCAGTGTCCCCCACTTATCTGGCCTTCAATCCGGAGCGGACGGTGCTGTATGCCGCTTGTGAACCGACAGACGGCAGCAATGGGCGGGTAGCTGCCTATAAGATCGAGCCATCGACCGGACATTTGAAAAAAATCAATGAGGTACAGGCTCCGGGGCGGGGACTGTGTCATATTTTAATGGATGTTTCCGGTTCCTGGCTGTTCGGAATATCGTACGCCGATGCGATGGTGCAGGTATATCCTTTGGGAAAGGACGGCAGCGTTGGGGAGCTGGCATGTATGCGGCAGCATTTTGGGCAGGGAGTCCATCCTGTACGCCAGGAAAGAGCCCATACGCATTTTGCCTGTCTGACCTCGGAAGGGAAGTATCTGTGTATCTGTGATCTGGGACTGGACATGGTGGTGGTTTATCGGTTCAACAGGGAAACCGGACAGCTGGAGAAGGACAGCGAGCGTACCCTTCACTTACCGGCAGGCTGTGGTCCGAGACATATGGTGTTTCATCCAAATGGGAAAATCGCCTATGTGGTGACCGAACTGTCTTCTCAGGTGATTGCATTGTCTTATTCCGCAGAGAAGGGATTTGACATTCTGCAGATTGTAAATGCCTTGCCGGCTCCCAATCCGGATGCAACGGCAGCTGCCATTCGGATTGACCGGGCTGGCCGGTATCTGTACACCTCCAATCGGGGAGAAGACAGCATTTCCCTGTTTCGGATCGACGAGGATACCGGGGATCTGACGCACATCAGCAATACTTCCACACATGGGAAGACTCCCAGGGATTTCCTGCTGGATCACACCGGCTCTCTTTTGTTTTGTGCCAATCAGGATACGGATAATCTGATCATTTATCGTATCTCCGGACAAGACGGTACCATTGTCCCCATCAGGGAAATCAAAGGAATTTCCATGCCGGTATGTATTTTGGAGAATTCCGGCCGGGCATGATCCAGAATGGCAGATGTTGAGGAGCCGATTGCAGGCAGAGACGTGACACACTGGTTTCCGCGTCATAAGCGAGGCTCCTGATTGTGAAGGGAACGGTGGAATCACGAAAGGAGAAGATCATGAGAAAAGCAGTCATCATTCCCGATTCTTTTAAGGGGACATTGAGCTCTGTGGGAATATGCAGAATTTTAGGCGATAAAATAAGGGAACATTTCCCGCACTGTGAAGTCGTCACCATTCCTGTGGCGGATGGCGGGGAAGGCAGCGTCGATTGTTTTCTGGAAGCATTGGGCGGAGAAAAGGTTTCCGTTTCGGTAAAGAATCCCTTTTTTGAAGAGTTGGATTCCTTTTACGGACTATTGCAGGATGGCAGGACAGCGGTGGTTGAGATGGCTGCCTGTGCAGGACTGCCCCTGGCAGAAGGCCGGAAGGATCCCTGCAAAACCACTACCTATGGAGTTGGGCAGCTTATTCTGGATGCGGCAGAAAGAGGGGCCGGAAAGATCATTGTCGGGCTTGGCGGCAGCAGTACAAATGATGGTGGCTGCGGAGCTGCTGCTGCGGTCGGCGTGAAGTTTTACAATGCGGAAAATGAGGAATTCGTTCCGGTTGGCGGAACCCTGAAGGAGATTGAGCGGATTGATCTGTCCGGCCGGGCAGGAATTCTGGATGGCATTGAGATCATTACGATGTGTGACATTGACAATCCGATGTACGGGCCAGCAGGGGCTTCTCATGTGTTTGGACCGCAGAAAGGTGCGGACCCCCAAATGGTTTCGCAGCTGGAGGAAGGAATTCGGCATCTGGCGGATGTGATCAAAAGGGATCTCCATCAGGATTTGGGAGAGACTCCGGGAGCCGGGGCAGCAGGCGCCATGGGAGCGGGAATGATCGCATTCTTTCGTTCGAAGCTGCAGATGGGCATCGAAACGGTTCTGGATACAGTTCATTTCGATTCTGTCATTTCAGATGCGGATATGGTATTTACCGGGGAAGGGAAAATGGATGGGCAGAGCCTCCGGGGAAAGGTTGTGATCGGGGTAGCCGGGAGAGCCCAAAAGCAAAATGTCCCGGTTACCGTGATTGTCGGCGGGGCGGAGGAAGGTATTGATGCGGCATATAACCTGGGAGTATCCTCTGTCTTTACGATTAACCGAATGCCGGAAGCTTTTGAGACCAGCCGCTGCAAAAGTGAGGAAAACCTGGCTTTCACGATGGATAACATACTGCGGTTGATGAAAAGTGTGTCCAAAACCTGAAAATCCAAAACCTGAAAATTTCTATGCTTTTGGATCCCTGCCTGTCTCCACTCCAAGAAGAATATTGACTGCATGCTGAAGTTCCGGCTTTCTTCGGTATTCCATGATAACCCTGCGTTCCATATCGCTCAGGTCATTTGGTGAAAGATGGACGTCAAGCAATTCACTTGGAGACACGTTGAGAGCAGTACAGATGTCGGCAAGGATATCCACATCAGGGCGATTTATGCCCTTTTCCCAATTTGACACACGGCTGTTGCTGACACCGATCTTTTCGGCCAGTTCCTTCTGGCTTAAGCTTTGTGCTTTCCGGTATTTGCGCAGCCGTGAGCCAATATTATAGCTCACAGTATCACCTCCTTTTGTCATTGACTAATAAACTGCCAGGCAACACTTGCTCCATCCCCATATACTCATCTTACTTTAAATGATAAACTTTCATTGTTTATTATGCTTCAAACATGTCAAAAAATCAAGAAAAACTGAAACATATGGTAAACCGGAAATCTTTATTGAATTCAAAAGCGTGCAATGAAAGCTGTAAAAGGCGGGGCTATTGTCATATTGTCATTTGCGTATGCATAGCATTTGAATATGGTAGTATGACAAGCTGTTTTCTGTCAGCTGTCTGTTTGCCGTAAATAAATGCTGTGAAACGAAACCATGGAAATAATGGAAAGGAGGTCCTTGTTACATTTAGAAAGCT
Organism: Eubacteriales bacterium mix99; assembly: GCA_038396605.1. Classification (NCBI taxonomy): domain Bacteria; kingdom Bacillati; phylum Bacillota; class Clostridia; order Eubacteriales; species Eubacteriales bacterium mix99. Next base: position 1,494,096 of record CP121690.1, read on the forward strand.
GCTTTCTATAGATCGGCGGATCAATAGTCATTTGGACTTTGGAAAGGAGAAAAGGGCAATGAGAAATAAGAGGAAAGGAACAAACAAGGGACTGATTTGGTTTCTATGTGGTTTGTTGATAGCAACTTTTGTACTTTCCGCATGTTCTTCCGGAGATTCGGATGTTGCATCGGAGTCTCCGTCACCTAAAAAATCGGAATCGGACGATAAGAAAGGTGCCAATGCCGATAAGTCGGGCTCACCGAAAGAGGTGAATCTGGATGGGGTCAAGCTGTCCTATTGGGTGCCATTTGGCGGTACTTCCAGGCAGGAGATTCAGGACTTTTCCCAGAACCTGGCTTATATGGAAAAGGAAAAGCAGACGGGGGTGAAGGTTGAATGGATTCACCCGCCGGAAGGGCAGGAGAGTGAAACATTTGCCATTATGATTGCCTCCGACGAACTGCCGGATCTCATTGAAACGGCTGAGAAATATAAAGGCGGGATTGATCGGGCAATTCAGGACGGCATTTATATGAATATCAACGAACTCTGTGAGCAGTATGCTCCAAACTATATGAAGATCATCAACTCTGATCCGGAATTGAAAAAGGAAGTGTATTCCGATACAGGCAATCTGATGGGCTTCAGCATGGTTTGTTCGGATTTGCCGGGTGATGACTGGACGATTACCCGGGAGAACCCCTGGTGCGGTCCATTTATTCGGGGGGACTGGCTGAAAGAGCTGAATCTGGAGATTCCGGAAACCATTGACGACTGGACGGAAGCTCTGACGCAGATGAAAGAGAAATACCATCCGGAGGTTGTCATGGCGATTGAAAAAGCCGGCATCCAGAATTCCACTGGTGTATTTGTTACAGCCTTCGGAATTGCACCGGAGTTCTATGTAAAGGACAATAAAGTACTGTGGGGTCCGGCACAGCCTGAGTTCAGGGATTACCTGCAGCTTATGCATGATTGGTACAAAGAGGGCTTGATTGATTCGGACTTTCCCACCCGTGACGGCAAGGAAACTGAATCCCAGTATATGCGCGGCGAGCTGGCCGCCAAAATGCAGGATGGAACCGCACTTCCCTTAAAAACGGAATCGGAAGGCATTCAGTTTGTGGGAGCGCCTTATCCGAAACGAAGCGATTCATCCGATGACATTCATTGGACGTACCGTAATAATCTGGACCGTGGGTACTGGACTGTGGTGACCAGGGACTGCAAGAATCCGGAAGCTGCAGTAAAGTGGATGGATTGGGGCTATACGGTGGAAGGCGCCAATATCATGAACTTCGGGCCAAAGGGACAAACCTATGACGAGAAAAATGATCTGGGCATGCCGCAGTATTTTGAAGAGTTTGCGCCGCCCAACTGGGACATCAAGAGCGAGGTTTTCCGGCGGCATAACGGTCCGTATCTGAAGAGTGATTATCGGTCCAATCCGCGTCGCTCCATAGAACGCCTGGAAAAATTCCGTGTTGTCTGGGAGGAGCAGCAAAAGAATCATGACGACTGGCATTTGCCGCCCGTTACCCTTACCGCGGAGGAAGGTGCGGAGTCGGCTACCATTCTCTCGGATGCCAATACCTATCGCGATGAAATGCTGGTTAAATTCATAACCGGAACCGAACCTCTTTCAAAGTTTGACACCTACCAGTCCACCATCAGGGGATTTGGCATTGACCGGGCCTGCGAGCTGTATGAAACGGCATTGAAACGTTACAATGAACGATAGGAAACTGCAGATTTGACACTGTTGCAAGCGCACATTGTAAAGTAAAGAGCAGGGAGAGGCTGCCTGACAGCCTTTCCCTGCTGATCAATCAAAGAGGTGAAATACATGACCCGGGTTATGATTAAAAATGATTTTAAGAGAAATCGCTATATCTATCTGATGGCTTTGCCTGTGCTTGTCTATTACCTGCTGTTTCACTATCAGCCCATGTATGGCGCGATCATTGCATTCAAGGACTTTACACCTGCAAAAGGCATTCTGGGAAGTCCCTGGGCAGGACTGAAACATTTTCGTACTTTTTTTACCGGTCCCTATGCGTTCCGTCTGATCCGCAATACTTTTCTGATCAGCTTTTACGAGTTGATCTTTGGATTTCCCGCGCCGCTTTTGCTGGCGATTTTAATGAATGAGGTCATGGCGCCTCGCTATAAGCGCGTGATTCAGACACTTTCCTACCTTCCGCATTTTATCTCCCTTGTGGTGATCTGTGCCCTGATCAAGAATTTTACCGCTTCCACGGGACTTGTAAATGATATCATTGCCCTTCTTTTTGGGGAGGGGGCACGCAGCACGCTGCTGCAGGATCCGTCCAACTTCCGGACGGTATATGTCGTGTCCGGCATCTGGCAGGGTGTGGGATGGGGATCCATTATTTATCTGGCTGCCATTTCCAAAATAGATCAGCAGCTGTATGAGGCCGCAATCATTGATGGCGCCGGCCGGTTTGCCCGTATGTTGCACGTTACGCTGCCGGGGATTCTGCCCACCATCATCATTATGCTAATTCTCCGTATGGGATCCCTCATGAGCGTCGGCTTTGAGAAGGTGTTTCTGCTGTACAATTCGGGCATTTATGAAACAGCGGACGTTATCTCCACATATGTGTACCGGCGCGGCATCATCGATACGGACTGGAGCTTTTCCGCTGCTGTCGGCCTGTTCAATTCGGTGGTGAACTTCATCCTGGTGGTAGCCGCCAACTTTATATCCGGGAAAGTTTCCGAAACAAGTCTGTGGTAAGGGGGGAACGTTATGGCAGCAATAAAAAAATCAAACGGGGAACGGATATTTGATATATTTAACTATATTTTTCTTGCACTGGTTGCTTTTGCGTGTGTCGCTCCCATGTGGCATGTCCTTGCCTCTTCCTTTTCCAATCCGGTGGAACTGATGAAGAATATGGGCATGCTTTTCTGGCCCGTCGGAAAGCCGACCCTGGAAGGTTATAAAATCGTTGTGAACAACCCCAATATATGGAGCGGCTATCGGAATACCCTGATCATTCTCGTCCTGGGGCTCAGTATCAATCTTTTCATGACGACACTGGGCGGGTATGTACTATCGCGGAGGAATGTGCTGTGGAATAAATTCCTGACGATTCTGATTGTATTTACCATGTATTTTGGAGGCGGGCTGATCCCAAGTTATCTGCTTATCTCCAAAATCCTGCATATGGACAACACGTTCTGGGCGGTTACGGTCCCCGGGGCCATCTCCACGTACAATATGATCATCTGCAGGACGGCCTTTCGCGGAATACCGGAGAGTCTGGAGGAATCCGCAAGACTGGATGGTGCAAATGATTTTGTCATTCTGTACCGCATTATTATTCCCCTGTCCAAATCCATGCTGGCTGTTATTACATTATGGTATGCAGTGGGGCATTGGAACGCATGGTTTGATTCCATGCTTTATCTGCAAAAGGCAAAGCTGCATCCGCTTCAGCTGATTCTGCGCCAGATTCTTATTTCCAACGATATGGGTTCCATGGGGAATCAGGAAGCGATCATGGGCGGTTCGGAAGATCTGGTGTATATGGCGCGTCAGCTTGTTCAGTACTGTACGATCATTATCGCCACGATACCCATTCTTGTGCTGTATCCGTTTCTGCAGAAGTATTTTGTAAAAGGCGTCATGATCGGATCCGTGAAGGAGTGAATGCGACACCATGTGTGGAAACAGAAAGAATGGGAGAAGCTAAATGCGATTATGATATTTTTCGAGAGGATTTTTAAAATAAATGACGAATATGCTTACAGAAGAAGAATTGACAGCAGGAAGGGTATCTCATGGGACAAAGCAAGCAATGGAGCCGGTTGGACAATGCCGCGAAGATTTTCCCCCCTACCAGTTCGAAGCGGGGTACAAAGGTTTTCCGCTTTGTCTGTGAGCTGACGGGACCGGTTGACGGGGCTGTGCTCCAACACGCGTTGGATAAAACAGTCGAAGTCTTTCCCTTATATCGCTCCATATTAAAGAAGGGATTATTCTGGTACTATTTTGAAGAGAGCAGTCTGCAGCCCGAGGTGCTTGAGGAAAGCCTGCCGGTTTGCGCTCCAATTTACGATCCCGACAGACCGGGATTATTGTTCCGTGTGTCCTATTATGGGAAAAGAATCAATCTTGAAGTTTTCCACGCCCTTGCGGACGGAACCGGCGCCTTGCATTTTATGCGCACTATGGTTTTTGTCTACTTGGCGGAGATGTATGGGATATTGGGCCGGCTGCCGGATGATGACATTGCGCCGGATCAAAAAGGTCTGGATGCCTTTCATAAATACTATGACAAAAGGGAGAACACTCTCAAAGCGAAGCGATACCGGCCTTTCCGTATCCGCGGGGAAAGATTGCCCGATAACCGCATAGGCATTATCGAAGGTTTTCTGTCTGTCCGTGCGGTGTTGAAAAAAGCGCATGAACATCATGCCACTCTCAGCGAGTTTTTAGTCTCGGTGCTGATATGTTCCATTTATGACGGTATGACGGTTCGGGAGCGGGCCCGTCCGGTGGTTATTACCGTTCCGGTGGATTTGCGGCGCTTTTTTCCTGCCCAGACCGTCCGCAATTTTTTCGGTTTGATTCAGGTCACCCATAATTTTTGCCAGGATGGACAGGAGTTTGAGCAGGTTCTCGCCCATGTAAGGAAGTCGTTTGAACAACAGCTGACGAAAGAATACCTGTCTGGTATTATCAGCCGCTACTCGGCTATGGAGAATAACCCCTGGATCAAAGCCATCCCCCTGGTGATCAAGATTCCGATTCTTCGTCTGGCAGGATTTTGCCAGGACAGGGGAGATACCGCGGCTTTTTCCAACGTTGGGCGAATCGCCATGCCGGCTGAAGCGGCAGGTACGATCCGACTGTTTGACGTGTTTCTGAGTGCCAAACGTCCCCAGCTCTGTCTGTGTTCCTTTGGGGATACCCTGTCAGTCAGTGTGTCATCTCCACTGGTTGATACAGGGTTTCAGCGGCGCTTTTTCCGCAGCTTGACCGATCTGGGGTTTTCCGTGCAGATGGTATCCAATCTGGAACAAATCCGCAGAGGGGAGGAGTTCCATGCTCCGATGCGACCGTTGTGGAATTGATTTGCCGGGGAATCCGCTTCGCTGTCCCCTTTGCCAAAGTGCTCTTTCCGGGACGCCCGACAACACCGGAAATCGCTTTCCTGTGCCGAATACCCTTCCAAAAGCCAGCCGGAAGTTACTTGCCCTGATTGCTTTTGGGACTGTCTGTGCTTCCGTCATCAGCGTCGTCATCAATCTGATCCGGCCGGCGGGCGGCTGGTGGTCCCTGTTTGTTATCACTGGTTTTGCCAGTCTGTGGATCGACTTTGCTGTCCTGATCCGGAAACGGAATAATCTTACGAAAGACGTCCTGTGGCAGGCGGTGGTCGTATCCCTCCTCGCTTACCTGTGGGATCGCTTTACAGGCTTCCATGGCTGGTCGCTGGATTATGTGCTTCCGATCCTTTGTACCTGCGCCATGATTGCCATAACGTTGATTGCTCAAATACAGAAACTACACATTCAGGATTATATCCTGTATCTCTTTATGGACTGTATGCTGGGAATTATCTCGTTTGTGCTGATTCGGGCGAGGATCGTCCGCGTGATAACCCCCTGTGCGATTTGCTTCGGGGCCTCTGTTATTTTCCTTGCAGCCTTGTTGTTCTTTGAAAGGAAAGCATTATGGGAAGAAATCCAGAGAAGGCTGCATTGGTAAAAGAGATCCCTTATGAATGGCGGATCCAGGGCCTTGAAGGAACATGTATTCTGCAGAATTTCAATCTTGTCAATGATAAAATGCGATTGACTTTGTCCCGGCCGCTGCGGTATAATGAATCCAATGATTGACAGAAGTCAATGCCGCCGGCGCGTTGGTGTTCCATGATGCGTTGGAAAGAACGAAAGTATTTTGAAATAAGATCAGGAAGTATTTTAAAAGAATTTTTCAGTGGAAACGAAAAGTACATACCATGAATCATAATACCACGAAGGTATTTGTTTTTGAGAACCAAAAACAACTGCTTCGTGGTTTATTTTTTTAAAGGAGGATACTCGTGAAAAAATCAACGACGCTTCAGCTTGTCCTGGCTGCCATGTTTACCGCACTGGGTGTATTATTGCCCATCGCTTTGCATCCCCTTGGCCCGGTTGGTCAGGTGCTTCTGCCCATGCATATTCCTGTCCTGCTCTGTGGGTTTCTCGTCGGATGGAAGTACGGTGCTCTGGTGGGATTCCTTGTTCCGTTCCTTTCCAGCTTTACAACCGGTATGCCTCCCATTTACCCGGCAGGGATCTCCATGGCACTGGAGTTGGCAGCCTATGGCTTTTTAGCCGGTTTCCTGTCCCGGAAGCATTCCATCATGGTATCTCTGGTGGGAGCCATGCTGGCGGGACGGGTGGTAATGGGGGTTGCCAATCTGGTCCTGCTGGGGATGTCAGGAAAGCCCTATCTGTTTTCGACTTTTCTGTCCGGCGCTTTTGTTACGGCTCTGCCCGGCATACTCCTTCAGTTGATCCTGATCCCGGCCATTCTGTTTGCCCTGGAGAAAAACGGGATATGGGAGAGGCCGTCTTTTCATGGCTGAGAGGGAGGTGCAGCCGGATGACCGGTTTCTCCAGGCAGTACTGGGCGCAATTGAGAAAAAGCTCGATCAGAAGCAGAAGGTGACCGTTGCCATAGAAGGGAACAGCGGAGCCGGCAAAAGCGATCTGGCCGGCCGGGTTGCCGGACGCTGCGACTGCAATGTCATCCATATGGATGATTTCTTCCTGCAGCCTCATCAACGTACGAGGGAACGTCTCTGCCAGGCCGGAGGGAACATTGACCATGAACGATTTCAAAGCGAAGTCGCGGATCATCTGAATGGGGACAGGGAATTCCATTATCGGATCTACGATTGTCATCAGGCAGCGTTGACGGATACGGTCCGTGTTGTCCCGAAAAGGCTTACTGTCGTAGAAGGCGTATATAGTATGTATCCTTTATGGCAGGACGTTTTCGATCTTCGGATTTTTCTTTCCATTGCGCCGGATATTCAGATGGAACGGATCCGGCGAAGGAACGGGGTGACCATGGGAAAGCGTTTTCAGGACGAGTGGATTCCCATGGAAAACAGGTATTTTGAAACGTATCGGATTGCGGACCAATGTGATTTGGTCAGAAGCACCGGTTTTCCGACATGATTTCCCGGACCTTTGCCACAACCAGGGATACATACTCTGAAAGGTTTAAGTTCTGTGTGCTCACCACATAGCTGTTGCATTTGCTGCTGGGGATGAGGATTTTGGCAGCCCGGCACCCGCCGACTGCGGCAGCCATCCGGGGGGTTACTTCGCCCAGCAGGGAATTGGCAGCGGTAATGCCGATGGGGCCGATGATGATATCGGCGTCTGCACTGTTGTAAACAATGGGGTTCTCTCCTGTTGCTCCCTTGTCGGCACCAGCTTTCAGCATAGTGGAGGTGGCAATGCTGTTGGTTCCGATGGCAATCAGTTCCTGTTCCGGAAAGCTTGCTTTCAACTGTTCCACAACGGTCTTGCCCATTTTTCCTCCCTGTCCGTCCAGTACCAGGATTTTCATCTGAATCTCTCCTTCCATTGCCTTACTTTTTTATATGGAATTCATTTTTCTCCCTTATTCCCGTCTGATCACGGGATTTCTGCCATCCTGCACTCATCTTATATCAGGATGGCTTTTTTTGCAATCTGTCTCACTGCCTTTCTGTCCTACGGAAATCCACCGGCTTTCGTCGTGTGAAGCAGTCACTGCGTATGGAGCGTATGGAATTCCATCTTTGCATCCCTGCCCTTTTTTGATATAATGTACCCATTGCATCGGAAAAAGTGGAGGGATTTAAAATGTGGTTAACCTTTTGGGGCGTTTTCCTGGTATCCTCCGGTTTGTTTCTCATTCTGAAATACAGTTTCAAATGGAATGTTTCCACCGGTAAGGTGCTGATCGGTTTGTTTTTGATATCCTGGGGTCTTTCGGTTCTGATCGGACGGGCAGGAATTGGCTTTCCGGATAATGGCGGCAATTATCTTTTCCGGAGCAGCGGGGGGGCAGGCAGCCTGACCTGCAGATGGGGACGACTTTGACATTCACTTATAAACATACCCGAAACGCCAGTTACATCGGTTATATTACGCAGGCGATTATCAATAATCTGTCCCCTCTTTTGTTTGTCACGTTTCAAAGGGAATTTGGAATTTCCCTGGAGCAGATTGGGCTGCTGATCTCCCTGAACTTCATCATTCAGATTCTCGTGGATCTTGCAGCGGCTCAATTTGTGGATCGGATTGGTTATCGCACCTCTGCCGTTCTGGCTCACATCCTGTGTACCGCAGGTCTGATTTGTCTTGGCATTTTACCCAATGTTCTGCCGAATCCCTATGCGGGGCTGCTGGCAGCCGTGATTTTGAATGCGATCGGAGGCGGCACGATTGAAGTGATTATCAGTCCCATTGTGGAATCCCTGCCCGGTGAGGAAAAAGCTTCTGCCATGAGCCTGCTGCATTCCTTTTACTGTTGGGGACATGTGGCGGTTGTGACGATTTCGACCCTGTATTTTCAGATGGCAGGAACGGAGCGCTGGTTTCTTTTGCCGCTGCTTTGGGCATTGGTTCCGTTTTGCAACACTTTTTTATTTTGGAAGGTACCGCTTCGGAATCTGGTGGAAAAACAGGAGCAGACCCCCGTTCGGACACTGTTTTCCTCCGGAATGTTCTGGATTCTGTTTGTTCTGATCCTCAGTGCAGGAGCATCAGAGCAGGCTATGTCCCAGTGGTCTTCCCTGTTTGCGGAAACAGGGCTCGGGGTATCGAAAACCCTTGGGGATCTGCTGGGTCCCGGTGCATTTGCCGCGCTTATGGGAGTATCCCGCGCTTTTTACGGATGGAAGGGGAGCGGGCTGGATCTGCACAGGGCACTTGTCATCAGCAGCGTCTGCTGTGCGGCAAGTTATCTGTTGGCCGTCTTTTCGCCCCTGCCCCTGGTTTCTCTCATCGGATGTGCTCTGGTGGGGCTTTTTGTGGGGATTATGTGGCCCGGCATTATAAGTCTGTCCGCGGAACTCTATCCACAGGGAGGAACGGTTCTGTTTGCTGTACTGGCTTTGGCAGGGGATGTGGGCTGCTCTGCCGGTCCCGGCCTTGTAGGTCTGGTATCCAGTGCCGTGCAGGGTGCGGGGTATTCTTCTCTCTTTGGCCGGCTTCCCGGCAGCAGCGGTACGGAAACCGGCCTGAAGGCGGGGCTCCTGCTGGCCGTCCTGTTTCCGGTTCTGATGGTGCTGGGAGTCCGGGCGCTTCGCAGACGCCACAACACTTCGGAAAACCAGGTGGAAATATAGGAGGGAAGATCATGTCCTTTGAAGGACTGCAGAAAAGTGAGGGGCTGTTCCGATGCCCCATATGTTCCGGCGCCATGAAGCTGGAACAGGAAAAGAGCCTGATCTGTGGGAAAGGGCATTGCTTCGATCTGTCCCGGAAAGGCTATATCAATTTTCTGCTGCGTCCTGTCCGGACGGAGTATAACAAGGCGATGCTCCAGGCAAGGAACCGGATCCTGACAGGCGGCATTTTTCTGCCCCTGGCACAGCGAATATGCGGGATTCTGGAAAGGGAAACCAGCTCTGCCGGTCAAAATCCGATCAGGATATTGGATGCGGGATGCGGAGAAGGCACCTTTCTGGCCCAGACGGCGGATTGCCTCAGGAATCTGGTGCCTGCCGGCGTCAATGGCATGGGAATGGACATTTCAAAAGAAGGAATCCGGATTGCCTCCGGAAAGCATCGGGATTTCCTCTGGTGCGTCGGTGATCTTGCGAACTGTCCGTTTCAGGACTACAGGATGGATGTGATTCTGAATCTCCTGTCGCCGTCCAATTACGGGGAATTCCACAGGATCCTGGCAGACGGAGGGCTGCTGATCAAGATAGTGCCCGAAAGCGATTATCTGAAGGAATTGAGGGAAACATTGTATGACCGGACGGAGAAGCAGACCTATTCCAATGAAAAGGTTCTTCGGCATTTTCAGGAACATTTCCATTTGTCCGGCCAGGAACGGGTCCGTTATTCCGTAGCAATGGATCCGGAAAAGCTGGGGGATTTGATCCGTATGACGCCTCTTTCCTGGAGCGCTTCCCGTGAGAAAATCCAGGGCGCATTGCATTCCGGTATGGACAGTGTAACGGTGGATATGATGGTGCTGATTGGGAAAAACAGCGGGATCTGATTCCATGAAAAAAGGAGACGGTCCCCTAAAAGGTTCCGTCTCCTTATCTGTTTCCTCATTTGTTCCAGAGTTTTATTCCTGTCCGAAGACGCGGATCCGTTTTTTGAACAAATCCTTATTCGCTTCAATCTTGCCTTCTCCACCCAGCACGCAGATAAAGTTGTTCTTTGTAATATCCCGTGCCAAACCGGCCAGTGCTTTGATGTCTTCTGCCTTTGTACGGAGAATCTCATGCCTTTCCTGCTGGATCTGGCTTCGGGAAAGGCCGGTGAAGTAGTTGATATCCGCCCGGTCGCCTTTCATCTGCGGGGTCAGGGGCGCATCGATACTGCTGATGGTACCGATGATGTATTTCTTCATTTCCCTCTCGTCCGCTTCAAAGTCGGACAGATAATCGGACAGCCCGTCATAGTTTTCCAGGGTTTCCCGCAGACTGGGGTCCCGGTAAGAGGTAAAGATCATCATCCCGCTTCGGGTAAAGACGACAGACACGCCGTAAGCACCGCCCTGGATCCGGACGCGGTTCCAGAGGTAATCCATATTGGCAATGGTCCGAAGCACCTGCATGGACCCGGTATAGTGATAGCCCATCTTGAGGAAGCTGTATCCCTTGGCCACATACTGCACCTTGCTGGGGGTCATCAGGCCTTCATTTTCTGCCGAAATCCGGAACGGGAACGGTGCGGGAGCCGATTCTTCCTGTTTCAGGCTGTCAGCAAAGCGGTCGAACGGCCCGGCAAATTTCGGATAATCCTCTTCGGGCAGGGTAACGCTGGCGACCAGATTGCTTTTCTGAAAGATCAGATTGGCGGCCTGTTCCAGTTTCTGTACCAATGTTTCTTTTTCACTGTCAAAGTTGCGTTCCAGATGGCTCAGGAAGCGGTAATATTCGATTCCGGAAACCAGCTCCGTATATTTCCCCGCAGGGGAGAAATAGGAGCTGACGCGGTTCAGCGCTATGATATTGCCGGACTGATTGATTACCATTTCCATGCGGGAACGAACCTCCTGCACGATTTCCCGGAGCCGACCGGTATCCTGATACAGGGTTTCATTTACCAGCTCGCACAAAAGCTCCATCAGTCTGGGAAGCTTGTCCGCCAGTGATTTGGCCTGGATCAGCAGCTTGGGCTTGAATTCCCCGTCCTTTGCATTCAAAGCCAGGGATTGGTTGGAGTATTCAATTCCGCCGGTGTGGATGTTGATTTCGTTGGACAGCTCCTCATAGCTGTAATTTTTGGTGTTGATCTGGCCCAGTACATTGACCAGCAGCCCGGCATAGGGAAGCAGATCCACGGGTACGGCATCGGTGTTGAACCATAAGTTTACATAAGATATCCCATTGGTGAACAAAGGATGATGCAGTACCGGAATGCCGGATTGTGTTTTCTCGGTCAGAGGCAGCTCCTCCGCTTTGGGTTCAATGTCGGACAATTCCACCGTCGGAATGGTGGCCAGTGCTTCCGCGGAATCGGGTTCGGACTGTTTCCGCTTCAATTCCCTGGTATGATGGATGATCTCCTCCACCTGGGATTCCGTCAGCGTTTTTTTGTAGTCCCGCAGTTTGTTTTCGGTTTCCTGGTCCTTCTTCTCCGCCAGACCGGGTTTGGGCTTTGCAATCACCATACTGCTGTGAGCATTGTTCAGTATGTATTTTTCAATCAGCTCTTCAAAGAGCGGCTCGGTGAGGGCTTTCCGGATCTTTGCCAGGGTGTCTTCGAAATACAGGTGCATGGTGGGGTCTTCCCCGTAGAGCCAGCTGTCCATGCAGCGGATGCCATAGATCAGACCCTTGGGGCTGCCGCCGAAATCTGCTTCCCGGAGTTTGAATTCCCGGAAATTGATGGCGGCTTCCACCAAACGCTTGTCAATGCCCTTTGCTGCCAGGTCCCTCAATGTGGTTTCCGTGACCTGCCGGAATTTTTCCGCGTCTTCTTCATTGGCATCCTTTACGATAATGCTGAAGAAAGGCTGTTGAATCGAATTTTCAAAGGATCCGAAAACATCCTTGCCGATTCCCGCTTCCAGCAGGGCTTTTTTCAGGGGGGCGGCGGGGTTGTCCAGCAGCAGGTATTCCAGGATGTTGAACGCCAGGTAAAGGAAAGGGTCGGTGGATTGACCGATGGAATAGTTCAGGCTCAGATAGGCCTTGCCTGCAGGGTTGTCCTGGGCGGAAACAGAATATTCCGCATCCATCCTTGACATTTTGGAAAAGGGCTTCTGCACCGGGATCTCAGAGTGCACCGTCTGCCGGTCAAAATGGCTCAGATATTCTCCGTCGATAAAGCGCAGGTGGGCGTCCATGTCACCGTTTCCATACAGATAAATGTAGCTGTTGGAGGGATGATAGTATTTTTTATGGAATGCTTCAAAGCGCTCCTGGGTCAGATCCGGGATAAAGTCGGGATCTCCGCCGGATTCATAGGCATAAGGGGTATCCGGATACAGGGATTCCTGGATTTTCGCAAAAAGGACCTGCTCCGGGGAGGAATAAGCTCCCTTCATTTCATTATATACAACGCCTTTGTAGGCCAGGGGCTGATCCTTATCTTCCAGTTCGTAATGCCAGCCCTCCTGCATCATGGTTTCCGGCCTGGTATGGAGGCTGGGATAAAAAACAGCGTCCAGATAGACGTCCATCAGATTGGTGAAATCCTTGTCATTGCGGCTGGCAATGGGATATACCGTTTTATCCGGGTAGGTGATGGCGTTCAGGAAGGTATTGAGAGATCCTTTGACAAGCTCGACAAAAGGTTCCCGCAGGGGAAACTTTCTGGAGCCGCACAGCACCGAATGTTCCATAATATGCGGTACTCCCGTGTTGTCCGGCGGCGGTGTGCGAAAAGATATGGAGAATACTTTATTGTCGTCATCGTTTTGCAGATAAAGCAGCCTGGCGCCGCTTTTTTCATGAAAGAACAGGTTTGCAGTGGCATTTAATTCCTTGATGGCTTTCTGTTCTTCCAACTGAAAGCCATGGTATTGCTTTCCTTTTTCCAGGTTCATAAAAAAACTCCTTTCACTCAAATAGGAATTGTCTATTCCATTCTTGTTTTTAGTATAACCATAATAGTTATTCTACATTTCCGATGGGAATCCTTTCTTTTTCTTTCCAACGAATGAATTCCTGCATGATAAAGCATCAGAGGCTGGGAAAAAAGCAGGGCCGTTTCTACTTTTTTATAGGAACAGAACCAAGCAGAATGTTGCCGCAGCACGCAAATCAGGTCCTGTCCGAAATGGACAGAGCCTGATTTGAAGCCGCACTTTTCATTGACAGCATCCTCATTATTATCACTATCGCAGATATCTCGCTATGCAAGCTTTCCAGTCAGCCGGAGGCACGCCTACGGCATACATCACTTTTTTTTATAGGCAAAGTATGTTAAAATGATTTAACAAAAAGGCAAGGAGAAACCGTATGATAGAAATCAAGCATCTTTCAAAGAGTTATAACAGAGGTTCCGAAAAAGCTGTGGACGATTTGAATCTGAATGTCCGTCCCGGAGAGATCTTTGGGTTTTTGGGTCCCAACGGAGCAGGGAAAACCACTACCATTAAAATGATGGTGGGTCTTTTAAATCCCGATAGCGGGACCATTCGGCTTGCAGGGTTTGATACTGCGGAGAATCCCCTGGAAGCAAAGCGGCAGACAGGATATGTCCCGGATAACCCGGATGTCTATGACCGGCTCACCGGGATCGAATACCTGAATTTCCTGGCAGATGTCTATGAAGTGCCTGTGAAGGAAAGGCACGGGCGGATCCTTCAATTCCTCGACATGTTCGACCTGGCGGACGCGGTGGGAGATCTCATAAAAAGTTATTCTCATGGGATGAAGCAGAAAATTGTATTGACAGGCGCCCTGCTGCACAATCCTGCAGTATGGATACTGGATGAACCAATGGTCGGGCTGGATCCCAAATCATCCCATCTTTTGAAGGAATATATGAGGAAACACTGCGATGAGGGCAATACCGTGTTCTTTTCCACTCATGTTTTGGAGGTGGCGGAAAAGCTTTGTGACCGGATTGGTATCATCAACAAAGGAAAACTGATTGCCATGGGTACCATGGAGGAGCTCAGACACGGCGACCAGGCCGATTCCCTGGAAAATATCTTTTTGGAGCTGACGGAACGATGAAAAAATTTCTTTCCTTACTCAAGACCTATTGCAATGTGTATTTTGGGATTTCATTCATGAAATATCAATATACCCGGGAGAAAAAAAGCCTGTGGAAACCGGTCCTCACTGTGGCAGGCGTGGTAATCGGTATTGGCAGCCTGATCTTTTTGTACTGCCTTATGATTCTGCAGATATTCAGGGGAGCTCAGGCAATCGGACATCCTGAAATCATATTGACCATTGCCTTCCTGCTGTGCCAGCTGCTTTCCCTGGTCTTCGGTATCTTTTATATTATGTCGGTATTTTATTTTTCCAACGATATGGATTTACTGGTCCCCATGCCTTTACGCCCGGGAGAGGTGCTGGGGGCAAAGTTTATTACTGTGCTGCTGAGTGAGTATCCGGTCGCGCTTTCTCTTCTTCTCCCTGCATTCATTCTTTATGGCACCACTCCGGGAACCGGCCTTTTTTATTGGCTGAAGGGGATTGTTTTAATCGGGCTGGCGCCTGTTCCGCCTTTGGTGATTGCATCCATCTTTGTTATCCTGTTGGTGCGGCTTGTCAACATCCGGCGGAACAAGGATCTCCTGATGATTATCGGCAGTCTGTTGGGCGCCTTTCTCGGGATAGGAATCAGTCTTACTGCACAGAACATACCCGATGGAAAGGAAGCGGAGTATATGGAGAAGCTGGTCCGGAGCAGCACTGCGCTTGTGAAATTCATTGGGAGCAGATTCCCGGCCAGCATCTGGGCTACCCTGGGTTTATCCCGCCCGGGCTTGCCGGGATGGGGCTATTTTCTGTTATACGCTGGATTCTCCCTGGTATTGCTGGCTGCCCTGTGGTGGCTGGGAGACCGATTCTTTTACAAAGGCTGCCTGTCCGGTCAGGAAACAAAGCGCAAAGGGAAAGCCTTATCCAGACAGGGTATGGAAAAAAGCGTCGGCACCATGTCTTCGCCGGTTTTGGCGTTGTTTCGAAGAGAATGGAAGCTGTTTTTGCGTACGCCCATATATGTAATGAATTCACTGGTTGGCGTTATTATTGTTCCTTTTAGTTTCATTTTGCCCTTTCTGACGCAGTCGGATGATTTGAAACAAGTGTTGGACTATGCCAGAGATTCTCAATATGGTTTCATAACTGCTCTGATATCGCTGGGAATTATGCTTTTGGGATCCAATATGAATATGATCTCCTGTACCTCCATTTCCAGGGAGGGCCGCACATTCTGGATCTCCAGGATGATACCGGTCTCCCCGAAAAACCAGGTTCTGGCAAAGTTGTTCCAAAGCAGCGTTTTATCGTTTGCATGCCTGATTGTGATAGAAATACCCTTATCTGTCCTTTTGCGTATTTTGCCCGGCCGATTTCTTGTTATCCTTGTCCTGGGGACCCTGGTCAACATCCTTATGAATATTCTGGGCCTGATCATAGATCTTCTGCATCCAAAACTTGAGTGGAATGACCCTCAGGAAGCAATCAAGCAAAATTTAAACGTTATGTTCAGTATGTTGCTTTCCTGGCTGGTAATCGCTTTGCTTGCGGGATCTGCAATTGCCCTGATTCAATACAGCATTTCGGAAGCCTGGATTTATCCGGCCCTGGGTTTGCTTACCCTCCTGCTGATTGCCCCCGGCCTGTATGGGTTGTTTGCACTTGCCAGACACCGGTATCAGGCTTTGGAAGCGTAAGTTTTATCACTCAGACAGGCATTTCACAAGCCTGTTTTTGGTGTTTCCCACTCATTCGTTCACCTTTTGAATCATGGTTCATATGCTGATACAGGAGTACATAAAAGTATGGGGGGCGATCATTTGTATCAGAATGATTATTGGACGAATTGGGAAAACAGAAATGCGGTTGCTTACGTGACAGGCGGACCGCTGCGGCCTCAAATCAACGGAGTGGTAAATTTTCAGAACGTTGCGGGAGGAACCTGGGTCAGCGTACAGATCACCGGCTTGCCGGAATATAAACCGGCAACGGCAACGGAGGCGCCGATAGGGCCGCTTGGATTTCACATCCATGAAAACGGCGTATGCGAAGTGGGCAATCCAAACGATCCGTTTCAGGCTGCCGGTGGGCACTGGAATCCTACGAATCAGCCTCATGGGAACCACGCAGGGGACTTCCCCGTCCTGTTTTCCAATCAGGGTAGGGCCTGTATGGGATTTTTTACTGACAAGTTTCAAGTAAATGAGATTGTGGGAAAGTCCATTATTATTCACCAAAGTCCCGATGATTACCGGACCCAGCCTGCCGGGGACTCCGGAAAGCGGCTGGCCTGCGGTGTGATTCAGTGGGCAGGGTAAAAAACATAAAACTTTGTTGATAGCAGTCGGATAAGCTATTTCAGGAAACGACAATAAGTGCTATAATTTTAATACGGTTTATCATGACCTGTGCCGCAGTGCGGCGGGATGGGGGGGTTCTTATGAAATTTGTTCTTATTCTACTGCTCTGTGCCGGCTTTATGCTGATCGGCATGCCATACCGCGCATGGGTCGATTATCCTGTACGGGACATTTCCTATCATTCGGCTTCCATCCCTGTCATCGGGCCGGCGGAACCGGATCATCCGCCGGCCATGGATAGATTTGATCTGTATCTGTTTCTTGGACAATCCAATATGGCCTCCAGAGCACCCGTTCCGATCTTTTCCACCGGCAGGGTGGACAGGGCCTATCTTTTGAACAGGGAAGACAGATGGGAACCTGCAGGCTTTGGTGCGCTCAGGAAGGACGGAAGGGGAGTCCAGGGCTACAATCGATACTCAAGCGTTGAACTTCCCAATAAAATCAATGGATTCAGCATGGGGTACCCGTTTGCGCAGGAAATTGTGCGGGCCGTTCCCGACAGAAGTATCGGGCTGATTTATAATGCCATAGGCAGAACATCTCTGGGGCAATGGCAGAAAGGTGCGGGCACCAGGTACTTTGAAGAGGCCGTACGAAGGACAAGGGTGGCCATGAAGTCCGGTACGCTGAAGGCAATTTTATGGCACCAGGGTGAGAGCGACAGAAACAACAAAGAATACAGGATGCAGCTTCAGAGGTTTGTGAAGGATTTACGAGGGGAGTTGGGCGTTGGGCCCGATGTGCCTTTTCTGGCCGGTAAATTACTGCCGAGGGATCCCTATCGCCTCTTTAATACGATGATTTCAGATATCGGACAATGGATCCCCAACTCGGACTGTGTGGATAGCATGGAAATATCGGATATCGGGGATGGGATCCATATCAATGCAGAAGGGCAGAAGGTACTTGGAAGGCGATACGCTGAGAAAGTACTCCGTATGGTTTACGGGAAAGCGGAATAGATCAATTTTATAAGGAATGAGGCTCTGCATATCTCTCCTATCTCTGCAGGGCTTTATTAATATGTTCGTAATTTGCGTTTCATTCATTTAACAT
The DNA here is from genome assembly GCA_038396605.1 of Eubacteriales bacterium mix99. Lineage (NCBI taxonomy): Bacteria > Bacillati > Bacillota > Clostridia > Eubacteriales > Eubacteriales bacterium mix99. Next base: position 1,511,875 of record CP121690.1, read on the forward strand.
ATCACCTTAATGGTGTGTGGGTTACCCAGCCTGAAAACCTTACGAATTACAAAGGGAACAGAAGTAATGCTTGCAGCAATTGATCCAAAAGAAGCTGAAGAAAAAGGACTTGTATTTCTTGGTTGGTCAATGAACGGAGGAGAAATCATAGAAGATAATCGTCTCCTTATAGAGAAAAATACTTATGTCTATATAGAGAAAAATACTTATGTCTATGCACAATGGGGCATCAAGGATACACTTAAGTTCAGTAACCGTAATGAGCTTTACAATGGTAGGAACCGTGCGATCTTCTCAATTTCCGGCATTGATCCTAAAAAAGATAAGGTCACACTTACCTATGATGTTACAGGTGGGCGGACCCTTACAGGTAATCCAAATAGAAAATAGATTAATTAGGAAGGACTTGAATAATGAAAAATCTCAGAGGAATCATACCGGCATTACTGACACCGTTTACCTTAAGCGGTGAGGTAAACAAGAAAGCATTGAGGCAGCTTATCGAAATGAATATTCAAAAGGGGGTATCCGCATTTTACAGCTGCGGCAGCTCTGCGGAAGCCTTTTTATTGACCACGGACGAACGGAAGGACATACTGGAAACAGTTGTGGATGCGGTAAACGGCAGGTGTGCAGTTATTGCCCATATCGGTGCTATTTCCCAGGATACTGCCATTGAACTGGCCAGGCATGCAGAGAAAACAGGTGCTGATGTCATTTCGTCCATCCCGCCTTTTTATTACAATTTTACATTTGAAGAGATAAAATCCTATTACTATAGTATTGCTGAAAAAGTTTCCACACCCATTCTCATTTATAATTTTCCTGCGTTCTCTGGTGTCACTTTGACGGTGGACAGAGCAAGCCAATTTCTCTGCGATAAACGATTTATAGGAGTGAAGCATACTTCGAGTGATTTTTATGTGTTGAACCGCTTAAAGAAAACATATCCTGATAAACTGATTTTTAATGGCTATGATGAAATGCTCCTTTCCGGTTTGGCAGCGGGGGCAGATGGAGGCATAGGCAGCACTTATAATTTCATGGCCGAGAAATACATACGGATTATGAAGCTGTTTCAGCAGGGACAAATGGAAGAAGCCCGTAAAATTCAAACTGAAGCGGATAATATTATTGACGTATTGGCCAAGGTGGGAGTAATGCCCGGAGAAAAGGCCATATTGACAATGATGGGCCTGGACTTTGGAGAATGCCGCAAACCGTTTAAACCCATAACAGCAGAAGAATATGAAATGCTGAAGAAAGCGACAGCCGATTTACTTTGAATCAGGAGGTATTAAAATGCAGGAATTATACAAGACATCCCTGACCCGCTATAATGAAGGCCCATATCCCTATTATCGGATCCCCGGAATGGTGGTTACCGCGAAGGGGACGATACTCACCTATTTTGAAACCCGCATGGGAGGCAGCGATTGGCAGACCAGGGGTGTAGGCTACCGCCGCAGTGAAGATGGTGGACAAACCTGGTCATCAATTGATATGTTGGCGGAAAGAACAACGAATACGGCTGTCAATAATCCCGTCATGATAGCAGCAAGAGATGGTCGCATCTATTTTCTATGGCAGGAAGATTACCACAGGGGATTTCTGCAATACAGCGACGATGATGGGATCTCTTTCCACTCTCTGGTTGAGATCACGGAATACCTGGAGCAATTTTATACAAAGTACGGTTATCGATGGGATGTTTTCGCATTTGGACCGGGCCATGGCATCGAGTTGAAAAGCGGTACACTGTTAGTGCCAGTTTGGATGGCGAACGGCGGAAAAAGGGTACATCACCCTTCCGTCGTCTCCACCATTGTCAGCCATGATTCGGGAAAGACATGGGAAGTGGGGGAGATTATCGGCCCCAGGGATTTATCCGGTAATAATTCCAAAGTTGTTTTGAAAAAAGATAAGGATTCAGATTGCGAAAGGTTCCACGATGAAGTGCCCTCTCCGGACAGCTTGCGAAATCCAAACGAAACCAGTGCCGTTCAGCTGGACGATGGTTCTGTCCTTCTCAATATCCGCCACGAAGGAAAGACACATTATCGTGCAATTAGCGTCTCTCCCAATGGCTTGACTGATTTTTCTGAACCGATCTATGACAGGCAATTACCGGATCCCATATGCTGCGGAAGTATTACAAGGAGTGGAAAGCCTGTATCCGGGCAGTGCCATGCCATTGCATTTTCCAATTGTGCGGTACGTCCCTGCCGGGAAAATAATTATTCCAGGGTGCGAGCCAGGCTTACATTAAGGTTATCTCTGGATAACTGCCAAACATGGAATTTTTCCCGCCTGTTGGAGGAACGTGCAGGATATTCGGACATTGCTTTTTCCAATGATGGTAAATGGCTATACTGTTTTTATGAGCATGATGTGGATGGAGAATTATATACCCAGCCGCGTTATCTGACATTTGCCCGGGTAAACTTGGAGTGGCTAACCGACGGAGAAACGAACAGTGAAATCATGACACGAGATAAGAAACAAGTATAACAGGTCTAACATTGACTGTTATAGCATGAGTCCTAGCACCCAAGGATATTCCTGGCATTTTGATACCCTATTTTCTCTGTTTCTAAAGGCGGCAGTTTCAATTCCATAAAGGCCTTCCATTCTTTTCCGGGACTCCACATGGGGAAATCCGAGCCGAACAGGATCCGTTCCGCACCATAACCGGATATGTAACGCTTTGTTTGGCTCGGGCCCAAAAACATCATGCTGCTGGACAGGTCAAGATAGCAGGCCGTATCTTTGAGATATTCAAAAGCCGTATCAAACATGGACTACCCGCCTAAATGTGCGGCTATCACAGTCAGTTTGGGGAACCGTTCCAATACCCGCCTCAGGCGCCTGGGATGAGAATAGTCATACCGGGGATCTCCGCAGTGGATCAAGACGGGAAGCCGCCCCTGCAGCGCGTCATAAACGGGATCCATTCGTATATCGTCAATCGGAAACCGCTGTGTGTTAGGATGAAGCTTAATGCCTTTCAGGCTCAACTTTTCTATCCGGTCAATCTCGGAAAGGGGATCCTCCATGGCGGCATGAAGCGTCCCAAAACCAATAAATTCCCTATGGGTAGTTGCTTGGGAACGATGGCGTGATGGTCGCTGACCTTCGTACTGTCGCAGACCTGACCGGCGTTGAGGTTTTCGGGAACATCCGCGCCGCAGATCGAGGCGACAACGGAAGCAAGCGCCGAGACGGTCCCTTCCATATCGTTTGTCAGGAAGCGGCTGTCGGTGCGCGGATAGGTACAGAGTTTCTTTGCATAAAGCGATTGCAGACCGCACCCCCGTGAATGGGGGCGCGGAGTGTTGTGTTTTGGCGTCGTTGCCGATGATCGTGTCGGCGTTGTCTTTGTACAGGGCCTTGAGCTGGCTCTGCGCCTACAAAACAAGGCAGGCCGAGATTTCACGGCTTCGGATGGTGGCGATCAACTTTTCAAACTTGGAGATCTGCCCGATATTGGCAAATTCGTCAAGCAGGCACCGGACATGAACAGGCAAGCGCCCGCCGTACACGTCGTCTGCCTTTTCACACAGCAGATTGAAAAGCTGCGTATAGGCCATTGAAACTAAAAAATTAAAAGTGTCGGCGGTATCCGATATGATGATGAACAGGGCGGTCTTGCGGTCACCCAGCGTGTCCAGCTCCAACTCGTCGTAGGCCGTCAGATCCCGAAGCTCCTGAATGTCGAACGGGGCCATTCTTGCGCCGCAGGAAATCAGGATCGATTTCGCTGTTTTGCCAGAGACGAATTGTCAAGGACTTTGTTATCAGAAAATCAAAAATAAAAGCCCTGCAGCGGGAAGAATTTCCGTTACAAAGCTTTTATATTGTAATACCCTTTTTGTTGTCATGACAGGACTGATAAAACAAATCAACAGATAAATTATTTATTATAACTGTAACCGTCAACCCGGCCGTCACATTGCAGGAAAGGCGTCAGAAAGGGTACAATTTACTTCAAAAGAGTTCAAAACGCTCTAAGAAGTGCTTTGGACCAAATTGGAGTGAATTGAGTGGATACACAAAAAATTGTGACGCGGTTCCGGCTGTCGGGCTGGGTGAAGAGGTAAAAGAGCGGATCGCCGGCGGGCAGACCGTAAACGCATTCTGCGAAGAAAAGGGAATCAGCAAAGCCACCTATTACTACAGACAGAAGAAAGTACGGGAAGCTGCCTGTACGGGGCTATTGGAGAAACAAGGCGGCGAGGGCGGTCTTGTGCCGAACGGATGGACGCAGCTTGAGGAGCCTAAACTTGCCGCCGCTACCGAAAGTATGCTGACCATCGAAATCGGCGGCTGTCATATCAAGGTAACTGCCTCGACGGATTCGGAACTGTTGGCGAAGGTCTGCCGCGTACTGAGGTCGCTGTGATGCGCTTCGGTGAAAAGCCCGTGTATCTGTGCTGCGGATGCACGGACATGAGGAAATCCATCAATGGGCTGATGACGCTTGTGCAGCAGAGCTTTTCTCTGGACCCTTTCGCCGATGCGCTGTTCGTTTTCTGCAACCGAAACCGTGACCGTATAAAAATACTTGAATGGGACGGCGACGGCTTCTGGCTGTATTTCAAGCGGCTGGAACGCGGACATTTCCGTTGGCCGTCGTCGGATGGAGAAGCGACAATGGCGCTGAACAGCGAAGAATTATCCTGTCTGATTGACAGTGCAAGGCTTGCAAAGAAGCTCAGCCGAAGCGAGGTTTCCGAACGTAAAATTTCGTAAAATATCGGGTGCGAAAAAGCCGATATTTCTTGATTCCATGCGGTTTTTACGGTATAATTAGAGTATGGAAAAGCGAGAGAAAACAGTTGAAATTCCGCTGCATGTTTATGAGAATTTTCTCAAGCAGGCGGAGCAGATTGCCGAGCTGAAACAGCAGGTAGAGTGGCTGACGGAACAATTTCGACTTGCCAGTCACAAACGATTTGGCACGTCCAGTGAGCAGACGGACAACGGACAGTTGTGCTTGTTCAACGAAGCGGAGGAAACCGCCGATTTGACCGCACCGGAGCCGGAGATCACTAAAGTCAAAGCGCATTATCGCCGGAAGACCCGTCTGACCACCGACAAGCTGCCGGAAGATTTGCCCGTCGAGGTCATCCTGCATGAGCTGCCGGAAGAAAAACGTGTCTGTCCTGACTGCGGCTGTCCTCTGCACAAGATGGGCGAAGAGGTGCGCGAGGAACTGAAAATCATCCCGGCAAAAGCCGTGCTTGTCCGCCATGTACGGCATATTTACGCCTGCCGGCACTGTGAGGAATCTTCCGACCGTGTGCCGATCGTCAAGGCGAGCATGCCGGAACCCGTCATCAAAGGCGGTTTCGCATCGCCCGAATCGGTCGCCCACATCGCTGTACAGAAATTTGTGATGGGCAGCCCGCTTTACCGGCAGGAGCGGGAATGGGCACAAAACGGCATTCTGCTTTCCCGTCAGACGATGTCGAATTGGCTCGTAAAAGCCAGTGAAGATTGGCTGGAGCCGATATACAAAGAGATGAAACGGCAGTTATGCGAGCATCAGGTCCTTCACGCAGACGAAACCACCCTCCAGGTGCTGCATGAGAACGGCAAGCCCGCCCGGAGCAAGAGTTATATGTGGCTTTACCGGACAAGCGGCGAGGCGGAACACCAAATTGTGCTGTATGACTACCAAAGGGACCGAAAGTATACCCACCCGGAAACCTTTTTGAAAGATTTTTCGGGTTTTCTCCATACGGACGGTTATGACGGCTATCACAAACTCCCTGACCGGATTACCGTTGTGGGCTGTTGGGCACATCTGCGCCGAAAGTTCGACGAGGCGCTGCAAACGCTGCCGAAAGAAAAACGTGACTCGTCCGATGCCCAAAAAGGGATCGCCTACTGTGACAGGCTGTTTCATTTTGAGAAACAGTTTGCTTTGCTGTCCCCGGAAGAACGCCGGGAAAAGCGTGAACAACTCTCCAAACCGATGATGGAGGCTTTTTTCACATGGGCCGATTCGCTTCGCGCGCTGCCAAAGTCTCTGCTGGGCAAGGCGGTCTATTATGCGCAGAGCCAGCGCAAATATCTCAGAGCTTATTTATTGGACGGCAGGCTTGAAATCAGCAACAACCGCGCTGAAAATTCGATCCGTCCCTTTGTGATGGGACGCAAAAACTGGCTGTTTTCCAACACCCCTAACGGCGCGAGAGCCAGCGCGGTTTATTACAGTCTGATCGTTTCCGCCAGAGAAAACGGGCTTGTGCCGTTTGAATATCTCACGAAGATTTTCACTCAAGCTCCGAACGGCGTCGATCCTAAAACCCTTATGCCATGGAAGGTGTCACCCTTGGCTTGACGGTTACATTATAGAGCCCGGCAGATGAAACAACAAAGTCGCTTATTTCGTAAACATTCCCACCTTCTATACGCATTTTGCCCATCCGATGAGACCCAAGAGCAGCGGCCGTTTTTTGTTGACATAAAAAGGTTATCCTTTGGTCGCTAACTACATGGTTTTCTTGAGCAAAGTACTCTCCGTAAAAAGTGTTATTAATATAAATCCTAATTGGGGAAAGGAGCCCCCAGTTTTTAATTTTATCAGCATCTGCACGGTCAAGCTCATAATATAGGTAGGAAGAAATTCCATCAAACGCCGCATATGTAAACAGCTTTGGTGTCAGTCGAACATTCTCCAGCATTTCTACTTCTACTGTACTGTCGCACTTATCTAAATTAGATGGGTGGAACTGTACAGCTATCATTACAGCATCTGTTAGCTGTACAAATTGAATTGAAGACATAATCTCAATATCTGTTTTTTTGAAATCATTTATTGTTTGTTGATATTCTATTGGAAATGGGATTTTTTTAATTGCATAAATAATAGTACTCAAGTCATCTTTAAAAATAGGAATAACTTTTCTGCTCGCAGAATCCCATTCTATCATCAACAACTTATCAGAACATTCTTTTTCACACAGAACGAGAATATGAATGCAATTATTTATCTGTTTGGTGATTTGCATTTGCACTACTAATCACAACTTTTTGGTTTTTTAGGTAGCCTGCCTCTCACACCTCGACAGCCATTTTAGTATTAAGCTGATTGAATAGAGTTTGATGACTTTTTTTGCAATTGCATACGATCCAACAGCCGCGACGTTTATTCGCTTTTACCATTTTTGCATCAAGAATACAGTCCTGAGCCGACTTCCCCTTAATTCCGGCTACAGCATCCTCAAAGTTTTTATGTATTAGAGCACTGACAAGCATAATGAATGCTAGACCTTGTGTCTTGTAAAAATCGGCTTGATACAGAGCATTGTAGTCTGCCTTGTTCTTGAAATAGTTGTAATATGTCTCGATAGACCAACGCTTCTTGTATAGCTCGTAAATTTCCTGGGGTGTCTGTGCTGTCAAACTCGTCTGCAGTACGGTAACTCCCATAAAATCTTTCAGCTTATTGAAGTTTTCATCGGTATACGACTTATCCCCTCGTGCCAGGTGGCGGAGATAGTTTGCCTGCTCCGTTGAAGCCTCGTTCAGATCCCTGAACGTAAGAACTCTTTGCCCGTCTGTTATCTGTTCCCTATACTCAACCACGGAAGCTTTGCGTCCTTTTTGGTACATAAATCTTCCTGTCATCTCAAGACTGCTGACGGCCATCTTGCAGGTTGTGAGGTTTTTGGCAAGCGGTATAATGTATGAGTTGCCATTTGACGTGAACAGATTGAGGTTGTCGGCACTGTAGAATCCACGATCGACAATAAAGAGCAAATCCTTTAACTCAACCTGAACAAGCAAATCCTTAACGCTGACTTTATCCTGGCTCCCGCCTTCATATATTCTGGAAATAAGGGGCATACCGGTGTTAACGTCATATGCCATGAGAAGATTGATCTGTGGTTCTCCGATTTTCCAGAATTTATATCCCTTTTCAGCAAGATCGTTTTCCATAGAGCCACAGCCTATTACGTGCCCATCAATTGCGACTTGCCCTGAGCACTCAGTAACAAGTTTTTCTTCCAGATGGAGTATTTTTCCCTGGCGACGGCCCAGGCTATCATACAGAGAAGATAATGCGGCGTATCCCAGCTTCAGGGAAGGGTATTTCAGGGATAGATAGCTCATTTCGTAGTACTTATGTATATCTTTCATGTACAAAAAACCATGTATATAATGAATCAGTGCCACCACATATATTCTGAGGGCATCTACTTGATTGAAGCATTCTTGAAGAAGCAATAGCGTTTTCTGAGAATTTGAAAGGACAACCGCATATTCGCCAAATTCAAGAGTGGTTATTTCCTCGTCACAATTAAATCCGTTATTTGGGACGAATCCGACGCCATCCAGGATTGTTCCGATTTCTTTTCCCATTTTTGTTCGTCGTTTTCCGTCAGATCCTTTTACGCTGGAATATTCATAAACATAGTAGCGCCCGGAAATAAGCTTCACCATCGTGCCTTTTGGCTTGAATTTTAGTATGGATTCTGGCACAGAATATTTACCCACAGCCAACACCTCGTATACCTAAAATATACCTAAATTATACCACAAATTTTTTGTAATGTCAATAAGAAAAAGCGCCGATATTGCTGATGAAATGGCGCTTTTCACACATTATTTGAACTATGTTCTATCCCGATACATACCTAAAAATCATTGTTGGTGTGACTAATTTATAAATTTTGTCATTTATATTAAAGTCCCGATTTATAAGGCTAATGTCATAAAGGTCATCCATATACTTCACACTCCTTTAATAAAACAAATCCTTAACTTATTTCTTCGCATAAAATGTATTCAGCTTAACAAAATTTTATAAAGAATAATACAGCTTTATACATATAATTCCTCCAATTTCAAATGGTTGCTAAACTGAGAATCAGCCATGCTATAGGCGATTACTCAATTAGACTGCGAAATTAACCATTCAAACAAAATCCGGCTTATTCTTCCACTAAACATTATAATAGTAGCACCAAAGCCTCACAATGTCACTCCGTGCATTTTAACGAATTGTCAAGGACTTTTTTATTGAAAACAGAATATTACATCCGGCTGATCTCGTTGCGGAGCATCCGCTTGATTTTGTCGCTCATGGTTTCCCGGCTGGTGGCGCTAAAATGGATTTGTACCCGGTAAGTGGTTTTGCCAATTTTCTTCACAAGCACGGGGCATTCGTTCTCCTGTGCAATAAGGGAGACAACACTGTCGGACATGGTGGTGCTGTTGACGGATTTTTCGTTATTCATAGGCGCTCCTTTCACAATCATCGAATGAGAATTTATCGACTGTTGGGGGCCGCCTTCCGGACCTTGGGATACAAACACACAGGTCCCCCGTTGACATGCACCCGAAAAGCCTTGATTTATAAGGGCACTGAAAAATCCCTGGTTTTTAAAACCGAGGATTTTTTGGTGTATAAATATTCGAATAAACATCAGAGAAATTAATACAAAAAACGAGTATCACCGAGGAAACCAAAAAAACAGCCATAATCAGGCCGGATTTGGATCCATTAACTTGACTATCCGCTTTACATTAACCACAAAAGCCGTAAAATATGTTTGCAATCGCATAGAGGCAAGACCCACGGAATCGGCTCTGCCGAGGCCGTGGGTCACTTTCATCTCCCCGTTCTTTTCTTCAATTCTATGCCGGACTTTCATTCGCTCCCGGAAAGCGTCGCTGTTTTCAAACGAAAGTCTTTGTCGGTTCTTCTCGCTTGGCTGCGTAATGTTGTAGCATTTTCCCTTTGATTTCCCCATACGGCACTGCCCACACATCGGGCATTTCTGGCACTTTTTTTTACTGAAAAAATAGTTCAGATATGTGTTCCCGTTTTCTGCTGTCCTTTTCTCAACCCGCATCGCAAGCTCACCTGCCGGACATTGAAGTAGTCCGGCGTCCTTGTTGAATGAGAATCCTTCATCAAGCGACGTTGCAGCTGCCGCTGCAACAGCGGAGTTCGTTCTCGCGTAAAGTGTCACGCCCTTTTCTTCGCAAACATCAAGGTTGTCCTTGCTGACGTAGGCCATATCGCCAATGGCTTCTTTTACAGCTACACCGTTGTTTATGGCTTTTTCAACTCAAACTTCGCAGTTTGAAAAGAGCGATGAACCTTGAAAATTCAATGAATCCTGGTAAAGATATAGCATGAGACCCTCGATTTTGGTATAATTGAATTGCTAAAAACAATCATAATCGGAGGCTCATGCTATGAATAAAAGTATAACACAAACCACCCAGGATGATAAGCAGAATTCATCAACTGTCCAAAGATTTTTCAAAAGATTTCATGTCGCGTCAGCATTAAAAGCAGCCAATGCATATAAGGAAAAAGGATTTTCTGTAGCCCGAATCTTCCAGTATCTGTTTTTGTTGGCTTTCTCCAATCGCTCCATGTACATGAATCTTTTGACAGGAAAGAATGTGCCTGCTTTTGCAAAGGATACTGCCTACCGGTTCATGAGAATGGCACATATAAACTGGATGCGCTTTACGACAATCCTTTCTTGCAGAATCATAAAGGATACGGTTGCTCCCCTTACAAGCGATGATCGGGTCAATGCATTGGTGATTGACGACTCCGTATTCGATCGTAATCGCTCCAAAAAGGTGGAGCTGCTTGCTAAGATATACGATCATGCAAAGCATGTCTATCTCAATGGATTTCGTATGCTCACATTGGGATGGACAGATGGAAACACCTTTCTGCCAGTGAACAGTGTTCTCCTGTCCTCTGAAAAAGAGAAAAATCGTATTACGGAGGCAAGCCAAATGGATAAACGTTCCGTTGGATACAAGCGCCGTAAACTTTCCGTGACAAAGGGAACGGAAGCAATGCTGGAGCTGTTGAAAACTGCAAAAGCAGCGGCTATTCCGGCGAAGTATGTTCTTTTTGACAGCTGGTTTTCTTCCCCGAAAACTCTTCATGCCGTAAAGGAAATTGGCTATGATGTAATTGGCATGGTGAAGAAATCCTCTAAAATGCACTTTGTCTATGAAGGAGAAAGCTTATCACTACCCGATATTTACATGCGCAACAAAAAACGTCGCGGCAGGTCCCGGTACCTTCTTTCTGTCAGAGTGGATGTTGTTAAGGACGGGAAAGTTATCCCGGCTAAAGTCGTATATGTCCGCAACAAAAGAAAGAGGAAAGAGTACCTCTGCCTGATATCCACGGATCTGTCCCTGACGGAAGAAGAAATCATCCAGGTTTATGGAAAACGCTGGGATATCGAAGTCTTTTTTAAGGTCTGCAAAAGCTATTTACGATTAAGCAAAGAATGCAGATCTCTGTCATACGATGCAGTAACTGCTCATACGGCAGTTGTTTTCGCCCGATACATGATGCTCTCCATCGAAAACCGTGAATCACAGGATGAACGGTCTCTGGGTGAACTGTTTTTGTACTTCTCTGATGAAATGGCTGATATTACATGGATACAAGCATTTCATCTGCTTATGGACACATTCAAGGAAAAGCTATCCGATTATCTTGAATTATCCGAGAAGCAAATTTCTAGTTTAATGGATGCATTTATGAAAGCCCTTCCCCCAACATTGCTAAGAAGCCTAAAGGCCGCATAAATCAAGAGAATGTTTCTGGTTGATTCCTGCTTCTTGTTGAATTTTCAAGGTTCATAGCCTATATCCATATGCGAAGTTTGAGTTTTTCAAGTAAAACCGGCAATTGGGTACAGTCCGGTTCTCCGCCGTGCGTGACTTTAACCCCTGTTATAATACGTTCTTCGGTCATTGCAAGATGGTTTTTGTACCCGAAAAATGTGCTGGTCGCCGTTTTATGTCCGAAACGGGCATCCTCATCGGCTTTTGAGCGAATCTCACGTATGCGATCCGTGTCCAACAGTTCCTTTATACGCTCATATAATTCAATTAAACCGGTCTTTTCACTTTGCAGTATATCTTCGCCAATATTTTCCAGCAACTGATAAGTATACTGAATCTCGTCCGCCAATTCGGCGGTTTCACTTGGCTTCTCAGGGAACTTTTCCGAAAGCTCTATCATCTCACGGTATATTTCACGCCGCAGCTGTTTACTCAAATCACGCAATACCTGTGTGACGGTTTTGGGGCGGGCATTTGCCGTAGTATGCGTCGAATCCACAATAATCGCTGTGGATTTTATCAGCCCTTTTTCGATTGCTTGGCGTATCATTTCGCGCAACATTTCATCCAGTATATCTTCCGTTATGCGGGTCTTCCGGAATTTTGTGAGTAAGCTGGGGTCTATCATTTCGGCTTCCGGGTCTAAATTAAGAAAATACTTATACGCCATATCGGTCTGCGCACTGCTGATTAACTTCTCGTCTGACAAGTCATACACTTTCTTCAGAAACATCAGCTTGAACATCATTTCGGGTTCTTTAGCCGGACGCCCAAAATTTTCACAATACTGCTTTCGCAACATTGGGTTCACAAAGCTGAAATCTATGCTTTCTTTGATTTTTCTCAGTATATGTTCTTCTGATACAACAATATCATACAGCCCCTGATAAGGGGATAATGACATTTTTATCTGACTATTATCTCGCAGCACTTTACTTCCCCCATTGCCTCGTTTCTATGAATAATTATACCATATATGCAAGAAAAAGTCCAATTCTCAATCGAGAATCGGACTTTTTCAGTGCCCTTGATTTATCAGACTTTTTCCTGCTCTAAATGCGTAAAAATTGTGTATCGTTTCCGCTGCCTTGCGGCCTCCTTGTGGTGGCGCTCCCGTCCGGCGCAGTCTTGGCAGTACTTCGCGCAGTTGGAGCCGGGAAGGAACAGTGCCCCGCATATGACACATCGTTTTCCATCCTGTCGGTGAAATAGGGCGGTTTCCAGTTCCTTGTCCAACGGGAGGATAGCAGTTCGGAACCACCGACATAATAGAGAATAGGAAATGCTTTGAACGCAAACGCATTCCTCTCCGTCATCCAGAGCAATGCAGTTGCCATCATCGTAGTTGCAACACTTATGCACTAACTGACGCATTCGGCGGTACTGGTGGTAGTTCATGGTAGGACTAGGTTCATATGGCTCTGTCGTTTTCATCGGCGGATTGTTCCCTTTCTTCCGGCTTCATAGCTGCTCCGAGCGCTGGCGGTAAGGTCGGCTGGATAAGAATATGAATCGTGATAGTGACGGTCAAAACAAATTCTTTCATAAGACAACCTCCTTGAAAGTCAAATATATTGTTAATTTTTCGTGCTGTGTATTGTATTTATCGTGCAAATAGCATATACTATAAATGCCAGTAAGAAGGAGTTGATGATATGGCTGGAAATACAACAAATATCAGCATCCGCATGGATTCGGATTTGAAAGCGCAGGCTGACGCCCTGTTCGGTGAACTGGGCATGAATTTGACCACGGCTTTCAATATCTTTGTTCGCCAATCGCTCCGGGATGGCGGCATTCCCTTTGACATCAAACTTGATCAGCCCAACAAGGAAACGATAGCCGCCATGCTGGAAGCGGAAAGGATTGCAAAGGATTCGTCCGTGAAGGGTTACACCGATCTGGACGAATTGTTTGCAGACCTGAAGAAATGAGAAAGACAAAGTATACGGTCAAGGTCACCACGCAATTCCGAAAGGATTACAAGTTGGCAATGAAGCGCGGCCTAAAAATCGAATTGCTGGAAAAGATTGTTACATCACTGGCGACGGGTACGCCACTGCCGGAGAAAAACAAAGACCACGCGCTTTCTAGCGATTGGGCCGGGCACCGGGAATGCCATATTCTCCCGGATTGGCTGCTGATCTACCGCATCGAAAACGATGTACTGGTATTGACTTTGGCTCGCACCGGAACGCACAGCGACTTATTCGGAAAATAACGGAGCGCCGTATGGGGAAACCTATACGGCGTTTTTTACCGCTCAGGTTCCTGTTTTCGATCTCTGAACTTTTCAGACCGAGCAAGCTCATCGGCGGTCTTGCGGATTTTCTCCACGGCTTGAATGTCCGCGCGCATGGCCTTCATTTTTTGATAGAACGCCTTTTCATTGATGGTCAGGTGCTCCGCTTCGGCCCGCCATTCCTTCGGCGTAATCTTTTCGCCGGACGCTTTCAGCCCGTCCAGATACCGCGTAGCGGCGTCATACAGGGCGAGTCCCGCCCGGTACGTTTCCCGTGTTTTCGGTTTTAGGGCGGCAAGCCTTTGATGGGAAACCCTGTTTTCGGAATACTGCTTCCACATGGCAAGCCGTTCGTCCAGTTGGTCGATCTGCCGCCCGATAGCCGCAATCTCGCCGCGCAGAGTGTAATACTGCGTCTGCATGGCGGTCACTTTTGCGTGAAGCTCCGGCATGGAGGAAATGCCGTTTTCCTGCAAAAAATTGAACAGGGCGGCGCTCTCTTTGAGCGCCTTTACCTTGCCGTAGCGGGTTGTCGGTTTCGCTGCGGCCTGCGCCTGTTGAAGCTGTTCCCAAACGCTCCGCTTTTCTTCCGGCTTCGCCGCCTGCTGTTTCGACCAGTTGTAAAGCCGGGTGATCCGGGCCTTGATCTCTTTAAGAAGTCGGTTCTGCGCGGCGATTTCCCGGTTGACCACGCCCTTCTCGGTGGGGATGCCCCGGCGCTCCATCTGCGTGGCGGCGACGCCCATGTGAACGGTGGGCACCTTCTCGATGCCCTGCCGGGCGTAGCTGCGGTGGTCGATACGCTGCGGCAATTCTTTTTGCTCCAACGCTCGATTCGCATACTCGGCCCATGCCGCCCGCCACGCTTCAGCCTTGCCCGGATCGTTCCAGTTAGTGGTATTGACCCGATGGCTTTTGAAATCGCCACCGGGGAGCCGGATGCGCTGGCCGCGCCCGTCGAGGTCGTATTCCTTTCGGCATTTCGCGCCCCATTCGCCGTTCTCTTTCAACGAGCGGAGGGTAAGTATGATATGAGCGTGCGGGTTCCCGTCGCCCTTGTCGTGGATGGAAAAATCCGCGCACATACCGGAAGATACAAAAGTGTCCCGGACATAGGTGCGGACAAGCCGGATTTGTTCCTCCCGGTCAAGCTCGACGGGCAGGGCGATTTCGATCTCGCGGGCAAGCTGGGCGGCGCGGCTTTTCTCAATTTTTTCCACGCTGTTCCAGAGGGTGGAGCGGTCGGAAAATCCCGGCGGGGCATGGGTTGGGATAAGGATTTCAGAATGTACCACGCCGCCCTTTTTCGTATAATCGTGCGTGATGCCGTCCTACTCGTTTGTGAGCTTCTGGCCAAGCTGACGAATTTCCTTCCGTATGGTTTGCGGCTCTTGTGATGATTGCATTGTATTCAATGTTATTCACTCCATCCATTTTTTCTTTTCAAAGTAATGCCGGAGATTTTTCACACCTTTTCTTACGGAATCGCAAACGCCGCTGCTGTTTACGCCTTCGGTGCGGGCAATGTCCACTTTTTTCATACCAAGAATGTAATGCGCATACACACGTCGCGCCTGAATGGGCGGCAGATGTTCAAGAGCTTCATAAAGCTGTTGCATCGAAACTTTTTGCATCAGAATTTCTTCGGGTGACGGTTCCGTGTGAAGAATGCTGTTTTCAATGCCGTCGTTGCAATCCAACGAATAGTAGGCTTTGTGATACCAAGCCCGGTGGTGATAGTTGTCTTCCTGCCTTTTCGCCAATAGAAATGCTTCAGCAATTTCATCGCTGACCTCGACGGGATGATCTTCTGTAAGGAACGGGTAGTATTTGCGCAGATTGATGGTTGGCATACGGTTAACCTCCAAACAGCAAAAGGGGCAGACAGATTGAAACTGCCTGTCCCTTTTGCTTGTCTGATAGAGCAAAAAGCCCTTCACCGGTTAGCCTGAAAATACGTTTTCGATTACTCTGGATGCAAAGCGCATTTTACTTTTTTTCTGACCGCTTCGATGCTTCTCAAAACAGCAGACTTGGAACAGCCGTAGATGTTACCAATCTGGGAACAACTGAGCCCTTCTAAAGCGTAAAGCAGAAACCGATAACGCTGTTTTGCCGTGCAGCTTTCCAACGCCGTCGTAATCTCCCGAAGGGTTTCTTTTCGGCAAAGCCAATCCTCCGGCGTTTCATAGTAGCTCCGGCTGCATTCATGGGCGACAATGTATTCGTCAAACTCGCGTCCGTCCCAATGACGTCGCTGCTCATGAAACAGGTTTTCGGTTTTGTGATCGGCCCGATCAAGATATTCTCCGACTTCGACGGACACTTCCACGTTTACGCTTTGTCCGTACATTTTGATATGGACATCCATAGTTTTTCCGTCCTTTCTGAATGTTTTGAAAATCCAGAAAAGACGGTGGGAGACGAACGGCAGCGAGACTGAATATCGGGACATATTAAAAATGAACATAAAAAGGCACCTTTGCAGGAGAGCCCCTGAAAGGTGTCATCTGAAAAAAGAGCGCAGTAGTGGACTATAAATTGATATAGCTTTTTTAAGACTATGTAGAAGAGTGGTTTTGGTTACATATGGTCGTCACGGTAAGGTGGCGGCCCTTGATAAATAAAAATCAGCGACTTTGGATGCATAGAATCCTCCTGTTCCAAAGCCACCGTGGTAAAAAGGACGCAATTATTACGCCCTCACTACTCTCTTCTTCAAAAGCAAAAAAGGCGGCTTTGATTTTTATTTCAAAACTGTCTTATGGCAATTAAAATTTAGCTATAACAACTCTGCCGCCATAACAACGGTTCGTTTTCGTTGGAAAATTGCTTTATAGACTTGTCTCCTTTTTTAATCTATGCAATGCCCACGAAAAGCTGATCAGGCATAGAACGGCGAGTAGAAGGATGGCCAAGATTACATCATGGGCAACAATGTTTCCCTGTAAAATCAAATTTCGTAAAACATTGATTACATGAGTAAACGGGTTCAGATTGACCGCGATTTTAAGTCCCCCGGATAATTTATCTTCTGGAAATAACGCTGTGCTGAGGAAAAAGATCGGCAAAACAATCGCGTTCATCACGGTTTCATAAAGGACTTCATTGGGAAGGCACAGGCTGATTGCGTAAGTTAACCCTGCCATAAAGAAAGCCGTCAGAAAGACAAGCAAAATAATTATAAGCAGTCCCCAAAATCCCGAAGCGATTTTTACCGAGAAAAACAGGCTGACAACGCACATAATGGCTACTTCAATAAAGGTACATAATACCGCTTCCAATACCTGACCGAGTACAATTGAGCTTCTTTGAACCGGGGCAATCAATATCCGGTAAAAGCTGCCGTCCGTCTTCATAAGGTAATTCATAATTCCACTGCTGCTGCAAGTCCCGAAGCTCACCAATACAATCAGTCCGGGGAGAATAAAAGCCGTATAGTTTTGGATTCCAATGCCCTGCATCGCTTGTCCGGCGACGGCGCTATATAAAACCAGCCAAAGCATAGGCTGCAAAATGGTAATCACGATCGTGAAAGCGTTGTGGAAACGCCACTTTATGTCTCGCCCAAGTAAAGTTAAAACGCCCATCAACTGGCCTCCTTTGCATCTTCACCGGTTAACCTGATAAAAACATCTTCCAGAGTGGGCTGCATTATTTCGATACCCAGAAAAGGAATATCATGCTCCAACAGCCACCGGTTTGCTTTTTCCAAATCGGCATGGCCGTTTTTTAGGCCGGTGATAATTTTATCATGGCGCAAGTCCGATTCTTTCAATTCAATCACGCTTTTTAACGGCTCAAAACAGTTTTTAGCTTCTTCTTTCGATGGAAAGTTAATTTTCAGCATATCCTGACGCAAGTATTCCCGGAGAGCATTCGGGGAACCCTGAATTACCTCTTTCCCGTTTTTCATGATGCAGATGGTATCGCTTAGCTGATCGGCTTCTTCCAGATAGTGAGTTGTTAAAAAAATCGTAGTGCCAAAATCGTTTCTGATTTTCTTTAACATATCCCACATTGCCATGCGGGATTGAATATCCATACCGACGGTTGGTTCGTCCAAAAACAGAACTTGGGGCTTTGACATCATATTAAGCGCAATATCTAGCCGCCGCTTTACCCCGCCGGAATAAGACGAAACCGGATATTTCAAATATCGTTCCAAACCAAAACAGGAAATTAACGATTTCATGCGTTTTTGTGCTTCCGGCTTCGGCACCCGATAAAGCCTGCTTTGAAACATCATGTTTTCCGTAAGAGACAGGTGTGAATCAATGGAAGTGCGCTGCGCTACACAGGAAATTTCCGTGCGGATTGCAGCCGCCTCATGGGCCGCGTCTTTTCCAAATAGAATCACGCTGCCGGACGTAGGGCGTAGGAAGGTGGTTAACACGTTGATAAGGGTCGATTTTCCCGCGCCGTTTGGCCCCAGTAGAGAGAAAATCTCACCTTCGTTTACCGTCAGAGTAAGACCATCCAGCGCCTGTACCCCATTCCTATATTTTTTCACTAAATTCTTGACACTGATAGCGGTCATCTTAATCCTCCCTGATAGGGAACTGAATTTCTGTAATGTATTTACTCGGGTTCCCTTTCAAAAACATTCCGGGGCCTTTGACGTAAACCTCACGGAACGGCGGCTGTAATTGTAGCTTATGATCTGCGGCGTATCGGCTGATTGCTTCATAAGCATGTGGTAGGGTTTCATACGGGCCGGTATGCGTCGTACATACCGCCTTGACAGAAGGTACTTCTTTTATTTCAATTCCATTGCCGATGGGAGTTTCCTCAGTTGGTACGCATAAATCCATTTCGCCCATTTTCGTTTCCGGGTTCATCACATAGTAGCAGAAAAACGGTGCACCGTTTGACCTTCCTTGAATCGACTTAAAAACATTAGGAAAAAATTTATTTGCTTCGGCTGCAATTCCTTTGTAGTGCATGAACGCAACACGAACCGGTTCAATATTTCTGATTTCAATCTGATAATCCACTTTCTCAATTCTCCTTTTCTTTTTTTACCGCAATCCAAACTTCGGAGTGCCCCGCCCTCGGGCTTTCCTCGCTGATCGGATAAACTTCAATATCCGGCAGTTCTGCGTAAGTATAGCCTGAGAATGGAAGCCACTCTGTAAGAAAGCGTCTGAAAATACTTTGAATGGATTCTTTGAAATACCCGTCGCTCTCAAAAATCACCCATGTCGCCGCTGGAATTTCATACTCAAACATATCTTTTGGCACAGGCTTATCGGTTGCCGCCGCTATGTAATAATAAATTTCGTCGGGGCTTTGACATGCGGTAATTCCCAGTACACCTTTCGGGGACTGATTCGATAGATGGCAGATTTCAGGAAACTTGCTGCTCTTTAATGCCTTTTCCCAGAAAGGCGGGACGTTCTTTTTGTTTTCTTCCATATCCAACGTTAGAGGAATACGGATGCCTACAATGCGCATGGCTCTTTTCTCTTCGACCCGATAGGGCATAACATTACCTCCCGTAATTTTGACTGAAAACCGAATAGGCGGGTACGCATTCAATACGCTTCCCTGCGCTTTTGCAGAGATTGGGGAAATTCCATGTACACTCTGAAATGCCCGGTTGAAGGATGTGGGGGAAGTATAGCCATATTTGAGTGCCACATCAAGGACTTTACTGTCTGTCGTTTGCAATTCAAATGCCGCCTGCGTCATTCTCCGACGCCGGATATATTCAGATAACGGAATACCAGCCACATAGGAAAACATCCGCTGAAAATAGTAGGTGGAGCAACATGCAATTTTAGCAGCTTCTTCATAAGAAATCTCACCAGCTAAGTTCCTTTCGATGTATTCAATGGCCTTGCTCAGATTCTTCAGCCATTCCATTTCTTCACCTTCCTGCGATAATCATACAGCATTAAAAAATCTTAATCCTCGCTTTTGATGTCCTGTTTTGTAAACTCCACTTTAGCGCATTAAAATTTTTATATCAAGTCAATCGATTCCATAAAGTCATTTTGAAAGTTCAGTTGATTACATTTCTGTCTGTAGAATATTATGGGCAGCCGGCACTTTGCGAACCAGTATGTGAAATCCTTTTTCGACTTTTAGTTGAAGCCATAGTTGCTGGAACCTTTAACTCCGTTTTCGGTAGATTGCTGGCTGGAATAAACACACCCTTTGCCATGTCCTCAGTACGCAAGGCAGCTTTTCTGGCCTCAATCTCGGCCTTTTTTGCCGTCTTGATTTTATCCTCATATCGCTTTTGTGCTCCATTGGCCTTGCGGCGCAAATAATTCTGGTGTAGCCTGTCCCGGCGTTCCTCATCCTTGCGCAGTGAATCCTGTTCCTCAGGGGTGAGGCGGACTTCCCCGAAGTGGGGCGGTACATATTTCCCTACAAAATTAAAATAGATTTCTACTTCCTGCGTAGTGTCCTGACAGCCCTTGCGGTCCCGCTCATGAACAACGATTTTTTCCACAAACTCATTAAGCATGGTGGTAGTCAGGGTATCGAAACTCTCGTATTTGTCGATCAGGGCAATAAATTTTTCTGCGGATTGCTGTTTGTGCTCATAAACGGCAACGGTCTGTTCCAGTTCTTCAATCTCACTGGAAAGCTCGTCCTGCTCGTCGGCGTACCGGGCGTCAAGGGTGGCGAAACGCGCTTCCGGCAGCTTGCCGAGAACCTTATCCTCATAGATTTGGCATAACAGCTTTTCCAGCTCTCCAGACCGCCTTTTTGCTTCTGCCAGCCGTTTCTTTTTCCGCGCAATGCCGCTGGACTGCTGAGTAACCTGTGCTTCCCGCACCGTCTGGATAAACTCGGCGCAGTCATTCTTGGAATACGCCGCGATAGCCCGGAGCGTATCGGCAATCAGGGTCATGATCACGTCGGCGTTGATGCGGTGCTGGGTGGAGCAAAGCGTCCCGACAGGGACCTTGCTGTATTGGGAACAGGTATACTGAGGGATGCGCTTTCCGTTGTTGGTGCGGTGGACGTACATTTTGCCGCCGCAGTCGGCGCAGTACATGAGGCCGGTCAGGGGATGGGTTTTCCCCCAGCCATCCGGGTAGCGTCGAACGTTGCCCCGGATGCGCTGCACGTTGTCGAAGGTTGCCTGGTCGATGATGGCCTCATGGGTGTTTTCAAAAATTGTCCATTCACTTTCATTGACATAGTGACTTTTCTTGTCTTTGAAATGCTTGCGGGTTTTGAAATTGACCGTGTGATCGAGATATTCCCGTTTCTTGAGGATGTTAACGATAGTGGATGAACCCCAGCCGTAAATATCCTTGAATGTCTTATTTTTATTCACACCCTCGCCGTGCCACGCCAAATGAGCGGAAGGAATTTCCACCTTGTCGGCGGTCAACTGTTGGGCGATCTGGTACGGGCCGTGGCCGTCCATCGTCATAGTAAAAATATGGTGCACCACAGCGGCGGCTTCCTCGTCCACAATCCACCTCTCCCGCTTTTCATCCCATAAGTACCCGTAAATGACCGTTCCGGTCAGATGCTTGCCGGTCATGCCCTTGGCCTTGAAAACTGATTTGATTTTCCGGCTGGTATCCCTGACAAAAAATTCGTTGAACATGCGTTATTCGGGAAGGTGAAAACGAAAAAGCAAAAACTCAGTATTCATGCGGGTTTGCGGCGAAGTGGCTCTCGGCCAAACCCTCTCTTAAACCTAAAAAAACCGGCTGAATGACGAATTGCATATCATTTTAGGACGTTCCTGTTATGGAACGCCCTTTTTCTATTTCAGCGGGAGGTGAAAAGTCAAATGACCAATGTAATTGCCGTTGCCAACCAAAAAGGCGGCGTCGGCAAGACCACGACCTGCGCTAATCTCGGCATCGGGCTGGCGCAGGAAGGGAAAAAGGTGCTTTTGGTGGACAGCGATCCGCAGGGTTCGCTGTCCATTAGCTTGGGCAATCCCCAGCCCGACCAACTGCCCGTTACGCTGGCGACGGTGATGGGTAAGGTGCTGAATGAGGAAACCATCGACCCCGGTGAGGGACTTCTGCATCATGATGAAGGCGTCGATCTGATGCCCGCCAACATTGAACTTTCCGGTATGGAGGTTTCGCTCGTCAACGCCATGAGCCGCGAAAAGGTCCTGAAGCAATATCTGGACAGTGTAAAACGGCAATACGACTATGTACTGCTGGACTGTATGCCCTCGTTGGGGATGCTGACCGTCAACGCACTGGCTGCTGCCGACAGCGTACTCATTCCCGTTCAGGCACAGTATCTTCCGGCAAAGGGCCTCGAACAGCTTTTGCAGACGATCAACAAGGTGCGGCGGCAAATCAATCCGAAGCTCAAAATCGACGGCATTCTGCTGACGATGGTGGACAGCCGTACCAACTATTCCAAAGAAATCAGCACCCTACTGCGGGATACCTACGGTTCAAAGCTGAAAGTATTTGATGTGGAGATTCCTCATTCCGTCCGCGCCGCCGAAATCAGCGCGGAGGGTAGGAGTATTTTCGCTCACGACCCGAAGGGCAAGGTTGCCGAAGCGTACCTCGAGCTGACGAAGGAGGTGCTTAAAATTGAAAAGCAGCGCCAAAAACATAAGTCTGAACAGCTACGATGATATTTTCTCCACGGAGGAAACCCGCAAGGATGAAAAACGGGAAAAAGTCACAGATATGCCGTTTTCGGAGCTGCACCCGTTTCCCGACCATCCGTTTCAGGTACGGGACGATGATTCTATGAAAGAAACCGTGGAGAGCATCAAGGAATACGGCGTGCTGGTTCCCGCCATTGTCCGTCCCCGCGCGGAGGGCGGCTATGAGCTGATTTCCGGCCACCGGCGCAAACACGCCTGCGAGTTGGCAGGGCTTCTCACCATGCCGGTGATCGTCCGCGATCTGGACGATGACGCCGCGACCATTATCATGGTTGACAGCAACATCCAGCGTGAAAACATCCTGCCGAGTGAACGGGCCAAGGCGTACAAAATGAAGCTGGATGCCATAAAGCGGCAGGCTGGCCGACCATCGAAAGAAAATGCGCCGCAAGTTGCGGCTAATTTCCGAAGTGATGATGAAGTAGCGAAAGGAGCCAATATCAGCGGTGATACTGTGCGCCGGTATATCCGGCTAAACGAGCTGACACCGCAGCTTCAGCAGATGGTGGACGATAAGAAAATCGCCATGACCCCTGCCGTGGAACTGTCGTACCTCAAGCCGGAGGAACAGACGCTTTTACTCGATACCATCGAAAGCGAACAGGCCACCCCCTCGCTCTCACAGGCCCAGCGGCTGAAAAAATTCAGCGCGGAGGGCCATTTGAACGAGGACAGTATGCTTGCCATTATGTCGGAGGAAAAGAAACCGGAGAAAAACGACCTGACCATTAAGGCGGATAAGCTCCAGAAATATTTTCCCAAGTCGTATACCCCGCAGCAGATGGAACAGGTCATCATACGGCTGCTGGACGGATGGCAGAAAAAGCGGCAGCGGGATCAGGAAAGGTAAAATAACCGTCGTTTCAGACGTTCCGAAAGGAGCGCCTTTTTTCATGTCTTGATTAAGGAGGAAACCGCATGACAACTGAAAAAATCAATGAGAGCAAACGCGGGAAGGAGGATAAAAAGAAAAAACGCAAATGGCCGTACATTCTTGCGATTCTTCTGCTGTTGCTGCTTCTCCTGCTCCTTTTGCTGCGGAGCTGCGGAAATCAGCATCCATCCCCGAACCCGCCGCCGTCCAGCTCCGTTCCCTCGTCGTCCGCTCCGTCGCTGGACGATACTGGCAGTGCGGAGCCGGGAAGCAGCAGCACCCCGTCGCGGCAGGAAATCCTGTCCCGGCTTCAAAAGCAGGAAGTCACCGTCACCGACAAGGTGAGCGCGCAGGCGTCCTTTTCCAACGGGGCCAAAGACAGCACCGGCACATGGGAAGTGGAAAACCCGTCCTCCAACACCGTCATTATGCAGTGTGAAATTGTGCTGAACGGCGAAACCATAGCGAAATCCGCGCCAATCTATCCGGGACAACACATCGACGGCCTTACTCTTTCCCGCCAGGTTGCACCCGGGAATTACAGCGTGACCGCAGTAATCAAGTATTATAACAAAACAACCAAAGCGTATCTCGGCATGGCCGACTACAAAATCCGTCTTTCCGTTTCGTAATCAGCCGGACGGTCCGGTTGATATAAAAATTTATAGGAGGCTTCTCAATGAAAAGCAAACTCAGAAAGGTTCTCGCGGGCATTATCACTTTTGCCGTGCTCGGCGTCACGGCGGCAGTCCCGGCGTTTGCCGCCGACAAGACCGACACCGGCACGGGCAGCGTCACGGGGAACGTGACAATCAACGGCTCCATTTCGCCGCTGACCATTTCCGTCACCCATCCGATCAACGTGGCCTACGCCATCAGCCCGGACGCCGAAACCTTCACCGCGCCCGACATCACAGTAACCAACAACACCAAAGTCGCGGTGATCGCCACGGTGGAATCCTTGAAAGCCGCTTCGGGCGGCTCGCTTACCTTCACCGACGTCGATCCGTCCGCAAAAGCGTGGCGTTCTCTCAACCTCGCGGATTCCAAAAAGTACATCGCGCTCGGTATTGCGGCAAAAGGCAATTCCGGCTGGAACAGTGGCTACAGCGCTTCCACCCATTGGGCGGTGAACGATTCGCCGTTGCAGGTTGGGACGCTGAATCCGAGCACTTCCGGTGCGCTGTCCCTGACGGCGGACTACGGCCTCGCGTTCGACGGGGCGTACACGGCCAACCATCAGCTTGTTTTCCAGTTCCAGCTTGCATAAAAACAAAAGCGCGGGAATTGGCCGGGATTTTCCCGGCCAACCTTCCACGCCGAAAGGAGGCTTCTATTTGAGGCAATCATTCAGGCGGCTGTTTCTCGTGCCTTTGCTTGCCGCCGGTTTTCTTTTGTCCGGTTTTTCTTCCAGCGTCACGGCCTCCGCCGCGTCGGTTTTGACACTGACCGCGACGCCGAACCCGTCCGGGAATTATGTGGCGCTGAACTGGACGAACGGCGACAAAAGCCAGCCGTACAGCTATATGCTCTATTCCAAATCCGCGCATGAATCAACCTTTCAGAGCATCCCCGCCAAAGACCGCGCGAAGGTGCTGAACATCTATCCCATTGTTGCGCCGACCGTTTCTTTTACGACGTGGCAGGGCAAGAGCTACACCCTGCCGAAGTCGGCTTCCCTGAAAATGTGGATGGAAACGCCGAATGAGTACGATTCCAAGGGCTACGGCAAGGGCCTTATCTCCGTGGATACCGTATCGATTTCCGATTTCAACGCGAACCCGGACGCTTACCTGAAAAATGCGGACGGCACCTATAAATACGACGTGCTGTATTTCGGCGCGTGGGACGCTTTCGCAAGTCAGGATTTATCCGCTGCGGCAGAGAGTAAAACCGACGCCTTTATCAAGACCGGGCGCGGCGTCCTGTTCGGGCATGACACGATGGTAGATAACGATCGAATTTCCATGCCGAATTTTTTCAAGCTTGCCCACTACTGCAATATTCAGACCATCCCAAAATACACGATACTCGGTGGCACACAGATCAAGGTTTCCAAAAAGGGCCTGCTCACCAACTACCCGTGGAAAATCGGGGACATGGGCACGGTTCTGAATGTTCCGATGTCCCATTCCAATCAGCTTGCTTTCGGGGACGTGTGGATGACGTATCAGCCACCCTACACCTATAGCGGCAGCGCGAAGGCAACCGGCTCCGGCGGACAGGGCACCAACACCTTTTATCTGACAAGCTGGTCGAACTGTGCCATGATTCAGACCGGCCATTCCAATGGGGAAGCCACGCCGGACGAACAGCGCGTTACGGCAAACACCCTGTTTTATCTTGCTCAGATTACGACCGACACAAGCTGGAACGACCACAAGGGGCAGGATTTGGACGTTCCGGACAAACCGGTCATTTCAAGCGTCACGCACAATTCCGACCGGACGCAGTATACCGTCAATTATTCTTCTCAAGACAACGCCACAGGCTATCAGTATTATGTGCAGGCTACCGGACAGAACGACGGCGCGAAATATGATTCCCCGGTCATTTCCACTTCTTTGGGAACTGGGATGAAAGGCTACTCCATCGTGGTGGACGATAAAACGGATACCACCCCGGATGGAAACATTACGACCACCTCGGACAGCTACACTTTTTCCCGCCCGTCCGGCAGCAGCTTTTACATCCATATCGCCGCCGTGGACAATGCCGGAAATGTTTCATCCGTTACCCATTATCCCGTGGACGAACTGGTGTCCGTTACACACCCGGTCAGCATCAGCTACGCCATTGATCCGAACAGCAGTACGCCGTTCACCGCGCCGGACATTCCGATTACCAACCATTCCACCTTTCCCGTCCGGGTTTCCATCGCGGGGCTGAAAGCGACATCGAAAATCAGCGACGCCGTCCCCACGTCCTATTCGGACTGGAACAGTCTGACGACGGCGCAAACCGGAAGCGGAATCGCACTCGGCGTGGGGATCGGCAAAACAGCCGGTTCCGGCTGGACGAAGGTTGACCGGGACACTCCCATTTATAGGGACGACCTCGCGTCGGAAGTGTCGTTGGGAACACTCGGCGCAAATGGAGCATCGGGGAATCTGGCGCTTACCGCTAAATTCGGTTTAGCCTGGGCGAACGCGCGAACCGTTTCCCATGAGCTGATCCTAAATTTTCAGATTGGCAATTAGGTGGTAGAGGTAGCTCCAAATCTCTTATAAATCAGAAGCATGTTGTGATCTGGCGTTATAGTCATCAATGCGACCATAAATTACTTTGAATGCATTGGCATAGCCGTCAGAATTCGTTTTAGAACTAATTGATGATGGGTGAAAAGCATTACCGGTATGATCGTTTTGGGCTGCAAATGCGGAGAAAACGATAGGA
Source organism: Eubacteriales bacterium mix99 (assembly GCA_038396605.1). Classification (NCBI taxonomy): domain Bacteria; kingdom Bacillati; phylum Bacillota; class Clostridia; order Eubacteriales; species Eubacteriales bacterium mix99. The sequence continues at coordinate 1,538,641 of CP121690.1, forward strand.
ACACCTATCATAAGCAAAAGTGCTATTAATCTTTTCATAATGAACACGTCCTTCGAGACCTATTGTTTTCAAAGAGGGTCGCAAATATGTAAAAATCAAATTTTAACAATTGATACTTTTGATTTCAAATTTCTATATGTAGATCTACTAAGAGAGGTAATGCCGAACCAAAAGGATGGCCTTGCCTCCTATTTCTGCGAAAGGGAAGATAAATATGCCTAACAATTCAGATCTGACCAAATTTCGAGAGTTGGCTCTCAGCTTCACGATTTCGAACTGAATTGTCCGTACAGAAGGGAGTGATACAAATGGCGGTTTTTCGTGTGGAACGGACGCGGGATTACACGGTTATGAGCAATCATCATCTGAAAAACAGGGCCTTGACCCTGAAAGCAAAAGGGTTGCTGTCCATGATGCTCTCCCTTCCGGACGATTGGGATTACACCACAAGGGGCCTTGCCTCTATCTGCCGCGAGGGAGTGGACGCCATCGGAAAAGCGCTCAAGGAGCTGGAAAGCGCGGGCTATATGGAGCGCCGACAGCTTCGCGGTAAAGACGGACGCATCACGGATACCGAGTACACCATCTATGAGCAGCCGCGCAAGCCACCGGATACGCCTTTGCCGGATACGGATTCACCAGATACGGAAAAGCCGTATCTGGATAACCCGGATATGGAAAAACCGGATACGGAAAACCCCGCGCAATTAAATACTAAGGGAACTAATATCCCTAAAAAATCAAATACGTATGGAGTAAATACGTATCCATCCAATCCGGCAGACCGAAAGCCGGAAGCCGATGCACCGGCTGATTCGATGGATGCGGCGGATGCCTACCGCGAAATCATCAAAGAGAATATTTCCTACGACGTCATGCGGCAGAAATGCGACCAGGAAAGGCTGGACGAAATCGTGGGCATCCTGCTCGACACCGTGTGCAGCCGAAAAAAGGAAATCCGGATCGCCGGTGAGAATATGCCCGCCGAAACGGTAAAAAGCAGGCTTTTGAAGCTCGACGACAGCCATATCGAATACGTGCTGGACTGTTTAGACAAGAACACCACTGATATCCGCAATATCCGAAGTTACATTCTGACCGCGCTGTATCAGGCTCCGACCACCATCAGCAGCTACTACTCGGCGCTGGTCAATCACGACATGTACGGAAGCGGCCCGCCCGGACATTAGTCAATTCAGGAAGGAGCAATGTCACCAAGATTTGCAGTGTAAAATCAAAGGCCGACAGTTCTTCATTAAACTGCCGGCAGACATGCTAAGTCTCTATTTCAATGATTTTGCTAAGTCTGTAATTTTACCCTCAATGGTATGCATTACGGAAATGAACTCTGCGTCACTTTTCCCCGTTGGGTCAGGCAGTCCCCAATCCTCACGGTGATTACACGGCAGATATGGACATTCCACATTGCAGCCCATTGTAACAACCACATCCACGGGAGGGAGTGCCTCAAGCAGCTTCGGACGCTGACTTTGTTCCATATTGATTCCATAGAGTTGCTTCATAAGGCGAACTGCATCGGGGTTTATGCGGCCTTTCAGTTCCGTGCCAGCGGAATAGCTTTCAAAGATATCGGCGGCGAGGTGTTTTCCCAGTGCCTCGGCGATTTGACTTCGACAAGAGTTATGGACGCAGATAAAGGCTACCTTTGGTTTACTCATTGAAAACCGTCCTTATAAAATTTATCTGACTTTTTGCAGTATCTTCACAACTTCTTCGGCCTTTAAAACCTTGCCGTAAGAAACTACCTTCCCGTCGATCACAAGGGCGGGCGTTGACATGACACCATAGGCAGCAATTTGTGAGAAATCGGTCACATGGTCAATCGTCGTATTCATGCCGAGTTGCTCCAGCGCTGCTTTAGCAGCCGCTTCTAGCTGGTTGCATTTTGCGCATCCGCTTCCAAGCACTTTCACACTTGCGCCCTCGGTTTTAGCGCTTTCAGCCTTTGCCATGCTTCCCGCATTGCAGTTTCCTCCGCAGCAGCAGGAGGTTGTTTCTTCTTCTTTCTTTCTGAACAGTGACATATTCATTACGCTCCTTTATCAGTTGATGTTATTGGTTAGCAGCAATTACTCCCGCAGGAGCATGCTGATTTACTGGCTTTCCCCTCGTAAAAAGTTTTCAGATTGTCCGGCAGTTTATAGTCGCCGCAGGTACAATCACCTGTTGTTCCGAATATGGTTTTCAGAATTGCCTCGGCAAGCATCTCTTTGGGAGGCACTTCATAACTTTCCCCATTGTATTCAAATATTCGGCAGTCAACATCAGTTCCGCTGATTTCGCTGCAGCATCCGCAACTGTTTTCTTTTACGAACCCGCAAATATCCTGACCGTTTACACGGATCGTCGGAGAGGAAAGAAACCTAAACCGTTCGGCAAACTCCGCCGTCTTCATCTCGATCTTGTTATACTCGATATCAAAACCGGCAAGCCGCAGCGCGGGGGTAAGCGTCTCCATTACTTCATCAAGCACAGCGTCCGTTCCGATGCAGCGGTTACAGGTCTGCAAATCAAGATAGAGATACTCAACGACAATTTTCTTTTCAGAAGATGTTTCGCATCCGCAGGAACAGCAGGCTTCTTTGGATTCCTGTGCGCCGTTCGGCGGTGTCCAACCGGTATCGTCACCAACATAGGTAATCGCGCCGACCGGACAGCAATTTCCGCAGCCGTGGCAATGGTCAATGCAGGCCTCCGGATTTTTTACTACGGGTGACGGAGCCTTTGAGGGATCATAGACACCGTGGGAACACTTTGCAGCACAAGTGCCGCACTCTGCGCAGGTCAGATAGTCAATAACAGGATACCATGTCTTTGCCATAACACTTTCCTCCCTATATGATAAATCCCTGAATCGCGTTAAAGAAGTAGCCTACCATAATAATGCCGACCGTACAAATTGCAATGAACAGCGCCAGCAGCTTTGGCTTCACTGCTTTGCGCAGCATGATTATGGACGGCAGGGACAGCGTGGTAACGGCCATCATGAATGAGAGGATTGTGCCAAGCTGCGCCCCTTTGTATAACAGTGCCTCCGCAATTGGAATTGTGCCAAAGATATCTGCGTACATCGGAACACCGATCAGGGTTGCCAAAACGACGCCAAAGGGATTTTTGCTTCCCAGCACAAGCGACACCCATTCTGCCGGAATCCAGTTGTGAATGACCGCGCCGATGCCGACACCAACTAAAATATAGGGAAACACTTTTTTGAATGTAGACAGCATTTGCTCCTTGGCATAAATCAGTCGGTCTTTTTTTGTCAGGTCCGGCGATTCAATGTCCACGCTGCCCGCTGACAGGATAAAGCTTTCAACATACCGTTCCATATGCAGCTTCTCAATAATCGTGCCTCCGACAACCGCGACAATCAGCCCAACAATAACATAAATAATTGCTACTTTTGCACCGAAAATGCTCATCAACAGAAGCAGCGATCCGAGATCCACCATCGGGGAAGAAATCAGGAACGAGAACGTCACACCAACCGGAAGCCCAGCTGATGTAAACCCGATGAACAGTGGTATAGAGGAACAAGAGCAGAACGGCGTCACCGTCCCAAGGAGCGCCGAAATGCAGTTCGCCCAGACACCGTGGAAACGACCGAGAATCCGTTTACTGCGCTCCGGTGGGAAGTAACTTTGAATATAGCTGATGAGAAAAATCAGGAAACACAGAAGTATCGTAATCTTAATTACGTCGTACAAGAAAAATTCAATGCTCCCGCCCAGCCGTGCCGACGTATCAAGTCCAATAGCGGATAGGCCTCTTCCAATCAGCCCATCCAGCCACTTCATGGCAAGGATCTGATACTGGAAGAAATCCCAAATTGCTTTTAGTATTTGCACTGGATAAAAACCTCACTTTCGATAAAAGGACAATCACATCAAAATATTTTGATGTATTCTGCTCTAAAAAAGCCATCGCCCGGATAGCTTTTAGTATTTGCAGCAAATGCAGCCAATATTCTCTTTGGCTACTGCGTTGGGCGTTGTCAATTCTTTCAGTAGAGTACCAGCATAAGCGCTGCCCTTTTCACTGATTTTGTAATGCGTCCATTTGCCTTCCTGACGGCTCTCCACAATACCCGATTCAACCAGAATCTTCATGTGATAGGAAAGCCCCGACTGCCCCAAGTCCAATTGTTCCAACAAAACGCAGGCGCATTTTTCCCCGCCGCGAAGAAGCTCAAGTATCCTTAAACGTTTTTCATCGCACAATGCTTTGAACACTTTTGCGTGTTTCTCATAAGCGGTTGCCAAGTTATCGCCTCACATCAAAATTATTTGATATGTTATTAGTATATGTGTCAAATCAAGTTTTGTCAATATGAAATACGTAATATCATTATTCAGTTTACGGCCCGCCCGGACGGTAAACGTCTCGCGCGGGCTGTTATCCCCGACAAAAATCGGAAAGGAGTAATTTTTCCATGAAACGACCCCTCGCATACATCACCGCCCCGTGGGGCGGAAACGAAATCGAGAACACCGAGGACGCGGCGCGGTACTGCCGCAAAATTTACGACGCGGGCTTTTCGCCCGTCTGCCCGGTTCTGTTTCTGCCGCTTTTCCTCAACGACGCCATCCCGCAGGAGCACAAGGACGGCGTGGACATTGCCTGCAACTTCTTGCGCCGCGCCCATGTGCTGGTGGTCTGCGGCAGAAACGTGGACGAAACCGTAAAAAACGACATCGCCACGGCGGAACGGCTGCATATCACGGCCACCACGCTCGACGGCATTCTCACCGTTAAGGGACAGGGCCGGGAAAAAGACGCAGAAAAGGAGCGGAGATAACGTGCCGGATTATCAGAAAATGTATCACTCGCTGTTCAACGACGTGACCGACGCCATTTCAAAGCTCCAGCAGGCGCAGCAGAAAACCGAGGAAATGTATATGGACAGCAAGGAAACCATCCTCACCCTTTTTTTGAAAAAGAGCGAGGAACGGAAAAATGACCGGAAACCGGCTCCGGCAAAGAAAAAGCCGCCTTCCCACGATGAACGATGATGAAAGGCGGTTTTCACATGACAGGAGGTGCTTTGCTTGCAGGAAGAAATCGAAAACCGCTCCGTGACGCTCATCATCAGCGGCGCGAAGCTCACGGGCCGAGTGCTCAAAACGGCGATTGCCAAGTATCTGGCCCACCGGAAGGAGAAGAAAAGCGCCAAGACCCGCGCCGGTCCCGTGGTTCCCCACGGCAGGCAGACGGTGAAACAGCTTGTCGGGCAGAACGCTGGCGTGTCGAACATCGAAATCACCGACAGCAACGTCCGCTCCTTTGATCGCGTGGCACGGAAATACGGCGTGGATTACGCCGTCAAAAAGGACCGAAGCGTGTCGCCGCCCAAATATCTTGTCTTTTTCAAGGCACGGGACGCGGACGCTCTTACCGCCGCTTTCACCGAGTTCACGGCGAAAACGGTGAACCGGACAAAAAGGCCCTCCGTCCTCACGCGGCTCCGTCAGTTCAGGGATCTGGTCAAAGCGAATACCGTTGACCGGGTGAAGCATAAGGAACAGGAGCGAGCGCGATGAGCGAGAAAACAAGAAAGCTGCTCCTGATGAATCTGCCGTATCTGTTCGTCGCGCTGTTCGCCACCAAGTTCGGGCAGGCGTGGCGGCTGGCCACAGGCGCGGACGCTTCCCATAAGCTCCTGAACATAATGGACAGCCTCACCGCCGCCTTTGCCTCGCCGCTACCGAGCTTTTATCCGGCCGACCTTGGCGTGGGCGTTCTTCTCGCCGCCACCCTCCGGCTGGCGGTTTATGTTAAGGGCCGGAACGCCAAAAAGTTCCGCAGAAATGTGGAGTACGGTTCCGCCCGCTGGGGAAAAGCCGAGGACATCAAGCCATACATCGACCCGGTGTTTGAAAACAACGTCATTCTCACGCAGACGGAACGGCTCACGATGAACAGCCGACCAAAGGACTCCAAGACGTCCCGGAACAAAAACGTGCTGGTCGTCGGCGGCTCCGGTTCCGGCAAGACGCGATTTTTCATCAAGCCGAACCTGATGCAATGCGATTCCAAGGATTATCCGACGAGCTTCGTGGTCACGGACCCGAAGGGCAGCATCGTCGTGGAGTGCGGGAATCTCCTGCGGCGCAGGGGCTACCGCATCAAAATTCTCAACACCATCAACTTCAAAAAGTCGATGCACTACAATCCCTTCGCGTACATTCATTCGGAAAAAGACATCTTGAAACTGGTCACGGCGCTCATCACCAACACCAAGGGTGAGGGCAAGGAAGGAGACGATTTCTGGGTGAAGGCCGAAACGCTCCTTTATACGGCGCTCATCGGCTACATCCATTATGAGGCCCCAGTCGAGGAACAAAATTTCGCAACGCTGATCGAATTCATCAACGCCTCAGAAGTTCGAGAGGATGATGAGGAATTCAAAAATCCCGTGGATCTCATGTTCGAGGCTCTGGAAAAGGAAAAGCCAAATCACTTCGCTGTCCGGCAGTATAAAAAATATAAGCTAGCGGCGGGCAAAACAGCGAAGTCGATTCTTATTTCCTGCGGCGCAAGAATGGCCCCGTTCGACATTCAGGAGCTTCGTGACCTGACGGCCTACGACGAGTTGGAGCTGGACACGCTGGGCGACCGTAAGACCGCCCTGTTCATCATTATTTCCGATAATGATGACACCTTTAATTTTTTGGTTTCGATGGCCTATACGCAGCTTTTCAACCTGCTGTGCGAAAAGGCCGACGACGTGTACGGCGGGCGCTTGCCTGTCCATGTCAGGTGTTTGCTTGACGAGTTTGCCAACATCGGGCAGATCCCCAAATTTGAAAAGCTGATTGCCACCATCCGCAGCCGCGAAATCTCGGCTTGCCTTGTTTTGCAGGCGCAGAGCCAGCTCAAGGCCCTGTACAAAGACAACGCCGACACGATCATTGGCAACTGCGACAGCGCCATTTTCCTCGGCGGCAAGGAACGCACAACTTTGAAGGAACTGACCGAATCTCTTGGGAAAGAGACGATCGATACCTACAACACCGGCGAAAGCCGTGGCCGTGAGGTTTCCCACAGCCTTAATTATCAAAAATTGGGGAAGGATTTAGCTTCGGTCGATGAGTTGTCTGTCCTTGACGGAGGCAAGTGCATCCTCCAGCTTCGCGGCGTTCGGCCTTTCCTTTCGGACAAGTACGATATCACAAAGCATCCGAACTACAAATACCTGTCCGACTATGATCCCCGCAACGCTTTCCATATTGAGAAGTTCCTGTCCACCAAATTGAAACCGAAGCCGGACGATGTGTTCAACACGTATTCCGTTGACCTCTCCGGGGACCCCAAAGCCGCAGAATAGCGGTTTTTTTCATTTTCAAAATCAGAATTGGAGGTAATATTATGAGTTTCTTTCATTCCGCAATCGGCGTTCTTCAGACCCTCGTGATCGCCCTCGGCGCGGGCCTTGCCATTTGGGGCGCGATCAATCTTCTGGAAGGTTACGGCAACGACAATCCGGGAGCAAAATCGCAAGGCATTAAACAGCTCATGGCGGGCGGCGGCGTAGCCCTGATCGGCATTACGCTGGTTCCGCTGCTCTCCAACCTTTTCGGCTGATAATCCGCGTAAAAGAAATTCTCCGCACCCTTCCGTCGGAAGCGAGAGGGCGCGGAAAAGGAGGTGATGCCGCTTGGATTTCATCAAGCAGCAGATTACCGAATGGCTGAAAGAAATACTCGTCGGCGGCATCATGAACAACCTGTCGGGCATGTTCGACAACGTGAACAGCCAGGTCGGGCAGATCGCCTCTCAGGTGGGAACGACGCCGCAGGCATGGAACACCGGCATTTACAACATGATCCGGACCCTGTCCGAAAACGTCATGATGCCCATCGCGGGCCTGATCCTCGCGTTCGTCATGACGCTGGAACTGATTCAGATCATCACCGACAAAAATAATTTTCACGACATCGAAACAGCCGTTTTCTTCCGTTGGATTTTCAAAACGGCCTGTGCCATCCTCATCGTGACCAACACATGGAACATCGTCATGGGCATATTCGACGTGGCGCAAAGCGTGGTCAACAGCGCGGCGGGGATCATCGTTTCCGACACGTCCATCGACATCAGCTCCGTCACGGCAAACCTTCAGACGCGGCTCATGGCAATGGACCTCGGCCCCCTGTTCGGACTGTGGTTCCAGAGCATTTTCGTGGGCTTTACCATGTGGGCGCTCACAATCTGCATTTTCATCATCGTGTACGGGAGGATGATCGAGATCTATTTGGCCACTTCCATCGCGCCGATCCCGATGGCGACGATGCTGAACCGGGAATCGGGCGGCATGGGTCAGAACTATTTGCGTTCCCTGTTAGCGCTGGGATTTCAGGGCTTTCTCATCATCGTCTGTGTCGCGATTTACGCCGTTCTGGTAAAAAGCATCAGCGTGAGCACGGATATCAGCAAGGCGATCTGGACTTGTATGGGCTACACGGTGCTGCTGTGCTTTACGCTCTTTAAGACCGGAAGCCTTGCAAAATCAATTTTTAACGTGCATTGACGGAGGTGATATTTCAATGCAGGACAAATTACAGGAGCTTTTTGACCGGCTGGACGCCAACCTTGAGGATTTTCGGAAAACGTGGGAAGCCAGCGATAAGGCAAAGCTGATCGACGGCTCCCGTGAGATCACCGCGATTAAGGATGCCCATTACTATCTGACCGAAAGTCACGGCTTTGAACAGGAGAAAATCGACTATCTTCTCCTGTTTGAAAACCCTTTACAGGTCGTCGCGGACAAGTGGCTGGAACGCACGGAAGACCTGAGCAATTTCAGCTTCGCGCTCGACGAGGTGTTTGACAAACAGGACGCGCTCCGGGATTACGAACGGAAGGAAAAGCCGTCCGTTCTGGAACAACTTCATCATACCGCCGAGACTGCCGGGAAAACCGCGCGCCCGACAAAAGAACAGGAGGCGCGATAAATGGCCTACGTTCCCGTCCCCAAGGACCTGACCGCCGTGAAAACGAAGGTTCTGTTCAATTTAACAAAACGGCAGCTTGTCTGTTTCAGCGGCGGCGCGCTTGTTGGCGTACCGCTTTTCTTTTTGCTCAAAGGGCCTGCGGGTTTCAGCACCGGAGCAGCTTCCTTTTGCATGGTGCTCGTCATGCTGCCGTTTTTCCTGATGGCCGTCTATGAGAAAAACGGCCTGCCGATGGAAAAAATCGTCCGCAACATTGCCCGTGTGCTGTTTCTCCGGCCAAAACAGAGGCCCTATCAGACCAACAATTTTTACGCCGTGCTCGCGCGGCAAAGTAAACTCGACAAGGAGGTGCATCGGATTGTCGGTAAAAAAGCAAAAACCGACCATGAATCGGTCATTGTCTCGCGCCGAGAGGCGTCAGATCGAAGCTGCCGTCGCAAGGGCACGGCAGACTGATAAGAAAAAGCAGTCGGCGCAGGACAGCATCCCGTTTCAGCGCATGTTCCCGGACGGAATCTGCCGCGTGACCGACAGCTATTACACAAAAACCGTTCAGTTTCAGGACATCAACTATCAGCTCAATCAGAACGAGGACAAAACCGCCATTTTTGATGGCTGGTGCGATTTTCTCAACTATTTCGACAGCTCCATTAAATTTCAGCTTTCATTTCTGAATCTCTCCGCAACGCGGGACAGCTTTGCGAAAAGCGTCACCATCCCGCCGCAGGGCGACGATTTCGACAGCCTGCGCTCGGAGTACACGGATATGCTCCGGAACCAGCTTGCCAAAGGCAACAACGGCCTCATCAAAACCAAGTACCTGACTTTCGGCATCGAAGCGGACAGCCTGAAAGCGGCCAAGCCCCGTCTGGAACGCATCGAGATCGACATTCTGAACAATTTTAAACACCTCGGCGTGACAGCCGCATCTCTGAACGGTGCCGACCGTCTGCGGCTCCTGCACGACATCTTCCGCATGGACGCGCCGGAGCCATTTCGCTTTTCGTGGGACTGGCTGGCCCCTTCCGGCCTTTCCGTCAAGGATTTCATTGCCCCCAGCTCGTTTGAGTTTAAAAGCGGAAATATGTTCGGCATGGGGCGTCAGGTTGGTGCGGTATCGTTCCTGCAAATTCTCGCTCCGGAGCTGAACGACCGGATGCTAGCCGATTTCCTCGACATGGAATCCAGCCTCATCGTCACCATGCACATCCAGTCCATCGACCAGGTGAGCGCCATCAAGACGGTGAAACGGAAAATCACGGACCTCGATTCCATGAAGATTCAGGAGCAGAAAAAGGCCATTCGTTCCGGTTACGACATGGACATCATCCCCTCTGACCTTGCCACCTACGGAGAGGAAGCAAAAAAGCTGTTGCAGGATTTACAGAGCCGCAACGAGCGCATGTTCCTCGTGACCTTTCTCGTTCTCAACGTGGCCGAGAACAGGCAGCGGCTGGACAACAACGTGTTTCAGGCAAGCTCCCTCGCACAGAAATACAACTGCGCGCTGACTCGGCTCGATTTCCGTCAGGAGGAAGGGCTGATGAGCAGCCTGCCGCTCGGCTTGAATCAGGTGGAAATTCAGCGGGGCCTGACCACATCAAGCACCGCTATTTTTATTCCCTTTACCACGCAGGAGTTGTTCCAGACCGGGCGCGAGGCGCTGTACTGCGGGCTGAACGCCCTGTCCAACAACCTCATCATGGTGGATCGGAAACTGCTGAAAAACCCGAACGGCTTGATTCTCGGCACACCGGGCGCTGGCAAATCCTTTGCCGCCAAGCGCGAAATCGTCAACGTGTTTCTTGTGACTGCCGACGACATCATCGTCTGTGACCCGGAGGCTGAATACGGCCCGCTGATCGAACGTCTGCACGGGCAGATCATCAAAATATCGCCCGCGTCCACCGATCACATCAATCCGATGGATATCAACCTCAACTACTCCGAGGAAGAAAACCCGTTATCTTTGAAATCGGACTTCATCCTGTCGCTCTGCGAACTGATCGTCGGCGGCAAGGAGGGTTTGCAGCCGGTAGAAAAAACGGTCATCGACCGCTGCGTCAGGCTGGTGTACCGGGATTACCTGAACGACCCGCGCCCGGAGAACATGCCGATTCTGGAAGATTTGTATAACGAGCTGCGGCGGCAGGACGAAAAGGAAGCACAGTACGTCGCCACGGCGCTGGAAATCTACGTCACCGGCTCCCTCAACGTGTTCAACCACCGCACGACCGTGAATGTGAGAAACCGGGTCGTCAGCTACGACATCCGGGAGCTTGGCAAGCAGCTCAAAAAAATCGGGATGCTCATCGTGCAGGATCAGGTTTGGAACCGCGTCACCGTCAACCGGGCCGTGGGGAAATCCACGCGATACTATATCGACGAGTTCCATCTGCTCTTAAAAGAAGAACAGACCGCCGCCTATTCCGTGGAAATCTGGAAGCGGTTTCGCAAGTGGGGCGGCATCCCGACCGGAATTACGCAGAACATAAAGGACCTTCTTTCCTCAAGGGAAATTGAAAACATTTTTGAAAACTCGGATTACATCTATATGCTCAATCAGGCGTCCGGTGACCGGCAGATTTTGGCCAAGCAGCTCGGCATTTCGCCCCACCAGCTTTCCTACGTCACCCATTCCGGCGAGGGCGAAGGGCTGCTGTTTTACGGCAACGTCATTCTGCCGTTTATTGACCATTTCCCGAAGGACACGGAGTTGTACCGCATCATGACCACCAAGCCGCAGGAAGTGGCGGCGACATGAGCGTCCGCGTTCGGCGGGACAGGAGGTGACTGTGATGGAAAAGCGAGCGCCCCGCCTGCAATTTACGAAGGAGGAACGCGCCGACCCTGTATTGAAAAAATCTGTCCGCAGAGAGCAGAAAGCGGCGGCAAAAGCGGATCAGGCGCAGGCAAAAATACCGAAAAAGAAAGTCCTTCGTAAGCAGCGCACCTTTGATAAGCCTACGGGTAAAACAAAGATGCGCTTATATTTTGAGGAAGCGGACAAGAAAAAGCCGTCCAAGTTCACCCACGCCGTCCGGGACGCGCCCGGAAACACCGTTCTGATGCAGTTTCATCGGGAAATTCGGCAGTCGGAGGATGAAAACGTTGGCGTGGAGGCCGCGCATAAAAGCGAGGAAACCGCCGAAACGGGCGGGCGTTTGGTTCGCAGCGCCCACCGCTCCCACAAGTTGAAGCCATACCGGAAATCGGTCAAAGCGGAAAAACAGCTTGACCGCGCCAACCTCGGTTACTTACAGAAAAAGGCCGCACGGGACGATCCTCAGCCCTCCGGCAATCCTTTGGCCCACTGGCGGCAGAAGCGGGTCGTCAAAAAGCAGTATGCCGCCGCGAAACGGGCCGGACAGTTTACAGGTTCAGCCGGAAAAGCTGCCCAAAACACTTCTAAAGCAGCAAAGACGGCGGCACGGCAGGGCAAGCGGGCGGCGGCTTTTGTCGGGCGGCACCGGAACGGCTTTCTGATCGCCATAGGCGTTTTTCTGGTGCTGGTTCTGCTCCTGAATATCCTATCCTCCAGTTCAGTTCTGCTGGAAGGGGCGCTGTCCGGCGTTACTATGTCCACCTATCCTTCCACGGACGATGCCATGCTCGGCGCGGAGGCCGCTTACGCCCAAAAGGAAGCAGACCTTCAGGACGAGATCGATCATTATGAGCAGCAGCACCCCGGCTATGACGAATATCATTATACGCTCGACAAAATCGGGCATGACCTCTATGTGCTGATCTCCATTCTGACCGCGTGGCACGGCGGCGAATGGACGCTGGATGAAGTCCGGGACATGCTTTCTACTCTGTTCTCAAAAGAATACCAACTGACGCAGACCGTGGAGACGGAAACCCGCTACCGCACGGAAACGGATACCGTAACGGACCCGGACGGCACGACGCACACCGAAACCCGTCAGGTTCCCTATCCCTACACCATTTGTAACGTGAAGCAGCACAACGAGGATCTGTCCCATCTTCCTATTTCCATCATGAACGAGGATCAGGTCGGCGTGTACTCGATGTACATGTCTACGCTCGGCAATCGGCCCGATCTGTTCCCCGCGTCGGCCTATCCGAACGCCTCCACCGTCAAGAAACCCACGGAGTACGACATTCCCCCGGAGGAAATGACGGACGCGCGGTTTGCCGCCATGATGACGGAAGCACAGAAATACATCGGCTATCCCTACGTTTGGGGCGGCAGCAGCCCGAAAACCTCGTTCGACTGTTCGGGTTACGTGTCGTGGGTGATCAATCACAGCGGATGGAACGTGGGACGGCTGGGGGCGCAGGGCCTCTGCAATATCTGCACTCCGGTTTCTCCCGCCGACGCAAAACCCGGCGACCTTGTTTTCTTTGAACACACCTACGATACCGACGGCGTGACCCATGTGGGCATCTACGTCGGAAACGGCATGATGCTCGCGGCGGGCGACCCCATCGGCTACTCGAACCTCAATACAAGCTACTGGCAAATCCATTTTCTAACATTTGGGCGTTTACCGAATCCATAAACAAACAGATTGGAGGAATCAACCGTGAATCCGAAATTCAAGAAAATCGACGCCGAGTATGACAAGAACGCGGCGAAAATCTCTGCGCTGCAAAACCGGCAGAAGGAACTGAAAAAGCAGCGCCGGGAACTGGAAAACCTCGATATTGTCGGCCTTGTGCGGGGCATGGGCATGACGGCGGAGGAACTGTCCGCGCTCATGAAAGCATCCCGCGAAAACCGGCCCGTATCCGATCAAAAGAAACAGGAGGAACATCATGAAGAAATCTAAAATCCGCATATTCGTCTGCCTGATGGCCGCCGTGTCCTGCACGGCGGCTTTTTCCGTCAACGCTCTCGCCTACAGCACAGGGACTACCTCTCCGACTTTGAGCAGCTCCAGCACCGCGCAGAGCAGTACCGCATCATCGTCGGCCTCGTCCGCAACGTCAACATCGTCTGAAACATCTCTCAAGCCGCTGACGCCGGACGGCACCGGGACGGTGATCGACAACGTGACCAATGAGGACGGCAAGGAGTTTTTCACGATTACCACGCCGAGCAAGCACGTCTTTTACCTGATTATCGACCGCCAGAAAAACGCCGAGAATGTCTATTTTCTTGATGCCGTTACGGACAAAGATCTGCTTGCGCTGGCAAAGAGCGACAACGAGGACGTATCCGGTTCTTCTTCATCCAAGACCCTTTCCACCCCGGAGACATCCTCTGCGCCTACTGCACCAGCATCCACGGCTTCGCCCACCTCTCAGCCGGAAAAGCAGAACGGCAGTGCCGGAATCGCGGCGATTGCCGTACTTGCAGCCGTTCTCATCGGTGCGGCGGTCTGGTTCTTCAAATTCCGCAAGCCGGGTAAAAAGGACAAGAACAAGCCCGACCCGGACGATTACGACTACACCGAGGACGGGGATGAGGAATCTGAGTCGGATGATGAGCCGGAAGCTCCTGACGAGGAAACAGCGCAAAAAGACGGTTCTGAATCATCCGGCGGTGAAACGGAGCGTGATGACGAATGACCTTTTTCACTAACAGCCCTTTTGAGCGGATGATGGTGCAGAAGCCGCAGTACAGGCAGGAGGAACGGTTTCCCGCCCCGCCGAAAGGCCGTCCTGATCATTCCCATAACTGTTACCGCGACCTTATCATAACATCGAAAGTTAGCAAGCCGGAGTGATAATGTTCCGGCTTGTTTTGGATGAATCTGAATGATATGATGTTTATAAACGTCATATTAAATCTGTGGACAAAAGATAACAGAAAAAATCGGGAACAGCCACTTTGAAAGTAATAAGATAGAAGCACAGGCAAGGAGATGAGTCCATGGGCTGGGTTGAATGCATCGGTAAAGCCATCAGCTATATTGAGGACAATATCACTGACGAACTGACAGTTGAAAAGATTGCAAAGCAGGTAATATTATCACCTTTCTATTTCCAAAAAGGATTTGCCATGCTTTGCGGTTTTACGGTCGGAGAGTATATCCGGGAACGCAGGCTTACTCTTGCCGGCAGCGAGCTTGTTTCCACAGACGAAAAAATCATTGACATTGCGCTCAAGTACGGTTACGACTCGCCGGACAGTTTTACCAAAGCATTTACCCGTTTTCATGGCGTCACACCGACTGCCGTTCGAAAAGACGGAGCAATGATTAAGTCTTTTGCTCCGCTGAAAATCAAATTTACTTTGGAAGGCGGCTATGTTATGGATTACAAGATTGTCGAAAAAGATTCATTCACGGTTATGGGAGCAGCCAGTACATTCAAGTATGACGGTGCGAAAACAGAAATTCCTAAGTTTTGGATGGAACTCCATCAGCCCGGAAAAGAGCGGGTCGTATGCGGAATGTATGGAATCAGTATTGACGAGAGTATGGGATCGGATGAATTCGAGTATCTGGTCGCAGACAATTACAATCCGGCCGCAGAAATTCCGGAAGGCTTTATTACAAAGGTCATCCCCGCATACACTTGGGCTGTTTTTGCTTGCAGAGGCGGAATGCCCCAGTCTTTACAGGATGTAAACAAAAAAATCTTCTCGGAATGGCTGCCGAACAGTAAAGACTATGAAATTGCGGCGGGCTACAATATCGAAATGTACAGTGATCCTGCCGAGTATTCCAAGGGAATTCAGGATGAGAAATATTACAGCGAGATATGGATTCCCGTCAAAAAGAAGTAATCCGACAAACGGCGTAATTCCGGTTATGGAGCTATATACTCAAGGGCAATCGAGAAATCGGTTGCTCTTTTTTTGTGTGCCAATGCATGAAAGGAGAAAAAATTTGAAGCTTGTAATCAGTGAAAAGCCCTCGGTTGCCCAAAGTATCGCCGCCGTGATCGGCGCTAAGCAGCGCGGCAACGGGTTTCTGGAGGGTAACGGCTACCTCGTTTCATGGTGCCTCGGCCACCTCGCGGAGCTGGCAAGCGCCGACGCCTATGATAAAAAATACGCCAAATGGCGGCGTGAGGATTTACCCATTCTGCCGGAGAACTGGCGGTTCACCGTAAGCGGGGATAAACAAAAGCAGTTTGCTATTCTCCGCGACCTGATGCACCGCGACGGTGTGGATGAAATCATCAACGCCTGCGACGCCGGACGCGAGGGCGAACTGATCTTCCGCACCGTGTACGACATGGCGGGCTGCTCCAAGCCGATGAAACGGCTTTGGATTTCGTCGATGGAGGACGAGGCCATCCGTCAGGGTTTTGCCAACCTGAAACCGGGCCGGGATTACGACGGGCTGCATCAGTCCGCGCTCTGCCGGTCCAAGGCAGACTGGCTGGTGGGTATCAACGCGACACGCTTGTTTTCCGTCCTTTATCACCGCACTCTTAACGTCGGGCGCGTCATGTCCCCGACGCTGGCGCTCATCGTGCAGCGGGAAGCTGAAATTTCCGCATTCCAGCCGGAGCAGTTCTATACGGTCAGCCTCGACTGCGGCGACTTCACCGCCACCGGCGACAAGTTCAAACAGAAACCGGAGGCCGAAGCCATTGCCGCCGCCTGCAAAGGAAAAACAGCTACTGTCAAAGCCGTGGAACGAAAAGAAAAGTCCGAAAAGGCTCCTGCGCTCTACGATCTGACCACTCTCCAGAGGGACGCTAACCGTCTGCTCGGCTACACGGCCCAGCAAACGCTGGACTATCTGCAATCCCTGTATGAAAAGAAGCTCTGTACTTATCCCCGCACCGACAGCCGGTTTCTGACGAACGACATGGAAGGGACCGTCTCGGCGCTTACTTCCGTCGCCGCCGCGATCTACGGCGCGGATATTCCCGAAAAGATCAATGCCGGTCAAATCTGCGACAGCGCGAAGGTCAGCGACCATCACGCCGTCGTTCCCACCTCCGGTGCGGGAAAAGCGGACAGTTCCGCGCTGCCCGCTGGGGAGCGTGAAATTCTGCGGCTTGTCTCCCAGCAGCTTCTCTGCGCGGTCAGCAGTCCGCACCAATACGCTGAAACCGCCGTCACACTGGACTGCGCCGGATATGACTTTACCGCCAAGGGCAAAACGGTTCTCGTTCCCGGCTGGAAAGCTTATTTGCATGAACAGGCCGACAAGCCATTGCCGGAACTGGCAGAAGGGCAAAGTATCCCGGTTGCCTCCGCCTCCGTAAAAGAGGGCAAAACCTCGCCGCCCAAGCATTACACGGAGGACACACTGCTTTCCGCGATGGAGACGGCGGGCGCGAAAGAGATGCCTGACGATGCGGAGCGTAAGGGCCTCGGCACCCCCGCTACCCGCGCGGCCATTCTGGAAAAGCTCGTCACCACCGGCTTTGTGAAACGGAAAAAGGCCAAGAAAACCGTCAATCTTATTCCGTCTCAGGTAGGTGTTTCCCTCGTCACTGTCCTGCCGGAGCAGCTTCAATCCCCGCTGCTGACCGCCGAATGGGAAAACCGGCTCAAACAGGTGGAGCGCGGAGAACTGGAACCGGACGCTTTTATTAACGGGATTTCATCCATGCTCCGGGAACTGGTGAAAACCTATGCGCCAGTCAAGGGCGCGGAGGTGCTGTTTCCCTCCGGACGCGAGATAATCGGAAAATGCCCCCGCTGCGGCGGCAGCGTGGCTGAAAGCAAGAAAGGCTTTTTCTGCGAAAATAGTAGCTGTCGTTTCGGGCTTTGGAAGGACAACCGGTTTTTCGCCGCCAAGAAAAAGGCGCTGACAAAATCCGTCGCCGCTGCGCTCCTGAAAGACGGGCGCGTGAGGCTCACCGGCTGTTATTCTGAAAAAACCGGCAAAGCCTATGACGCCACGGTGATTTTGGAGGACACCGGGGAGCGCGTCAATTTCAAGCTGGAATTTGATTCGGGGACGAAAAAGCGTGGCGGATCATGAAACTTACGAAATATGAGCGGGAAACGATCATCTGCTATAACGAGGAAGAAGCGACGGCCAGCGTTTACACACACAACAAAAAACTTATCCAAAAGCTCAAACGGCTCTCTGAGAAATACCCCGACAAAGTGAAACCGGAGCGCCCGGAGCATCGCGGGGCCGTCAGCTACCTTGTTCCCAAACGCTGTGTTTCTGTCCGGGAACCATACAGCGACCGGCGGCGCGAAGCCGACAGTTTACGGGCCAAAACAGCGAAAATGCGCCCTCCCGACAGATTAACTATTAAAAGTCAAGTCCGAAACTGAGGATGGTGATCGAAAAGAAGATGGTTCAAAAATGTATAGCAAAGCGAGGTCCTATCAAAGTTTCACACCAGCTATTGAGTGAAAGCTATGCTGCCAGGTGATAAGATTCTCCGGACTTTTCTAAGGCGTAAATGAGCCGTACCAGCTTTTTGGCAGCATGGGAGATTGCGACATTGTAGTGCTTGCCCTCTGCTCGTTTCTTAGCAAAGTAGGAAGAAAACGTCGGAACCCAAAGGCAAACATACTTTGTGGCATTAAATATGGCATAACGTAGGTATCTGGAACCCCGTTTTTCCATGTGGGCATAGCAATTTTTGAGTTGCCCGGACTGGTAGGTAGAGGGCGAAAGCCCGGCGTAGGCCAGAATTTTATCCGGAGAGTCGAACTGGGAGAAGTCTCCTACCTCAGCCAGAATCATAGCACCCATCTGAGTACCAATGCCGGGAACGGTGGTAATAGGTGAATGAATCTTATCCATAATGTGTTGGATGGCGGACTCAATTTCCCCAATCTCGGTATCCAGTTCCCTGATAAGCCGGATGGTATGCTGCAGCTCCAGCGATTTCGCCGGCATCACAGAACCGACGGAATTTCTGGCAGCATCACGGATTTTTACGGCCATGTCCCGCCCATAGCGGCCTCTGGAAGCGTCATGTAAAAGTGTTTTCAGCCGCGTCAGATGAGCTTCCGCAATCTGTTTGGCTCCTGGAAATTTCTCCAGCAAGGTATAAACGGAAACTATGTGAAGCGTCGGTACCAACTTTTCCAGTTCAGGAAAGAGAATGCAGACCAGACGGGAAATTGATTGCTTAAGCTGGCCACGCTCCTTCACCTTGTCAAAACGGTACCTCGTCAGTGACTTCAATTCCTCATTGTGGTATGCTGTATTTGTGTAGGGCTTGAGGCCTAAATCAGACATAAGCATAGCCGCAATCGTTCGTGCATCGACACGGTCTGTCTTCGTCTTTCTGAGACTGAGGCTTTTCCGGTAAAGGTTAGTGTGCAGGGGGTTCAGGACATAGGTGGGAAGACCATTGTCAAGAAGAAACCCAAGGATGTTGTAGCTGTAATGTCCGGTAGCCTCAAGCCCTACTTTTATTTTGTCTTGAGTCGAGGAGCAGCTTCGGATTTTCTGCAGCAGACTCTGGAACCCCTCTAGGCTGTTCGGGATGGTGAACACATCCGCGAGGACTTCCCCTTCTGAATTGATAATAAAGCAGTCGTGCTTATCCTTGGCAACGTCGATTCCAACAGAAATCATAGCAAGACCTCCGACGGTAAGATTGTGATGCTGCTTCCACAGGGCGCTTTGCTCTTGTAACCTTGTTCCACATAAACCGTCTGGCGGTATTTTAATTAACAAAAATGCAAAGGGCTGTGGTTGGAACCTGTCGGGAACCATCTGGTGGTAGGAGCATACAACCAATCCACAGCATCCTTTACAGTGTAGCACAAGTCCTTGGAGAGGGCCCTTAATAACTACTACTCTATAATACAAGGAGCATACGCTTCGAAAATGAATAACGGGCGCGCTCCCGTATAGGTTTATCCCGGCCTGTGCGGGGGTGCGCTTTTTTCAATTCTATGATCTGCGAAAGGAGCACACTATGGCCGAAAAAAATAAGGAACGGCTGAAAGAAATCACCGACAGCATCGAACAGGGTATCCAAAGCCTGTTCCAGAGCGACCGATACGCGCAGTATCTCCGCACCATGTCCCGTTTTCACCGATATTCCGTCAACAATACCATGCTGATTTATATGCAAAAACCGAACGCCACTTTGGTTGCGGGCTTTAATAAATGGCGCGATCAGTTCAGCCGAAACGTCATGCGGGGCGAAAAAGGCATCAAAATCATCGCGCCCACGCCGTTCAAAAAGAAAATCGAGGAAGAAAAGCTCGACCCGGACACCAAAATTCCCATGCTGGATGCGGACGGCAAGGTCATCATGGAGGAAAAGGAAATCAAAATCCCCATGTACAAGGTGGTATCGGTCTTTGACGTATCGCAGACCGAAGGAAAGACACTGCCGACGCTTGCAAATGATCTCATGGGGAACGTGAAGCAATATGAGATTTTCATAGAGGCGCTGCGGCGTTCTTCTCCCGTTCCGCTTGCTTTTGAAACGATGGAACCGAATACGGACGGCTATTTCAGCGAAAAAGGCCAGCGCATCGCCATTCGGTTGGGCATGAGCGAAGTGCAGACCATCTCCGCTGCCGTCCACGAAATCACCCATGCTACGTTGCACAACTATGAACAGGTCCGGCTTGCCGCCGCCAAAGGCGACGAAACCGCCGAACCGCCCAAACCGAAGGACAGGCACACCGAAGAAGTGGAGGCCGAGAGCGTTTCCTACGCCGTCTGTCAGTATTACGGCATCCAGACCGGCGAAAACAGCTTCGGCTATATCGCATCCTGGAGCAAAGGCAAGGAACTACCGGAGTTGCGGGCCTCTCTGGAAACCATCAATAAAACCGCTTCCGGCCTGATCTCCAATATCGACCAAAACTTCCTCGAGGTTCTGAAAGAGTATGATACCGTTCTGGAACAGTTCGCCGCGGACGCATACTGGTACACGGCTTCCGTCATGGAGCCGCCGTTCCCTCTTAACTCCATTGAAGAAGAAGTCCCGGCTACCGTGGAAGATTTGAAAAGCGGTTACGGAAAAGACACCCGTACGGCCATTTTCAATGCCGCCAAGGTCGAGGGCGCGGCGTCCCCGGATGAACTTCTGCGGCGGCTGGACGAAATTGAAAAAATCTACCCGCCGAGGGAAACCGAGGCGATGTATCTTCTGGACAATGCCTCCTATCTTTATTTGAAGGAAAATGAGGACGGATACGGCTATACTCTTTACAATAAGGAGAGCCTGCGGGAAACGGCAAACGGGTTTGCCGATGAGGGCGTCAGCTCCATTCCGACCGCTTATGAACAGGCGCTTGCCCTTGAACACCTGGCCCCCGCAACCTCGGAAAAGGTGCCGCTTGACATTCTAAACGAGATTGCCGCCGTGCGTGAACAGGATGTACAGGGATATATCCGTAAAAATAATTTAGGCGATCATGAACAAGCTGAACCGGAACCGAAAGTGGCGGATATGCTGCCGGACGCACCGGAGCTGGCGCTCGACGAATACCCCATGCCGGATTCGGAATTGACCGTGGCCGATCTGGAAGCCTGCGGGTATCTGGACGGCGATCTGCTGCCCCTCTCCAAAGGCCGGGCACTGGAGCTTTTTGAGCAAGACCTCACCGTTTACATGATTGAGGACGGCGGCGCGAGTATGGCGTTCGACCCTGATGAGATTCAGGCGCACAGCGGCCTGCTCGCCGTGAGCCGCGAGGAATGGGAGGAAAGCCGGGAGTTCTCCAAAGCCATAGAGGACCGGATGAAGTATCAGGAACAGCGGGAATCCGCTTTTCTGAAAACCTCTCAGGACGCTTTCGCCATCTATCAGGTCAGGGACGGCGACGAGCTGCGGGACATCCGGTTTGAACCGCTCAGTTGGCTGGAATCCAAAGGCATTTCCGTGGATCACGGAAATTATGATCTTGCCTATACCGCCCCTCTCACCGATATGGGTAATACAGAGGAAAAACTGGCTGTTTTGTGGGACAGGTTCAACAACGATCATCTTGCCGATTATCACCGGCCGAGCCTGTCCGTCAGCGACATCGTTGCGCTAAAGCAAAACGGCGTTGTATCCTGTCATTACGTGGACAGCTTCGGTTTTCAGGAGATTCCAGATTTTCTGAAACCGGAAAATTACCTGAAAAGCGCGGAGATGTCGATGGAGGACGATTACGATATGATCGACGGCATTATCGACAACGGAAAAAATTCCACCGTCGCGGAGCTGGAACAGCAGGCCAAAACCGGTCAGCAGATCTCCCTTCTGGAGCTTGCCGAGGCGTCGCGGCGGGAAAACGACGAAAAGAAAAAATCCGTCGTGGAACAGCTCAGGAACCAACCGGTCAGCCGGGAACACAAAAAAACAGCGTCCGACAGAGGCGCGGAAATGGAGCGGTGATATGTTTACAAACGATGAAATTAATCTGATGTGCATTTACAATACCGGAACGCGGGAGAGCCTGATTGCGGAGTTGACGCAAATGCGCGGCTATCTCGGCACGGAGGAAACGGAGCTTCTGGCCCTGACGGATTCCGCGCTGGGAAAGCTCCGGGGCATGAGTGATGAGGAATATGTCTCGCTTGACCTGTTCCCGGACTTTGACGTGGAGACTGAATAAATAGCTTTGCTCGTGCGGCCAATGAGATTCTACAGAATGTGTGATATACTTATAGCAAAGATTTGAGCTGAAAAGTATTTATAATTTATGAAATCAAAGCAAAAGAAGGTGCCGTATGTCCGATGTTTGCTATCTAAAAGATCATGTCAGTTTTTTTGCAAGCTATCGTTCACCGGAGCGGCACAGCCACTTTGCAAAACACCTGATCTTTTCCCAAGGCGGCACATTCGACTGTATTGTGAACAACGACCGCTTCCAATGCACGGGGGTTTGCATCGACTCCGGCACGGAACATACCATTCGGAATGAGCATGGAAACATATTTGTGATGCTGATTGAGGAAACCAGCGAGCTTTCGCAGATACTGCGGGGCCGGTATCTGCGCGGGAATCCATACGCCGTAATAGTAGGTGATATTCTTGGAAGTACACGGAATATTCAAGAGGCCGATGCCCGCGTACTTGAAGCATGTGCGCCCGCCGCGCACATGGCATCTGCGTACGACGCGCGGATTGCCGGTGTACTTCGAGAAATTGATTCCCGAGAAAGCATTGACGATGATATCGTAAAGGAGCTTTGTTCGGTTGCCTGTCTCTCGCAGAGCAGACTATCTCACCTTTTCCGCGAACAGGTGAAAATTTCGCTTGCAAGCTATCTGGTTATGGCAAAAATGGAAAAGGTGCTTACTTACCTGATAAACGGCGAAAATATTACGACGGCATCGATTCATGCTGGATTCAGCAGCTCTTCGCATTACGCCGCCACCTGCAAAAGGATATTCGGAATCACTTGCACCGACTTTACAAAATAGCATCTATTTGAAAGCCTTCCGTTTCTGTTTGTACTATGATAAAAACAGGACAGGAGGCTTTTTACATGGAAGAAAAAATTGTATTCAAGAAAGGAACATACCAGTTAAATCGCGACCCAAATTACAATTTTCAGTTGAACCGCGTAATCAACTGGAACGACGGGGAGCTTTCGGATATTGAGTCTATCGCGGAAAAGATAACCGACAGCGCCAGTTGGAAAAAGGAATTGATCCTACTCGGTGACAAGGCAATGGAAGAAGGGCGCACGAAAAACGCCATCGCTTACTACCGCATGTCTGAATTTTTCATGTACGACAATGATAGAGACAAGCTGAAGTATTACCGTCTGGCGACCAAACTTTTTTATGAGTACTATGATGATTATTTCAAAAGCGGCAAAGTGGAACGGCTTTCCGTGCCATATGAGGGAATAGCACTTCCCGTTATGCACACCAGAGCCGTTGGCGAGAGGAAAGACACGATTTTGTTTCATGGCGGGAACGACAGTTATTTTGAAGAATTTTTCTTTCCTATGCTGTATTTTGCCGAAAACGGATATGAGGTCTATCTTTTTGAAGGTCCCGGTCAGGGCGGCGTTTTGAGAGAACAGGGAAAGCACTTTACCTATCAGTGGGAAAAGCCGGTAAAGGCGATTCTGGACGCACTGGCGCTCAATGATGTTACGATTATCGGGGCTTCGCTTGGCGGAATGCTTGCTCCCCGCGCGGCGGCATTCGACAATCGTATCCGGCGCGTGATCGGCTGGTCGATTTTTCCTAATTTTCTGTCAGTGGGATTGTACGCCGTTCCAAAACCCCTTTGGGGCGTTATGAGATGGGTGATCCGGCACAACCTTGGCTTTACCGTAAACAGAAAGCTAAAAGGAATGATGAAAAAGGAGCAGACTTTCGACTGGGCATTCCGGCACGGAATGTATGCGTATGAGGCAAAGACGCCGTTTGAGTATCTGAAAAAACTCAACAACTATCAGATGGTGGATGTTGGCAGTCGGATTAGACAAGATGTTCTTGTCATAGGCGCCCGGAAGGATCATTTTATTGCGACCGAACTCTACAAACAGGAACTCGATGCGCTGATCAATGTTCGTTCCCTTACTTTTCGGCTTTTTACAGAACAGGAAAGCGCCGAAAATCACTGCAACTGCGGCAACTCAAAACTGTGCTTTGATACGATGATGAGCTGGATCGATCAGATAAAAAAGAAGGATAATGAATCATAAACTGTAGCGAGAAATTAAAAAAGCTTATAGAGCGATACCTGAGAGCAGCCTTCGGGCTGTTCTTTTTTTGCTTCAAAGACCGAAAGGAGGACTTTTAATATGCCAAGCACGGTAACGGCTCTGGCACAGATGGCCGACCACGCGGCGACGCAGATTACCGCCAGTCATGAAAGCTGGACGGATTTTCTGAAAACCGCCGCGCGGCTCTACAAATATCCCTACCATGAGCAGCTCATGATCTATGCCCAGCGCCCCGACGCAACGGCTTGCGCCGGATATGAGCTTTGGAACGAAAAAATGCGTCGGTATGTCCGGCGCGGCAGCAAAGGGATTGCGCTCATCGACGCCTCCGGCGACAAGCCGAGAATCCGGTACGTCTTTGATATTTCCGACACGGGAAGCCGGGACGATTCCTGCCGCCCGTACCTTTGGCAGTACCGCCCGGAGCATGAGGACGCGGTTGCGGCGGCTCTGGAACAGGAGTATGAGGTTTCCGGCGAAAAGGGCCTTGCCGACCAGTTGGAACAGATCGCCGGACAGATGGCAAACGAATATTGGCAGGGCCATCAGTACGATATTCTTCACACCATTGACGGCAGCTTTTTGGAGGAATATGATGAGTTCAACATCGGAGCGCAGTTCCGAAGCGCCGCAGCCGTCAGCATCACTTACGCGGTTTTGTCCCGCTGCGACCTCAACCCCGACGAATACTTTGAGCATGAGGATTTTCTGAGCATCTTCGATTTCAACACGCCCGATACCGTCGCCGCCCTCGGCACGGCGGTCAGCGAAGCAAGCGAACGGGTGCTGCGGCAAATTGAAGTCACTGTTAAAAATCAGGAACGCGAACATCTCGCGGAAAGGAGCGCCACACATGGAGAACAGCCTGACTTACACGAAGAACGGGGATTACCTGATTCCGGACCTGACGATCACGGAGCAGACGGAGAGCATCGGCAAATACGGGAGGATGCGGAAGAATTACCTGAAGGAGCACCGTCCGGTCCTGTACAACAGCCTGCTTCTGTCGGAGAAACTGTACCCGCACCTGCTGGAAATCGAGCGGACGGCGACGGCGCGGCTGGAGCACATAATGCCGGAACTGATGAAATCGGCGGGCGTGACGGAGAGCCTGAAAGCATCCGACCCGATGCGCTGGGTGGGACTTATGAACGACCTGAAAGCGCAGGCCGAGGAAACGATTCTGACGGAGCTTATTTACAGCTAAGTTTCTTCCCGTCGGAGCAGGAACAAATACAGCGAATCAACGAAGCGGAGAGCGAAAAGCCCTCCGCTTTTTCCATGACCGCGCCGCAGAGACCCGAAAAACGCGCTACGGTTCAGGCCGACATTGACGCCGCCCTTCGGGAATGGAACGGCGATATTGAGAGCAAACACGCCGTTGCCGAATATATGCGGGAACACGCCCGCGACAAGGACACGGCGGCTTTTCTGCGCGCCGAATACGGCGACAATCTCCCGGCCTTTCCCGTAACCGTGGACCACACATCGACTGATCTGCCTTGGCCGAAGGTGCAGCGGCGAATCGCCCAGCTCATCCGGGATGAACGTTTTTACACACAAGAAGAACAGCCTGTGCCGCCCGATCTAAGCGGCCAGCCAATCACCCGCAGCGGTGACACCATTGAGAACGGTATCACTTTCCATAATGTGGTCTTGACGCTTTCCGGCGAGCAGAGGGATGATGTCCAGCGGGCAATTCCCGAGAACGCCGCCCCGCCCTACAAGGTGGGCGATACGGTATTTCTGGACGATAAACCCTTTGAAATCACTGAAATCAGGGACTACGACATCCAGCTCCGCGACCCGGCGCTTGCCTATCCCATCTTCCGCGCCGAAAGCCGGGAGAACTTTGAAAGTTTGCTGCGGCAGGATTCCAGGAACGGTCCCATCACGGAGTTTCTGGCTGCGGACTTGGAGCGCACGGACGCCGATCTGCGGGAAGCCCTGACTTCCGGCCTGCTGGAACAGCGGGGCAAGGAGCATATCGCGGGGTACTTCCGCGAAAACGAGGGCAACACCCGCGTGGCCCAGCGCCTTTCCGAAACCTACGCCGGTACTTCCGATACGATGGAGCTGACCACCGGCGATACAGCGGATTTCTTTGCCACCACCACGGGGTTCGAGGTCGATATCCACGACAAGTTTAACAGCAAGCGGAGCGCCCGTTGGGAAGAAATCGCCCCAATTCTCCGCACCCTGTATCAGCGGGAACAGGACGGCTTTTCCCATGAACCGGTCCTGCGGGAGCCTGCCAATCTGGACGGTAAGCCGTCCTATGAAGTTGGCGATCACGCGGTGCTGGATTACGGCGGGCAGGAGCTGTCCGGCACCGTGGGGTACGTCGGGGAAAAGGATGTGCGCATCGACACCGGCCCCTATTCGTGGAGCCATGAGGTGGTCAGCCGCGACGCCTTTGAAAACGGCATCCGGCAGGATGAACGCAACGCCGCCCTGTTTACGCCGGAGCAGCCCGCCGCCGAAAACTTCCGCATCACCGACGATCATTTGGGCGAGGGCGGCGCGAAAACCAAGTACGGGCACAATATCGCCGCGATCCGCACCCTAAAACAGATTGAGGCCGAGGGCCGCACGACGACGCCGGAGGAACAGGAAACGCTCTCCCGCTATGTCGGCTGGGGCGGCATCCCGCAGGCGTTCGACCCGAATAATGCCGCATGGTCAAAGGAATACACGGAGCTGGTCAGCGCGCTGACCGCCGAGGAATACGAAATGGCACGGGCCTCCACGCTAAACGCCCACTACACCAGCCCCACGGTTATCAAGGCGATTTATGAGGCCGTAAAAAATCTCGGCTTTCAGACCGGCAACATTCTGGAACCGGCCTGCGGCGTCGGCAATTTCTTCGGCCTGCTGCCGGAGAGCATGGCGGCGTCCCGGCTCTACGGCGTAGAGCTGGACAGCATCACGGGCCGGATTGCCAAGCAGCTCTATCCAAACGCCAACATCACCGTGGCGGGCTTTGAAACCACCGACCAGAAAGACTTTTTCGACCTTGCCGTGGGCAACGTGCCGTTCGGCAGCTATAAGGTTTCCGACCGGGCCTACGACAAGCTCGGTTTTCCGATCCATGAGTACTTCTTTGCCAAAACGCTCGATCAGGTGCGTCCGGGCGGCGTGATCGCGTTTGTCACCAGCCGCTATACGATGGATAAACAGTCGCCGGAGGTGCGGCAGTACATCGCGCAGCGCGCGGACTTGCTGGGCGCGATTCGTCTGCCCAGCAACGCTTTCAAGGCCAATGCCGGAACGGAAGTCACCACTGACATTCTCTTTCTTCAAAAGCGCGACCGGCCCATTGTCATCGAGCCGGACTGGGTGCATCTCGGCCAGACCGGGGACGGCATCCCCGTGAACAGCTATTTTGCCGATCATCCCGAAATGGTGCTGGGGACCATCAAATGGGATGATAAGATGCACGGCGATAAAAAGGAAACAACCTGTGAGCCGTTTCCCGATACTGATCTTTCCGAACAGCTCCACGAGGCGGTTTTCCATATTCAGGGACAGATGGCCGAAGCGGAACTGCCGGATCTCGGTGAGAACGAGGAAATCGACGATTCCATCCCGGCAGACCCCGACGTAAAAAACTATTCCTATACCGTCGTGGACGGCAAGGTGTACTACCGGGAAAACTCCCGTATGGTGCGGCCTGAGCTGAACGAGACGGCCAAGGCCCGCGTCATGGGCATGGTGGATCTGCGGGACTGTGTGCAGAAGCTCATCAACCTCCAGTTGGATGAATACACGGCAGATGCGGCGATTTTTCAGGCACAAGCGGAGCTGAACCGGCTCTACGATGCCTTTTCCGCGAAATACGGCCTCATCAACTCACGCGGCAACAGCCTCGCGTTCGCGGAGGATTCCTCGTATTATCTGCTCTGTTCTCTGGAAGTGATCGACGAGGACGGCAAGTTGGAGCGTAAGGCCGACATGTTTTCAAAGCGCACCATCCGGCAGAGAAAAATCGTCACTTCCGTGGACACCGCGTCGGAAGCTCTCTCGCTCTCTATCGCGGAAAAGGCACGGGTGGACATGGACTACATGGCATCCCTCACCGGCAAAACGCCGGAGGCACTGGCCGACGAATTGCGGGGCGTCATTTTCCGCGATTTGGGCGAACAGGACCCGGCAAGCGTTCCGAAAGCCTTTTACAATCTGGAGAAAATTCCGTTCGTCACCGCCGACGAATACCTTTCCGGCAACGTGCGCCGCAAGCTGCGGCTGGCGAAAGCTCTCGCGGAAATGCGGCCCGATCTCGCGGAGAAAATCGCCCCCAATATCGAAGCGCTGGAAGCCGCGCAGCCGAAGGACCTCGACGCTTCGGAAATCAAAGTGCGCCTCGGCGCGACGTGGATTGACAAGGGGTACATCCAGCAGTTCATGGAGGAACTGCTCAACCCGCCGTCCGGTGTGCGCGACGGCATCCGGGTAAACTATTCCTCGTTTACGGCGGAATGGTCTGTTTCCAATAAAAGCAGCGTCGGGTACAACAACGTGGCGGCTTATGTCACCTACGGCACCGACCGTGCCAACGCCTACCGGATTCTGGAGGATAGCTTAAATCTCCGGGATACGCGGATTTACGATACCGTGACCGACCCGGACGGCAAGGAGCGCCGCGTCCTCAATTCCAAGGAAACCACTCTCGCCCAGCAGAAACAGCAGGCCGTCAAGGACGCTTTCCATGACTGGATTTGGAAAGACCCGGAGCGGCGTCAGGCCCTGACGAAAAAATACAACGAGCTGTTCAATTCCAGCCGCCCGCGTGAATACGACGGGCGGCATCTTGTATTCCCCGGCATGAACCCCGAAATCAAACTGCGGGAGCATCAGCTCAATGCTGTGGCGCACCAGCTTTACGGCGGGAACACCCTGCTGGCGCATGTTGTGGGCGCGGGCAAGACCTACGAAATGATTGCCGCCGCAATGGAGGGCAAGCGGCTGGGGCTGTGTCAAAAATCTCTGTTCGCCGTGCCGAACCATCTGACGGAGCAGTGGGCTTCCGAGTTTCTGCGGCTGTATCCTTCCGCGAATATCCTTGTCACCACACGAAAGGATTTTGAGAAGCGCAACCGCAAAAAGTTCTGCGCCCGGATTGCCACCGGCGACTATGACGCGATCATCATGGGACACAGCCAGTTTGAAAAAATCCCCGTCTCGCTGGAACGCCAAAAGAGGCTCATTCAGGAGCAGATATGGGAAATTGAAAACGGGCTGGAAGAACTCAAAGACAGCGGCGCGGAGCAGTTTACCATCAAACAGTTGGAGCGTACCAAAAAGGGACTTGAGGCACGGTTGAAGCGGCTCAACGACAACTCCCGCAAGGATGATGTCGTGACCTTTGAGCAGCTCGGCGTGGACCGTCTGTTCGTAGACGAAGCACACAACTACAAAAATCTGTTTCTCTACACGAAAATGCGCAACGTGGCGGGCCTCTCCACCACCGACGCGCAGAAATCCAGCGATATGTTTCTGAAATGCAGGTATCTCGACGAGATCACGCACAGCCGGGGCGTCGTGTTCGCCACCGGGACGCCGGTCAGTAATTCCATGACCGAGCTTTACACGATGATGCGTTACCTCCAGTACGAAACCCTGAAAAAGCGGAACCTCGTCCATTTTGATTGCTGGGCATCCACCTTTGGGGAAACCGTGACGGCCATTGAACTGGCCCCGGAGGGAACCGGCTACCGGGCGCGGACGCGCTTTGCCCGGTTCTACAATTTGCCGGAGCTGATGCTGCTGTTCAAAGAGGCAGCAGACATTAAGACCGCCGACCAACTCAATCTTCCTACGCCGAAAGCCGTGTACCACAACGAAGTCGCGCAGCCCTCGGAGCTTCAGAAGGAGATGGTGAAAAAACTCTCGGAGCGCGCCGCCGCCGTCCATTCCGGCAACATCGATCCTCACATAGACAACATGCTCAAAATCACGTCGGACGGGCGCAAGCTCGGCCTCGATCAGCGCGTCATCAATCCGATGCTTCCCGACAATCCCAACAGCAAGGTCAATATGTGCGTCAACAATGTGTTCCGCTTCTGGCACGACGGGCTGGATAAAAAGCTGACCCAGCTTATTTTCTGCGACATTTCCACACCCAAGGGCCGCGCCGCCGCCAAAGAAAACCGGGCGGTCCGAGCCGGTGGAAGGCTCGCGGGCAGCACGGAGCTTCACGCTTTGCAGGATGCTACGCCGGAGGCTGACGCACCGGAACCGTTCAGCGTTTACTCGGACATCCGGGATAAGCTCATCGCGCGGGGCGTCCCCGCCGGTGAGATCGCGTTCATCCATGATGCCGATACCGAAGTGAAGAAAAAGGAACTGTTCGCCAAGGTGCGCGCCGGTCAGGTGCGCGTCCTGATGGGCAGCACCGCCAAGATGGGGGCCGGGATGAACGTGCAGGACCTCCTGATCGCCTCCCACGATCTGGACTGCCCGTGGAGGCCGGGAGATTTGGAGCAAAGATCGGGCCGAATCATCCGGCAGTACAATACCAACCCCGAAGGGCATATTTTCCGTTACGTCACCGAAGGGACATTCGATTCGTACCTCTGGCAAACTGTGGAAAATAAGCAAAAATTCATCTCGCAGATCATGACCAGCAAAAGCCCCGTCCGTTCCTGTGAGGACATCGACGAGACGGCGCTTTCCTATGCCGAAATCAAGGCCCTGTGCGCCGGGGACGAGCGGATCAAGGAGAAGATGGACCTCGATATGGATGTGGCCAAGCTGAAACTGATGAAAGCCAACCATCAGAGCCAACAATTCCGGCTGGAAGACAATCTGCTCAAATATTTTCCGGAGGAAATCGAACGGAATAAAGGCTTCGTCAAAGGTTTGGAAACGGATATGGCGACGCTGGAAGCACATCCGCATCCCAAAGACGGCTTTGCCGGGATGGTGGTGCGGGGCGATTCCCTCACCGACAAAGACAACGCCGGTGCCGCTATTCTCGAAGCCTGCAAAGAAGTCAAGGGATTGGAACCGATGGAAATCGGCAGCTATCGGGGCTTTACCATGTCGCTGTCCGTGGAGGGGTTCGGACAGGATTTTATCCTTACCCTCAAAGGGCAGATGACCCACCGCGTCACGCTCGGCACGGACGCGCGCGGCAATCTGATCCGTATCGATAACGCCCTTTCCGACATGCCGAAGCGGTTGCAAAATGTCCACTCCCAGCTTGAAAATCTACATTCACAGATGGATGCGGCAAAGGCCGAAATTGGCAGGCCGTTCCCGCAGGAGGCGGAGCTTGCGCAAAAGAGCACCCGCCTCGCGGAACTGAACGCGCTGCTGGACATTGACAGCCGCGCGCCCACCCAGCGGCAGGTGTCGGAAGTTCTGGAGAAAAGCGAAAGGCCCTCCGTGCTGGAGAGCCTGAAAACGCCCTGCGTCTGTGGGACGGGTAAAAAACTGAAACATGAGTTGGCCCGATAAAGAAACAGCTCCCGCACAAAATTATTTTGTGTTGGAGCCGTCATTCTGAGCGGCCTTTTCCCTGCGTTTCTGCTTTTGCTCGGATTTTTTCCGGCGTTTTTCATCTATCTCATGCAGCCAAACGCTGACCGGCGCTTTCCACGGTTCGCTTTTATTCGGGATGTTTTTCACAAGGCTGCGCGGGTTCAGGCCGAGGCGTTTGGCAAGCTCAATATCCTCATTGTTCAACCGGCATTTCTTTTTCGCGTCTTGCCACATCTGTTCGCTGTATGCCATTCGCACACCCCCATCTCATATCGCAAATTATATCATAAATCAGGCCAAAAGAATCAGGAGGTTTCATATGAATACGATACCCGTATACAAATATCCCGCCGCCTATGCGCGGGAAAATAATGAGCTGGAACAATACCGCGCGTCCCACAAAGCGAACGTAGCCTGTAAGAACGCAATTGAAACGGCTATCCGGGACAATTACCGAGATAACCGTCTCGGTAAGGATGGCGTAAAACAGGTTGCCGATCAGTTCGGTTACGAGCGAATGTTTTATGTGTTGGCGAATACGGCGCAGAGAAAAGATTTCGACGGGCGCATTTCCCGTGACAACAAGGATTGGGCGAAAACCATTCCCGTCTTTGAAGATAAGGACTATTTCGGGGATGACCGGCGCTCAGAGTTTGAAGTGGATTCGTGCAACCCCGGCCTCACGGATATTTTCATCGACGAGGCGCGGCGCGAATATTTGTTGACCCAGCCTCTGACCAAAGAGGACATTCAGGCGGAGGCCGCGCAGCTGCTCCAGCGTCTGCAATCCGAACGTGAGCCGAACAGTCCCAGCGGGACGCATTTCATGGCGCAGCTCTCGCTGGATTTTCTGATTCGCGCTTCCACCAAAGATCAGGACCGGCTGTTTGCCATGCTGCCGTTCAAGTCTCTGTCGTTCTCCGCACTCAAGGATCGGAAAGGAATTTTCGCGCTCATTCAAAAAGATGAAAACCGCGACCAGCCTCTTCGCAAGCGCAAGCCATCTGTCCGAAAAAAGCTGCAAAAAACACAGGCCGAGGCAAAGTCGCCTGCCTCATCCAAGGGCAAAGAAATGGAGCTGTAACATGGCGAATCGCAACCGGAAAATTCAGCTCAAATTTCGTGTCACTCCGCAGGAGCGTGAAATGATCGAACAGAAGATGGCGCAGCTCGGCACCCGAAACATGGCGGCATATCTTCGTAAAATCGCTATCGACGGGTATGTCATCAAGCTGGAACTGCCGGAGCTGAAGGAGATGGTTTCCCTCCTGCGCCGGTCCAGCAACAATCTGAACCAGCTCACTAAACGAGTGCATGAAACAGGGCGCGTTTACGACGCGGATTTGGAGGATATCGTCCAGAATCAGGAAAGGCTGTGGCAGGCGACCACTGATATTCTCGCCGTGCTTGCAAAAATAAAATAGGGGCGTATGCCCCGAAAAGTGGGGCGGTTTACACCATGTAAGCCGCCCTTCTGTTTTATGACCATATTCAGTATTAAATTGGTAATCAGCCATTATTGGTAGATAAAAAACTTCACAGTAGTTACACAGACCTATCTGCAACCGGAAAATTATTATCTTGTTTTAAATTTATTAGCTTGATTTTGTTGGTTTCACACAATATAATATATATATATTATATTGTGTGAAACTTGTTGAATGCATTGGTAAAACTTTGGACCTGTTCCTTATAGGTAACAGTTTATTGGACATGAAATCCTATTTTATTAAAGGGCTTCCCTTTTTTCGGAACAACTCAGGAGGATGGTTCGATGGATTACATCTCTGCCGCTCAAGCAGCCAAAAAATGGGGTGTATCTGTGCAAAGAGTACAACTCCTTTGCAAACAAGAAAGAGTCAAAGGAGTTGTACGTTTTGGACATACTTATTTAATACCTCAAGATGCGGAAAAACCTAAAGACGCTAGAATAAAGAGTGGAAAATATATTGAATTAAAAAA
Organism: Eubacteriales bacterium mix99; assembly: GCA_038396605.1. Taxonomy (NCBI): domain Bacteria; kingdom Bacillati; phylum Bacillota; class Clostridia; order Eubacteriales; species Eubacteriales bacterium mix99. The sequence continues at coordinate 1,572,556 of CP121690.1, forward strand.
CAAAACAAAAGATGGAGATAAAAGGTAAATGCGATATTTGGGTTCAAAAGCCAAGGCTATAAATTTCATCCGGGAAACGGTTGAAAAAACGTATGGCGATATGAAGGACGCTACAGTTGCAGATTTGTTCGCTGGAACAGTTGTTGTAGCAGAAATGTTCAAATTGTATGGCGCGCAAGTAATAACGAATGACTACATGTCCTTTTCGTATGCAAGACAGATAGCAAAAATTAAGTTAAATAATGAACCACAATGCGAAATTTCCTATCATGATGCCATTGAAAGACTTAATAATATCAAAGGGGAAAAAGGGTTCTTTTATAAAGAATACACACTTGAAGGGACTAAAGAAGGCGTATACCAACGAAATTACTTTTCACCAGAAAATGCTATGCGTATAGATGCCATGCGTAAGTGCATTGAAGAATGGAAGGACAAAAGTAAAATCGATGAAGATATGTTTTATCTACTGTGTTCTGATCTCGGCAATGCTGTAGCCTGCGTATCGAACATATCCGGCACATATGGGGCTTTTTTAAAAAAATCCCCTAATGCATAGTGTTGCTTGATTACGTTTCAACATCAGTATTAGTAGCATAGAATTCTCTATACCTTAGCAATCTGGGATTTTGAAATCCCAAATTTATCACACGCTCTACTTTTTCCAACAATTCGGCTGGCGGGTTTGTGACAAACGCAAACAAGTTCAGATATCCTTGTATGTCCTCGCGTTTGAAGCCGCTGTGAGAATTCAGGAAGTTTTTAAGTATGGCGTGAACGCGGTTGACCGGATTCATAGGGTTCACATTGTCAGGCATCCCTTTTAAGGATTTAGAAGGATGCACTACGCTTTTCAGCGAAAGCTTCTTAATCAGGCGGCTGTGCGAGGTGTCGCCGTCATGGATTAAGAGCGACCCTTGTCTGATATGTTCCCCGAATGCCTCAAATGTCCTCTTTTGCGAAGGTTTGCCCGTGCCCTCCAGCAGAACCACACTGTTTTTCTTGTCTGTGGCAACGCCAATGCAGAGCTGGTTCACAGACAGCCCTCTCAGCTTGTCGCCGTTGTCCTTCCGCACCATGTCTTCCGCCCGGACGGAATAGAAGGTTTCGTCGAGCCAGATGTCGCCCGACAGGACGACCCCGTCCTGCACCCCTTCGAGCGTCAAGAAGAGCTTCTGAAGCCAGTATCTGGACGTTCTGAATGCGTTTTTGTTGTTCCAGGAGTCAGCGGTGATGCTTACGTGGTGGAATAAATTTAAGCAGTAGTCAGTCCATTCGCTGATTGGGATCCGGTGTTCATCGAAAATCGTGCCCGTAGTGGGCAGGAAGGTTTTGCCGCAGATGCACATATAGCGTTGCACCCCGCTGCGCGTATGGCCGCTCTTCTTAAAGCCTTCCGCCCCGCAGTATGGGCATTTAGCGGGGATGTGGGAATTAATCATCTCGGCTTCGCAACTATCGGCAACCTTCTGATGGCGGCTTTCGTAGCTGGCAATGTAGCGTCCCTGCAAAAATTTCTGTGTCGCAGTCATGTTTTCAGTCCCTTCCCATGGCGTTTTCCTGCGTGATTTCGCCCGTTCCATTCTATCCCTCCTGCATTTCCGTATGACGAAAGCATATCATACGAACAACAGAAAAGCAACACTATGCATTAGGGGATTTTTTTAAAAAAAGATGACCCCAGAAAATTTAAACCAATAGAACTTATACCGATAGATTTTATAGATAACGGAAAACAGAATGAATGCCATAAGAAAGATATCTTTGAAATCATAGACGATGTTGAAGGGGACATTCTTTACCTAGATCCGCCTTATAATAGCCGCCAGTATCCACCTTATTATCATATTCTTGAGACAGTAACAGACTATGACGCTCCACAGATTTATGGAATTACCGGTAGACGCCCTTATCAGGATAAATTATCTCCTTTTTGTATGAAAGATAAGGCTTTTTCCGCCTTGCTTGATATTATAAAACGTGCAAAATTCAGACATATTTATGTTAGCTATAATACAGATGGAATTATCGATTATAAAGAATTTGGAAAAGCCTTAGAACAATTCGCTGATGTAACGTTGTTCTCAAAGCCATTCCGGCGATACAAATCAAACTCCAATGGGAATAATAAGGAAAGTTTAAAGGAGATTATTATATATGCCGAAAAAAGGACCTGAAAAAAAAATAGGGGTAAATGGCATTGATATGGGTGAACGCGGCGTCTATGATAAACGCAATAAACTAAATGAACTGACTGGTAAGGAATGGGTATATTTCACTAACTCAGTTTGGATTACAGGGTATAGTCCAACTGCAAAAGAGAATATTGGATTGAAAATACGAAAAATACATCCTTCGCCCAAACCACCGGGCCTTATCAAGGACATCATTGAGTTTTTTACAAAAAATGATGGGAAAATACTTGATCCGTTTGTTGGCGTTGGTGGAACACCTCTTGGTGCAGCACTCGCATCTGGTAACCGCACCTCTATTGGCATTGAATTAGAGCAAAAATATATTAACGCCTATAAAAAAGTATGTGAAACAGAACATATGCGAGAAATGACTATTATTCATGATGATGCGCGAAACATGCTTAACCATCCAGAAGTTACGGATGAAACTTTTGATCTTATTATTGCAGATCCACCATATTCAGACATGATGGCACGTGAGCGAACTGGAACACGTAAAAAACTGTATAATGACAGTTCGGCTATACCATATACCGACAAGGAAACCGACCTTGGAAACGAAGCATATGAAGATTTCCTTCCTGATTTAAGAGACATTCTCACTAAGGCATTCTCACGTTTGAAAAATAAGGGCTATATGGTGGTTTTTTGTAAGGATTTTCAACCACAACCAGATCATCCGAATCTGCTTCATGCAGATATAATTTATGAACTTTGTAGAATAGATCATTGTGTATATCGTGGAATGCGAATATGGCATGATCAAGCAATGTCGCTATACCCATTTGGATATCCATATTCATTTGTTATGAATCAAATACACCAGTATATATTGATATTTAGAAAGGAGTAGTAGTTTATGTCTGAAACATCAGAAGCGAGTCGATCCTACGAAGGTGAAGGCAAATTATTAACTAACTATGGTTGGGTGCAAAACACGTCTAATCTCTCAACCGTCAGAGATACAGTCGAGCTTGTTAGCGAGGAAGGGATGAACCACAATGCGCTCATGCGTGCAATTAAGTTACAAAGGGAAGCAGACGGAAAGAGACTGAATAAATGGACTTGGGATGCAAGATGCCGCTGTAAGGCAGTATGCGCAACTGGTATGGTGGAATTAGATCGCCGATTGGAAGGATACAAGCTGACTGAACTTGGAAAAGAGTTAATTGCTGCTCCTAAAGCGAACATAACAATCAACGGTAAGCGTGCATTATCGCAGGAAGAGATTGGGATCTTTCAAAAAGGGTTACTTACTAACCCACCAGTTGTACGGGTTTTGACACTGCTTAATGATAATCGAAAAAGTGGAAAAGGGTCAATGACTAAATATGATGTCGGTGCTGAGCTTGGCTTTGTTGGCGATATCGGTTTTACACATTATGATGCGGAGTTCGTTGTTGTAAGTAATAAGAGTTTCAATGATATGGAAGGTGATTCGGACAAATGGGCTAGAACAGTTTTAAGTTGGCTTAAACAGGTCAACTGGGTTGTAGATGGTCCGAAAATAGAATGCTGCGGTAGAAAACTTCCCTCTTTCACAACAACGCCTGATATTGACAAAGTGCTTCAATATTCAGCAAAATCGTCAACAAAATATATCCCTATTGAAATGTTATGCTCCGATCATCATCCCTTTACACATTTAATACAGCGTAGGCGTGCAGCAATCCTTGAACAGTTAGAACATGTACCTTATATGGAAAAATCTAAACTTGTAGATAATATCAATGCACAGAAGATTGAGATAGATGAACAGCAGGTAGATTTTGATATCATTAATCTTCAGCAAGCTGGAATTACAATTTTCAAGGAGCAATCATATTATAAGCTTTGTGACAAGATTAAAGTAACCGTCAAGCCAAGGGTGACACCTTCCATGGCATAAGGGTTTTAGGATCGACGCCGTTCGGGGCTTGAGTGAAAATCTTCGTGAGATATTCAAACGGCACAAGCCCGTTTTCTCTGGCGGAAACGATCAGGCTGTAATAAACCGCGCTAGCTCTCGCGCCGTTAGGGGTATTGGAAAACAGCCAGTTTTTGCGTCCCATCACAAAGGGACGGATCGAATTTTCAGCGCGGTTGTTGCTGATTTCAAGCCTGCCGTCCAATAAATAAGCTCTGAGATATTTGCGCTGGCTCTGCGCATAATAGACCGCCTTGCCCAGCAGGGACTTTGGCAGCGCGCGAAGCGAATCGGCCCATGTGAAAAAAGCCTCCATCATCGGTTTGGAGAGTTGTTCACGCTTTTCCCGGCGTTCTTCCGGGGACAGCAAAGCAAACTGTTTCTCAAAATGAAACAGCCTGTTACAGTAGGCGATCCCTTTTTGGGCATCGGACGATTCACGTTTTTCTTTCGGCAGCGTTTGCAGCGCCTCGTCGAACTTTCGGCGCAGATGCGCCCAACAGCCCACAACGGTAATCCGGTCAGGGAGTTTGTGATAGCCGTCATAACCGTCCGTATGGAGAAAACCCGAAAAATCTTTCAAAAAGGTTTCCGGGTGGGTATACTTTCGGTCCCTTTGGTAGTCATACAGCACAATTTGGTGTTCCGCCTCGCCGCTTGTCCGGTAAAGCCACATATAACTCTTGCTCCGGGCGGGCTTGCCGTCCTCATGCAGCACTTGGAGGGTGGTTTCGTCTGCGTGAAGGACCTGATGCTCGCATAGCTGCCGTTTCATCTCTTTGTATATCGGCTCCAGCCAACCTTCACTGGCTTTTACGAGCCAATTCGACATCGTCTGACGGGAAAGCAGAATGCCGTTTTGTGCCCATTCCCGCTCCTGCCGGTAAAGCGGGCTGCCCATCACAAATTTCTGCACAGCGATGTGGGCGACCGATTCGGGCGATGCGAAACCGCCTTTGATGACGGGTTCCGGCATGCTCGCCTTGACGATCGGCACACGGTCGGAAGATTCCTCGCAGTGCCGGCAGGCGTAAATATGCCGTACATGGCGGACAAGCACGGCTTTTGCCGGGATGATTTTCAGTTCCTCGCGCACCTCTTCGCCCATCTTGTGCAGAGGACAGCCGCAGTCAGGACAGACACGTTTTTCTTCCGGCAGCTCATGCAGGATGACCTCGACGGGCAAATCTTCCGGCAGCTTGTCGGTGGTCAGACGGGTCTTCCGGCGATAATGCGCTTTGACTTTAGTGATCTCCGGCTCCGGTGCGGTCAAATCGGCGGTTTCCTCCGCTTCGTTGAATAAGCACAACTGTCCGTTGTCCGTCTGCTCACTGGACGCGCCAAATCGTTTGTGTCTGGCAAGTCGAAATTGTTCCGTCAGCCACTCTACCTGCTGTTTCAGCTCGGCAATCTGCTCCGCCTGCTTGAGAAAATTCTCATAAACATGCAGCGGAATTTCAACTGTTTTCTCTCGCTTTTCCATGCTCTAATTATACCGTAAAAACCGCATGGAATCAAGAAAAATCGGCTTTTTCGCACCCGATATTTTACGAAATTTTACGTTCGGAAACCTCGCTTCGGCTGAGCTTCTTTGCAAGCCTTGCACTGTCAATCAGACAGGATAATTCTTCGCTGTTCAGCGCCATTGTCGCTTCTCCATCCGACGACGGCCAACGGAAATGTCCGCGTTCCAGCCGCTTGAAATACAGCCAGAAGCCGTCGCCGTCCCATTCAAGTATTTTTATGCGGTCACGGTTTCGGTTGCAGAAAACGAACAGCGCATCGGCGAAAGGGTCCAGAGAAAAGCTCTGCTGCACAAGCGTCATCAGCCCATTGATGGATTTCCTCATGTCCGTGCATCCGCAGCACAGATACACGGGCTTTTCGTCGAAGCGCATCACAGCGACCTCAGTACGCGGCAGACCTTCGCCAGCAGTTCCAAATCCGTCGAAGCAGTTACCTTGATATGACAGCCGCCGATTTCGATGGTCAGTATACTTTCGGCAGCAGCGGCAAGTTTAGGCTCCTCAAGCTGCGTCCATCCGTTCGGCACAAGCCCACCCTCGCCGCCTTGTTTCTCCAACAGCCCCCTACAGGCAGCTTCCCGTACTTTCTTCTGTCTGTAGTAATAGGTGGCTTTGCTGATTCCCTTTTCTTCGCAGAATGCGTTTACGGTCTGCCCGCTGGCTATCCGTTCTTTTACCTCTTCACCCCAGCCCGACAGCCGGAACCTCGTCACAATTTTTTGTGTATCCACTCAATTCACTCCAATTTGCTTCAAAACACTTCTTAGAGCGTTTTGAACTCTTTTGAAGTAAATTGTACCCTTTCTGACGCCTTTCCTGCAATGTGACGGCCGGGTTGACGGTTACAGATTAAACTGGATAAACCAATTGTAATTGCAGCTAGTGAAGCCAACCGTGTGAATAAAATTGAGAAGAAGATAGAAGAAAAGGTGACAAAATATAATGGCACTATACCGTCGCGAATCGTCGGAGACCTTATTCGCTATGGCTATGACGGCAGAAATTCTTCGACCCTATTTGAAATGACAGTAAATGATATGTTTAAATTATTGGGATATGAATCTGAGCATCTTGGTGAAGGAAAAGGACGTGTCGCAGATGTAATTTCAAAGTACAGAAGCCATTTGTATGCGAAATCATACGGACTTATCATCGACGCAAAAGCTTACGAAAAGTACAACTTCCCAGCAAGTGATATCAGAAAGATGAAAGAATACATTTCTTTGCATGGAGAACAACTTCTTGCAGATAGAATTCCAAGACATGCATTTGCTTTTGTAAGCATGGATTTTACTAATGACGAGACTGCATTAAGCGAAATTGCAAACGATACGGCAGTCAATAGAACATCAATAACAGTTGATACCCTTTTGGAACTTGGGGCTATGGTGGCAACGCAACAAGTGAATATTGCTGATATTTATGATTGGTATGTAACAAATAAAAGGTTTTCAATTGCGGTATAGGCTAAGTTTTGCCTACGTGTTTGGCTGCTTTTAAAAAGTATAAACCACAAAGTCATCTGGCTTTGTGGTTTATTTTATCTAATAAAATCAAGCATTGGATATAAGTCAAAATGGTAAAGGCATTTTTAAAGAAGATATATCGATTTATGGTCGTATCCTTGCAAAAAAATATGCGGCGCGTTATGGTGGTATCAGAAATTCAAGAAGGGGGCCGATACTATGAGGCTGATACTGAAAATACTCGTCGCTCCGGTCATCGTGGTGCTGACCGTTTTCGTCTGGATCTGTGCGCTGGTGCTCCGCTGTTCGGCCATTGTGTTCGGCCTTGCAGGAACGGTCCTTGGCATCTTCGGTGTGCTGGCGCTGATCACTCATCAGGTTACAAACGGGATCATCCTACTGGTGATAGCATTTCTCGTCAGTCCATGCGGAATCCCCATGGCGGCGGCGTGGCTGCTCGGCAAAATACAGGATTTGCGGTATGCGATTCAGGACCGGGTTTACGGCTAAAAAGAGTCTAGAAATTAAATGGCGCAGAGTTTTTGGAAAGCTCCGCGCCATTTTATCAATTGTAAGGAGTCTACGTATTAAACATAATGGGAACTTCAAGATCAACGACTGTAATTCCCGGCTTCTTATCTGTTTTGACCCATGGATAATATTCATATCTCAGGAACTTGTCGTCCTTATATATCTGCCTGAACTTGACCATCTGTATCGTCATTTTTAATCGTTTTCTCTACATAGTCCAGCATGCCTTCCAATGCGTCATGGTAGAACATCTCCACATCGTCTGTTTTCTTTGCGATAAAAACATAGCCGACGTCCTCCTTTTTCTTATACACGACAAGAATCCGTTCGCCCTGCTTATTATCGTAATAGGCATACTTCTCAGCGCCGTCTGTGTATTCAGCGTGATATTTAACTTTGAGTCCTTCCTTTCTTGCCATGAGGAACAGGACGTATGAGTACAATTCCCGATTGATGGAGTTCGTCTGTGTCCTCGTAAGAAGCAGGATATCATCGCTGTTATTCCTCCGAATGAATTTCTGTGAGCTCATGAACACCCATTCATTCTGAGGATCTTTTTTACTAGCGTCATTCGTATACACACAGTCAAGAATCTCCGGGAGCTTTACAAAGTACTGCTTCCACCTGTCATCTTCATCAAATGTCTTCCGATCGATGATTTCTTGCAGCTGCTCGGTTACCGGCCTGTCAACGACAATATCGTCCATCAGCATTTTCAGATAATCACGCTTCCCGGTGTTGTCATCTCTCAGAAGTCTCTTGAAGCCATAATCACGATCTGTGTTATCCAAAAAGCTCTGACGTGCCTTTCCCGGAGGCAACATATAGCTGTATTTGCCGCCATAGCACAGCAAAGCTCTTCTGAACAGTGCCTTATCTTCAATTTCGCTACGAACACCATCCGTATCAAACGGCAGGGTGATCTTACCGAGGTAATTCATGAAGGATGCATAATAGCCGCTTTCGCTGTTAACACCGGACAGAATCTGCGCGTCCTCCGGCAGTACAACAGCATCCTTATCTTGCTCTTCATACTGTTTAAGTAGTGAGAATCGAAATTTTCAAGAAGCATAACCTCCAGGAATGACGAGAAGGAAAATATGTACAGCGCCAATTGATAATCGTTTAAGCGGGCCATTGTCTTGTTTAATGTAGCTTTGACTTCCTGATCGCTATGGAACAGAGTTTTTTTACTGAGCGCCTTTGTAAGCTGCTCACGATAAAGTATAATGCTCTGCTCAGCCTCGCGCTTAATATCCTGAACTAAAATATGTTTGTGGTCTTTGTATTTATCGTTGTCCCAATTGAATTTATAGTTGTTCAGAACATCAGCTAACACATTAAGGTTACCCTTGAGCTTTGCTTCCTCTTTCAATTCTAAGAAGGCAAGTATCTCTTTTTGCGCTTCATGGATAGCGTCTAGTTTCTTTTCAACCGCCATAATAGCTACTGCCATACAAAGCATAGTTGGATCAAGTGGTATCTGCGTCATTCTAGCAAGACCGCCACCAACGCCACCATTGGCTGCTTTAAGATTACCAATAAACTGACCGCCACTTTGAAACATAGTCTTTCCCGCAGTATTAACAAAGTACAGACCACTTTGTCCAGCACCGCTCACTGCATAGCTTACAAGCTGTGTTAAGGGTTGGAAAGCTACACCCAATGCAGCTGCTTTCTCAATAGGGAACTTCTGCGTTTCAGTCATATCGATATTCATTTTTACAAGCTCTGACGGAGGATAATATTCAACATCCATCATTGCTTGAACAAGTGCGTTTTTATTTTCCATTATGGGTTCCTCCTATATCAAGTCTATAACAGCGCTTGCAAATTTCGCGTTTTTCTCTGACATCTATCCTATAGCCTACATCCAATCCGACCACACAACCCCGCCAAATTCAAAAACCATCAATCCTGTACACTCGCGGAGCCAAAAAAACACAAAAACATCTATCTTGACCACACGCCGAACACCGACATCAATATCGTCCACTCGCGTCCGAAATTGGCCCTCTGGACTGATTACCTCAAAGCGATATTTTGGCGGTTTCGGCTCACCGGTTTTTTGCCCTCAAACCCCGAAAGCACCAGCATTACAAGGGCACTGAAAAAGTCCGATTCTCGATTGAGAATTGGACTTTTTCTTGCATATATGGTATAATTATTCATAGAAACGAGGCAATGGGGGAAGTAAAGTGCTGCGAGATAATAGTCAGATAAAAATGTCATTATCCCCTTATCAGGGGCTGTATGATATTGTTGTATCAGAAGAACATATACTGAGAAAAATCAAAGAAAGCATAGATTTCAGCTTTGTGAACCCAATGTTGCGAAAGCAGTATTGTGAAAATTTTGGGCGTCCGGCTAAAGAACCCGAAATGATGTTCAAGCTGATGTTTCTGAAGAAAGTGTATGACTTGTCAGACGAGAAGTTAATCAGCAGTGCGCAGACCGATATGGCGTATAAGTATTTTCTTAATTTAGACCCGGAAGCCGAAATGATAGACCCCAGCTTACTCACAAAATTCCGGAAGACCCGCATAACGGAAGATATACTGGATGAAATGTTGCGCGAAATGATACGCCAAGCAATCGAAAAAGGGCTGATAAAATCCACAGCGATTATTGTGGATTCGACGCATACTACGGCAAATGCCCGCCCCAAAACCGTCACACAGGTATTGCGTGATTTGAGTAAACAGCTGCGGCGTGAAATATACCGTGAGATGATAGAGCTTTCGGAAAAGTTCCCTGAGAAGCCAAGTGAAACCGCCGAATTGGCGGACGAGATTCAGTATACTTATCAGTTGCTGGAAAATATTGGCGAAGATATACTGCAAAGTGAAAAGACCGGTTTAATTGAATTATATGAGCGTATAAAGGAACTGTTGGACACGGATCGCATACGTGAGATTCGCTCAAAAGCCGATGAGGATGCCCGTTTCGGACATAAAACGGCGACCAGCACATTTTTCGGGTACAAAAACCATCTTGCAATGACCGAAGAACGTATTATAACAGGGGTTAAAGTCACGCACGGCGGAGAACCGGACTGTACCCAATTGCCGGTTTTACTTGAAAAAGCCATAAACAACGGTGTAGCTGTAAAAGAAGCCATTGGCGATATGGCCTACGTCAGCAAGGACAACCTTGATGTTTGCGAAGAAAAGGGCGTGACACTTTACGCGAGAACGAACTCCGCTGTTGCAGCGGCAGCTGCAACGTCGCTTGATGAAGGATTCTCATTCAACAAGGACGCCGGACTACTTCAATGTCCGGCAGGTGAGCTTGCGATGCGGGTTGAGAAAAGGACAGCAGAAAACGGGAACACATATCTGAACTATTTTTTCAGTAAAAAAAAGTGCCAGAAATGCCCGATGTGTGGGCAGTGCCGTATGGGGAAATCAAAGGGAAAATGCTACAACATTACGCAGCCAAGCGAGAAGAACCGACAAAGACTTTCGTTTGAAAACAGCGACGCTTTCCGGGAGCGAATGAAAGTCCGGCATAGAATTGAAGAAAAGAACGGGGAGATGAAAGTGACCCACGGCCTCGGCAGAGCCGATTCCGTGGGTCTTGCCTCTATGCGATTGCAAACATATTTTACGGCTTTTGTGGTTAATGTAAAGCGGATAGTCAAGTTAATGGATCCAAATCCGGCCTGATTATGGCTGTTTTTTTGGTTTCCTCGGTGATACTCGTTTTTTGTATTAATTTCTCTGATGTTTATTCGAATATTTATACACCAAAAAATCCTCGGTTTTAAAAACCAGGGATTTTTCAGTGCCCTTGCATTACCGGGCTTTTCGCACACCCATCAGTTTACCCTAGACATCAATACCACGCACTCAACGTGCTCAGTTTGTAGAGACATGTCCGCCATTCTATAGAATTGATTATTCTTATATCCGTTCTCATAAGTTGCCCATTATTGCTATTGTTTACACTGAACCGTAAACTTTATGATAGCTTATTTCTATTCGGCAAATTATTACATATATTATAGCAGATTAAATAACAATTTGTAAGGTGTCCACATGCCTGTGCCTTAAAAAGAAATATTCGAGATTAGCTGGTCATTTCCTGCATGTTTTTCAGGAAGCTCTTTATAGCTTCCTTTTTATTTTATAGGGAGGAGTGTTTATGGCAACAACGCGGCTGATGCCGCTGCATACCGGCAAGGGCCGGAACGTCGGAACAGCAATTAGCGACATCATCGACTATGCAGAGAATCCGGAGAAAACGGATTACGGCAGGCTCATCACCGGCCACGAATGCGACAGCCGCACAGCCGACGCCGAGTTCCTTTTTTCCAAACGGCAGTATGCCGCGCTCACCGGCAGAACGCGCGGTGCGGACGATGTGATTGCTTACCATCTCCGACAGTCCTTTGTCCCCGGCGAGGTCACGCCGGAGGAAGCAAACCGGATCGGCAGTGAGCTTGCCAAACGCTTTACAAACGGGAACCATGCTTTCATCGTCTGCACCCACATCGACAAACACCACATTCATAATCATATCATTTGGAATTCCACGTCCCTCGACTGTACCCGGAAATTCCGAAACTTTTGGGGAAGTACCAGAGCCGTACGGCGGCTCAACGATACGCTGTGCATCGAGAACGGGTTGTCTATCGTGGAAAATCCAAAGCGTCGCGGCAAGAGTTACAACAAGTGGCTGGGCAATCAGGCAAAGCCCTCAAACCGGGAGCTTTTGCGTGTGGCAATAGACGCGGCTTTAGCTCAAAATCCAACCGATTTTGACGCGCTCCTGAAGCTCTTGCGGGACGCCGGATATGTAATCAAATCGGGGAAAATTCCCGCCCTGCGCGGAAAGAATCAAAAGCGGTTTATCCGGCTGGATACGCTGGGCAGCGGCTACAGTGAAGCGGAGCTTCGGGCCGTTCTTTCCGGCGAAAAGGTACATCAGCCGCGCAAAAAAATCGTCCTGCCCGCGCCAAATAAAAAGATCAATTTGCTGGTGGATATTCAGGCCAAACTTCGCGCCGGAAAAGGCGTTGGTTACGAACGCTGGGCCAAGATATTCAACCTCAAGCAGATGGCTCAGACAGTAAATTATCTGACCGAGCACAACCTGTTGGAATACGATGCGCTGGCCGCTAAAACGGCTTTGGCAACCGCCCGGTACAATGAGCTTTCCACACAAATCAAAGCGGCTGAAAAACGGATGGCCGAGATCGCCGTTCTGAAAACACAGATCATCAATTACGCCAAGACCCGCGACACCTATGTTGCCTATCGCAAGGCGGGGTATTCAAAAAAGTTTCTTTCGGAGCATGAGAGCGATATCCTGTTGCACAAGGCGGCGAAGAAGTCATTTGATGAGCTGGGTGTAAAAAAACTCCCTACCGTCAAGAGTTTACAGGCCGAATATGCGGCGCTTCTGACAGAGAAAAAGGCGGCTTACGTTGATTATCGCAAGGCCCGCGATGAGATGAAAGAGCTGTTGACCGTGAAAGCAAACGTCGATCATCTGCTTGGCCCCGACAGGCGCGAAGCGGAGAAAGAAAAAGAGCATGGGCAGCGTTGAGTTGTCCATGCTCCCGGAAGCGTCCGCAGGACGCGTAGCCGCACAATTTATTGTGCGATCAGAGGGGATTGGGGGCACTGCCACCAACAAGCAATTTCACGGTTTTCGCGTAAGCGAAAAATTGGGAAATGGGCATCGTGGGTACCACGATGCATTGCTTGCTACTTTTGTTTCTTTCTTAATCAGCGCCCATCTGAAAGCCTTTCAAATGGGCGCTGATTTATGATTATTCTACCGTGATAACAGAGACGGGACAGTTATCCCGTGCTTCCGTTGCCGTGTCTTCCGCAGATTCAGGAACAGGGTCCGCGCAAACCTCCGCGCGCCCGTCATCAGCCATCCGAAATACTTCCGGACAGGTTGATGTGCATAATCCGCAGGAAATACAGCCCTTTCTGTCGATTGTTGCGTTCATATGCCAAATCTCCTTTTTTAAATCAGGCATTCATAAACAGCTTGATGTCATCGTCAACTGTTCCCACGCCTGCGATTCCGAATTTTTCAATCAAGACCTTTGCCACGCTGGGCGACAGGAAACCCGGCAGCGTGGGGCCTAGGTGGATGTTCTTTACGCCCAGGGACAGCAGCGCCAGCAGGACGATGACGGCCTTTTGCTCGTACCACGCAATATTATAAACGATGGGCAGGTCGTTGATGTCGTCCAGCCCGAAAACTTCCTTGAGCTTGAGCGCGATGACAACAAGCGAATAGGAGTCGTTGCACTGCCCAGCGTCTAGAACTCTTGGAATTCCGTTGATGTCGCCCAGCTTCAGCTTATTATAGCGATACTTCGCGCAGCCAGCAGTGAGAATCACAGTGTCCTTCGGGAGCTTCTCAGCAAACTCGGTGTAGTATTCTCTGGACTTCATGCGTCCGTCGCAGCCAGCCATCACAAAGAACTTTTTGATCGCACCGGATTTAACGGCGTCAACAATTTTGTCAGCCAGAGCAAACACCTGGTTATGGGCAAAGCCGCCGACGATGCTGCCGGTCTCAATTTCATCGGGTGTGGGAAGAGTCTTGGCAAGCTCGATGATTTTGGAAAAGTCTTTTTTGCCATTTTCGTCCGCTTCAATGTGCTTGCAGCCGGGATAGCCGGTGGAACCCGTGGTAAAGATTCTGCCCCGGACCTCTTCGCTTCTGGGCGGGACGATGCAGTTAGTGGTAAACAGGATGGGACCATGGAAGGATACAAATTCATCAAGCTGTTTCCACCAGGCGTTGCCGTAGTTGCCCGCAAAATTTTCGTATTTTTTGAAAGCCGGGTAATAATGGGCGGGCAGCATCTCGCTGTGGGTATACACATCCACGCCGGTGCCTTTGGTCTGCTCCAAAAGCTGTTCCAGATCGGTCAGGTCATGGCCGGAAATCAGAATTGCGGGATTTTTACGGACACCGATATCGACCTCAGTAATTTCAGGATTGCCGAACCTTGATGTGTTGGCTTCGTCCAGAAGGGCCATGGCCTTTACGCCGTATTCGCCGGTTTTCAGCGTCAGTGCGACCAGATCGTCAGCGGTGAGGGAATCGTTCAACGTTGCCGCAAGTGCTTCGTAGATAAAGGCGTTGATTGCCAAATCTTCTTTTCCAATGTTCTTCGCATGTTCGGCGTAGGCCGCCATGCCCTTAAGGCCGTATGTGATCATCTCGTGAAGAGACCGTACGTCCTCGTTTGCGGTTGACAGCACGCCGACGGTAGTGGCTTTTTCCAGCATAGACGCTCTGGAGCTTACCGTGAAAGTGGCCGCGTCGTGTAAACCTGCGGAAGCAACGGTGTCCCTTAGCTTATCTCTGATGGCGATCATTTTCATGATCTGCTTTTCAATAGAGCCGTCGTCGAAGTTCGCATTGGTAATGGTCATGAACAGGCTGCTGAGAACTTCATAATTTGTCTCGCCGAGGCTTTTGATATCGAGCTTCCCTTTGACTACGATCTGCGAGATGCCTTTGAGGGCATAAATCAGAAGATCCTGAAGCTTCGCTACTTCTTCGGTTTTTCCGCAGACGCCGCGCACTGCGCAGCCCTTTCCTCCGGCGGTTTCCTGACACTGATAACAAAACATGCTCATTTTGCTTCCTCCTTTAAAATTCAGTCTTCAACAGGTTCGAATTCGTCTTTGCCGACAAAACAAATCGGGCACTGCCAATCATCGGGTAAATCTTCAAATGCCGTGCCGTGCGCGATGCCGCTGTCGGGATCACCAAGCGCAGGATCATAGATATACCCGCAGGGAATACACCTGTACTTTTTCATCCGAGTTCCTCCTTCGTTTTCTCAGCTTTTCGGAGCGGGCGCTTTTACGACAATTAGTTCCAGCGTTTCGTCATGCACATTTCTGACATTCATTTTAGTTTGAAACGGGATTTTCAGCAGAGTCCCGGCTTCGTACTCATGGATTTCCTGTTCATCAAGGTCGATGGAGAGCCGTCCGCGAATGACGGTCATATACACGTTTGAATTGGTAAAGTGTTCCGGCAATCCCTCGCCTTTGTTAAACACCATGTGAAGGTAATGAAGGTTTTCGTCAAATATGACTTTTTCTATCACTTTTTCATTGGTTTTGGACAGTTTATACTCTTTTTCTATCATTATGATTACCTCCTGTCAATCAAGAATTTTCCCATCGGTTGAAATCGTCACTACTTGCCAAGGAATGAACTTGCCGCTGTTTTGAAGCGCCCTTTTTACCGCGTTTTCGATCCCGCCGCAGCAGGGGACTTCCATTCTGACGATTGTAACGCTTTTAATGTTGTTGTTTTTAATGATCTCCGTGAGTTTGTCGCTGTAATCTCCTTCGTCAAGCTTGGGGCAGCCAATCAGGGTCACTTTGTTCCTGATAAACCTGTTGTGAAAATCGCCGTAAGCATAGGCCGTACAGTCGGCGGCGACCAGTAGATTGGCGTCCGCGAAATACGGAGCATTGATCGGCGCAAGTTTGATTTGGACGGGCCACTGTGACAACTGGCTTTTGTTTTCGCTGATATTGGAATGGACGGCCTCACACTTATTTTCCCGATGGATGGATTTAGATTGTGTGCCAGGGCATCCGCAGGCCAACGTTTCTGCTTGCTGGCTCAGCTTGCTTTTCTTCACGGCGGCTTCATCGTATTCTTTCGCTTCGCGTTCTTCGAAACTGATAGCTGCTGTCGGGCAGGCCGGCAGGCAGTCGCCGAGGCCGTCGCAGTAATCGTCGCGGAGAAGCTTGGCCTTTCCGTTTATCATTCCGATTGCCCCTTCGTGACAGGCTTTTGCGCACAGTCCGCAGCCGTTGCATTTCTCTTCATCAATTCTGATAATTTTTCGAATCATGTTCCGTCCCCCACTTTCAAGTTGTTGTTGACTTTATGGTTTGAGTTTACTATTCTTAAATCAATAAGTCTGTTGGAATTCCAACGAAAGAGGATTTTATGAGAAATTATTTGGATGTATTGAAAACAGTACAATTATTCAGAGGCATTGAAGAGGCAGATTTGCAGCCGCTTTTGTTGTGCCTGGCCGCGAAATCGGTTCGTTTTGAAAAAGGGCAAACCGTATTTTCCAGCGGCGAAAGCATCGAAAAATTCGGCATTGTTCTATCGGGACAGGTTCAGGTCGTTCAGGATGACTATTACGGAAACAGAAGCATCCTCGGAAAAATTGACATTGGAAATCTGTTCGGGGAATCCTTTGCCTGCGCGGAAATAAAAATGCTTCCGGTCAGAGTAATCACAACGACCGAAAGCGAACTGCTATTTATCGACTGTCACAGGCTTGCCGTTCCATGCGCCAGGGCGTGTGCTTTTCACGGCAAGCTCATTCAGAATATGCTAAGCATTATAGCCATGAAAAATATAGCGCTGACGCAGAAAATTGAATTTACGTCAAAGCGTACCACTCGCGAAAAGCTCCTTGCCTATCTCTCGGCCGAAGCGAAGAAAGCAGAAAACACCCGTTTCAGTATTCCTTTTAACCGGCAGGAACTCGCGGACTACCTTTCCGTCGAGCGCAGCGCCATGTCAGCCGAGCTTTCAAAGCTCAGGGACGACGGCGTTCTAAGGTTTCACAAAAATCAGTTCGAGCTGTTACAAACGACCGGTGCAGTCGTCAGTCTCAATGATACCTCTGACCTTAATGATAAAATGAACTGTATTTTTCTTCGCAATGAATGAACATGATTATGGTACTGTTTGTTTCAAGATAATAATATTTTCAGGAGTCTATATGCAGTTTGTTCAGCAAATCGACATCCATGATTGTGATCTGTTTTGGATCATAGGTGATAAGGCCGTCTTTTCTCATTTTATTCAGCTCTCTTGACAGAGATGGCCTTTGGACCCCTATTTTTTCAGCCAGTTCTTTTTTGGTCATATTCAATTTAATAGTAGTTGATTTTTGTATGTGGCATTCATAAAGCAAAAACTCAATGATACATTGTCTGATTGTCTTTAACGTTAATATTTTAATCTTGCCTGTTAAAATAAGCGTTTTATCGGATACAGACTGGAGAAAGCCCTTCAGAAATTTACTGTTATCTTGGCACAGCTTCAAAGTCAATTCTTTCTTGATCTGGAGAATTTTCGCATCACACTTTGCGGTGATTGTCATGGGATAAAAGTTTCTGTGTGAAAACAGGAGATTTTCTCCCATAACCTCACCGGCCGAAAAACTGCAAATCGTGAGCATATCCCCATTCGAATCAATTTTTTGTACCGAAACAGTCCCACTCAAAATGATGTCGAGGTTTTCACATTTTTCGTTCTGAAGATGTACCACGGAATCTTTGGTATAAGTTCTGATATGGTAAAGATTATTTTGAAACAATTTATCTAACTCATCAGAAGAGAAGCAGTTAAATAGATCAACCGTTTCAAGTATCGAAAATAAATTATCCAAAATAGCACACCTTTCTTGAAAGGAGTAACCATGGTTACTCCTTTCACTTTTGTTTTTGATTATAATACAAAAGTATCAAAGATGAAAGGGGCCCTAAATGTTTTGGATAAAAAATATGAGGATCAGATCCTGAAATCGATGGATGCCGTGCGCGAAAAAGCACCAGATATCCCTCTTGATTATTTTTTCGATATCTGGAAGGGATTCTGGTTTGGTGAACAAAAGACAGAAATGCCGTCCATAGCGGTATTGGGGACTGGTATTCCCGAATTATATATCCGGGCTACCGGCGCGAAACCGTTATTTTTGCTTGGCGGTAATTACTTTACGGATCAATACGCAGAACATGTGTTTCCGCAGATTTCGGACCCTGTGTTGAAATCTGCAAGCAGCATTCTCTTTTCCGAACAGCTTGCCTGCATGAGGGATATTACCGCGATGGTTGTTCCGGTGAGCAACGCAGATACGCGTAAAGTTCTGCCTTATTTCAAGGATCTGGGGCATCCGGTAATCGTGATGGAGGAGGAGCCGTTTCTGGATTCAAAAGCCACATCACGGTTTCGGTCGTCACAGATGGATTTAGTTATGGAGCTGCAAAAGCTCACACACCGACCGATCACCGCCAAGAGCATCCGAACTGCCGCGAAGCAAATCACCAGCGCACATGATGCCATCCGGCGCCTTAAGACTATGGATATTCCGCAAATCGCAAAGGATTTTATCAAGCAGACCTATTATCTTGCTCCTGACATTCAGGAATGGACCGACCGCGTGAATGGATTCGCCGAGGAAAACCTGAAGCCGATGCCCGAAAACCGGTCCCATCTGCTGCTGATCGGGTCACCGATCTTTTTCCCGAATGTCAAAATCCCGACTGTATTACATAATGTCGGCATCCGAAATTATGAGAATCACTGTGGAGTCCCTGATCCGGAGGATTACACAGAGCTTATGGAGCATGATCCTTCCTCGCTAAATTCCATGTTCAGGGATCTGAATGAACTTCATTACAGATCGGCACAAAACGATATTGCTCGCGCACTGTGTTCTGATACTTCTTTCCTGCAAAACGCCAGCGGCGTCATCTACCATCTGCTCAAGGGGCAACTCATGTATGCTTATGAAGCGAATCGGATTGAAAAGGCCGCCATCAGGGCGGGGATTCCGTTCGTCTGCATTGAAACGGATTATACGAATGCCGATATCGAACAGATCAGAATTCGCCTGGAAGCTTTTTCTGAACTGCTGATGCAGACCGGAAGACTGTCCGCAGCAATATGAAAATGAATACTCACCAGTTTATAAACTCAAAGCGATTAAGGAGGAACTTATGTCATTCAGCTTTCTTTTACAAGAACTGCATCGAAAAGTTATGGAAAAAACAAAAGCGGCAAAAGCACACCGCGGAATAATAACCATCGTGATTGCCGCCATTCTTGTTACAATCGTTTTTTTCGCTGTCAAAGCAAATCTTGCGCAGAATCCAGCAGGCCGGACATTAACTCCCGTTAGCAGCACTACTCAAAGCGACGAAAGCACGACAATTCCAAACGGCGGTAATCAAAACGAAACCGCTATGCAGGCTAAGACGCTCAAGCGTATCGAAAATGTTGCCTCTATTTTGGGTATTGCCGTGTTGACATCGGGAGGCATGACAGTCTATTACAGAAAAAAGAAAAACCGCGTTAAACCGCTTCCGGTACTGCGGAGTGAGGAGGAAACACATTGAAGCAGCGTAAAATTACAGCTTTTCGTATCACATGTCTTCTGATTGCCGCTGCCGTGCTCGCTTTCCTTGGAAGCAGATACCGGATTATTATTTTATTGCTCAGCATCTTCAGTGCTCTAGTTTTTGGGCGTCTCTGGTGCGGCTATGTTTGTCCGCTGGGATTTTATCAGGAACTACTTTCAATGCTTCGGAAAAAACTGCATATTCCGACGTTCCACGTGTCATTAAAGGTGAAATCCTATTTGCGTCCGCTGAAATGGATCATACTTGTATATTTTCTGGCCAGCGTTTTGTTTTTTGGGCTGCGCCCAGTTATGTATATACGGCCCGACCTTTCCTTCAGCAGCGCAGATATGAGTATCTATAAAATCATTATTGTCGGTATTGTAACGGGAATTTGTTTTCTGAAAGAAAGGGCGTTCTGTAAATACTGCCCGCTAGGGACACTCCGGGGCTTTGTCAATAAAATCAGCTTCGGAAAAATTAAAAAGGACGGCACCGCGTGTACACACTGCCGCGCTTGTCTTGAATGTTGTCCAATGGATATCCGCTCCATTTATGAAGAACGCAACAAATCCGATATCACTCACTCGGATTGTATCTACTGTATGAAATGCATTGAGGCATGCCCGGAGCAGGATGTGCTTTCCTTTACCCTGTTTGGGAAAAAGGTATTGTCCTCCAAACGTAATAGTAAGCAGGTGAAATAATGGAAGAGCGTACATTAGAACGTTATAAGCGAAATATTTCGCGTGTTTCGGCTGGTTCACTGAAACAGTTGACATCCATAGGAGATGTTCCCAAGGGGCTTGAATATTTTACGAATGTTCTTAAAAGAACATTCGTCGATTTTGAAAAGGATGACAACGAGTACATAGGTAGCTACTGCGTGATGGTGCCGGATGAAATGATATACGCATTCGGCTACAGGCCGCTGCGCTTATGCGCTGGGCACAGCGTTGCGGCGATGATCGGGGATGAGATCGTCCCGCGTGATGCCTGCCCAGTCCTGAAGGCAACTGCCGGTTTTCACGCAATGCGCGTCATGCCGATCTATCAGCAGTGCAGGCTGGCAGTGCTGCCGATGACCTGCGATGGCAAGCGAAAAAGCGCTGCGCTTTTGTCGCAGTACCTTCCGGTTATTCCCTTGCCGATTGAAATGGATAAGTCGGAGGAACGCTTTGCGCAGAACCTGCAAAACATGCATGCTCTCATGAAAAGTATTTCCAAAGAAACGGGCCGCAGGTTCTCCAACCGGAAACTGATTGAATCCTGCAAAAGCATTAATGCGGCACAGCAGGAAGCATATAAACTATACGGCTTGCTCTCATCCGACAATCCGCCTGTCACGGGTTCACAGGTTATGGCTGTGCTGAACAGCTATTGCTATGATACGCCGGAAAGCTGGGCGCAGCACGCGAAAATACTAAATGCCGGACTTTCCCAAAAAGCAGCTGCCATGCAGCCTTTGAAAAGGAAAAAGCCGCGTATCTTTATCGCAGGCTCTCCCATTACATTTCCAAACTATAAACTGCCGTTTTTGATGGAAGGTCTGGGGGCACAGATTGTCGGAGACGAGACGTGTATGGCGGGGAGGCTTTTATATGACCCCGTTGTTCCTGATGAGTACAGTACAGACGGCATCTTACGTGCGCTTACGGCGCGATATGTCTGCGCATGTACGTGTCCGGTATTCGAGCAGACGGACGATCGCCTCAGCAGTCTCACAGAAAAACTGCGTCAGACGAAAGTGGAGGGCGTTATTTATCATATCCTGCGCGGCTGCACGCCTTACGACTTCGAATTGTCCATGGTGGAACAGCTGGCAGATAAGCTTGATATTCCGGTTCTGCGTGTGGAAACAGATTTCTCCGCCGAGGATGCAGAACAGGTAAAAATCCGTCTGGAAGCGTTTGTTGAATTGATAGAACAAAGGAGATAAATACATGGGAAACTATTATGTGGGACTGGATGCCGGTTCGACATACCTGAAGGCGGCATTGATAAAGGATAACTGTGTTTTAGGCGCTGAACTTCTTCCAACAGGCATCGACTGTGAGGAAACTGCGGCCAAATTGCTGGAAAAGATCTATGCGAGCCAAAGTATCACACGCAATGATATCGCCGTAATCACCGCAACCGGATACAGCAGGCGCAGTATCGGCCTCGCAGATGCCACAATTTCAGAAATCACCGCTCATGCCTGCGGTGTACAATTGACAGCCCCTGAAAACGTGCATCCGCGCTTGATCATTGATATCGGAGGCCAAGACAGCAAGATCATCAGCCTTGGCCCCGATGGACATATCGTGAATTTTACAATGAATGATAAATGCGCCGCTGGAACAGGAAAGTTCTTGGAGGTCGTGGCTGATCTTCTGGAAACTACCATTGATCAGATTGCTTCGCTTGCGAAAGAGAGTACAGATCCCTGTCAAATCAACAGCACCTGCGCCGTTTTTGCCCAGACGGAAGTGATCTCTCTTCTTGCTCAAAAGAAAAGCCGAAGTGATATCCTTGCAGGTATGCATATAGCCATGGCAAACCGTATCGCCAAAATGGCGCGTAAATATAAGTCGGATGGCGATGTGATGATGACCGGAGGCGGCGCTAACAATGATGCTCTTCGATCTGCGTTGGAAGATGAACTGATGTGCGATATTTACAAGGCAAATTATCCGCAGTTCAACGGCGCAATCGGAGCTGCTTTAATTGGCATGCATAATACTGAAAAAATGCAGGTCCAAATTTCTTAATTTAGCATATAAAATTAAATATCAGAAAAGGCAAACTGACCGAAAGGCAGGGGCATAAAGCCAAGAGTCTAAGGTAAATAAACGTACTATGATAGTCTGGTTGCAAAAAACATATCTTGACTCTGCCACTCCGGATAGAGTCAAGATATGTTTTGATTATGAATGATAAAACTATGACAGGAGTGATATTACGACGGAAATCAAATGGGTATTATGCCCTGTTTGCAATAACAAGACACGTCTAAAAATCCGTGAGGATACAATCCTTAAAAACTTTCCGCTATTTTGTCCCAAGTGCAAACATGAGACACTAATAAATGTACGACATCTGAAAATATCAGTTATCAAAGAGCCAGCCGCTGAGACGCAGAGCCGATAACATGTGAGATTAATCACAGTTATCGGCTCTCCTTGTACATGATCTATAAAGTTGATTGTACTTGTGGTTAAGTTAGTTCAAATACTATCCCTTGTTTTCATGGCGGAGTTCTTTCCAAATACCTCTTGCTGATGCAATAGCAATTTGCTGTTCTTGCTCGTTAGCATCCCGGAACTCCCGAATAAATTGTTCCTGCTCTGGCGTACCAGTTACATCCTCGGGACGAAAAATAAGATCAGCTGGAATACTTAATTCTTGAATGATTTTATAAAGGACCTCAAATGTTGGATTTCGTTTTCCAGTTTCAATGGCAATGATGGTTCTTAAAGAAACTTCTATTTTGTCAGCAAGCGCTGTTTGTGTCATTCCGCGCGATATACGGGCTCCTTGAATGATAGTACCCATTCGCTTCATGTCATAGTGCATTATGTATCACCTCTTATCTAAGTTTAGTAGAAAAAAGATGATTACATAATGTGGTTGTGCGTCATATTTGCATGCAACATATTTCACAAAAATAACAGCCGGACAAGGCAAGAAAAAAAAGACTGCTTTGGCGGGTTATATTAATGCATCCAAAATCAAATGAGTCACCTGCCAAAGCAAACTGAAAGGAGCTTTGGCAGATGTTGTTTTTACTACCAAAATACCACTTTTATAGAAAGGTGGCAGTTTAGCAGATGGCCTGAATATTCTATGGGCAATCTTCCAAGGTAATCGCTTAAAAAAAGTTATTGCTCCATAAGGATAAATTCTAACCTTGCATATGCAAGCTATGACATAATAGTATGTAATTTGTATCAATTTCGACGTACCATGCGGAGGATATTCTGCTTTGGTACGTTTTTTATCTTCTTTTCTCTGGATAAATATTTCTGGTACGTTATATCGACGCGGTGTGATATAAAGCCCCTCTGCCGCTCCCCTCCATCCTCTGTTTCGATTTGCCCAAGCCTAAAAATCGAAACGGAGGAAAAGAAAATGGTCAAGATCAATCTGCGGGACTATTATCCCGATTTTTATACCACCGACTGCATCATTGAGGTACCGGACGAGGTTGCGGCACTCATGGATTCCTATGAACACGCCGAAGCCGCCTACTATCTGCGGAGATACCGTCATAAGGCGTATTACTCTCTGGATCGCGGCGACGGCATCGAGCGTGACATCCTGTTCGTGTCCCTGTCCCCCTGCGAAATCTATGAGCGCAAAGTGACGGCTGAGCAGCTTCACGCTGCCATCGCCGCCTTGCCGGATAAGCAGGCCAAGCGCATCTATGCTCATTACTTCTTGGGAATGAGCAAAAGTGCCATTGCTAAGGCAGAAGGGGTAAATAAAAGTCAAATCTCACGTTCTATCAATAAGGCGCTGAAAAATATGGAGGCAGTCCTCAAAAATTTCATTTAAGGGAGCAACTTTTGCCCTGAAGATGAAAAGGTTTATGAGGGATATGTTTTTATTCTTCGCTGAACCTTGAAAATCGAATAAGGGACAAGCCGGATACATACCGCAAACAGCGGCATACAGGGAGCCGGGCGGCGGGTGCGCCACGATCTTTCCTTACGCGGGAGAGGGTGATTGGATATCAGCGTAACGGAAAGGGAGCGAAAAACACCAGCGCCGCAGGCAGAGCAGCGTCTTTCAGACGCAAGGCAGCTCTGCGGCAATTATCTGTATGTAATGAAACTTCCGTTCAGTCACAGTCCGAGCGTGATAAAACCGTCGCAGGCAATGAGAACGGCCCGCCATCATCATGGGGGGAGGTGCAATTCCTATGGTAACAGGTACGCCGCCTGTTCGTCCGGAATGTCTGTAAACATAAAAGCAAATCGAAACAAAGGGACAGCCGCGCCGAAACGTGCCAGCCGTATGGCTGCTCAAACCTGTATCGGCGCGGCTGTCATCTTTTATATTGGATATGGTTTGAAATGGAGGTGTCTCTTTATGGAGCAAGCCACACCATGCGGAAAAGCAAATACCTCTTACAAGGAAGTCAAGATCGGGAATACGCTGTATCGCGTGACCAGCGTGTTTTCCGGTGAAAAGGACCTGGGGCATACGCTGGAACAGCTCGCCGTCCGGCGCGCCATGACAGAGCTTACACCGCCCCGCGTCCCTTCTGCTTCTTAACGATAAAACCCTCTCGGCCAGCCGCATCCTTGCGCGGCGAAAGCTCCCGCGTTATCCTGATGATGTTCGAGAGCCATAAAACCGCACGGGGTATGATGCTGAGATGATCGGGAGGTAAAACATAGATGATCGAAAAAACATACAACGTGGGCATCTACTGCCGACTGTCCAACGACGATGAGCGCGACGGCGAATCCGCCAGCATTGAAAATCAAAAGCTGCTGCTCCAACGGTATGTCCGTGAGCGCGGCTGGAATGAAATCGACGTATATACCGATGACGGTTATTCTGGAACGAATTTTCAACGCCCCGGTGTCCAGCGGTTGATTGAGGATGCCAAGGCAAAGCGCATCAACGTGATTTTGGTCAAAGACCTGTCGCGTTTCGGCAGAAACTACATTGAATTCGGGCAGTACACGGATTACCTGTTTCCTTCCATCGGGTGCCGCTTCATCGCGCTGAACAACGGCATCGACACGGAAAGCACCAACGGCAGCACCGATGTCATGTGCTTTTTGAACTTATTTAACGAGTTCTACAGCCGGGATACCAGCAAAAAGGTCAAGGCCGTGAAGAAAGCGTGTGCGGAGGATGGGAAATTCATGGGTACTTACCCCGCCTATGGGTACAAGCGCGATCCTG
This sequence comes from Eubacteriales bacterium mix99, assembly GCA_038396605.1. NCBI lineage: Bacteria > Bacillati > Bacillota > Clostridia > Eubacteriales > Eubacteriales bacterium mix99. Next base: position 1,598,242 of record CP121690.1, read on the forward strand.
CGGATAAGCACCATCTTGTGATCGACGAAGAAACCGCGCCGGTTGTGCGCCGGATCTTCGCCATGCGCTGTCAGGGCATGGGGTTTTGGTCCATTGCCGTGGCACTCAACGAGGAAGGAATTCAGCCGCCCGGAGTGCTGTACTATCAGCGCAAGGGGCGAAGCGACCCGCGTAAGGTCAACCACCAGTGGGCCAATACCACCGTTCAGGTTATCCTCCGAAACGAGGTCTACATCGGCAATATGGTGCAGGGCAAACACGGGACGCTCTCGTATAAATCCCGCAAGCTCATTGTAAAGCCGGAGGATGAATGGATACGGGTGGAAAACACTCACGAAGCAATCGTTCCCCGCGACGTGTGGGACACGGTTGTTAGCATCGACCAAAAGAAAGTGCGGAAATCTCCCACCGCCGCAGGCAGAAAAAGCATTTTCACCGGCCTTGTCTACTGCGCCGACTGCGGCTTCAAAATGCGGTCCCACAATGAGACGCGCAAGTACAGCGACGGCCATACGCAGGTATTTCACTCCTTCATCTGCGGCAACTACAGCCGCAGCGGGAAAACCGCCTGCACTGTCCACATGATTTATGAGGATGTCTTGAGTAAGCTCGTGTTGGCGGATATCCGGGAAAAAGCTCAGTACGCGGAGTACGACCGGGACCGGCTTGTGGCGCAGATCACCCGTCTGAAGGACAAGGAAACCCGCAGCCGCCTGTCCTCTTATGAACAGGAGCTGAAAACGGCAACCGTCCGCGTGTCGGAGCTGGAAAAACTGATGTAGAATCTCTATGAGGACAAATGCAAAGGCGTTATCCCGCAGACCGTGTTTCAGACCCTGATGCAGAAATATGAATCCGAGCGCGCAGAAAAATCTGCTGTCCTCCCGGAACTGGAACAAAAGGTCCGGGCCCAGCGTGGGAACAGGCAGGACGCGGACCGCTGGACAGATATCATCCGTCGCTATACAGAAATCACGGAGCTGGATGAAACCATCCTGTTTGAACTGGTGGACCGCATTGAAGTGGGCGAAACCCAAAAGCAGGGCGACCTTCGCATCTGCGACATCAAGGTGCATTACCGTTACGTCGGGAATGTGGACGAGGCGCTGACGCAGGAAAAGAGGGAGCGTTATGAAAAAGCTGTATAAGGTCGGCATCTACTGCCGCCTGAGCGTGGATGACGCTTCCAACTCCGCGAAAGCGAAAAGCTACATCCCCGCCGACGAATCCGCCAGTATTGAAAATCAGCGGGAAATCCTCTCCAAATTTGTGATGCTGAACGGATGGACGGAGGTGAAAACTTACGCCGACGACGGTTACAGCGGCGGCAATTTTCAGCGTCCCGGTTTTCTGGAGATGCTGGAGGACGCCCGGAAAGGCGTTATCAATCTGATCCTCGTCAAAGACCTGTCCCGGCTGGGACGCGACTTTGTAGAGGTGGGCCGGTACACGGATGTTGTATTCCCATCCCTTGGGTGCCGCTTCGTTTCCGTGCTGGACTGTCTGGACACCGAGGGCGACAACACCGACATGCTCCACTTCCGCAGCCTCATGAACGACTACCATTTGAAGGATTTAAGCAACAAAATCAAGTCCGTGCGGTACGCCAAAATGAAAAGCGGGCAGTTTCTTTCCGCTTACGCCCCTTACGGCTACCGCAAAAGCGAGGATGATAAGCACAAGCTGGTGATCGACGAATACGCCGCCGCTGTGGTGCGCAGGGCCTTTTCCATGCGGCGGGACGGCGCGGCCTATGGCAAGATTGCCGCCGCTTTCAATCAGGACGGCATCCTTTCCCCGCGTGGGTATTGGCACAGCCTGTACGGAACCGGCGAATGCCGGTATTCTCAAATTTGGACCTGCACAGCCGTAAAAAACCTTCTAAACAGCGAGGTCTACCTTGGAAATCTGCTGATGAACTATACCGGCTCCCGTTCCTATAAGGACGGTACGATGATTTACAAGCCGGAATCCGAGTGGATACGGTGCGAGGCAACCCACGAGGCAATCGTCACCCCGGAAGAATGGGAGGCCGTGCAAAAGATCAATCAGGCTGCGAAGCGCCGCGTTGAGAATAACCGAAAGCCGACCCGCAGCCTTTTCTCCGGCAAGCTGGTCTGCGCAGACTGCAAAGGTCCCCTTGGCGCAAGTACAGAAACACACCGCCGTAAAAACGGCAGCGTAAAACGCTATGTTTCCTACTGCTGTGAGAGATATATCCAGTCGGGCCGGAGTATTTGTTCCTGGCACCGTATCTATGAAATAACGCTGGCGCAGATCGTTATGGCTGAAATCAAAGCGGACGCCGAGGCCGTCACTCTGGATGAGGCCGGTGTGTTGGAGAAACTCAAAAGCTGGATGGCACAGTATGACGAACAGCGCATGGCGAATACCCGTCAGGACATCGGCAAACTGCGCCGCCGCTTGCAGGAATTGGAGAGCATGACCGCAAAGCTCTATGAGGACAAGGTGAGCGGGGCGGTCAGCGAAAGCACCTTCTCGGTGCTGATAGCAAAAAACGAACAGGAGCGCCTTATCAAAGCGGAACGCCTCGACACGTTCCTGTCCGCAGTTAAAAAATCCGATCAGGATGCCGCCGACATTCAGCATTGGGCGGCGACGATTCGCAAATATCTGAACTTACAGGAACTCGACCGGGAGACCATCGACGAGCTGATAGACCACATTGAAATTGGCGAACGCACCGTTGTTGACGGAAAGCGCAGGCAGGATGTAAAGGTGTTCTATCGTTTTGTCGGACAGGTCAACCGGGAACTTGATATGCAATGAAAACAGGCCGACTTACAGGTTTTGAGTATTTTTTAGCACGACGTTCCCGAATGATGTATGCTCTTCATGATGTTGCGGAAGGGGGTGAAATCATCATCGTCTCTGGCGCTGTCCACGCCATCGTTGACGGCAATAAGCCGGACGTTTTTCTGCCGCAGAATCTCCATGATTTGGCCGACTTTGAGATAATCGCGCCCCAAGCGGCTCATATCCTTCACAATGACAGCCTCTACATGTCCTGCCTCAACTTCCTCCATCATGGCCGTAAATCCGGGACGGTCGAACCGGGTTCCGGAAATACCGTCGTCGGTAAAATGGGTCGGGCGCGGAAAACCGTTTCGCCGGGCATATTCCTCCAGCATCTGCTTTTGGTGGGATATGCTGTTGCTTTCGCCCTGTAACTCGTCATCACGGGATAATCGTTCATATAGCGGGGTGATTTTTCCGTTACTCATGTTCGCGCCCTCCTGTATATAAAATGCTCTAAGCCGCTTCATTAACCATGACAAAAATCATGATAAATAAGCCTCTTAGAGCATATAACACCCGCCGCCAACTTATATTTCTTATATTGCCGGACGGCGAAGTGGTTCGGATTTTCCTTTTCCAATGCCTCAAACATGAGATCCACGGGATTTTTGAATTCCTCATCATCTTCCCGGACCTCCGAAGCGTTGATAAACTCGATCAGCGTGGCGAAATTCTGCTCCTCGACCGGGGCCTTATAGTGGATGTAGCCGATGAGCGCCGTGTAAAAGAGAGTTTCTGCTTTTTCCCAGAAGTCATCTCCGGATTTGCCGTTCCCCTTGGTGTTGGCGATGAGCGCCGTGACCAGCTTCAAGATGTCCTTTTCCGAATGGATGTACGCGAAGGGATTGTATCTCATGGACTTTTTGAAGTTGATGGTGTCGAGAATCTTGATGCGGTAGCCCCTGCGCCGCAGGAGATTTCCGCATTCCACAATAATGAAATGTGATCGGTGACGTTTTTTTAAGACGTTTTCAAATCTTTATGGAATCCTTAAAATTGGGGTGTAACCTATGTCATGAACTTAAAGAAAAGGAAGATGTACATGGCTGATTATATTTTGGAAACCCAAAATCTCTGTAAAAAATTTGGACGGCACCAGGCAGTAAAGAACATTTTCCTCTCCGTGCAGGAAAATTCAGTTTACGGCTTACTCGGACCAAACGGAGCCGGTAAGTCCACCACTCTGAAGGTGATTACCGGGATGATCCATAAAACGTCAGGGGAGATCCTGTTTGAAGGGCATCCGTGGAGCCGGAACGATTTGAATAATATCGGTGCCCTCATCGAATCGCCGCCGTTGTATGAAAATTTAACGGCTCGGGAAAATCTGAAAGTACGCACTCTCCTTTTGGGTTTGCCTGATTCCCGAATTGACGAGGTCTTGCAGACAGTGGATTTGACAAATACCGGGAAGAAGCGTTCCGGTCAGTTTTCCATGGGAATGAAACAAAGACTCGGCATTGCGATTGCTCTGCTCAATCATCCCAAACTTCTAATTCTGGATGAGCCGACGAACGGCCTTGACCCAATCGGCATTCAGGATTTGCGAAAGCTGATCCGTGCTTTCCCGGAGCAGGGTATTACGGTGATTTTGTCCAGCCACATTCTGTCGGAGGTAGAGCTGATTGCCGACCACATCGGCATCATAGCGGGCGGCGCTCTCGGATACCAGGCAAAAATCAATCCCGGCGAGGATTTGGAATCGCTCTTTATGGAAGTCGTCGAGAAAAACCGGAAGGGAGACGGCTGACATGTGGAACTATATTCAGGCGGAGAGCCTCAAATGCCGACGGACTTTCGCCAAGGCCCTGATTATTCTGGCCCCTGCGCTTGTTTTGTTTCACGCGGTGCTTACCAGCATTTGGTTCATAACCAACGGCTACAACTGGTGGTATGTGATGATCCTGCCGGGGTTCCTTTCACTTGTGCCCGCACTAATGAACCAGTATGAGGATAAAAGGCTTCGTTACCGGGCCGTATTTTCCCTGCCGGTTTCCTTAAAGAAAACGTGGCTTGCCAAAATTGCACTGATCGGAATTTATCTTGTATCGGCCAGCATTTTCCATTTTGCTGTGCTGGCTTTGGGCAAAGCTACGATTTACGCAAAATATGCGGTTTCTTATTCTTATGGGCAGATGCTTGCCGCATCCCTGGTCTTAATCGTTACCTCCCTATGGCAGATTCCGTTTTGTCTGTTTCTCGCTAAAAAGTTCGGAACGATGGTTACAATCCTTGTGAATGTCCTCGGAGGGATTGCCCTGAATGTGCTGGCGGCGACTGAAGACTTCTGGTGGCTGTGCCCTTACAGTTGGGGGTCGCGCCTGATGTGCCCGGTGATTCATGTGATGCCGAACGGCCTTCTGGCCGAACAAGGAAACACTTTACTGAATACAAGCGTCATTCCGGTCGGTATCATTCTTTCTATTACGCTGTTTGTCGTGCTGTCAATTGTGACGGCAAATTGGTTTCAAAAACAGGAGGTTCGATAAAATGGGGGCTTTTGTGCGTGGCGTGCGCGCCGATTTTTATAAATCCCGCCATACGTTTCTGCCGTGGATTCATCTGTTTTTGCCGCTTGGCTTTGCCCTTTTGGCCATTCTCTATTGTTCCATAACTACGCTAAAGTCCGAAACGGTTCTCAGCGCCTACCTTGAACTGATCGGTGGCGTGTTTCCCATTGTGGTTGGGCTTTTATGCAGTAAAGCTGCTGACTTGGAGGCAGAGGCCGGACATTTTCAAGTCATGATGAGCGGCACGGTATCGCGAAGTACCGCTTATCTAAGCAAGTTATTTACACTTCTGCTTTTCGGTGCGTGTTCCGTTGCGCTGGCCATCGGCCTGTTCGGAGGATTTTTTCAAAAAGCTCCGTCCCAATTCTATGTATGGGCTGCTTTACTGCTGATCTGCTCAAGCGTATTCCTTTATCTCCTTCATCTGTTTGTCAGCTTCCAATTTGGAGGCGGAACGTCGATCGGGATGGGAATTTTAGAAATTCTGCTTGCCCTGCTTGCCTTAACAGGGCTTGGGGATGGAATTTGGTATTACCTTCCCTGCACATGGGGAGCACGGCTGGGAAGTGATTTGACTTCCATGTGGGCACACCCAAACAACATGAGCTTTTATATGGAAATCCGGACTTGGATTCTGATTGCCGTACCTATTACGATTTTGGCGTTGATTTTAAGTCTGATCTGGTTCAAACGGTGGGAAGGCCGTAAAAACTATGAATAACGCCTGAAATTTCAACCTGACGATGAACCGTATGTTTGCTTATTTTATCCCGGCCGGGTATACTTCTTATCGGAAGGGGGGGAGTCAAATGGCACATATTCTGGCGATTGATGATGAGCCGGATATTCTGGCATTGATTCGGAATGCTTTAATGGAAAGCGGCCACAAGGTTGACACCGCTGACCGCGCAGACTCGATCAATGTGGACAAGCTAATTGATTATGACTTAATTCTTTTAGATATTATGATGCCGGGAATGGACGGCATGGCGTTTTGCAAACAAATCCGAAACACTGTGGACTGTCCGATTTTGTTTTTAACGGCCAAGACGCAGGAAACGGATATTGTTGAGGGCCTCGGCAACGGAGCGGATGATTACATTACCAAGCCGTTCGGCATTGAAGAATTACAGGCGCGGGTCAATGCGCATCTCAGACGGGAACAACGGGAGAAGCATGCGGTCCTTAATACATCCGGGATTCGGTTCGACCTTTCCGCAAAAGAGGTCAGTATTAAGGAAAAATCGATACCTTTAACGAAATCCGAATATGAGATCTGTGAATTTCTGGCAAAAAATCGGGGGCAGGTGTTCTCGAAAGAACAAATCTATGACTCCGTCTACGGCTACTCCGGCGAAAGCGATTCTTCGACGATCTCAGAGCATGTTAAGAATATCCGGTCAAAATTTTTGGTATATGAGGCGTCCCCCATTTTGACCGTCTGGGGGATTGGATACAAATGGGCGTAAAAAAGAAAGCAGTATCCCTTAAAATCATTTTTTTACAGTATCTCCTTCTGGTAGTATTCACGTTAGCGTCGGTAACGATTGTGGTTTACGGATTGCTTTTCGCCGGTTATCAGACAGGATTCTATATCTCGGCAAATGCAACGGAGCTTGCCGTCAAACAGGCGGAAAACCGCATCGCATCCGTTCAACCGTTTGACGGAAGTGTGATTCCGTCTCATACCACTTACGTCCTGCTTTCAACAGACGGAACCGTAGTTCAAAGCAATATGGGCGCATCGGAACAACAAAAGGCTGTTTCGTATGCAAAGGGCAGCTACACGCCATATTCCGCTGCCGATTGTTATGTAACCGTTAAGCGGAGCGACGGTTCCTGTGTCGTGCATTATACGATCCGGGAACGGTATGCGATAGAATGGATGAACCGATACTTTCCAAGCATTAGTATATTCAGCATTGTTCTTTTTTTAATCGGCTGTCTGATCGGATGCTTTGCAGTGACCTACCGCTTTGCACAGCGTCTGAAAAAGCAATTGTGGCCCATGATGGATGCCGCCCAAAAAATTGCGGAACAGGATCTGGATTTTACTGTGCGTCCATCCGGCATAAAAGAATTCAATCACGTTTTAAACGCCATTACCGACATGAAGGAAGCGCTGAAGTGCTCCTTGACCCAGCAATGGAAACTGGAACAGGCACGCCGCGAGCAAACTTCCGCCCTCGCACATGATATTAAGACCCCGCTCACGATCATTCATGGGAACGCGGAACTGTTGAACCGGTCCGGCTTGACTGTTAAGCAGACCAAATATACAGACTATATTTTAAAGAACACCGACCGGATGGAAGCATATTTACGGACACTGATCGAATTAACCCACGCGGAATCCGGCAATTCAGCCAGCATACAAAATGTCCCGACAGAGAATTTCATTCGGGAGTTGACCGATCAGATGAACGGCTTGGCTACCACAAAAGAACTGACTGTTTCTTTTCATGTCGCCAAACTGCCGCAGATTGTTCAGATTGATCCGGATTTATTGAATCGAGCTATTATGAATATTGTCTCTAACGCGGTGGAATACAGCCCGAAATACGGCTCCCTTGACATCTACATTGACTGCTTGGAACACCATCTGCGTTTTTGCATCGTGGGTAGCGGGAAGGGATTCTCGCCGGAAGATCTGAAAAACGCAAAAATTCAGTTTTACCAAGGGGACAAAAGCCGTAACTCATCGGAGCATTATGGAATCGGATTGTACGTCACAGAGCGCATTGTTGAATTGCATCATGGAATTTTGAGTTTAGACAATTCTGTGGAGATCGGTGGAGGAAAGGTGACAATTGAAATTCCTGTACAGAATTAAGTAAACAAAGTGAAGAATGATCCTATTCTGCTTACACGCCCGCCTTTACAACTGGACGAAACAACAAGCAACTCAGCCGGAGCAAAAGCAAAGCATTTGGGAACAGCTTCAACAGGCGAAGGCCGCAGTCAAACCGACAACCAGATATGGCAAGGTAAAGGCTCTCAAGGAGAACGCCGCCCTGTTCAGTTTTTTGCAGGAAAACGGCATTTTTTCCATGCAGGAGCTTCACGCAAAAGTGACCGCCATGCAGACAAAATATTACGATCTGCGCGGCGAGATTGCCGCCACCGCCCGCCAGATCGACGGATTGGCGACTTTCCATGTGGAAGCAATATTCCGCGAACAAAGTTTTCCGACAGCGCCTTTCCGACCTGAAACCGAAAGCTCGAGAAAAATTTCAGGATGCGCACAGCGTGGAACTTGCCTTGTATGATACTACCGTGCAGTATTTGAACGAATTAAAAGCGTCCGGCGAAAAGATCACTCCGAAGTATTGGCAGGCCGAAGCGGAACGCCTCACCGCCCAAAATAGCACCCTGTATCAGCAGATGAAAGCCATGCGCACGGATATTCAAGCTGTGGAGAAAATCCGCAAGACCGCTGATGAGCTTGCCCGGTCAGAGAAGTCCCGAGATTGGGGGCAGGAAGGTGGTCACGGTTTTTTTCGGGTAAAGGCTGACATTTGGAAAGCTGACGGATGATATTGTCCAGCAAATCCATTTTTAGCCCGCGTTTCACTGCTAACTTGTAGTTCTTTTTGAATTGAGACGTCCAAACAATGTCCAGTTTCATTTTTTCAGTTCCCTCAACGCTTCCTCCACATCGCTGTAGCGTTTCGCGTTGGGGTCTTTTGCAAGACGTTCCGCTTCTTGCATGGCGGCGAGGGTAACGGCGTTCGGCGTATTAAGCGTCACGTCGAACGGAAAACCGCCAGACCGAAGCGACTGCCGCAAAAATACGTTGATAGCCGTCGTGAGGTTCATACCGAGTTCGCCGTAAAGCGCCTCGCACTGTTTTTTAATATTGCTGTCCATGCGGACGCTGAAATTCGTTGTATTGGCCATAGCAATCAGCTCCTTTGTAATCCATTGCACTTATATTATATGCTGATTGCATTGCAATATCAGCCTAAAAACTTAAGAATTTGAAAGTTGAGATGGAAGTACTTGGTCTTTCCGATATATCCCGAAATGATACCGAATCACGACGCTTTCCGTTCATCTACTCCACCCTTACCCGGATATTCTCCCACGTACAGGCAGAGCCTACAGAGTCGATTTTTCTCGGAAACAACACCGAAAACCTACAGAAAATTCGTCTATCAGTCGCAACGGCGAAAGGAGGAACTTTTATGCCGAGAATGAGCAAAAAGCGCAAGCTGGAATGGCGGTTCTTCTTAAACCCTCGAAACCGGATGACATACAATCCGGTTTGCCGGAAATGTGCTCACGGCTGCAAGCAGAGTTTCCGGGCCGTTGTGATTGATTGCCCTCGTTACCACTCTAAACGAGCAAAAAGGAAAGAGCATGACACAATGTAAGCCATTAATCTTATGGATTGAGGGCTTTGAGACGAAAGGGGTTATATGAGCGAAGAAAAAACTGTCAACGTCAGCACCGTGAACAGCGCGGATCTCTGCCTGTGCATGGGGACGAAAGCCCCACACTTGTAAAGAAAATTGGAAAGACCACCTACAGAGTGACAATCCATTTCAGCGCCACCAGCCGGGAAACCATGAGCGATAAAATTAAGCGGATGCTTCGCAATGAGATCAGCCGGATGTTATATTCGATTTTCAATAAAAAAGTCCTTAATAATTTGTCTGAGACATGTTACGGAAACCGTAGGTATAAAGTATGTCCATATTACTGATCTTGGCATTGAATCCGACAAGAGAAGCTCGCTTGAAATGACGACTGATTACCAAAACCTGTTCCGGGAATACGCTAAAACGCTCCCAAGCTATACGTCACAACTCGAATGGGTTTATTCGCAGTATCGTTCCAGCGTCCGTATTGCCCTGATGTGTTATGAGAAGGAGGCCGTGATGTGCCATCGCCATGTGATCAGGGACTATATCGCCGGTATTCACCCAATAAGGAGTGAGGACCTATGATGTATGAAAAGAAACGGATCTATATTTTGGTAAAAACATATCCGACAATTTCTGAGAAGTATTCGGAGCTTGTCTGTACGGCGGGTGTCCTTGAGGACGTTCTTGGATCTGCATTTATTCTGTGCCGTTTCATTTGCTGAAAGACAACCAGAAATACCCGAAATATACATGGGTGCAAGTTAATGCAGCACGCAATACCTCAGATTTCCGCCCCGAATCCTACCGACCGGATATCACTACAATGTTTATCAAACCCAGGCCAGTCAAACCGAACTGGGAAGAACGGCGCAGGATTGTTTTCAAAAACAAGTGCATATATAAAAACCTGCAGAAGCTGATTAATAAAGCAAAATCAGGCAAAACATCCCTTGCGGTGTTCAAACCTGCCAAAATACTTGACTTCATTGTTGAACCGGGCGATCGGAACTGGAACTCCAAAAGACTCGCCGGTTTGCAGTATCAGTCCCAACAAATATATCTGTTTCGGACGATGGAAGAGATCGAGGATGAATTTAAAACTGTACAGAAGGTTCCATACGAATTCTCTTATCAGTTTGAGGATGACTCCGGCAGGAAGTCCAAATTGATGATAGAAGATTGGGAAATCGGAATGTTGTATTTCAGATGTCTGTCAAATGCAAAAGGCAACGAAAATACCACAATTGCCAAGGTAAAGGAGAAGTATTACACCGAGTTTCGAAAAAGGGACCTGTACTTTTTTGGGAACTACCAAGCAATATCATAACATGGCCCCTAATCCATTCATTATCATAGGTATTTTTTATCCTCCTGTGCTTCCACCCAATCGGCAGGTGAGTCTCTTTGATTTGACATGAATAACCTTATGGAGCTGTTGCTATTGCGTCTTTTTACTGGCTCGATCTGAGGCCGGAGCAGGACAAACCGGAATATTCCATGCATCCGATACCCGGGTGATTCGAATGCTTCGGCGGGATGAGTATTTGCAGCACAATCCTTCATTGTACTCTATATTATATTATATAACATTATAGTAAATGTTATATAATAAAATGTAAAATTGATATTGACATTATGCATTTCATATTATATGATAATAACAGTTCAAAGCGATTCTACTATTTAAGGAGCAGATATCATGAATTTGCCGGATAAGAGTACGGAGCATATTCCAATCTATATACAAGAGCAGCGAATACTAAAAAAGAAGATTATAAACGGCGATTTCGGTGTGCCGGGGAGCCATTTTGTGACTACCAGAGAGTTAGCGGATACGCGCGGGATATCCCTTGTAACGGCACAACGCGTTCTCGTTGGTCTGAAAGACGAACGGCTCATAGAACTGCATGGAAAGAAATATTACCTGACTCATGGAAGGATTGCCAAAGATACTCCGTTAGGCAGACTGCAAAATAATAACACCAAGCTTCTGGGTTTTCATATCACAAATATAGGGAATCCGTTTTTCTCGTCCCTGGCGAAAGCGGCGGAGAAAAGTGTGATGGATGCGGGATATAAACTGGTCACAGCCAGCAGTTCCTATCAGATCGCACAGGAAAGGTCTATTTTAGAGATCTTCCGCGACATTGGAGCAATGGGGGTGCTCTCTTGTCCCGGCGTGGACCAGGGGACTGCATCCCTGTATCAAAACTATGTCCTGCCTCATGTTTTTTTAGGACGGAAACCGGAGGGAACCAATGCGGAAGCCGTCCTTGTCAACAATACCCCTGCCGCCCGTCGTGTTGCGGAACATTTTATTGATGAGGGGTATCAATCTTTTGCCTATATCGGGTTATCCGATCTTAGAACAGAGCAGGATCCCCGTTTATCCGGCTTTCGGGAGGGGCTTGTGAGAAAGGGCCATGCCTTGCCCCCCAATCACATTTTGGGGGTAGATATCGGCAAAGATGAAAAAATGACGGAGGATATTACGGATTTCCTGGCCGCATTGCCGAAACCGGCAGCCGTATTCTGTTTTCATGACATGATCGGGGTAAGAGTTTTACAGGCATGCCAGGATTCAGGGATCCTTTGTCCACAGATGGTTGCAGTAGCCGGATTTGATAATCTGTCCATATCATCTCTCGTGAAACCGGCTCTTACCACGGTGAGTTACGGCGTGGAAGATATGGCGGAAACCGCTGTGCGTCTGCTTATTGACCAGGTGGAAACCAGGAATGAAAAGAAGGGCACGAACTACTATCTGGAGCCCTCGTTGATCATTCGGGAAAGTTCGTCGAAAAGGGCTGTACGGAAACATCCGCATGTTCCCATGCACGACCTTCTATATAAAGTATCGGAATAAACCGGATAAACCGGCTATAAATTTTTTAAAATCAAATAGAAAGGTGAGTGAAACAATGATCCATCAAAAGGACAGGAGCTTCGGCTATTTGCCTGCTATCCAGGAAACTTTGGAGAAAGTGGAGTCGGAGCAGTATGGCAATATCTGCAGAGCGGCACAACTTATGGCAAATGCAATCAAAGAGGATAAGCTGATCAGTATCTATGGCGGCGGCGGGCATACCACACTTCCCGTGGGGGAAATATTCTTCCGGGCGGGCGGACTTTGTAATATCAACCCTATTATGGAGACAGGACTTTCCGTCTTCAATCAGGCGCTGAAATACCTGGAACTGGAACGATGTGAAAACTATGGAAGGGCAATTGTAAAATACTATGGCCTACAAAAGGACGACGTATTGATCATTGTCCACAACATCGGCATCAATGCAGCAACGATCGATGCCGCTCTGGAAGCGCAGGAAACCGGGGCGAAGATCATTGCGGTTTCAAGCCGTCAATGGCAGGAAGGGATCCCGCTGGATTCCCCCATTAGACATTCTTCGAAGAAAAACCTCTTCGATTTTGCAGAGGTATGCATCGACGACTATAATCCGGTAGGGGACGCTGTGGTGACGGTGCCCGGATGCGATACGCCCATTGCGCCAATTTCGAATATTACCGACTTTTATATTTTACACAGATTGGAAATCGAGACGGTAAGATTATGTGTCGAAGCCGGTGTGGAAGCACCGCTTTGGAAAAGTGCCAATGTGCCGGGCGGCGATGAATTCAATTCCAAAAATATAGCGAAATATCGTTCCAGAGTAAAAATGCTGTAAGAAGGGGATCGGGATGAGAAAGATAAAAGAAAAGCTCCTGGAGCTGTCGGAAAAGTACAGGGTTGCTGAAATAAACAGGATTGATTTTGAACATGGCAATATTATGGTAAGCTGTGAGAAAGGGCAGTTTCGCTTTTTTCAGACCGGATCACAGGAGAGCATGGAGGGATCGGGGGATACTATCGATGTGCCCTTGTTTTACTGGCGAAGCAAAAGACGCTATATCGAGCTCAGGAATATATTGATAAACGGCATTGTAAGATATCCGTCAGGCATGAGGAGCAAACATATCTGCTCCGACGGTTCTCTGAATGATTTGCTCATAAGAGAAATGGATATTCTGGAATTTGTCCTGAATGACAAAATCAATAAGGTATTCAGTTCCCTGGATAAGGAAAATCAATATTGTAATCTGATCCTGGCAACGAAAAACGGTGTCAAGGCCAGCATGGAGCTGGGTATTCTGTCAAACATAACCGAACCGGTTGAAATGCATGAGGTCATCTGCAATACGGGTATCGTCTCCGACATGGCGGTGGATACCCAGGTGGAGCATTATCCCATATATGTCTATGGCAAGGGTAAAACGGAAGTATACAAGGATATTGACTATGAACTCTATGGGATGGATAATGATGATGCCGACCGTATCCGTTTTATTACAGCTGTGCTTGCTGATAACTCACAAATTGAAGCTTTAGAGAATCAATATACGCATTATATGGAACTCAGGAAGGCAGTTTACGAATCCAATACCTTCGTTTCACCTATTGCAATTTAGAGGAGGGAAACCGATATGAGACAGATTAATGTGGCAATATCCTCGCTGACCCATGCCCACGTCAGAAAATACTACAAGACTTTGATGGAAAATCCAAAGCTGAACTGGGTTGCAGTGTCCTGTGAAGATCAAAAAACGGCAGAGCATTTTAAATCTTTAGGATACCCGGTAGCTCTGTATCCTACCTTAAAGGAAATGCTGGAAAGCCATCCTGAAATAGACGCTGTCATTCTGGCATCTGAAAACAGCAGGCATTTTTCAGAGTTTCAAACCTGCTGTGAATACAGAAAGAACATACTTTCCATGAAGATTCCGACCTTTGACAGGAAGGAATACGACGAAATGATAAGGTTGGCAAAGGAAAGGGACATCATATGTCAGGTGGAATTGGAGCTGCATTACAATCCCACGGTAAAGAGAGTGATGGAACTGACGGAAGAAAACAGGATAGGAAAGTTGGTTTCCTTTAACGCAACAAATATCACATTGTCTCCCGTATGGGCGTTTCCATGGCAGGGGATTCCTGAAAAATCCTATGGGAAGCGGATTCCTCTGAAAGAAGAGGATCATCGCTTCCGGGGCGGCGCACTGTCGGACCATCCTCATATCTTCGACCTGATCCGATGGATATCCCATTCCGAGTTTAAATATGTGTATGCGGAAGCGGGAAAAAATATCAGGACGGATTTATGTGAGGAAGATCTTCTGTTTGTGACGGGAGAGATGAAAAACGGTCTGAAATTTATTCTGGATCCATCCTGGTCCAGAATGGAGGAGCGCCTGACCATCCCGGGTATCGGCTGGGAAGTCTACCCGAAGCGCATGGAAGTCAATTTCACCATAGTTGGGACGGAGGGTTGTATACAGGCAGATGCATTCGGTCCGAATGTCTATTATAACGGCGGACCGAACAGCAGATATACCGTGCAGTATACCTATTTTGACGAGTGGATTGGGATGATGGACGAGTTTTATGATTGCAATATTCATCACAGAGAACCCAAGATCAGTTTGGAATGGCATAAGAAGACCATAGAAGCAATGAATGCATGCTATGAGTCGATTTACAGAGGAGAGCCGGTATATCTGTAAAATCCATATAAATATTTTTGCAGCAATACGACTTGTTGCGACAGAATCACATTTATGAAGGAGGAATATTTCATGGGGATCTCAGGGAAATCCGTTCCGCGCTATCTCTGCCCCATACCCGAGCAGGTGAGGTGGAAAGATGGGGAATATGAATTTGGGGCAGAGGTTCTGTGCAGCATAGATCCTTCCCTGGCAGAAGGAGAGCTCAAGGAAGGGCTCAAGGGGGAGCTCGGGAGAGGGCTCACAGGTACCATAAAGGATCTTTGGGGTAAGTTTACATTGGGTATCGGGAAGATTGAATTGATACCATTTTCCGATTTGGCAGCTTCTTGTGTTGTCATCAAAAAGTCTGTTGATCTGGCGGAGGAGGGATATGAACTAAGAGTAAACGACCGGGGGATCGAGATCCGCGTTTCAAGTGTGCGGGGATTCCTGCATGCCTGGTATACTCTGGTGCAGCTTATTTACCCCCGGAGTTTAGAGCCCGGCCCGGAGAAATTTGCGATTCCCCGGGTGGAGATTGCGGATAAGCCGGCGCTGAAGTTTCGTGGTTTGCACCTTTGCGTATTTCCGGAAACAACACTGACATTTTTAGAGAAATCGATCCGAATGGCCGGCTTAATGAAGTTTTCCCATATTGTCCTGGAGTTCTGGGGGACATTGCAATCTGATGTCATGGCGGAATTTGCATGGCCGGATCATTCTTATACCAAGGGCGAAGTTCAGCCTCTGATCGATATCGCGCATGATATGGGAATGGAGGTAATCCCTATGCTCAATTGTCTGGGTCATGCCTCCGGTTCCCGTGCCCTATATGGCAGGCATGTTGTGCTGGATCAGAATCCGCGAAAGGCATTGCTGTTTGAACCGGATGGTTGGACCTGGTGCCTGAGCAATCCGGAAACGCGCGAGTTGCTTAAGGCGGCACGCCGGGAGCTGATCGAACTATGCGGAGAAGGCAGGTATTTTCATTTGGGATTTGATGAAGCTTATTCTTACGCTACCTGTGACCGGTGTCGCCAAAAAGATGGAACTGCGATGTTTGCGGAATACTTGAATGAAGTTACGGAGGAGTTGGGTCAGATTGGCCGTCGCCCAATTATCTGGGGAGACGCCCTGCTGGATCAGACAAAATGGAAGTATCCCAATATCGCTACCAGCCGGCCGGATCAGCGTACCCATGAGGCTCTGGATCAGATGGATAAGAGAATCCTGATAGCCGACTGGCAATACAACGTCACCGAAGGCAAGGTGCCAACCAGCAAGTATTTTATGCAAAAAGGATTCGATACTCTCTTATGCTCTTATAATAACAATCAGAATATCAGCACGCTGGGAAAAGAAGCGCAGAAAACAGAGGCATTTGGCTTGCTTGCAACTACCTGGCATACGCTGCCCGAACATATTACCCTTATTCCTTGTGCTGCGGAAGCAGCCTGGTCAAAAGAAAAAGAGGGGAGACCTTTTACCTCAAAAGGCGGGAATATACAAACACTTGCCGCTAACCTGCAGCGAAAGCTGGTACCAGTCAATGGTATTTATGAAGCTGCGGGGTGGCGCAGAAAAGAAGTGGATATATAACTTTCCGGGGAGGACTTATCATGGCTATTACACAAACAGCTATCAGTTACTATGGACTCAACTATGTGGAACATGCGGAAAGGGATTTCCGCGAGATGCTGGATCACGGATGCAATACCGTTATCTTAGCTGTTACAGAGTTTGATATGGACTTTTGGTTTCCCAATATCAAGAGGATCATTTTAAAGGCCAAAGAGATGGGGCTGAAGGTTTTACTTGATCCATGGGGAATCGGGAAGTTCTTCGGAGGGGAACAGGTAAGCCTGTTTCTGCAGAACAATATCCATAATCGTCAAGTCTCCGCCTTTACGGGAGAGGCGTTGCCGGCTGCCTGTTTTAACACGCAGTCTTTCCGCGATTACTTTCAAAGAATCTGTCTGAAGCTTGCCAAAGAGACGGAAGGGGACGGATTTTTCTGGGATGAGCCCCATTATGCCCTGCCGAAATCCTATGCGTCTATCACGGGTGCCGGCGGGGAAGACTGGACCTGCAGATGTCCCGTGTGTAAAAAGAAGTTTTATGATTACTATGGATATGAAATGCCGAAACGGATGAATGATGATGTAATACAGTTTCGTTGGCGTGAAGCATTGTTCCTGTTGGAAGATACTTCCTGGAAGATAAAGGAAGTGAATCCCGATTATGAGATCACCATGTGCGTCCATGCTACTCGAAATACCTATTATGTAACGGAACAGAGGGGCTATGACAATTGGGACATGGTGGCATCATCGCCGTACTTTGATGTATTCTCTACTACCATAATCAATTGGGAGCTTCCATATGAATTCTTTCGATCTATCACGGAGAAAACCGTTGAGGTCGCAAAGAGACATCATAAGCTGTCAGAGCGCTGGATTATGAACTATTATAAGCAGCCGGACGACTTTGCCATGATGGATCAGGTGGTGGATTTATACAAGGAGTTGGGAGTAGATCGGCTGTCCGCCTGGACCTATCGTGGCGGCTATGGAACTTCTTTAGCGGCGCCGGATGCGTTAAAACTATGGGACAGACTGGGCGAAAATTATATAAGGGTGCTCGAAAAAAATCCGTAAAACTTACTCTATCGTCACAGAGCCGACAGGAAAGATCCGTCGGCTCTTAACTATTCTGCAGTTTTCTCCGGTAAGTGGACATAATGTCAACATTGAAGACAGTATCCGGTTCGTAAAGCGGAGGAAACGTTACAATGTTTGGCTGCCTGGCGACCATCCACCCGAGAGCCACCGGATTCGCTTTAGCGGATCTGTCCCTTTGCATGAGAATATATTTGATGTTGGCATACGGGAAGGCTGTAATGTAATCCACCTGCGATGAACAAATCAGTCTATCATTCGTCAGGTACAAATTCAGCTATATCGGGTAATTGACAGTCAAGGATCTTACATAGCGTATGTCCAATATTGGCCATATGGGGCAAAGGGTGTTTGATATATGGTTTACTAAAAGTGTATATCGCTTTTCCCGATGGGATCGTCAAAGGTTCGGGCATTATCTGATTCATCATGGGTGGCATCGAACTGGTTCGGCAGCCGCTTATCTATAGGTTTTAGATTTTGGCCCTGTTTACAGGATTTCTGACAGGGGGCAAGAGATTGATTACATTATAATATCGTTAACGATGAAGACATGATCCGTGAGGGGATTCAATATTGTTTGGAAACCGCCGATATGATAGTCATGATCTTATATACACCCAAATCCTTGGCAACTGTAGAAAAATCATCATCTGAACGAATTCTCATTGAGGGGAAAGCGCTATTAGAACGAATTTTCAAGTTATGAAAGATATATCATCTTGCAACATCACTCGATTCATTGCATAATTTTATAAACACTACTAACGATATTGCCTTACCTTGTCTATATTATATATTTTGAAAAAATCCCCTAATGCATAGTGTTGCTTTTCTGTTGTTCGTATGATATGCTTTCGTCATACGGAAATGCAGGAGGGATAGAATGGAACGGGCGAAATCACGCAGGAAAACGCCATGGGAAGGGACTGAAAACATGACTGCGACACAGAAATTTTTGCAGGGACGCTACATTGCCAGCTACGAAAGCCGCCATCAGAAGGTTGCCGATAGTTGCGAAGCCGAGATGATTAATTCCCACATCCCCGCTAAATGCCCATACTGCGGGGCGGAAGGCTTTAAGAAGAGCGGCCATACGCGCAGCGGGGTGCAACGCTATATGTGCATCTGCGGCAAAACCTTCCTGCCCACTACGGGCACGATTTTCGATGAACACCGGATCCCAATCAGCGAATGGACTGACTACTGCTTAAATTTATTCCACCACGTAAGCATCACCGCTGACTCCTGGAACAACAAAAACGCATTCAGAACGTCCAGATACTGGCTTCAGAAGCTCTTCTTGACGCTCGAAGGGGTGCAGGACGGGGTCGTCCTGTCGGGCGACATCTGGCTCGACGAAACCTTCTATTCCGTCCGGGCGGAAGACATGGTGCGGAAGGACAACGGCGACAAGCTGAGAGGGCTGTCTATGAACCAGCTCTGCATTGGCGTTGCCACAGACAAGAAAAACAGTGTGGTTCTGCTGGAGGGCACGGGCAAACCTTCGCAAAAGAGGACATTTGAGGCATTCGGGGAACATATCAGACAAGGGTCGCTCTTAATCCATGACGGCGACACCTCGCACAGCCGCCTGATTAAGAAGCTTTCGCTGAAAAGCGTAGTGCATCCTTCTAAATCCTTAAAAGGGATGCCTGACAATGTGAACCCTATGAATCCGGTCAACCGCGTTCACGCCATACTTAAAAACTTCCTGAATTCTCACAGCGGCTTCAAACGCGAGGACATACAAGGATATCTGAACTTGTTTGCGTTTGTCACAAACCCGCCAGCCGAATTGTTGGAAAAAGTAGAGCGTGTGATAAATTTGGGATTTCAAAATCCCAGATTGCTAAGGTATAGAGAATTCTATGCTACTAATACTGATGTTGAAACGTAATCAAGCAACACTATGCATTAGGGGATTTTATTTTGAATGGAGGGTTTTTCTATGAAGAAAAGCAAACAAAGTATCCAAATCAGACGCATCTGCATTGGTGTATTGGTACTGCTGATGCTCACCGGAAGCATGGTTGGCTGTGGCAATTCCGGTGATGACAGCAGCGCCTTGTCTTCCGCTCCACCTGTGGACTCTGATTCTGCATCTACTTCCGGTCCTGAAGAGAGTTCATCGGATGATAACGGGCTTCCTGCACCAGGCGTGCTTCCTCTTGTGACGGAACCAGTCACACTGACCATCGGTATTGCACAACATCCGCTGACAACCGATTTCGAAGATAACTATTTCACAAATTTAGTAGAAAAAGAAACCGGCGTATCTTTAGATTTCGAGTTGTTTCCCAGTGACGGCACAGAAGCAAAACAAAAGTTCAGTCTAATGGTTTCAGCTGATCAAACACTGCCGGATATCCTATGCCTTGATTTTAGCGATATTGAACGATATACCTATGGGTCGAGCGGCGTGTTTCTTCCTCTCAATGAATACTTTGAGAATGACGCTTTTTTCTTTAATGAAACACTGGATAAGTGGGCATCGCCCAGCGAAAAGGAAGATATATTCAAATATGGGACTTCCACGGACGGTAACATTTATGCGTATCCATCTTACCAAATTGATCCGGGTGACGCATCAGCTCTCGGCTGTTGGATAAACAAGCAGTGGCTGGACAATCTGGGGTTAAAGGCACCTGCTACTACCGAAGAGTTATACGAGGTACTTTTAGCGTTCCGTGACAATGATGCCAATGGCAATGGGGATCCCAATGATGAAATCCCCCTGACTGGGCACAAGGAATGGAAGGGTAATGTAGATCTCTACCTTATGAACTCCTTCATTTATTATAAAGGGGGAGCACAACTCAACGCCGAGAATGGTCAGCTATATGCCCCCTTCACCAGGGACGAATGGCGTGATGGGATACGATATATCCATAAACTGGCTAAAGAAGAACTCCTTTCGCCGCTTTCCTTTTCCCAGACATCAAACGAATTAAGAGCAATCTTATCCGATCCCAGTGATCAAGACAGCATTATTGGTGCATTCGTCGGGCATCCTTCCCCAATGTTCGGAGCAGATGGGGTGCCGCGCGTAATGGAATACATGCCTCTTCCGGCTATGACCGGCCCCGGGGGAATCAGCTGGACGCCCAACGACGGCTGGTTCGCAAGTTATGGCACGCAGATAACCAAGAGCTGCGAAAACCCGGATTTGGCCTTCCGGGTAATGGATGCAATTTCCAAGGAAGACATATCCCTCTCCTGTCGATTTGGTGAACAAGGTGTTGACTGGGAGTATACCGATGAGGGGAGACCTTCCCATGTCCTGGAAGGGTATTCCACCATTTTCGGCGAAACCGCTACTGCAGAGAGACCACAACCATGGACAACAGAAAATAATATTATCTGGCATTCAATCCCAATGACTCAAATTCCTCCAAAACTGCATGGAGGAAGACAAGCGCCTGGATATGACAATGAATACAGGGAATACCAGATGCGCACCCTTTGGTATGAATCCGTCCCGCTTCGGTATAATAATCACCCTGACGAGTTGGTGAACAGATTTATCTTTACCCAAGAGGAAACAGACGCTATCTCCGAGATTCAAACGTCTATAAGTTCTTATGTGGATGAATCGCGTACCCGCTTCATACTGGGCGATATGAACATCGAGACTGAATGGGATTCCTATTTATCTGCCTTGGATTCCATGGGACTCCCCTCTTTAATTGAAGTATCGCAGAAATGTTATGACCGCATGAACTCCAATTAATGGTGTTTCTATAGTATTACTATTAAATAATTACTCTACTTAGATAAACGGATAAAGGATATTGCCTTCCGCTGTACTCTGAATCTATTCAAAACGGCTATTTATCAATCGCTCATCGCCGTGCGGATGCACCGGAAAAGCCGGCAATTAGAGGGTTTGCACGTTAATCGAGTTGCTTCGGGCGCTTATATTGCCGGCTTTCCTTAGTAATTATGCCATGCGATGTACTCATCGGACAGTTGAAGATAGCAAGCTATATTTTGGAAGACCATTCATCCACTATCAGAAGAGTAGAGCCTAAACCTAAATAAAAAAAGGAGCATGGTAATGACGAATTTCTTAATCCAATGCCGCAAACGCTGGCAGCTTTTCCTATTCCTTATCCCGGCGGTTGCCTACATCTTGGTCTTTGCGTATTACCCAATGTTAGGAGTGCAGATTGCCTTCAAAGACTTTACCCCCGGCGCCGGAATCTGGGGAAGCCCTTGGGTTGGCTTGAAGCATTTTCAGAAGTTCTTCCATTCCTATCAATTTTCAAGGGTAATTCTCAACACGATACGTCTGTCTTTCTATGGACTGTTAGTCAATACCCCTCTGGCCATCTGCATGTCATTGGCTATTAATGCTGTGCGGAATATACGATTTAAGAAAACGATTCAGACCATAACCTATATGCCTCACTTTATTTCTGTTGTAGTGCTGGTAGGAATGATTACACAAATGTTGAACCCAGTCATGGGTATTTATGGGACTATATATCAATTGTTGGGAGGCTCCGGTTATCCGAAAGATATACTGACACAAACAGGGGCATTTCCTCACCTTTATGTGTGGTCAGGTACATGGCAGAACCTGGGATGGTCTACAATAATTTATATAGCAGCTCTTTCGAATGTTGACTTGGAACTTCACGAGGCAGCAGAGATAGAAGGCGCTACCCGCCTGCAACGGATAAGATACATCGACTTCCCAACTCTGCTGCCTACCGCATCCATAATGCTTGTCCTCAATGCCGGCAGTATAATGAACGTGGGATTTGAGAAAGTCTTCTTGATGCAGAATTCAACCAATCTGGCATTGTCAGAAGTCATTTCCACCTACGTGTATAAGGTCGGTATGAGCGCGGGGGGCACACAGTTTTCTTATGCTTCTGCAATTGGATTGTTCAACTCGATTGTTAACTGCATCATACTGGTGGTCGTTAATGCCTTTTCACGTAAAATAGATAACGGTGTCAGTCTTTTTTAAGGAGGGATTGTATGAATATCAAAAGAGCAGCTTATGAAGCGGTATATACAAAAAAACGGAAGAAGATAAAAGATGCGGTTGAGGATAAGATACTATATACTTGTGTCACCCTTGTCTTGATTCTCTTTGCTATACTGGTCTCTTATCCTTTAATTTATGTACTTTCTGCATCTTTCTCCTCGCCCCGGGCAGTTATCTCAGGAAAAGTCATCCTTTTCCCGGTGGATTTCAGCCTGGAGGGGTATAAGGCGGTGTTTTCCCACAGACATATTGTATCAGGATATCGGAATACCATTTTTTATACAGTAGCGGGCACTCTTATCAACTTAATCGTTACCATGACATGCGCATACCCTTTGTCACGCAAGGATTTTCCAATGCGCAACGCCTTCAGCTGGTTATTTTTGTTCACTATGTTTTTCGGCGGCGGATTGATTCCTACTTATATTCTTATGACTCAGATTAAATTTGTGAATACCATCTGGGCTATGTTAATTCCAGGGGCTATATCAGTCTATAATATGATTCTGGCCAGGACATTCCTGTCCGGAAGCATACCGAAAGATCTTCACGATGCCGCACAGATTGACGGCTGTTCTGATACGAGCTACTTCTTTCGTATCCTGATGCCCTTATCAAAGCCTATTATCTCTGTACTCACACTGTATTATGCCGTAGGCCACTGGAACTCCTATTTTAATGCTATGATTTACCTTAATGACATTCATCTCTTTCCCCTACAGTTAATTCTGAGACAGATTCTGGTAGCCAACCAAATCGACCTGGGCGACCTTGTGGATGTGGAGAGCCTGGTGTCCAAACAAGGCCTTGCTGACCTCCTTAAATATTCGCTGATCGTGGTATCCACGGTTCCAATCATGTGTGTTTACCCGTTTATTCAAAAATATTTTATTAAGGGCGTTATGATAGGTTCGATAAAAGGATGACGTGCGACACGTCATCGCATAGATAAATGTCTGGTTTGCCTGAAACACTTGACATTAACTTCCGCCCGTTGGGCGGATTCTGCCCCAAACTCCGTAGAAATTGAGAATGACAGCTCCAAGTAGTTCTGATAGAATAAAGTTGTCAAAGCAATAGACTATCAAATAACAAAGGAGCTGTCACAATGAAAGTATATCAGGAGAACAAGGGATCCGTCAATGAGAGTATCGAAATAATAAACAGCACCGTACTACATGAAAAAGCGCGCTATGGGTTGATGGAACTCTCGATGGCGCTGGGTCTTGATGTCATGCGGATGATGTTGGAAGAAGATGTAGCACAGTACGCCGGCCCCAAAGGAAAGCACAATACGGAGGAGCGCACCGGATACCGCCACGGTACCGACAAGACTACAGTGGTCATGGGCGGCAAGAAGGTTAGGGTAGACCGCCCCAGGGTTAGGGCCATTGATGGCAGTGGTGAACTACCACTGGAAACACTCAGCTTGTTTCAATCCGAAGATCCGTTAAACAAGGCAATCATGGCAAAGCTGCTTTCAGGAGTAAGCACACGGAAATATTCCCGCACAGTGGAAGGAGACACCGCAGATGCGGTATGCACAAGCAAGAGTGAGGTCAGCCGGCGGTTCATCGAAGGCATGGACAGCCTTATGCAGGAATTCTTCACACGAACGCTGGACCAGGATTATCCGGTTATGATGATCGATGGCCTGGAACTCGGGAAGCTGACCGTACTGGCCGCCATGGGTATAGACAGCGATGGCAGAAAGCGCATCTTAGGGATTGCTGAAGGTGGCTCTGAAAACAGTACCGTTGTAAAAGGCTTGCTGGAAGACTTGATTCATAGAGGACTGGATGCTGCTCGCCCAAGGCTTTATGTGCTGGACGGTGGAAAAGCCCTCCACAAAGCTGTTACGGATATATTCGGCACAGAAGCTCTCGTTCAGCGCTGCCAGGTGCACAAGAAACGTAACGTACTGTCATACCTCCCGGAATCGGAGCAGGCGAATGTATCTGTCGCTATGACCATGGCTTACAGGGAGTTCGAGTATGAGGCCGCTAAAGGCAAGCTTATGAGCATTGCCAATAACCTGGAGTATCGATATCCAAAAGCAGCAGCAAGCCTTCTGGAAGGGCTTGAGGAGACATTGACAGTGCACCGGATCAAGATCCCCGGCATGCTTCGTGAAACATTGTGCAGCACGAACCCTATGGAATCAGCCAACTCCGCCTGCCGTGGTATCATCCGCAGGGTGTCTAACTTCAGAGATGGCGGAATGGCTCTCCGACACGCAGCGGCCGGCTTCATTGAAGCAGAACGTGGATTCCGTAGAATCAAAGGGTACAAGCAATTGCCAATGCTCATAGCAACACTTGCTACTCAATCAACCGGTACTTCAGAAATCAAAACTGCATAAGTCGTAGCTTTCAGAAGATATTTGGAGCAATACTATGAAATAGCAAATTCTACGGAGCTAGGGACACGTTCGTTGGGCGCATTACAATGGTTAATATTTCATGACTTATAGAAGTGCAGCAAAGGAGTTCCTTTCACATGAAAAAGGGGAAATATAAGAGCTGATTCAAGGAGGTGACGGTGATGAGAAGATTAACAGATGGTTGCTCTGACTTTTTCAGGCAAATTCCACGGGCACACTTGATATTTTCACGTATACCTGTTTTTATTCAATTCATCAGTACTTATTTTTTGATCGTACTTGCTATGTTTTCTGTGCTGCTATCGGTGTCCAGACGTGCACAGCAGGTGGCGGTAAAAAGTTATCTGGACCAAACCCAGCGTACTCTGGAGATCAGCTCGGTTTCCTTTGAGCGGCAGATTAACAATTTCAGAACTATTCCCTTTATCATGAATCAGACGGAACATTATCAGAATATACGCTTGCTGGAACCAGGGGGTCTGCGTATTCGGCATTATTACAGTTTGTCTGAACTACAGGTATTGTTCAAACAACAGTGCCTGCTTATGGAAATTCCAAACATAAGCTTCATATTATTTATGCGAAACGGTTCGGTTATCGCAGACCATCATTATTACATAGATGCAACCGATTGTTTCGAAAAGTTTATAAGTTTTGAAGGAATGAATCCGTCTCAGACTGTGAGGTCATTGTATGATATGGGTGCCAAGGGGGAATTGCTGCCGGCGCAACAGGTATCTATAGGAATAGGTGCCAGGGGATTTTCGTCCTATCTCATTTACGTGTTCCGGCCTTCATCAGAAAGTACTATATATGGAATGTTGCTGGCAGAGTCGGATATTTTATCTTTATTTCATCTGCAGGATCTGCCCCGGGAAACTAATCTTGTTATCGCAAGCGATGAAGGGGAGATTTTGTACACGAACAGGAAGGAAGCGACGGAGAATAACTTTACTGTCCTTGAATGCAACCTTTCCAGCCTCCGTGCGAAAGTTGTACTCAGCATTCCGGACAGCTATTTCAACGAGCTGATTGAACCCATCACATCCCTTAATGTGCTATATGCAGTAATAGCTGTTGCTATTGGAACAGTGTGCAGCGTGGGATTCGCCCTTATGCATGTGAGGCCTGTCCAACGGTTGCTGCGCATCTCCTCTAACAGGGAATCGGTTCGCCCCAGTAATGAGTACCAAGCTTTAGAACAAACCATTCGTGGCTCGATCACGGAAAATTGGCAGCTTCAAAAACAAATAAATGAAAATAGAAAAATTTTTCGAACTAATCTCCTTACACGCCTGATGGTGCAGGAGTCATATACAACTGCAGATGAAGAACTGGCCATGGACTATCTTCCCCAATTGGCAAGCCCCTGCCGTGTCTTCTGCCTGGAGTTGGCCCGTGAGGATGCACCGGATGCCGATATGGTCAGCTACCGCTTACTGGAGGTAATTCGGCGGTTAATGGTAGACAACACACTTCTTACACAGGTAAGCAATACTCAGTTCGTCATATTGGCCAAAGAACATGAAGACTTGATTTCATGGATGTCTGGTGTGGCCGCTACGATCAATAAGAGTGCCTGCCTTTATGGAGGCTCTTTTCGGGCTGGCGCCAGCGAAGCGTTCTCCTCTCTGGAACGTTTGCACAGTTCATATCTTCATGCCTTATTCTGCATGCAATATGTAGACGAAAAGCCATTGTCCGTATTTTATTTTGCCGAAGAAAAGAAAAAGAACGGATTGATTCAATTCTCTGACCTGTATCGGTTCCACAACGCCGTCCTGGCCTGCGAAACGGATAATGCGAATCATTATCTGGATGTCATGATGGAAACCGTTCAAATGCGAATCAAATCAAACGATGAGGACTCGTTGTGGCAGCTGACAAGTGCAGTTAGGCTGATCCTGGATTCAATTTGTGAAGAAGCAGGGGTTTCCCTGTCAACAGGCCATCATTACATCAAGCCTGCCGCCCATTCCTTCGGCTGTATTTCTTCTGGCTTGAAAGTTCATGTAGATGAAGTCATTCAAGCTCTAAACCTGAAACGGGACGCCCGTTCGCTTGAGTTCTCTCAAAGAGTGATGGAGTATCTATGGGCGAACTATGCGGATGCTTCCTTATGCATCGATAGCGTAGCCGAATATTTTTGCGTCTCGAAATCCTATCTTTACCGTGTTATGAAAAGAGCTACTGAAATGACCATTTCCGAGAGCCTGGAACATATCCGAATGGAAAAGGCAAGAGGATTGCTGCGCTCCACTCAGATGAACGTAGCGGAAATCGCCTGTGCCTGTGGCTATAATTCTTCCAATACTTTCTATAAAGTTTATAAAAAAAGGTTTGGTATCTCTCCCAATGTGGATAGAAGTGCCGAACAGAAGCCTTCTCCCAATATTGGACCAGTATAAATATGGTACAAGCCTATACCTTTTCAAAAGAGAAGGAAAGGAGGGAATATGAGCTGGCTTACCACTAAAAGGCGGAATACTCATCCATGGATGTAACCGCCGCAACCGCCGAATTATGTACGAGACGGCGGATTCGCCAAATTTCCTCATTATTATTCTCTGGCATGTGCTGAATCATTGCCGGGTAGCCCGGATGTGTGGGTTAATAGATGCTTGACCGTGATATCTCGTGAACCTTGTGGGATATTATCATAAAACTGCTCCATCCTGTCGCTGAGGGCAAGGAGGCCATTCTCAACCAGCCGCATGACAACCATTGTCGTTACTATGATCTTCGTAATCGAGGCCATATCAAATATAGTATTTTCATTCACCGGCAGACGCTCAGGCATAATCTGCCTATAGCCCTCGCTAAATTGAAATAACTCGCCTTTGCTGTTTCCAATCTCAAAATTTGCGCAGGGGAAAACTTAAGCCTTTATGGCGTTACGAAGAACCTCAGCCACTGCACCAAAACGCTCTTTCATAGAAACCTCCATTCTGCATTAATCGCACACAAATATAAATGCTCTCAAACCGTTCAAAGCACCTTTTCAGTATATCGTCCCGGTAAAAGAATGTACACTCAAATTTGAATACAGATGGGATGAAACCTGCTCTATTGTCACAGAGCCGACAGGAATGATCCGTCGGCTCTTATCTATACTCCAGCTTTCTCCGGTAAGTGGACGGCGTGACGCCATAATGTTTCTTGAAGACCCGATAGAAGGTATTCACTACGTTAAAGCCGCAATCCGTTGAAATGGAGGATACCGAATGAGTGGTATCCCTAAGAAGACGTATAGCCAGCTCTATCCGTAGTTTTTCCACATAGGCGCCAAAACTTTGGCCGGTATGCTCACGGATCAACCGGTATACGTGCTGTTCGGACAGATGGAACTGAACAGCTGCAGTTACGATATCAAATTGGGGATCGGTATAATTCTGACGGATATATTCCACAATGTCATTTTTCAGGGACTGGTTATTGCTTAGCCTTTTCTTTGCGATAGCCCGGCATACTTCTTCAAAGCAATCTTTGAACCCTTGAAAGAGCTTTTCGATATTGGTGCTGGACTGATAGCTTGGTATCCGGTTTTCTCCTATATCCAGCTGCTGCTCTGTGATGATATTGTGCAGAATAAAGCGCAAAAGGAAGGTATACTCCTCTGCTCGGTCCGGACTTGGGCTTGACGGCCCGATCAGAGCTTTTTTGATTTCTTCCAGGGATTCTACTATGGTGTCGATTTCTCCGGCAAGTGTCAATGCATACAGCTTCTGGATAATATTGGATTCCAATACTTTTACCGTACATTGGCGATGATGTAGCAAGCCAGAGAGGGCTGATGATGAGTCTTTCGATGTGGTGTGAGATGATAAAGCCTTATTTGCAAAAGTTGGTTAATCTTTGTAAAGAATACGATGTTATACCTTATTATCATGGCTGTGGTGGATTTACCGAACTATTCGATGATTTTATTTGAAATGGGTATTAAATGCGTTGGAAAACTTCAACCTGAAGCACAAGGAAACCATTTTGAAGATCTATTGAATATTCTGGTGCGGTGAAACCGCAGTTCCGGAAAATTGGAAACCGAGAGTCCGGAACTGGGAAACCGCATGCGAGTTTACTCGCTTAAGGACTTGTCCAGTCCATATACCTCACGCATGGATCTGTAGTTGTTCGGATCCGTGCTGGTTATGCTGATTTTATAGGCATCATATTTGATGCGGTCAAGGATTGCTTCTGCGAGAGGGCTGGACTCCCCGCCAAGTTGATCAAACCAACCATTATCATGGTACTGGGAGCAGAAGATGGTTGATGATCTTTTCCGCCTCCTGTGAAGCAACTCCAGGATGTCGTGCTGCTCTGTCTCAGTCGGTTTCAACAGCAGCCATTCATCAATGATGAGAAGAATGGGATTGGCATATTTGGCCTGAACCTTCTTGTAAGTGCCTTCATTCCTGGCCATCTCCAGTTCTATTAGAAGGTCGGGAAGTCTGACATACCTGGTCGTAAAATAGTGTTTACACGCCTCTATGCCAAAAGCACAAGCCATGTATGTCTTACCGCTGCCTGTTGCACCGGTAATAAAAAGATTTCGGTGTTCAATGATATATTCGCAAGTCGCCAGTCTGCTGATAAGAGACCGGTTCAGCTTGCGGCCGGATTTGTAATCGATATCTCCGATGTACGCTTCCGGTTGGTCGAATCCAGCATTCTTGATCAACCTTTTTAAGCGGTTGTTCTTTCGATTGCTGTATTCAATGTCTACCAGCATGGAGAAACGGTCTTCGAAAGGGATATCCTTCATCCTGGAGTCGTTTAGCCACACCAACAATGATTTTTAGGTATGTATCGGGATAGAACATAGTTCAAATAATGTGTGAAAAGCGCCATTTCATCAGCAATATCGGCGCTTTTTCTTATTGACATTACAAAAAAATTGTGGTATAATTTAGGTATATTTTAGGTATACGAGGTGTTGGCTGTGGGTAAATATTCTGTGCCAGAATCCATACTAAAATTCAAGCCAAAAGGCACGATGGTGAAACTTATTTCCGGGCGCTACTATGTTTATGAATATTCCAGCGTAAAAGGATCTGACGGAAAACGACGAACAAAAATGGGAAAAGAAATCGGAACAATCCTGGATGGCGTCGGATTCGTCCCAAATAACGGATTTAATTGTGACGAGGAAATAACCACTCTTGAATTTGGCGAATATGCGGTTGTCCTTTCAAATTCTCAGAAAACGCTATTGCTTCTTCAAGAATGCTTCAATCAAGTAGATGCCCTCAGAATATATGTGGTGGCACTGATTCATTATATACATGGTTTTTTGTACATGAAAGATATACATAAGTACTACGAAATGAGCTATCTATCCCTGAAATACCCTTCCCTGAAGCTGGGATACGCCGCATTATCTTCTCTGTATGATAGCCTGGGCCGTCGCCAGGGAAAAATACTCCATCTGGAAGAAAAACTTGTTACTGAGTGCTCAGGGCAAGTCGCAATTGATGGGCACGTAATAGGCTGTGGCTCTATGGAAAACGATCTTGCTGAAAAGGGATATAAATTCTGGAAAATCGGAGAACCACAGATCAATCTTCTCATGGCATATGACGTTAACACCGGTATGCCCCTTATTTCCAGAATATATGAAGGCGGGAGCCAGGATAAAGTCAGCGTTAAGGATTTGCTTGTTCAGGTTGAGTTAAAGGATTTGCTCTTTATTGTCGATCGTGGATTCTACAGTGCCGACAACCTCAATCTGTTCACGTCAAATGGCAACTCATACATTATACCGCTTGCCAAAAACCTCACAACCTGCAAGATGGCCGTCAGCAGTCTTGAGATGACAGGAAGATTTATGTACCAAAAAGGACGCAAAGCTTCCGTGGTTGAGTATAGGGAACAGATAACAGACGGGCAAAGAGTTCTTACGTTCAGGGATCTGAACGAGGCTTCAACGGAGCAGGCAAACTATCTCCGCCACCTGGCACGAGGGGATAAGTCGTATACCGATGAAAACTTCAATAAGCTGAAAGATTTTATGGGAGTTACCGTACTGCAGACGAGTTTGACAGCACAGACACCCCAGGAAATTTATGAGCTCTACAAGAAGCGTTGGTCTATCGAGACATATTACAACTATTTCAAGAACAAGGCAGACTACAATGCTCTGTATCAGGCCGATTTTTACAAGACACAAGGTCTAGCATTCATTATGCTTGTCAGTGCTCTAATACATAAAAACTTTGAGGATGCTGTAGCCGGAGTTAAGGGGAAGTCGGCTCAGGACTGTATTCTTGATGCAAAAATGGTAAAAGCGAATAAACGTCGCGGCTGTTGGATCGTATGCAATTGCAAAAAAAGTCATCAAACTCTATTCAATCAGCTTAATACTAAAATGGCTGTCGAGGTGTGAGAGGCAGGCTACCTAAAAAACCAAAAAGTTGTGTTTAGCTGGTTGATGAATGCATTTGACATGGATGTCAGACGCATTTCAATTAATTTATCAATCGTACTTTGATTGGTCATGGTCATTTACCTCCTGTAATAATCAGCGCCTCTGGTGATGGCGTATCTGTTCTGTCTGGTTTCGGACTCCGTCGTTTTGTCGACGGACGTATCAGCTGTTTTATCCCGCCCGGCAGAGAGTATGTTCTTTATGCTCTTATAGCTGGGCGAGGCCGTGTAACTAAGGGCCTTTTTGCAGGAGGCTTCAAGTCTGTCAGCTGAATATTTGTCTGCCAGCTTCAGTAGCCCCATACAGCTGCGATAAGATTGCTGTTCCACACATTTGGAGGTAAGGATGGCATCCACGACCTGGTACGTATTGGCACCAATCCGCTCAGCCCATCTGCGGAATCGATTGCCGTTCCATTCCAGGTATTTCTGATGGTCTTCCGGCATGTGCTCCACAATGGTGGCATACTGCCCCTTACGGCCATACAGACGGCGGTGGGAGGCAATGCGGTTATGGTTATAGAAAATCTCAATAGTCTTATCGGTTATCCGTACATCAACCTTGCGTTTTATGTATTCATACGGAACTGAATATAGCATTCCGTTGCAAGATATGTGATAATTGAACTGAACGGTGGCTTGTTTCCATTCCGCCAGTTCGTAAGGGGACGCAGGTAAGGGAGCCAGCAATGGCAGTTCTTCGTTGCGGAAGATTTCAAACCGGCTGCCCTCTTTCTTTTGAAAAGGGCGATGGCTGAATTCTTCCAGTTTTTCATGGATAGCACGATTTAATTCGACCACTGAGAAGAACTGTTCGTTGCGTAATGCGGCGGTAATCCAGGTGGAAATGACATTCACACTGCCTTCCGCATTCGGCTTGTCCTTGGGTGCCCTGACCCGGGCTGGGATGATGGCTGTGCCATAGTGCTCAGCCATTTCATGGTAAACTGTGTTGACCTGCTGGTTATACCAGTCCTTATTGTGTATAACGGCTGTTTTGCAGTTGTCCGGTACAAGAATCTTAGCGACACCGCCAAAGTATTCGTACATATGGACATGGGCAGAAATCCATGCGTTTTGCTTCTCGTTAATAAAAGCCTCCACATAAGGATACATGCTGTAGGTCATAACACCAACAAACAGCCATGCGTCGATGATTTCACCGGTATCCGGATCAATGATGTGCGCCGGATCTCCGGCCCAGTCTACTTCGATCTGTTCGCCGGGTTTACGGTCGATATGCATTGTTGCACGGCGTTTCTGCTCATCCTGCTGGATGTAATAGCAAAACTGGGAATACATAAGCGGGTTCTCGCCTGCTAAACGGCACTCTTCCATGTATTCCGTCCACAGGAGCTTTTTATTGACCCCATTGCGGAGCAACTCCTTGCGGATGTAGTTGAAATCCGGCATACGCTTTTGCGAAGATGCCGAATGCTTATTGGCAGACGGAAACAATATATCTGCCAATACCTGATCAGTCTGGTTCGCTTCAAGCGGCCAGGAAAGCTGAATATCCTTTGCCCGCTTAAGAACCCGATTGACCGTTTTCTTTGAGACACTGCAGCTGTCTGCAATGCTCTGCTGGCTGAGCCCCAGATGAGATAATCTAAGAATCTCTCGGTATTTGGTCATGGTGTGACTTCCTTTAAAATGTATTTACACCAACGGTGCATGGATACATTATAAAGGATATTTATAAACGGTTTCCACTACCGGAATCGTGGTTTCCGTTATTCCGGAATGACGGTTTCCTAATACCGGACAGGTGGTGTCACCGGAACCGGAATACTCATCTATTGAGGAATTACGGAGAAAGGATATGTTTATGGGGGCAATAGATGCTCAGCATATAGCCGTAGAAGGTAATGGAGCCGACGTAAAGAAGCATATAAGGCATCTTCTCGATATAAATGGGGTAAAGGCGGGTTTGTGATAGGGCCCTCCCATAGTTTTACTTCTGATACCTCAATTGAAAACATTTTATCAATTTATCATATGCTCAAATAGAGCCATCTTACTTGACTGCATGGCCGTTTTGTTTATCCCTTGTGCAGATTCTGTTTGCTGTACTTGAAATGTTCAATATAGTTGCGTTTCAAGTACAGCACAACTTTATTGTTTCAGCGATCAATAGGATACGAAGTACGTCCTTTTGTTTCGAAATTCAAACCATTTGTATCCAAATTTGAGTGTACGTTTGTTTCATGGAACGATATACTGAAACAAAAGGGTGGTTTTTTATGCAATCATACGTGCAGTATTGCCCAGCCCCAGAAAAATCAGGACACAGTTGTATATGTTATTATTTCACTATTTATTATGCATGTGCCTGTTAGCAGATGCATTTACAACAAGCACCAAAATAAGGATAAGCAAAGGAGATGCAATTCATGTCAGAAAGAAGAAACGCCCTGCTGAAAGGCTTTGATGAAAACCGGGATTTCATGAAAACGAAAGTGGAACGGGGAATTGCCCAGAACAGGATGGGTACTGTGAAACTCCTCTTTACCGACCGGGAAGGAAAACCTCTTGCCAACGCGGACGTCAGCATGGAACAGAAGACTCATGATTTCAATTTCGGATGCAGCATTTTCCTGCTGGATGAATTGGAGGATGCGGAAAAGAACCGGTTATACCGGGACAAGTTCCGCCAGGTCTTCAACTATGCCGTAGCGCCTTTCTATTGGCGAGATCTGGAACCGGAACAGGGCAAGCCCCGTTACGCGAAGGACAGTTACAAGGTCTATCGGCGTCCGGCTCCCGATCTCGTTCTGGAGTACTGTGAAAAATATGAAATCCGAGTTAAGGGTCATTGCCTTGTCTATCATAGTTTTATGCCTACCTGGATGCCGGAAGATATCGCTGCCCAGAAGAATCTGACCCAGCGGCATCTGAAGGAAGTTGCCGACCGTTATTCCGGTAGAATTCATGACTGGGATGTAGAAAATGAAAATCTTTGTGCCGATCATTATCCGGCTTTCCGTCTGTATGAAGAACCCGATTATCTGGAATGGTGCTTTACCCAGGCCGACCGTTTTTTCCTCTCCGGCAACCGCCTTTTTATCAACGAAGCGGCCTTTGTCTGGAAGGAAGGCCGGGGCAATTTCCAGGGAGTCCGGAGCCCATATTATATGCAGATCGAACGTCTTCTGAAAAAAGGAATGCGGGTAAATGTGATCGGACTGCAGTTCCATCAGTTTGTCCATCGTGAGGATGAGGTCAAAGCAAGGGTATCCCTTCCCTTTGATCCGGTCAAACTTTATGGGGTCATGGATTGCTACGGACGGTTCGGATTGCCGCTGCAGGTATCCGAGATCACGATCCCGTCCTATACCGATGCCAAGGACGATGAAGAGGTGCAGGCCGAGCTATGTGAAAAACTGTACCGGACCTGGTTCAGCCATCCGGCTATGGATGCGATCGTTTACTGGAACCTGGCAGACGGTTATACTTATGAAAATGCCCTGACCGGTGCGAATGAAAACTACTTTGCAGGCGGTTTGCTCCACAAGGATTTCTCGGATAAGATCGCTTATCAGGTGTTGGATCGTTTGATCAACCGGGAATGGCATACCAAAGCGGAGCTGCATACGGACGAAAACGGATATGCAAGCCTGGAAGGATTTTATGGCAACTATGAAGCCAATCTGACCCGGGGCACCGGACAGGAAACCCTTGCGTTCCATCTGAAAAAAGGGAATACTGGCATTCTAACACTAAAATGCAAATAAGCTTGTGAGACAAGGAGCGACAGCAATGGAAAAGGAATGGATCAGCGGAAATGTCAATACCTGTTCCGCACCGTCAGAATTGAAGATCACCGACATCCGGGTCGTGAATCTGGACGGGGCTCCGAAGCATTGTATCCTGATCAAGGTTTATACGAATCAGGGGCTCGTTGGTTACGGGGAAGCCCGGGATGCTTCCAGCGCCACCTATGTGCTAATGCTGAAAAGCCGCCTGATCGGGGAAAATCCCTGCAATGTGGATAAGCTGTTCCGCCGCATCAGACAGTTTGGCGGCCATTCCCGCCAGGGCGGCGGCGTGTCGGGAATTGAGATCGCCCTGTGGGATTTGGCGGGAAAGGCTTACGGAGTGCCGCTATATCAGCTGCTGGGCGGTAAATTCCGAGACAGGGTACGTATATATGGAGATACCGACGTGGAGGGGAAGCACACCGGTATCGATATGGGTAATGCCCTGAAAAAGCGGATGGAGATGGGCTTTACCTTTCTCAAGATGGATCTCGGCATCGAGCTGCTTTTTGACGAACCCGGCTGTCTGAACGCGCCCGCCGGGTTCCTGGAGGACATCCGGCGTTACTCCTCCAAAGCGATTCGTCATCAGAAGGGTTCGGTGGATTATGATATGATGCTGGGCAGGAATTATGAAATATTCACCATACCTCATTATGCCGCCGGTATCCACATCACCGAGCGCGGCCTGGACTGTCTGGAGAACTATGTAAAGGAGGTCCGCAGCGTCATCGGCTATGAGATCCCCCTGGCCGTCGACCATTTCGGCCATGTCGGTATCGAAGATTGTATCCGGTTCGCAAAACGGATGGAACGCTACAGTATCGCCTGGATGGAAGATCCGGCTCCCTGGCAGTACACCCGCCATTATGTACGGCTGGCGAACGCCACCAGCATTCCGATCTGCACCGGAGAGGACATCTATCTGCATGAAAATTTTGAGCCGCTGATGCAAAGCGGCGGCGTTTCCATCGTCCATCCGGATGTGCTGACCATCGGCGGAGCTCTGGAAACCAAAAAACTCGGGGATCTATGCGATAAGTACGGCACCGCCATGGCCATCCATATGGCGGAGAGCCCGATTGGCTGTATGGCGGCTGTCCATTGTGCTGCTGCCATACAGAATGTCCTTGCGGTGGAATATCATTCCGTCGACATCCCCTGGTGGAACGATCTTGCCATCGGAATCGACAATCCCCTGGTCCGGGACGGATTTATCCGGATTCCGGAAAAGCCGGGCCTTGGCATCGACCGGTTCAATGAAGAATTGATTGCGCAGCACATCCATGACAGATATCCGGGACAATGGGAGCCCACCGGACAATGGGACAAGGAATGGTCCAATGACCGGACCTGGAGTTGAAACACAGCGTATCGGCATTCGGCATTTTGATTAAGTCGCTATTCCAAACCATTATGGCATGTTTGCCGGCAATACAGAAGATTCTCGGGAAATATCTGAGCAAAGTGGAGCGGGGATTTGAAATGCAGTTCGATCGGGAATACGAATGGGAGGAAATCGTTGGTGAAACCATTTGATTTGAGTGGAAAACGCACATTGATAACGGGCTCAACCCAAGGAATTGGAAAAGCGGTGGCAGCCTGCCTTGTGAAATACGGCGCCGAAGTGATCCTGCATGGCCGTACCGGAGAGAAGTGCCTCCATGCAGTCCGGGAAACGGGAGCCGCCGGATATGTTCTGGCGGACCTGTCCCGATCGGATGCCTGTGACAAGCTGTATCGGGAAACCGGACCGGTGGATATCCTGATTCTGAACGCATCGGTGCAGATTCGAAAACCATGGAAGGAAATCACGGCAGAGGATTGCGAATTGCAGTTGCAGACAAACTTCAAGAGCTCTTTCCGTTTGATTCAGCTCTATGCCGGAGATATGGAGAAAAAAGGCTGGGGCAGGATCGTAACCGTCGGAAGCGTGCAGCAGACCCGCCCTCATAGGGAGATGCCCATCTATGCAGCCTCCAAGGAAGCCCAGATGAGCCTGGTGAGAAATCTTGCCAAACAGCTGGCACCAAAGGGTGTTACCGTAAACAACCTCTCGCCGGGAGTCATCGATACACCCCGCAACGAAGAGGCACTTTCGGATCCCAACTATGCCGGGCAGGTAATGGCAGGGATCCCATGTGGGTTTGCCGGTACTCCCGAGGATTGCGCTTACGCCTTTCTGCTCCTTTGCTCCCGGGAGGGACGGTATATTACCGGCATCAATCTGGTTGTTGACGGCGGAATGCATTTATGATTCCGCCGCAAACTGCAATAAGGGTTATGTTTCAGAGAATACTCAGAAAAGAGGGGCACATCTTGCATTTTAATGACAAAGATGAAATTATTGCGCTCACTCCCTGGTGGAAGGGGGAGCGGTTGCCGGACGGACGGCCTTATGTTTCGGACAAATATCTCGACGCCCTTCGCGGAATGACGCTGGAGGAGGTCTGGAAGCCGATTTTCACAAAAGGATATGAAAATCAGTTCGAGGGACGATTGCAGACATTGCATCATGACGGCAGAAAGCTGATTGGCCGGGCGGTTACCTGTACGTTCTGCCCAACCCGCCCCGATTTGCATGAGAATCTGTTTGACGTCGGAATGCGGGAAGGCCGCATGGGAAATTACAACCAGTGGGTCATGGACAGCTTGACAAAGGGCGATGTTGTCGTTGTCGACTTATATGACAAGGTATATAAAGGGACGTTTCTGGGAGGCAACCTGACGACTGCCCTGGCGGCCAGGACCAAGAACGGGGGCGGCGTGATCTGGGGCGGAATCCGGGATATTGAGCAGATGCTGACGGTGGAAGGGGTACAGGTTTATTACCGGGGGATCGATCCCACTCCGATCCGCGACGTGGTCATGACCGGTTTCAATACCGTCTGCCGGATCGGCAATGCGATATGCCTTCCCGGCGATATCGTATTCGGTGCGGGCGGCGGGGTTCTGTTCATCCCAAGCCACCTTGTGGCGGAGGTGGTGGATGGCGCCGCCAAATCCCATGCCAAAGACATTTTTGGGTTTGAAATGATCTCGCAGAATATTTTTACCACAGCCCAGATCGACCGCAATGTCTGGACAAGGGAAATGCTGGATAGGCTGACCGGCTTTATCCGTAAGGACCCAAAGTGTGAGAAATACCGGGATCTGGACTGGTCCGCCGAATATGCCCTGGCAGACCGGGAGGCTTCGGACTCAGGTTCTTCGGATTTCACACAGACGGCATTGTAAAAGGCAATGCGTCTGCTATAATTAAAGCTATACAGAAAATAGCGTTTTGGCAATAATTTTTATTTTGTGAATAGAAAAAGTACCTTCCAGAGTCAAAAGCCCCATAAAAGATGAAGGGGTAAGTTCCGGAAAGGGCTTGGAA
Organism: Eubacteriales bacterium mix99; assembly: GCA_038396605.1. NCBI lineage: Bacteria > Bacillati > Bacillota > Clostridia > Eubacteriales > Eubacteriales bacterium mix99. The sequence goes on from CP121690.1 coordinate 1,637,106, forward strand.
TAGAGGCCTGAAGAGATGATATTGAAGGTGTGGAAAGTGTGAAATTGATAAAAATGATCAATTGGAAGAAAATTTGGGCATGGCAAACAGGCCTGAAAAAAATTAAAATTTCAAAGCTGAAAGATTAAATTCCACAAGTCAAAGATGAGCTGGAGTTGTCTGTGTACCGCCGGAAATAAATGCTGCAAAAGGTTGGGACTGTAGTTATTCCGCTATTTTGCGAAAATAAGTTCCGGTTTCAGCACTACATCATCACGATCTATTTCTCTTATGTTCAGAACCTTCGGCACGTCTTTACCGTAAAGAAAGCAAAAGACCTCAAAAGGTGTTTTATCACCAAGGGACTTTCGGGGTGCCGAATTAATGTGGGAAAACATAAGATCAATGCTTTCCTGCGTTAGACCGCTGAGGGGATAAGAGTTCGGGATGATATCACGCACGTAGTTGTGGTTGTTTTCGACATGTGGCTTTTGGCATGATTGCATAGGGTCGCAATAGAATATGCTAAGCCGCGAATTGCCGGATGGATCCAACTCAAAAAGTCGGTGCATCTCAAATTCGGGCCCACGGTCTGTGAGCAAGACAGGAAATAGTTTGGAGAATTGTTCCGTTCCAAGCTTTTCCTGAAGCCAGTCGATGCTTTTCGCCATGCTCTCACTGGTTTTATGCGGGTGCAGGAACCCAATCATGAAAGCAGTTTTGGGGAACAGGAAAGTCTGAATGTAAGGCCCTTCCTGACTATTGTAGACGGTATCCATTTCCACTGTTGGCGTTTCCGGATTTTCAGACAGGAAGTGCAGATAATCGGCGTATTTCCGTCCTTCATAGTTCGCCGGGGCCTTACGTTTTTTGTATTTTTGCCGGAACTGTTTGCGATTGACTTGTTCCTTGAGGGAAAAGTTGTCTACGCCATACTCTTTGAAGATTCCGCTTTCAATGTAATTATACAGTGTCCTTTCACACTGTTTTACCTCTGGGTGTGCGGAAAGGATCTGATGAATGGACTGCCCTTTCTTAAGCAGGGGAACAAGAATTTGGGCAATGGAGTCACACTCTCCGGTTGTGAGGTTGACGCCCTCGCGGGTCTCGACAAGATCATCGTGGTATTTCTTATCAGCGGATACCGCGTTGTAGTAATACTTATCGAGATGGCATCCGGGGCTGTCCTTGCATTTGTTGCAGGCTCCCGGAGATTTGTCACGGCGATTACATATGGGCTCTTCATAGAAGGCGCATTTTTTAACGCAGGGCTTTGTTGGGCAGGTGCGCATTTTGGTGCACACAATGGGATGATTAAACGGATTGCGGGGTTTAAATCTGCGGTGCTTCCTGATTTCCTTTGCGACGGTGGTGGCATCTTTTCCGATGGTCCGTGCAATGGATGATTTGGTGGAATTGTTTTCAATTCCAACCTGGATGATCTTTCTGTCCTCCAAAGATAGATGAGTATTGTCATGAAGCAGTTGTCTCTTCATAATCATTGGCCTCCTTTGGCGGTACACCTTCATTATGAACTGTGGAACCTGGATTTGCAATCTTATTCTGGAATTTACCGTAAGACTTACGTCCAATGAGGTCGCTTGACTCTGGATGTTACTTTTTCTATTCACGATAATTTTTATTTTTGCCAAAACGCTTGACTTTTTATTGAGTCAATGGGTATAATAATGCGTTATTTTCCGGTAGGTGAGTTGCGCAATGAATTATTGTAATGAAATAAGCTCCGTTTTTTCAAACAAACCTATATTCACGAGAAACGAGCTAAAGGATTATATCAAGGCGCAAAATCCGACGCTAAAGGACAGCTCTTTTGGCTAGCTTCTTTATGATCTTTGCCAGCACCACGTTATTCAGCGTATTGCGCATGACACATTTCAGATATACAAAGAGGGCAGCTCTTTGAAGGAGTATAAACCCAACCTGTCGGATGACGCCGTCAATATTCTTGAATTCCTCAGAAAGCAATTTCCGTTACTTACGTTTATCATATGGGAAACGCGTGCTTTCAATGAGTTCGCAAATCACCAGATGGCGCGTAATTTCATATTTATCGAGGTTGAGAAGCCACTTGGCGAGAGCGTTTTTAATGCGGTTCACGAGCAGAACAATTATGCGACCCTGTATAAGCCGAGCGTAAAATAAATATCCTTGTATTCCGGTGATGTCACAGTGTCGGTGCTACCCCTTACGTCGGAAGCGCCTGTAAGCGGCTATGACGCCAAGCTTGAAAAGCTGCTGGTAGACCTTTTCGCAAATAAGCTGCTTGACCGGATTATCAGCCGGAGCGATTACCTTTGAATGATAAATCCTAAAACCTTCACCACCAAGCATATCAGAGAAATTCAGCAGCAGAGCAAACGCGACCCCGCTCTTATCGAGCGGGTGATTTTACATTTGGGCTTTTAGAGGCTATCGCCCGCTCAGGGCTATCCTTTATCTTTAAAGGTGGAACCTCGCTGATGCTCTTGATGGACAAGCGCCCGGAGGTTCTCAACCGACATCGATATCGTTGTGGAGTCCGGCGCCGAGGTGGATAAGTACTTGGAAATAACCGCTACCCTTTGGCCATTTGTTAAGTCGATGGAGCAAGTACGGGGCGCCGTTTCCAATATTGAAAAGCGGAACTTCAAGTTTTCTTTTACCTCGCCTCTGACGGACAGGGAGCAGACGATTCTGCTTGACATTCTATTTGAGGAAAACCCGTACAGCGCGACGATAGATAAAAGCATTGAAAATGAGCTGCTGCTTATTGAGCCTCCAGCCGTTACCGTGCGGCTCCCGAACGTCAACTGTATCCTTGCGGATAAACTCACGGCCTTTGCCCCGCATACGTCGGGGATTCCATACAGCGTCGACAAGGAAATGGAGATTATCAAGCAGCTATATGATATTTCCGCCCTGGTCGGTTACATAGACGATTTTGCCGAGGTAAAGTCAAATTACCACGATATAGTAAAAACCGAGCTTAGATATCGGGGCTTGGACGCCGGTGCAGATGACGCTCTGCTCGATGCAATCCAGACGGCAGCCTGCGTCGCTGGCAGAGGGCAATGTCATCCCGAAGAATATCCTCTCCTGCAACGGGGCATCACGAATATCCGCAGCCATATTTACAGCGAAAACTTCAACGGCGAGGTTGCCGTGCAACGAGCCTGCGTGGTCATGTGTCTTGCCGCCGCCATTCTCACAAACCAAGATGGTATGCCAGCCTTTAAAGAGGACAGCTATTATACGGCAGCCGACATTCGCTCTGACGAATACAAGAAGCTTGGCTACATAAAGAAAATGAATTTGTTCGCTTATAAGCATTTGGTCGAAGCCGTTGAAATGCTCAGTAAGTCACTCCAAAAGCAAAGAAGCAAGAAATAAAACGTTGATATGCTCGGGAGTATTGCACAAATTTGAATTCCGATACAAGATCATGTATGATAAACATAGCAGGACGGACTGTATACGGGAGGAGAACTATGTTTTTTGCGAAGGATGACTTGAATCTCCATATTATAGGCGTGTTCAAAATCGTAAGGGAAAGTACGAGTTTCGATACCTCAAAACGTAACTACCATGTTTTGAGCCAGAGGATTTCCGGAAAGGCGGAAGTGTTTTTCCGAGAGGACGCTTATTCGCTGAAGGAAGGAGATATTCTCTATCTTCCTCCCAATATCGACTACTCCCAGTCCACCGAGGGAGAAACCGTGATTGCCGTCCATATGAATATCGTCGGATATGAGGGAAAGGAAATCAATGTGCTTTCGCCCCAGAATAAAGGTGGAAGCAAGGATGCGTTTGAGCGGATACACGAAGAATGGCGGGTCAGGAGATACGGGTATCAGTACAGGTCCCTGGCAATCCTATATGATCTGCTTGCCGACCTCCATGTCCAGTCGGTACATGCGTCGGTTGATTCAAAGGAATTTGATGTGATAAAAGACGCGGTACAGTATATGGATAGCCGGTATATGGATCCTTCCCTGACAATCGAACAGGCCGCTGCTCATTCCAACATAAGCACCGTATATTTCAGAAGAGTATTCAAAAGTGTATATGGCGTTACCCCGCTGAAACATCTGATTTCGCTGCGAATCCAGTATGCAAAAAGGCTGCTTGCCAGCGGCTATTACAGAGTTTATGAAATTGCGGATATGGCGGGCTTTTCGGACGAAAAGTATTTCAGCACCGCATTCAAAAAGGAGACGGGGAAGACCCCATCCGAGTATTCCGAATATATCGTTTGACGATTTGCGTTGCAGGATCTTTCCGGAACAGTCTGTTGGCGTATTCGTTTTGTTGATATTTTTCCTTTTCCATGGATGCCCTGTCAGCAACGCATCATGATACGCAAAACTTCCTTATCAGTTTCGCTCATTCCGTTTCGGGCCAATTGGCTAATATTGACGATAGTGTTTTCCACCCCCTTGGTGACGATTCCATCCCCGCCCAAAAATTGCTGTCCATTTTTATACATGTTATTTATCAAAAAATGTAGTTGGCATCGCAGATTATGGCCTTATCGTCTCGGTATCTTAATACGGAAACATTGCTACTAATACTAATTAGTTGAAAAAAGTCACTGTTAAATGAAGAAATCGCAATTTCTATCTCCGCGCCGTACTTAATTGCATAGCCAGCAATCACATCATCAGCTTCAAATTCGGTCGTTTCTGTATGCTATATCCCGATGAAATCAAGAGCGGCGTAAATATCATCAAGCTGGGAAAACGGATTATCATCATCTGGAACTGTAGAATAATCTATGCGGTTTGCTTTGTAATCGTCAAGCAAGTCCACACGGTCATTTTCATGCTCGCCATCAAACAAAACGACAGGATAGGTCGGGCTTATCATCTTTATTATTTTGATTAAAGCACCAATGAAACCTAAAGTACCCTGAATTGCTTTACCGTCTTTATTCACTATCCTTGGCGGCATTCCAAAGAACATCTGGAATAGAAGATTGGAACCATCGACAACTAATAATTTCTGCATATGTTTTCCCCGGAATCTTTTTTCTTAATTATACAACAAAATATCCCATTCTGAAAGCAGTTTGTGAAACCCTCACAGGCTGCTTTTTCATATCTGGAAAAAACAGCGATTTCGCCCTAATAACCCATGTAGGACACATACGGGATAGCCTATCAAAATTTGAGAGAATAGCCTTACAGGTCGCGCTTGTGGCCTTAAAACTGAATACCGCAGCCGGTAGGATACCGGCCAAAGCAACCTTGCCAATGTCGTGAACCGGAGTAGCAGCGCGAGGGCTTTTGGTCGAAAAAATGCGCCCAAGGTCACACAAGGCCGGACGCAGGAACGATGCCGGGATGAAAGCGGAAATACCCAACTACACACGCCGGCGCACCGGCGACGGCGCGAAGCTCACTATTACCAACCGTGACACCGAGGGATTTTGTTTCAACCTTCGCTTCGACAAGGAAGTTTGCCGCCGGGAATTTATCGGCAACAGCATCGACGGCGATGAGGACGAGGACGCGCTCATCTGTCTGCTGGATGATTTTCTGAAAGACGATTGGAGCGGCACGGCTACGGAATTGTGCGGTGAATTATCCGGCAGCAACTTTGACCTCAACCCCGCCACCCTCACCAAGAAGCTGAAAGCCATGTCCGGCTTATTCAGAAAGGATTTCCACATCCTCATTGATTTCGAGCGAACCCGCAGCAGCAGGCGGATTTTTCTGCGTCGGGAACAGGATGCGTTACGGTGTGACGGTTAATATGAACATACCCCCTGCCGTCTCTCCTACTGTCACACCCCGCAAAATCCGTGATGGCAAATCAGCCGAGGGGGTACACCATAACTGCCGTCACACCGTCACACCTGTCACCGTTTCGCGCAATTTCCGTTCAGCGGAAAAGGTGGGGCTTACGGAGAGCAAGCACGGCAAAAGGATAACCTTTTGCCGATTTGTGCTTGTTGGGCACTACCCAAACCCGTCTTAAAAAGCACAAATCCATATCACAAGGAGATGAATATATTTGCAGAATTGAACCAGAGCCGAGCAGCTTATCATCCGGGTAACGCCGGAAGAAAAGGCGCTCATTCAGAAGAAAATGCAGCAGTTCGGCACGGAAAATTTCAGCCGCTACGCCCGTAAAATGCTCATTGATGGATATGTGATTCACGTTGACCTGAGCCAGTTCCAGATGCTCGCCGGAGAGGTGAACAAGGTCGGCATCAACATCAACCAGATTGCAAAGACCGTGAACGCCAGCGGCATGACTTACCCCGATGAAATGGAGCACCTGAAGGAGATGGTTAATGAAATATGGCGGTTACTAAAATCATTCCTATCCGATTTACTATCGAAAAGTCGGTAGATTATATTTGCAATCAACACAAGACCGGCGATTGTCTGTACATTCATTCCGAGCATTGCGTTCCGCAGATGGCGGCGCTGACTTTCCGGCATCACCTCGACCAAGCTCGCGCGGGCGGCAACACCATCGGGCGGCACTTGATTCAGTCCTTTGCGCCGGGAGAAGTTTCACCCGAGGTGGCGCATGAGATTGGCAAAAAGCTGGCCTCTGAAACCCTCGGCGGGAAGCATGCTTTTGTCATGGCGACCCATGTTGACCGTGGGCACATCCATAATCATTTCGTGTGGGGTGTTGCCGATGTGGAAACCCATAAAAAGTATCATTCAAACAAGCGCAGCTATCACGACATCCGCGATGCCAGCGACCGCCTGTGCGAGGAATACAGCCTGTCGGTCATCGCACCGCAGGGCGTAGGCAAGAGCTACACCGAGTACCACGCCAAGAAAGAAGGTACGAGCTGGAAGGCCAAGCTCAAGGCGGCGATTATGCGGAGGATTCTTTATGACGCAGAATAACCGAGAAATCCACTCCAAATGAGCACATCCAACCGCAGCCCACGCTGCTCAAAAGCATTATCGACATCGAGGGCAACGAGAAAATCAAGTCCAGCCCCGGTTACAAACAATGGGCGGCAATATTCAATCTCAAGCAGCTATCAGAATCGATTAATCTCATCCAGCAGTACGGCGGCATTGATGCCTTTGACGAGCTTTACAAGGGTGCCATCGGCGACAAGCTGGCGCTATCTCGGGGACTGAACGGATTGGACACCAGCATCAAGAGCCTGTCCACCCTCCGCAATAATCTCCGGGCTTATGGGCGCACGAAAGATGTGTTTAATCAATACCGCGCCCTGCCCGAAAAGCAGCGCCCCAAATTTTATACCGCCAACAAAGATGACATCGATGCGCACAGGGCGGCGAAAACGGCGCTGTCCGCATCCAAACAGCCCATCCCTACCGCCACAGGTCGTCACCGCAGAAATCGAGCGTCTGCAGGCGCAGAGCGCCGATGCCAATGCTCGGTACAAGCGGAACGAGGCCAAGCCCAAAGAGATGGATGTTATCCGCAAGAATCTGTATTCCATTATACGTCAGAACAAAGGCCGCGACCGAGGCAGAGACAACGGCTTGAGTATGTAACTTTTAATCCATAAGCTCCGAAAACAACTCGTTTAGCAAATGATTATTGTCCTCTTTATTACACAATGCCGATGCCGTAATTTTATGTTTTGGGAAATATGGCAGTGAAAAAGTCCACGCCAAAATCTCCGCCAACCGCATAATATGCGGTATCTCCATTTTTATCAAAACGGTATATGCCCAAGCCATAACTCTTTCCTTCGCCTCTCGTCACTTGAGCTTTTAGGAAATCCTGTAATGCTTTCTCTGACAACACACGACCGGCAAATACTGAACACCAGAGTGTATCTAAATCTTGAGCACAAGTAAACAAGCCCCCATCTGAACCGCCTAAAATCGGGAGGCTGAAAATATTAGTGCGTGAAAGACCTGATACACCATCATACCTGGGGGATACAGAGTATTCATGCATCCCTTTATTCAGATAGAATTTCCCCAATTATTGGTTCGTATACTGTCCTTTATGCTTAAATCAAATTTTATTTCCGGGAGAGGATGACAATGCTTCAGATCTTCGGCAAATCTTTCCTCAATGGTTTCATTGTAACGATAATGCTCCCTGTCAGCATCTTCTTCACACTTATCCAGAAGTTGCCGGTTAAAATCAGACAGGGAAAGAAAGTGTGGTATGGGGACCAAAAAGTTGCGCCTTTGATAACCAACCTTGTTTTCCACATTCCCCTTTTCATGTCCCTCACCGGGATTTACAAATACTGCCTGGAATCGGTAATGCTCACGAAATCGCTCAAACCGTTCAGTGGTCTTTCGTCCGCCGCCCCGTATTATTTTGATGACAATTGTTTTGGTGTTATCAAACCATATCTCCCCGGGTACCACTCCGATGTGCCGGAAGATCGCATCCATCCCTTCCAAAATGCATTCCATGTTCTCTCCATGGAACAACTGCATGTAGCCCTTATTGCTGTGGGGGAAGGATACCTCCAGATATTTTCCGGATACCCGTCTGCCATTCTCATAAAAATCAGCCGCTCCGAAATCCACCTGTGCTTCCCCCGGGCTATGCTCAAGGGGTAAAAAGCCATCTCGGGCATCGCTGAAGATTTCCTTATGCTTTGCAGCATAGTAGGCAGCTACCGTCCTGTAGGAGCAATCAAAGCCCGGGGATTCCTCCCTGAGACGGTGAAACACTCTTTTGGCAGTATGCCGTTGTTTACGCGGTGCCTGCTTGTCCTCCTCCAGCCATCTGTCTATCATTCCTTTGTAGGGATCGAGATTTGGACAAAAACGTCGTTCTTCTGTCGGCTTAGGATCAGGTTCGTTGAAATCATTCATGTCAACATATTTTCGTACTGTCCTCCAATCCATTTTTAGTGATTTTGATATTTGCCCAATCTTTTCTCCTTTCACAAAATACCGATATCTGATATCCTTTATGTTGTCCATTGTAAGCATTGTCCTCTCCTCCTTGTGTGTATACGCATAAACACAAGGATATATTCCTGAGATGATGTCTGCAATGGGCTTTTGCAATTCTATGCATTTTCCAATTGCAATACTATGGATTTTCCACTTGCAACTTTCTGTATTTTTATTATACAACAAACAGGTTAACGGGAACGGCTGTGTTATCAACATGGGCAAGTCATGTCTTTCCGCGTAGACCCGGAGGACGCGGGGGCACTCATGGATATTCTGAAACAGGCGCGGGAACAGTGCGAAAAAGAAGCCCGACCCGCCGCGTTCAAGGTGCGCGTCCAAAATCCGAAACAGTCGAGCATAAAACAACAGCTTGCAGCAGTGCTTGACCTCTATCACGTCGCCGTGCAAGCGGCAGGCGCACAAGCGGAAAAAGCCAAGCCGCAAAAGAGAAAAAGCGCGAAAAAATACTATTTTTTATAGTTTAAAATTAAAAAGGTGTTGACGTGGGAACCTTCCCACAGTATATAGTAGTGTTATAAAGGTAGAACGTCGATATCTTAGTCCTGAACCCCGGGAATTCAACACTGTCCTCGCAGACCTGGAGAAAGCAGCCATGGATTGCCAGGTTTCACCTGGCAACCCGTCAGGAAAAACAAAATATGGTTCATGATTGGGATTGTGATTCCTTGCTCGCAGGGACCATCATTGGAAAGAAGAAATATAAAAAATAACAGGAATGGAGAAAGAGCAGGAAAGAAGGTGTGTTTATGCATTACATGGGTTTTGATATTGGCGGGACTTCCATTAAATATGGAGTTTTGACAGGTACCGGAGAGATTGTTTTGAGAGATTCCTTTCCAACGCCGGAAAATGAGGAGCAAATTCTTCATCAGATGGAACAGGCATTTTTCCTTTGCCGGAAGCAAGTATCGGATATTGCCGGTATCGGTATCTCTTCTCCGGGCCAGATGGCAGAGGATGGTACATTGATTGTGGCGGGCGCGATTCATTCCCTGTATGGAGTGAATTTAAAGAAAGGACTGGAAAAGAAAGCGGCGATTCCCGTTGTGATCGAAAATGATGCCAATTGTGCAGCGATTGCCGAGCAATGGATTGGCAATGCCCGGGACTGTAAGAATTACATCTGCGTGGTATTGGGTACCGGGGTTGGCGGGGGAGTTGTCCTGAATAATCATCTGTATAAAGGGAGTCATGGCCTTTCAGGAGAGTTTGGCTTTTCCATTATTGACGGGGTTCCGGAAACCGGGAATATCGAAGATGCCACATTGAATTATAAGGATGCAGTCGTGCTGGGACTGTACAATCAATATAACCTGACACGGAAAGCATTGGGACTGCCAATGGATGAAACCATTGACGCACGGCAAATCATTGCTTTAAACAATGCGGATGACCCGGTTGCAAAGAAGGTACTGCACAAATACTATGTAGATCTGTCCACCTTGTTCATCAATATTATCAGCTTCTTTGATCCGGATAAGATTATAGTCGGTGGAGGGATCAGCAGTAATTTCCAGTTTATAAAGGAACTGAATGAAACCTTTGAAGAAATGTTTGCCCGGCATGAGAGCCTGGCAAACATTGGCCGCGACAAAATGGCAAAGATCGTTCCAGCCAAACTGTCGAATGACGCAGGACTGACCGGAGCAGCCTTTTTAATTCATCAAAAACTACAGAATAAATAAAGGGGTTTTTTTATGGTACGACGTTTCATCAGCGCCAGTGCAAGTGAAATTGCAGCGATGCAGGCGCAGGAGTTAAAACAATCAATTAAAGCAAGTGAAGGGAGAGTCATTGTTTCTGAAAATGTCTGTTCCGTGCCAACGCTAACCGATGTAACCAATTCGGAAGTGGCTGTGGCTTATGGAGCGGATATGATTTTGCTGAATGCGTTTGATGCATTGCATCCCTATATTGAAGGAATAGAAAAAGATGTAGAAAATCCGATTGCCGTACTGAAGCGCTATATTGGCCGCCCGGTGGGGGTGAATCTGGAACCAGTGGATCCGGGCAGTACGCTTTTGAGTGAAAAAGAAGAAATACTGGAAGGACGCATCTCCTCGGTTTCCACATTTGAAGCCTGTGAGAAGCTGGGAGTGGATTTTATTTGCCTGACCGGAAATCCCGGTACCGGCGTAACAAATCGGGAAATTGCGAAAGCCGTCCGGGTCGCCAAACAACATTTTTCAGGCTTGATTATCGCCGGTAAAATGCATTCTGCCGGATCCGATGAACCCGTTGTGACCATGGAAGTAGTGGAAAGCTATGCGGAAGCCGGTGCGAATGTTCTTTTGCTTCCTTCCGTGGGAACCATTCAGGGGTTCACACAGGAAAATCTGATGGAAGCCGTGCGATTGGCAAAAAAGCACGACCTGCTGACGATGTCCGCCATCGGTACCAGTCAGGAAGGAGCGCGTGTGGAGACGATCCGGCAAATGGCCATTGCAAATAAAATCTGTGGTGTGGATATGCAACATATTGGGGATGCGGGATTTGCCGGAGTTGCCCTGCCTGAGAATATTTATGAAATGTCCATTGCCATACGTGGGATTCGTCACACGATCAGTCGTATTTCCCGTTCGATCAATCGTTAGACAGCAACCGTGAACTAGAAATGTGGTGAATGAATTGGAGAAAATAAGAGAAATGGGCAGGGAATATTATTCCCAGATGTACGATTTGGCAAGTTATTCTTTTAATTTCGGGCAGAAGACCAATAAGGAAGTGGCAAAATTCAATGAGATTTCTGCCGGTTCCTGGAATTATGGCTATTTTGATGTTAAAACAGGGTGTTTGATGAGCCAGGTGATGGCGACTCCCTTTGATGTAAACCTGCATGGCCAGGTGTATAATATGATTGGAATCGGATATGTATCCACCTATCCGGAATTTCGCGGACATGGTGCCATCAATCAGTTAATGACGAAAATTTTACAGGATGCCAATGCACGGGATGTGGATTTATCCTATCTGGCTCCTTTTTCCTATGATTTTTACGAAAAATATGGCTATCGGCTGGCTTTTCACCGGTTAAGATATAAGGTGAACAACGAGAAATTTCGCATTATGCCGACTTATGACGGAGTCATTGAACGGTGTGAATATGAAAAGATCATTCCGGAGTTGCTCCGGATTTTCAATTCCATGCCACAAAATCAGAAAGGCGGCGTGATTCGCAGAAGATGGTGGCTGGATTATAAGTTTGGCAACAAGGATATTCTGTTTGCGGTCTATCGAAATCCTGCCGGTGAAGTAGAAGGCTATATGGCTTATGAATTTGACGACGAAGTTTTTGTGATCAGGGATTTGGGCTTTTTGACTTATGAAGCGCTTTCTTCCCTTCTGCACTTTTGTCAAAGCCATGCGGGAACCTTTCGCGACTTCGTGTTCAGCATCGGTTATCATGGTACACTTTTTGACACAATGTCCAGGGATATCTTCAGCACACAGATGAGTATTTGTGCGGATATGATGGCCCGTATCATCAATATTCAGCGTTTTGTCTCCCATTATCCGTTCCGGCATGATTTTTTCTTTTCCTTCTATGTGACGGAAGACCGCTTTGCACCATGGAACACAGGCGGATATCAGGTTACCGTAAAGGATGGGAAAGCAAAAGTGGAAAGAGTGGAGCAGAAAGGTTGGGATATCACCGGAAATATCCAGGCGTATACCGAGCTTTTTATGGGCAGCAGAAAGCCTTCCGAGCTGTTATTTGCCAAAAGAATTTCAGGAAACAGGGAAGTGGTTGAAGGGCTGGAGGACTGCATTCATACAGGACAGCCCATCCTGGAGGAATATTTTTAGAAAAAAGACAGATGGGGTTTTTGCGTAGAATTTTTCACCTGTTTCGGGGAGGGAAAAGAAATGACAATTGTCGAAGAAAAGGCAAAGGAAGTTCTGGCAAAATATCTTTATCAGATGACCGGACAGAGCGGACATATCCGTTTTGTGATCAATCCGCATGCCTTTGCCGTGGCGGATCCGAAACTGGACGATGCCTACCGGGTGGCAGTTCATCATGGGAAAGGAACCATTCAGGCCAGCAATGCCCGTTCCCTGCTGCTGGCCGTTTATCATTTACTGCGTTCCTGCGGGTGCTCTTTTGTACGACCGGGGGAAGCAAATGAACGGGTTCCCCAATGTTCATTGGAAGATATCACCGCTTCTTTGGATGTTGTAGCAGGATATCGTTATCGTGGGATTTGTGTTGAAGGTTCCTGTAATCTGGAGGATACGCTGGGATTGCTGGAATGGATGCCAAAAGTTGGAATGAACAGTTATTTCATGCAGTTTCGCGAAGGGTATCAGTTTTTTGAACGATGGTACCGGAACGGAAGCAATCCGGCCCGTCAACCCTGGCATTTCGACCTGACCATTGAACGGACCATCCTGCCGCGAATTATTGCCTGTGTCAGGGAAAATGGCTTGAGTTATCAGGGGGCAGGCCATGGATTTACCTGTGAATGTTTTGGGGTGCCCGGTCTGGGATGGATGGAAATGGATGACTGGCCGGAAGAATATCAATATGCCCTTGCAATGCGTAACGGGGTACGGAATATGAGTTATCAGGTACCCTTGATCAGTGCACTATGTTACTCTAACGAGGAAGTGCAGGAAAAAGTAGTGGACAGTGCAGTGGATTATATCGCCGCCCATCCGGAGATGGATGTGGTTCATTTTTGGTTGGATGATGGAAACAACAACAAGTGTGAATGCGAAAATTGTAAAGATACAAGAATTGCTGATTTTTATGTGGAAATGCTGAATCGCCTTGATGCCGGGTTGACAGCACGTGGACTGGACGTAAGAATTGTCTTTCTGGCTTATCATGAAACTTTGTGGCCACCGCAGAGGAATCGTTTGCATCATCCGGAGCGCTTTATTTTCATGTTTGCGCCAATACAGCGGTCCTTTCGTCAGTCCTTTCCGGATATAGCATCTGCTGGGAAGATGAAACCCTATTGCATGAATGACCAGCCGTTTCCGAAGACCAATCTGGAAGCTGTCAGTCATCTAAAAGCCTGGAATCAGTATCTAAAGGGCAATCATTTTGATCTGAGGAATACTTTTGAGTTTGATTATTATCTGAATAATTTTGGGGATTGCGGACAGTTTGTACAGGCGCGAATCATTTACGAAGATGTTCACCGCCTGAAGCAAAACGGCCTGAACGGAATCGTCAACTGCCAGATGCAGCGCCTCTTCGGGCATGCCGCATTGCCAATGTATGTTCTGGCCGCAGCACTGCTGGAACCCGAACGTTCCTTCGAAGCAATTGTTGATGAGTTTTTTGAAGGTGCTTTTGGGAGGGACTTCAGCAAGATGCGCACCTATTGGCAGGAACTCACTGATAGCTCTGCTTTTATGCGGGAAGACCAGCATGCGTCCAAAAAAGAAGTGAATGACTTTTCTCAGCTGCTGGAAGCCCGACCGGCGATTGCCTGTGAGGATTTCGTCACAGCAAGCTGTTTAAGATCCTTTGATGTTCAACTGAAGATTTATAGAGGCCTGAATGAGTTGGAAAAAGCCGCAATGGAAGGAAATCAAACGATCCTGGGCAAACGATCCGGACAACTGCTGGTTTTCATTGCAGCCTATGAAAACGAATGCTCTTTGGACTACGATCTTTACTATGTTCGCCAGTATTTGGCCAAACGCTTCGGTTACAAATAAAATATGCGATATACGGCAGGGGTTTGTCTCAAATGGGAAGATGGATTTAAAGCAAAATGAAATTTTTCTAACAAAGTGTTGACATGGGAACCTTCCCACAATGTATAGTAAGGTTGTGAGAGGATAAACCGTTTTCCAGCAGATGAGAATTGGGGGAAAAGCATGAATCAGCAGACTATAAAAAGACAAAAAAATAAAAGTGATCAGCATCGGTTTGGAAATCAACTGGGCTTACAATCAATGATCCTTCCTGGCGCAATTTTTATGATTATCTTCAATTTTCTACCTATCTATGGAATTGCAATTGCATTCAAGCAATATACTGTAATTGATGATTTTCAAAGCGCTCCATGGGTGGGATGGGAAAATTTTAAAATCATCGTAGATGATAAGTTTTTTTGGCATTCTGTTTATAACACTTTGGGAATCAGTTTTTTAAAACTTTTATTAGGTTTTATTCCATCCATTATCCTGGCAATTATGATTTATGAGTTAAGACAGGGACCCTTTAAGAGAATCACGCAGACAATCTCTTATATGCCACATTTTCTTTCCTGGATTGTTTTGGGAGGAATGCTGATAAATTGGTTGTCGACCAATGGGCTGTTGAATACAGTTCTTTCTGGATTAGGCTTTTCCATTAAGCATCAGAACTATCTTTTGAGTGAGGACAAATATTGGTGGATCGCTGTGTTATCCGATATCTGGAAGGATGCCGGATGGGGCACAATCCTGTATCTGGCTTCTATGGCTAAAATAGATCCCACTTATTATGAGGCTGCAAAGATAGATGGAGCGACACGACTGCAGCAAATCATCAAGATTACGATACCGATGATCAGGAATATCATCAGCCTGAATCTGATTTTAACCGTCAGTGGTCTACTGGGATCCAATCTGGACCAGACATTGGTCCTGATGAATTCACAAAACCGGGATCGGGCAGAGGTTATTAACTCTTATGTATATCGGATGGGAATGAGTCAGGGGGATTTCTCCTATGCTACAGCAGTTGGTCTGGGTGTCTCTGTCGTTTCGCTTATTCTCCTGATCGTATCAAATGCGGTGACAAAGAAAATGAACGACAATACATCCGTTTTGTAGGTGGGGAGAGGAAGGATATTATGGAAGGAAAAGTAATGAGGCAGGATAGAAATAGCAAGGCCTTTGATTTTGTCAACGCCATTTTGCTTATTCTTTTTTTGATTGTGATTATAGTGCCATTGTGGAATGTTGTTGTTTCTTCATTTGCCTCCGGACAGGCATTGGCTAAAGGGGATTTCGTTTTTCTCCCTTCTGAGTGGTCATTGGAGAATTATCGTGCTGTTTTTCGGGATGAAACAGTGCTACAGGCTTTCTTGGTGTCAGTAGCCGTGACATTGATTGGTGTTGTTTTCCACGTATTCTTTTGTGCAATGGTGGCTTACCCGATGAGCAAACCATATTTGTTCGGGCGTAAGGTCTATTCCGCCATGGGGATTATTACTATGTTTTTTTCCGGTGGAATGATTCCCACGTATTTACTGATTAAACAACTGGGCTTACTCAATAATTTCTGGGTGTATATCATTCCGGGAATGCTCAGTTATTACGATGCAATTATCATCATGAATTTTTTTCGTTCCGTACCTTCCTCCCTGGAAGAGTCCGCAATGATCGATGGTGCGGGTTTCTGGCGTGTCTTTCTGCAGATTTATTTGCCTCTGTCCAAACCGGCACTGGCAACAATTGCTTTATTCCACGGGGTCGATCAATGGAACGACTTTATGACAGCAAAACTTTATATTACGGATAAGAATCTCTATACGCTGCAAATGAAATTGTATGAAATTATTGTTCGCTCCCAAACGGAGGGTATGCAGAAGATAGGGACAGTGGTTCACCGGAGTACAACCAAAGGTGTGCAGTTGGCCACCATTGTTATTACAACTGTGCCAATTTTAGTTATGTATCCGTTGCTGCAAAAGTATTTTATCGGCGGCATGATGGTTGGAGCCATCAAAGAATAGCTTCCAATCTTATAGCATAAAAATTAAGAAAGGCGGTTTTAAAATGAAAAAAAGCAGGTTCAGCACATTCCTTATATTTCTTTGCACAGCCAGTTTGTTGCTGCCTCTGGGGGCCTGCGGCAGCAAGGGAAAAGAAAGTGGGAAAGGAGTAAAAGATGTTGATATTTCGAATCGCTATGAACTGGATGAGACAAAGCCAGCCTGGCAACTGGACAAAAAAGAGGAAAAGACAGAACTTACCTGGTATGTCAACGCCGATTGGTGGGATACGGACTGGGGCAAAGATATTGTAACCCAGCAGATAGAAGAGGATTTGAACCTGAAAATCAAATTCAGTAAAGGGGACGATACGAATCTGAATACGATGTTTGCAGGGGAGGACATGACAGATTTCGTGACAATTTTCGATGAAGCTTCAAAGGTAGCCAAGGATGCTAAAAACTGGGCATATTCCCTGAATGATCTGTCTAAAAAATACGATCCATACTGGAACAAAGTAGCAGCCAGGGAAACAATGGAATGGTTGAAGCTTGATGACGGGAAAACATATGGTTATCCAAGTTATTCAAATACTTCAGAAGATTATAAGAATAATCTGATCCCTGCCAACTCTGCTTTTTTTATCCGCCAGGATGTATATAAGGCAATCGGCGAACCGAAACTTGGTACGCAGCAAGAATTTATCGACGCCATGAGCAAGATCAGGGAAAAGTTTCCCGATTTGATTCCTTTCGGATTCCGTCCCTTTGAAGACAATGGAACCGGCTCGTTGGGAGAAGAATTTCAGGACTTTATTGGTGTTCCACTGGAAACTGAGGATGGAAAATTTTATAATCGCAACCTGGATGAAGATTACTTAAGCTGGCTGGGTACATTCCGTAAGATTTATAATAACGGAGGAATCAGTGACGACAGCTTTGCAGATGATCCCAATGCGTTTGAAGAAAAGGTAAAGTCCGGGCAATACGCTACGATTCAGGCTTCCGGTACGGCTCAGATGGGTGGGGCATTGCAAACATGGCTGGTATCCAATCCGGATGCGCAATACATTGCAATTGATGGTCCTCAAAGCACGAAAGGAAATGAGCCGAAATTAAACCAAACAGGAATTTCAGGCTGGATGGTTAACTATATCAGCAAATCCTGTAAGGATCCGGCAAAGGCTATGCAATTTTTTACCTATCTGCAAAGTGAGTACGGAGGAATTTTGACAAATTATGGAATCGAAGGGAAGACATTCGAATATAATGCAGATCATAAGATAAAATTGTTGCCGGAAGTAGAGGAGATCAAAGATAACGATCCGGAAAGATATCAAAAGGAATATCGCCTGAGCGAATTTATTTTCTTTGGTCACGATAAGTTTCTGAACTATGCTTCGGAAGATACTCAACCCAAAGCCCTGGAACAGCAGAAGGAATGGGGCAAAGGGAAACTCTATCCGCACTTCATTCTTGAAAATACGGAACCGGATCCCGGCACGGCAGATGCCCGGAACGCTTCAAACATTCAGGTCGAATGGAGTAAGACACTGATTAATCTGGTTCGTTCGAAATCGGAAAAGCAATTTAATGCGAACCTTGATAGCTATAAGAAATTCCTGGACAGCAATGGATGGGAAGATATCGAGAAAGTAAAGAATGAAAAAATAAAACAAAATAAGGAAAAATTGGGCATTGATTAGAGGCCTATAGATTTTGATCTGAACCATAGGTGCGACGATCCGGCCATTATTCGGGAAGCCTTTGACACCATCGGACAGATAAATGTGCATTACCATTATAACGGCGAGTGGGAGCGCAAAGACGGTGTCCTTATGCCGAAGCGCTGCCTCCACTACAATCCTCTGGTGAACTATGGCACGTTTGTGAAGGAAATGAAGTGCGTCGGTTAAATTCATAATGGGCAGCATGGGCATCGGGAATCGACTTTCCCGGCATGCCCATGTCTGCAGTTCGTCGCGGAGTTGATCTGGATTTCGGATTTGCCCGGCATGCATGGAATGGTTCCGGAACCGTGACAGCAAGTAAGATTGGGACAGGTTAAAATCTCATGTCGTCGTTTGACGCGGCAGTAACCGGACTGTGATCGGAAAATAGGGAAGGTTTGTCCCGTTCAGTTGATTATAAAGATATCGAAAGGAGTTTTGCGCCTGTCTATCAAGTGAATAGTCAATGGTGGACATATTCATAAGCTGTCCAATGGTACTGTTGTCACAACCAATGACATTGACATCTTCCGGAATGCGATAATTCATGTAACGTAATTCGGAAATGAATTCCCCTGCCAGAAAATCCTCATGAAAAATAATGGCGTCCGGACGTTCTTCCTTGGAGGAAGCTGTCCATAACCGGGCAATTTCCCTTCCCCCTATTTGTTGATACTTACTGATCAAGAGCCATTCCTTGTTTAATACCAAATCTGGATGCTGATGATAGAAAAATTTGATCGCCTTCAGGCGCCTTTGGGTATTGTTGTTCTCCTGATAGCCGATGACATGGGCGATTTTTGTCTTGTGGCAGTGATGGTACAGATAATTCAGAGAGTGCAGATAACATTCATAATGATCCACACTGCAAGAATAGATTTCCGGACAATTTAGTTTGTGCCAGGTGGCAATAGGCCCATATTTGCAATAAGGCTTGATGGTCCCCCAATCGTTGGATTTAATCAGAATAAAAACGCCATCCAGTTTTTTCTGTTTCAACAAATCAAGACATTCGATCTCTTTTTCCTGATTGCCATCTGTCAGATAAGAAGTAACAAAATAGCCGTATTTGAGCGCTTCATTCAGAAAATGATTCAGAAAAGTTCCGAATTGGTCGAAATAACCATTGGAAATAAAACCAATGTTTTTGGTGGAGCCTGAACGGAAATCACGTGCAATCTGGTTTGGAATATAGCCCAGTTCCTGAATCGCCTGTTCAATTTTCTGCCCGCTTTTTTTACTGACATAACCTTTTCCAGTAATGTATCTGGAAACAGTTGATTTTGATAACTCACACTGCTTTGCTACTTTTTCAATTGTAATCATTCGAGCTCCTCCTAAATGGCTACTTCATTATAATCATAAAAAAATGAAATTTCAAGTATCTTTACTATATCTGCAGAGGAGTACGTTTTTTCAGAGCTGAAACGGGAGATAGAGCAATGGCAGACGACTGTATCCTCTGATCAATTTCTGGGTTGATGAGGCTGTGGAACACTTGTTGAAATCCCTGTCCCTGTATTAAAGGCCCGGGGCTTTTTTTGTGTCAGATTTCTTTTGAAAAACGTCCAATCTTATAAATATTGCGACTCTCTGTGTAAAGAAAAATCCGGAAATGCCGTGTATAATAAATAAGGAAACGAATTTTCCATAAATACCATATGCCAATCAGAAATGGGTTTACATCTACAGTCAAAACAAAGGGGGAATCAAAATGAAAAAGGGAATCAACATCTGGTCCTTTTCAGGCGGCATGAAAATGACGGATTGCATGGTACTGGCTAAAAAGGCAGGATACGATGGAATCGAGCTGAGCCTGGATGAGGAAGGCGAGGTGAGCCTTGTAAGCAGTGAGAAGGATTTGCTGGCTCTGAAAAGAACGGCAGAGGAAGTGGGAATTGAGGTTCCCAGCATTGCCAGCGGGCTTTATTGGACCTATCCTGCCACCAGTCCGGATCCGGCGATCCGGAAAAAGTCGGGGGACATCGTAAAAAAGCAACTGGAAGTAGCCGCTGTTTTTGGGGCGGACAGCATCCTCGTGGTTCCCGGTGCAGTTACCGGTCCTTCTGCAGGCGGTGAGGCGGTGCCGTATGATGTGGCATATGATCGGGCATTGGAAGCCTTTACGGGATTGAAAGGGGAGGCGGCAGCCAATCAGGTAAACATAGGATTGGAAAATGTATGGAACAAATTTTTGCTGTCCCCTCTTGAAATGCGGAACCTCATTGATCAAATCGACAGCCCGTGGATCGGCTCCTATTTTGACATCGGCAACGTGCTCCAGTTTGGTTATCCGGAGCAATGGGTGCGGATTCTGGGAAATCGCATCAAAAAGGTTCACATCAAGGACTTCCGCCAGTCGGTGGGGACACTGGGCGGCTTTGTCGATCTGTTGGCAGGGGATGTCAATTTCCCTGAGGTCATGAAGGCATTCCGGGAGATCGGATATGATGATTATATAACGGCAGAAATGTCGCCCTATAAGAAATATGCTGATCAAATCCTTTACAATACGTCCGGAGCCATGGATCGGATTCTGGAAAGATAAGATACATGGAAAATTGGAAACATAAAAGAAAGTAGAAAAGCAGGAGAGAGAAAACAAAGAGAGGGGAGAACGGTTCATTATGCTGAAAGTTGGATTAATCGGAATCGGTTTCATGGGAAGAGGTCATCTGGATAATTATATCCGCCTGGAATCCGAGGGATTTCCGGTCAAATTGACCGCCGTGTGCGATATTGATGACAAGAAATTTCAGAATATATTCATTCCGGGAAACATTGACGTCGGCAATGGAAAATATGATTTTTCAAAATATCATTTGTATACCGATATTGATGAGATGCTGGAGAAGGAAGATCTGGACTATGTGGATACCCCGCTGCCGACCTATCTGCATGCAGAAGCTGCAGTAAAGGCCTTAAGCAAGGGGATTCCCGTGTTATGCGAAAAGCCCATGGCGTTGACCGTGGGGCAATGCCAGTCGATGATCCATGCGGCGGAGAAAAGTGGGAAGAAACTCATGGCGGCGCAGTGCCTGCGTTTTCTGCCGGCCTATGAATACCTGAAGGATTGTGTGGAAACGGGCCGGTTCGGCAAGGCATTAAGCGCATATTTCTTCCGCGGCGGTTCCACGCCAAAATGGTCCTATCAGAACTGGCTGCAGACAGGGGACAAGAGCGGCGGCGCACTGATGGACCAGCATGTACATGATGTGGATACCATCAACTGGGTATTTGGTACGCCAAAGGCAGTTTCCACCGTGGGGAAGAATGTCATTCCCGCCAGCGGCTACGATATTGTATCCACCCGATATCTCTATGAGGACGGGAAAGTGGTTACGGCAGAGGATGACTGGACATTGGAAGGGGATTTCGGCTTTGAAATGCTGTTCCGGGTCAATTTTGAAAAAGGCAATCTGGTGTATCGGAAAGGGGTTCTGAAAGCCAATCCCAATGATGGAAAGTCCTTTGTACCGGATCTGCCGAAAGACGACGGATATTATCGGGAGATCAAATATTTTGCCAATGCCCTGATCAATGACACCCCAATCCGGACGGCATCCCCGCAAAGTACCATGGAAACCATACGAATCGCCCGGGCGGAAATGGAATCTGCGGATAACGGAGGACAGCCTGTCCGTCTCTGAGCCGCACAAGATGGATGGAAAAATGTAAAATTGACTTTTTTGTCAATTGGTATGGATTCATGTGGATATCATGTTATAATGAATACTTGATGTGGTTTGAAACAGATAACCATCAATGAAAAGGAGGAGTTATCGTGTTGGATAACGGTGTATATGCCATTGGCATCATTGGTTTCGGTGGAATGGGCAGTCATCACCTGGAATTGGCCGAGGGTACGAAGGAAGTAAAGATTGTCGGTTCCTTCGACATCAAAGAGAGCAGACAGCAATTGGCAAGGGAGAAAGGTCTGAAAGTCTATAACAGCAGGGAAGAGTTGCTGTCGGATGATACGATTGATATCGTTCTGGTGGCTACACCAAATGATCTTCATAAGGAAATCGCCATTCAGGCCATGCGGGCAGGCAAAAATGTTGTGTCGGAAAAGCCCATCACATTGGGATCCGCAGATCTTCAGGAAATGATCGATGTTTCCAAAGAGACCGGAAAACTTCTGGTGGTCCATCAGAATCGCCGGTGGGATGAAGATTTCCTGACCATGAAAAAAATCTATGATGAGAAAATGCTGGGCGAGGTATTTGCCATTGAATCCAGAGTCCATGGTTCCAGAGGGATTCCCGGTGACTGGAGACAGGAAAAGGAACACGGCGGCGGCATGATTCTGGACTGGGGAGTTCATATTCTGGACCAGGCTCTGATGTTCGTACCGGGGAAAGTCAAAAAGGTCTATGCCACTGTGGATCATGTTACCAATCAGTTGGTGGATGACGGATTTCATGCAGAACTGTTTTTTGAAAACGGTGTGAAGTTTGTTCTTGAGGTGGGAACCAGCAACTTTATTAATCTTCCGAGATGGTACATGCTCGGCAATAATGGCACGGCTGAGATCGGGAACTGGGGAGAGCCTGCCAAAGTGGTGACTGCAAAGGGAAAGAGCGAGACCGATATTATACCGGTCCGGACAGCGGCAGGTATCACCAAAACCATGGCACCCCGCAGAAAGGATACTATTCAGGAGACGGAAATTTCCCTTGTTCCGGGCAACATCAAGGAATTCTACAGGAATGTGGCGGCTACCCTGGACGGGAAGGAAGAAATTATCGTGAAGCTGCCGCAGGCCATGCGCGTAATGAAACTGATGGAGGCCATCTTTGAATCTGCGGAAAAACAGCAGGTCGTTGATTTCGAGTAAATTATGATTTTAAGCATCTATAGATATCAAGTATCTATAGATATCAAGCAATTATTGGTTTTCAAATATTTCAAATAATGGAATAGAGACAGAGAAGCGGCATGATCCGGATGGATCATGCCGCTTCCATTTCCCGGAAAGGAGACTGATTCCGGCTTCCAATCTCCAGCTTCTATTTATGGTACATTGCCATGTATTCACCGTGAGCTTCAATCAGATCGTCACACATTTTCACGATATCATCGATGGACAGCTCAGCTGCGGTATGGGGATCCAACATGGCAGCCTGATAGATGTTTTCGATTTTCCGGGTTCGGGCTGCTTCAATGGTCATCAGCTGAACATTGATGTTGGTCATGTTCATGGCAGCCAGCTGAACGGGCAGTCTTCCCACATGGCAGGGGCGGATCCCGCCGCCGTCCACCAGGCAGGGCACCTCAACACAGGCGTCTGCGGGCAGGTTGTCAATCAGACCGGTGTTCAGCACGTTACCACCGATTTTATACAGGGTATTGGTCGTAATGGACTCCATAATATAGGAAGCATATTCTCTGGAACGTTCATGGGTTACCTTGCCGTCCTGAAGGATATTGTTCTTTTCTTCCTCCCATCCCTTAATTTGGTTTATGCATCTGCGGGGATACTCATCCAGTGGGATATTCAGCTTGTCAATCAGTTCGGGGTATTGGGATTTGATGAAAAGCGGATTGTATTCCGCATTGTGCTCACTGGACTCGGTGCAGTAGTAGCCCAGCCGCCTGATGTATTCAAAGCGGACCATGTCATTGTGCTTTTCCGATGCGTTTTTCTTCGCGGCGCGCTTTCGAATTTCCGGATACAGATCGTTTCCATCCTTATCACGGATCTCCAGCAGCCAGCCCATGTGGTTGATCCCCGCAATCAGCTCGCGGCGGCCCTCCAGTTTATCTTCCATTCCCAGCGATTTCAGCAGGGTGGAGGAACAGACCTGTACGCTGTGGCATAAGCCCACTGTCCTGATGCCGGTATATCGCTGCATGTATCCGGACAGCATGGCCATGGGGTTGGTGTAATTCAGGAACCAGGCATCGGGACAGACTTCCTCCATATCATCGGCAAAATCCTGGAGTACCGGAATGGTACGAAGGGCACGCATAATGCCGCCGATTCCCAGCGTATCCGCAATGGTCTGCCGCAGACCGTATTTCTTCGGGACTTCAAAGTCAATGATGGTACACGGATCATATAATCCGACCTGAATGGCATTGACGACAAAGTCCGCTCCTCTCAGGGCTTCCTTTCTGTGTTCCACACCGAGATAGGTTTTAATGACGGCTCTGTTTTCGTTTATGTTTTTATTGATGGCCTTCAGTATGATTCCGGACTCTTCCAGCCTTTTGGCATCAATATCGTAAAGGGCGAGTTCGCTTTCCCGCAGGGCCGGCGTGCACATGCAGTCCCCCAGCACGTTTCGTGCAAATACGGTACTGCCGGCACCCATAAATGTGATCTTTGGCATAATTCTCCTCCTCTTATTGGTTGCAGACTATTCCATGGATCTGTATCCTTACCGCTTTATTCTAAACGATGTCCGGTGAAATTGATATGGAACATTGTTGCAAATTATTGTTTTAATGTTGCATTACATAATATGTATGATATAATTTTACTGTATTATGTAATTTGAGCGGAAGGCAAATCGGGAACCAGGAGGATGCTATGACCCGTGAATGGATCGAATCCAAAGGAGATACCTGTTGCGGTGTTGTTTATATCCACCAGGTTGGATGGGAAACCTGCGCGGGGGGGCACAGCTTTGGCCCGGCAGTAAGGGATCATTTCCTGATCCACTGTATTCTGGAGGGGGAAGGGACCTTTTCCGTGGGGAATAAGGAATATCGGCTGAACCGGGGTGAGGGATTTTTGATTGTGCCCGGTGTGGTGACCTATTATCGGGCAGACCGGAACAATCCATGGAAATACTGCTGGGTTGGCTTCAACGGAACCGAAGCAGCGAAGATCTGCAGCCAATGCGGCATCGGCCTGGAGCATCCGGCATTTTCCTATGCCGACCCGCCGCGGATGGAGACCTGTATGCGGGAGCTGCGTGAAATCTGTGATTCCGGGGGCAATGAATTTCTGACCCTGTCCCGTTTGTATGAATTCTTTTCCATGATTCAGCGGGAAGCAGCGCCGGCAGGCAAGCGTGCAGGTATTGTGGAACCGGCTCTGGATTACATCAGCAAGAATTATTCCTACGGGATCACGGTTGGCCAGATTGCTTCCCATCTGGGCATCAGCAGAAGCCATCTTTTTCGTGTTTTCAAGGGAAAGCTGGGATTATCGGTGCAGGAATATCTGCTGTCCTTTCGCCTGAAACGGGCGGGAAATCTGATGGAAACCACCGATATGACGATCAAGGAGGTCATGTATTCCTGCGGATTCAATGATCTGCCCAATTTCTCCCGGCAGTTTCGAAAAGTATATGGTATGCCGCCGGGTGCTTATCGGAGCATCAGCACCGGACAAAAAGCGAAAATTTGAGCCCCTTCCATAAGTCCTGTAAAAATGTTATAATATTTGGATAGGACATCTAAAAGGAAGGATTTTGCCAATGCTTCAGATACCGGACTCCCTGATTGTGAACTACAGTGCGTCGCCGCAGGTTTATAAGCGGGGCATGGCTTATTATCGCAGCGGGAGGATCAAAAGTATCCGGATCCAGGAGGACAAGGAAATTATATACAGCGTAGTAAGGGGCCGTCAGGACTATGATGTGCGTATTGAGTTTGATGATGACGGTATTTTTCAGTCTGCGGAATGCACCTGCCCGGCAAGCCGGAAGTACTGGGGGCACTGCAAGCATATCGTGGCAGTTCTGCTTCATTTGAAGTGGTTGAAAGAACACGATGGGTTCCGGACAATTACGGCTAAAAGAACCGCCAGGGAGATTTTTCATTATTTTCAGTATTCACCGTCTGCCGAACGGACTCCGGTTACCCTGGAGCCGATCTATGAATTCCGGCCGGATGCGGAGGAGGATTATGGCGTATCCTCCCTTCTCTCCTTTCGAATCGGAGAGAATCGGATGTATGTGGTACGCAATATGAGAAAATTTCTGGAGGACTTGGAGAATGGGAATTCCATCTATTTCGGCAAGCAATTTACCTATGATCCCGATTGGCATACGTTTCCGGAGGAACTGGGTTCACTGATCGATTTTCTCCATGAGCTGCACCAGGTGAGCGGATTGGACAAAGGATACCATTATTATAGCTCCGGCTTGTTTCACGATAAATACATTTGTCTGACGGATGCCCTTGTCAAACGCTTTTTCTCCATAATGGGCGATCAATCCTTCCGGGCTATCCTGCATGGCAGGGTATGTGATGATGTACGGGTCCGCCGGGAAGCCGTCCCGGTTCAGTTTTCGGTGGACAAAGAGGGAGAGGATCTTGCCATGAATATCGAACTGGCGGATTCCATCCACAACCTGACAGCAGACGGGACCTATATTTTGGTGGGGACCCGGGTTTACCGTCCGCCAGTCGATCAGATCCGAAACATCATGCCCTTTGTCAGCATCATGAACCGCACGGGAAGCAGGAAGCTGCTTTTTACCGGAGAAGACAGGGAGCGCTTTGTTTCGGAGGTGCTGCCCCATGCGGAGCGGGTCGGCAGTGTTCAGGCCAGTGATTCTGTGGACCAGATGGTAGAAAGGGAACCGCTGGAGGCCAAAATCTACTTTGACCGGGAGGGGGAAGGCATCCGGGCACATGTCCTGTTCCAATATGGAGAAAGGAAAATCGATCCCTTTGATCCGGAGCGCCACAGCCCGGTATCGGAAAAGAGCGGCAAGATCCTGATCCGGGATATGGATACCGAACGAAAGGTACTGAGCCTTTTTGAAAAGTACTCCTTTCGGGTTTGTCCCCATGGTGTGTATCTGGAAGAGGAAGAAAATATTTTTTCCTTTTTCCATACCGGCTTGTTTCAGCTGCAGCAGGTGGCAGAGGTATACTATTCCAAGGACTTTCGGGTGATTGTCCACAATAAATTGACCTATTCTGCCGGAATCCGTCTGAGCGCAGATACGGATCTGCTGGAGTTTACCTTTGATATCGGCGGGATCCGTTCTTCCGAACTCGACCGGATTTTCGAGGCACTGCGGGAAAAGAAACGGTATTACCGGCTGAAGGATGGGAGCTTTTTGCCTCTGGACAGCAGTGAGCTGGACGGACTGGCGGAAATGACGGAGCATCTTGGCATCCGGGACAGGGATTTGCGGAACGGGACGCTGGAGATGCCGAAATACCGCGCATTGTATCTGGACCGCCAGCTGCAGGATTTCGGGATACAGGATGTTCAGGAGGATGACGCCTTTCGTGATATGGTAAGGGATATCCGGAAGCCCGGTGAGATTCATGCGAATACACCGGAATCCCTGAAAGAAACCTTGCGGGATTATCAGCAGCTGGGATTCAAATGGCTGAAAACCCTGTCCCGATACGGGATGGGCGGGATCCTGGCAGATGACATGGGCCTGGGAAAGACCCTGCAGGTGCTGACGCTGCTTCTCTCGGACAAGGAGGAGGGGTGCGGGGAACCATCTCTGGTGGTGGCGCCGACTTCCCTGGTCTGTAACTGGCAGGAGGAAGTCCGGAAATTCGTGCCGGATCTGTCAACGCTGCTGTTGATCGGCAACCGAAGCGAGCGGGGAGAGCTGATGGAGCAAATTCCGGAAGCTGACCTGGTAATTACCTCCTATCCTTTGATCCGGAGGGATAAGGAAAGCTATCAGAAGTTTACCTTCCGTTATTGCATTATCGATGAAGCACAGCATATTAAAAATCCTGCCTCCCAGGGTGCAAAGGCGGTCAAGTCGATCCATGCAAAGAGACGGTTTGCCCTGACGGGTACGCCTATGGAGAATTCCCTTTCCGAGCTTTGGTCCATCTTTGACTTTGTCATGCCGGGCTATCTGTTCAGCCATACAAAGTTCCTGTCGGATTATGAAAAGCCCATTGTGAAGGAACGCGACACAGATACGGTGGAGGAGCTGGCAAAGCATATCAAGCCCTTTATCCTTCGGCGTTTGAAAACTGATGTACTGAAGGAGCTTCCGGAAAAGATTGAAAGCCGGATGGTTGCGGATCTGACTGTGGAGCAAAAGAAGGTTTATCTGGCTTATCTGGCCCGGGTTCGGGGAGAAATTACGGCGGAGATTGACCGTTCGGGCTATGAACGGAGTCAGATCAAGATATTGGCTGCGCTGACCCGGCTGCGGCAAATCTGCTGCCACCCCGGGATGTTTCTGGAAAATTACAGAGGAGAAAGCGGCAAGATGCTCCTGCTGGATGAAATCCTGTCCGATGCGTTGGGAAGCGGACATCGTGTTTTGCTGTTTTCCCAGTTTACCAGCATGCTGCATCTGATCCGGGAGCGGCTGGAAGCGAACCGGATCCATACCTTTTATCTGGATGGGAATACCGAGGTGCGGGAACGCGGCAAACTGGTAAAGAGATTCAACGAAGGGGACGGAGAGGTGTTCCTTGTTTCCTTAAAGGCCGGAGGAACAGGTCTGAATCTGACCGGAGCCGATACGGTCATCCATTTTGATCCCTGGTGGAATCCGGCGGTGGAGGATCAGGCGTCGGATCGGGCGTATCGGATTGGGCAAAAGAAGGCAGTTCATGTCATGCGGCTGATCACAAAGGGCACGATTGAAGAGAAAATCGAGCACCTGAAGGAACAAAAGAGGAATCTGACGGATGCCGTGATCAAGCCTGGCGAGACATTTGTATCCAGGATGTCGAAAGAGGAAGTCATGGCACTGTTTGAATAAAAAACAGAATTTTATGGAGGGAACGGATTATGATTCATGAAAGTGGAAATATTTCGGTCAATACTGCCGATATCTTTCCGATCATAAAGAAATGGCTTTATTCGGATAAGGATATCTTTCTCCGCGAACTGGTATCCAACGGGAACGATGCCATCGCCAAGCTGAAACGGATTGTTTCCATGGGAGATGCGAAAGTGGACGATGACGAACACTACGCGATCCATGTGGTGCTGAACAAGAAAAAGAAAACCATTCAGGTGATGGACAATGGAATCGGCATGACGGCCGAAGAGGTGAAAAAGTACATCAACCAGGTGGCTTTTTCCGGCGCGCAGGAGTTTCTGGAGAAGTATAAGGATCAGGACGAAGCCAATCAGATCATCGGGCATTTTGGCCTGGGCTTTTACTCCGTGTTTATGGTGTCGGACAAGGTGGAGATCGATACCCTGTCCTATCAGAGTGGGGCGGAAGCGGTAAAGTGGATCTGTGACGGCGGAACGGATTTCGAAATGACTTCATCCGAAAGAGATGAGAGAGGCACCGTTGTTACTCTTCATGTTTCCGGGGACAGCAAGGAGTTTCTGGACAAATATGAACTGCGCAGGATACTGGAGAAGTACTGCGCCTTTCTGCCTGTGGAAGTATATCTGGAAGATGTAGAGGAAGAGGAAAAGAAGGCAGAGGAAGCTGCCAAAAAGGCGAAGGAGGCTGCCGAAAAGAAGGTAGCGAAGGCAAAGGAAGCAGCAGAGGAACCTAAAAAAGAGACGGGAGCAGGAGAAACATCTGATCAGAAAGCATCCGGGGAAAAGGAGGAAAAGGAAGAGACGGAGAAAGCCGGGGAAGAATCCGGTGAAGAATCCGGGGAACCGGAGCAGCCGTCAAAGCCGGAGCCGATTAACGATATCCATCCGCTTTGGCTGAAAAGGCCGTCTGAATGCACGGAGGAAGAATACAAGGAGTTCTATCGCAAGGTATTCATGGATTATCAGGAGCCGCTGTTCTGGATTCATCTGAATGTGGATTATCCATTTCATCTGAAAGGCATCCTGTATTTCCCGAAGATACGCAACGATTTTCAGGGCATGGAAGGACAGGTCAAGCTCTATAACAATCAGGTATTTGTTGCCGATAACGTGAAGGAAGTGGTTCCGGAATTCCTGTTGCTGCTCAAAGGGGTGATTGACTGTCCGGATTTACCGCTCAATGTTTCCAGGAGTTTTCTGCAGAATGACGGGTATGTCAGGAAGATATCCGAACACATCTCCAAGAAGGTGGCGGACAAGCTGAACAGCCTGTTCAAGACGGAACAGGAGAGTTACAACAAATATTGGGAGGATATCCATCCCTTCATTAAATATGGCTGCATGAAGGATGACAAGTTCTATGACCGGGTAAAGGATATTCTGATTTATAAGAGCACAAACGGGGATTATACCATCCTTAAGGATTATCTGAACCGAAACAGTGAGAAGCACAAGGACAAGGTGTTTTATGTTTCGGATGAGAAACAGCAGGCTCAGTATATCCGGATGTTCAAGGAAAATGATCTGGAAGCCCTGTATCTGGATACCATGATTGATACCAATTTCATTGCTTTCCTGGAGATGAAGGAGTCCATCAAGTTTATCGGGATTGATGCCGATATTACCGATGCTTTGAAGGACAAGTCCGAAGACGGGAAAGAGGACAGAAAAGAAGACAAATCCCACTCGGAAGATCTGGAGAAACTGTTTCGGGAAGCCCTGGACAACAAGGATCTGAAAGTTCGGGTGGAAGCTCTGAAGACGGAGGACATTCCGGCTGTTATCGTGCTTTCGGAGCAGACCAGAAGAATGCAGGAGATGCAGAAACGATTCGGGGATTTGAACATGGGGAACTTCCCGATGGAGCAGACTTTGGTTCTGAATCGGAAGAATGATCTGATTGCCCGGCTGGAAAAGATGAAGGATCGGGCGGATCGAAAAGATGATGTGGCAATGATCTGCAAACATGTGTATGATCTGGCCATGATGAACCAGAGGCCGCTGGAGCCGGATGAGATGGCTGCGTTTGTAAAGAGAAGCAATCAATTGCTGACCCGGCTTGCAGAGTTCGGGAAATAGGGGAAACAGCAATCCTTCTGAGAAAAATAAAAAAGGACAGGCAGGGCCGGTGAAGAACCTTTTTTCACCGGCCCTTTTTGTGATATGATAGAAGTAGGAAAAGAAGGGATGGAACAGAGGAAAAAAAGGAAGGATAATCCGGGTGCCCAATTGCAAAGGCTAAGGATTATCCGTGGCAGACAGGGAAACAGTTTATGGATGGAGGGAGACTATGGATCAATATACGGCGGTTTCTCTTTTCCTGCTCGCTCTGGCGGCTTTTCTGATTTACCGTATTAAAAACAGGCGCAGGAAAAAGAAAGAGAAGAAAAGTATTGCGTTTCATAGGAAAAATATGCCTGCCGCCAGGCGGCGAGAGCATGTCCTGCTGGATCATGATAAAGGGAAGGTGATCCCCTTTCCCGGGAAGACGGTATCATCGGAAAAGCATGATAAGTCCGGGCAGGGGAATCATTCGGGATCCGGGCAGAACAAGGAATAGGACGTTCCTAGATCCACATAATATGCTTTTTCTGTTTTTGGGAGATACGCCATAGTGTCTCTTATGGAATAATCAAAGGACAGGGACAAGAGAGAGAAAAGGACTTTCATAAAGGGCTTTATCAAATCGGGGGATGAAATAATGACGGGGGTATTACCGACAAAGCAACAGCTTTCCTTCCTGGATTGGGAAATGGGTGCGTTTTTTCACTTCGGCATCCGCACATTTTATGAGGGGCATCGGGACTGGGACGGGAAAGAAATGGATCTGGATGCCTTTCGTCCGGCCAAACTGGACTGCGACAGCTGGATTCGTACGATAAAGGAAGCCGGGATGGCCTATGCCATCCTGGTTTGCAAGCATCACGACGGATTTGCCAACTGGCCTTCGAAGTATACGGATTATTCTGTGGCCAACACCCCATGGAAGGATGGACAGGGTGATGTGGTACGGGAGTTTGTAGACGCCTGCCGCAAGTACGACATTCGGATCGGGCTTTACTATTCTCCCGCGGAGGCGGGGTATCAGAAACGGTCGCCAAAGGAGCATGACGACTATTTTATCAACCAGATCAGCGAATTGCTGACCAACTACGGCA
The DNA here is from genome assembly GCA_038396605.1 of Eubacteriales bacterium mix99. NCBI lineage: Bacteria > Bacillati > Bacillota > Clostridia > Eubacteriales > Eubacteriales bacterium mix99. Next base: position 1,669,223 of record CP121690.1, read on the forward strand.
GGATCGATTACCTGTGGTTTGACGGCTGCGGATCAGAAGGGCATGAGTATGACAGAAAAAGGATTATACGCACGATCCGCGACCTTCAGCCCGAAATCCTGATCTTCAATATGTGGGATCCCGATACGAGATGGGTGGGCAATGAAGCGGGCGTGGCAAATGTGACCAACAGCAATGTAGTATCCAGTGTGGACTTTTCCGTCCTCACCGAGAGCGGGGATGATCTGGATACAGAACGGTTTTTACCTGCGGAATGTGATTTCATGATGCGGGACCGGAATTGGTTTTACAGTGAATATGATGTTCATACGGTGAAAAGTGTGGAAGAGCTGATTTCCCTATATTATTATTCTGTCGGAAACGGAGCGAATTTCCTTATTAACATTGGACCGGACCGCAGAGGTCTTTTGCCGGAGGTGGACGCCAGGCGGCTGCTGGAGTTCGGTCAGGAAATCAGGAGACGTTTTTCTCAGCCGGTTCCAACCACCTGGAAGAGTATAGAAGATGGCATTTGCATCAGGCTGGAGGAAGAACAACTTATCAATCATGTTATATTGCGGGAAAATTTGACGGCAGGGGAAAACATACAGGCGTTCCGTGTTTCTGTCAGGTCCGGTTTGATCCAGCGTCCTGTCTGTGTCCATATGGGGGCTGCCATCGGGCATAAAAGGATTATTACCTTTCCTGCCATCCGGGCAGCGGAGGTTCGGATCGAAGTTACAGAGGCAAAGGGGACGTTTCACTTTTTGTCCCCTCAGGTCTTTTATATCCGGCAATGATGGCAGGAAACGGGATGGAAAAGGGCGAATCCATGAGATAATAAGCAAAATATATCTGGGAACATATCCAGTAATGGAAAGGAGCAAATGGAATTATGTCAAGCTATACAACGAGGAAAACGCCCGGAGACACGGAATGGTTTGTTCATGACCGGTTTGGTATGTTTATCCACTGGGGGCTGTATTCCATGCCGGCCCGGCATGAATGGGTGAAGTCCAGGGAAGAAATACCGGAAGAAAAGTACGATAAATATTTCAAATATTTCAATCCGGATTTGTTTGATCCGAAGGACTGGGCCCGAAAAGCAAAAGAAGCAGGAATGAAATATGCCGTTCTCACCACAAAGCATCATGAGGGCTTCTGCATGTTCGATTCAAAGTATACAGACTATAAGTGCACAAATACTCCTGCCGGCCGGGACATTGTCCGGGAGTATGTGGATGCTTTTCGGGCAGAAGGATTGCGTATTGGCTTCTATTATTCCCTGATTGACTGGCATCATCCCGATTTTCCCATCGATCCCATTCATCCGCGGCGTGATGATAAGGATGCCTATGAGCAGAGTAAGGGCCGGGATATGCACAAATATGCGGAATATATGCGCAATCAGGTGGAGGAGCTTTTAACGAACTATGGGAAGATCGATATTCTGTGGTTTGATTTCTCCTATCCGGACCGAACCATGAAGGATCAGCCATGGATGAAAGGCAAGGGCAGGGAAGACTGGGAAGCGGATAAACTGATTGCTCTGGCCAGAAAGCTGCAGCCTGGCATTATCATTGACAACCGCACCGGGATCGAACAGGACCTCTGGACACCGGAGCAATATCAGCCGCAGGAATGGGTCCGCCATGAGGATACCGGGGAGCGGGTGACCTGGGAGGCCTGTCAGACATTTTCCGGTTCCTGGGGGTATTATCGGGATGAAATGTCCTGGAAGACGCCGGATGTGTTGATACAGATGCTGATCAATACGGTTTCCCGGGGCGGGAATCTGTTGATGAACGTGGGCCCGACGTCCAGAGGCTATATCGATTACCGGGCCGAAAAGGCACTTAAGGTATATGCGGACTGGATGAAGGTCAACAGTCGCTCCATTTATGGGTGCACCATGGCCGAACCGGAGTTTGTGGAGCCAAAGGGCTGCCGGTATACGCAAAGCGGGGATGGGAAACGCCTGTACATCCATCTGATGGAATATCCCTATGCTTTTCTGGAAATACCGGGGATGGCCGGAAAAGTGGATTATGCGCAGTTTTTGCATGATGGAAGCGAAATAACCTTTACGGAAAAAACCAGCGATCATTTCAGTGAAGGCAGAATGCAATCGAAGGATTTGCTGGTCTTTAACATACCGAAGATCAAACCTCCGATTCTCGTGCCGGTGATCGAAGTCTTCCTGAAATAGAAGATTGGAGATGAAGCTGGCTTTTCTCTGATGATGCATGCGGATGATGCACGCGCTTATTTTGAGGAAAAGATAAGTATATTAACTCTATAACAGAAGGACCGCATGAAAATTCTGTTTGTTGAAATAAAAGCAGAAAAGTAAATTACAAAGAGTACCAAAACGTAGATCAATGATCCTGTCAGGAAATCTGTTATTGCGCTTTTTCGCTTTGACATCTGTGCTTTTTAGGAAGGGCATCGGGGCTGGGATGACATTGGGAATTGGAAATCATAGGATTATGATTTCCAATTCTGCTTCACTGCAGATTGTTTCCGCTTTTGAGTTCCTGGCTGTTGAAGCTGCTGCAGTGGCTGGAACAAGTTTGCTAAATCCACCAATCGGTCCACAATGATATCCGGTTTCACATCGGAAGAATCCACATCCGGAAGTTTCGTTTCGCCTGTCAGGACCAGGACACTGGTGGCCCCATTTTTTGCGCCGATGGCGATGTCGGTGTACAGACGGTCTCCTACGAATACCACTTCCTCCTTTGTGCAATTCAGATTATCCAGAATATAGTCCATGGTTTCCTTATAGGGTTTCCCGAAATATTTTGGAAGAATGCCGGTGGATTGGGTAATAAAGGCGCATATGGCACCGCAGTCCGGGATAAAACCGTCTTCCGTCGGACAGTTGTTGTCCGGATGAGTGGCAAGAAAAGGAACTCCGTTTCGAATCAAAGTACAGGCTTTTGAGAGCTTTTCATAGGTCAGAGTTGTATCAAATCCGGCCACGACCGCATCCGGATCCTTCGCTGTCAAAAGAATGCCACTGTCCTGAAAATCCTCTTCCAGCAGCGGGGTCCCCAGCAGATAAACCTTTGGATGAGCCCATCGCTTTTTCAGGTGATAAGCGGTCACCATCCCGGAGGTAATGATCTGGCTTTTTGTAACGTTGCATCCCATTTTCGCCAGCTTTTGCACATAGACATCCTGATTTTTGGACGAGTTGTTCGTATAGAAAAGAAAATGCTTTCCCTGCTCTTTCACCTTCTCCAGAAATTCAAGGGAACCTTCCAGCAGTTGGTTTCCCAGATAGAAAGTACCATCCATATCCAATATGAAATATTTCTTGTTGTCCTTCAATTTTTTACACATTATATATCTCCTATCCCTGGGGAGCTGTCTTATTCATACTTTCCGGCCGAACAAAATGAGTATAACACAGAAAGAGCAGATTCAGCAATTTTTAGCATCTTTCGATTCCGGATACAAGAAAGGATTTCTTTTTTTCGTAAAGAATAATATAATAGGGTCAGGAACTGGTTATAAAAATAACAGCAAAGTAAAAAAGATATCGGAGTGACCCCATGCAAAGGAGTGTGATTACATAACGATGAGTAATATTATGGACAAACTGAAGTTTGTGGAAGAAAAGGCAGACCATTATTGGGCGAAGAGGATCACATCCCAATTGGAATATGCCATTCAGCTGAATAAGGTATTGGAGCATAAATATGATGAGGACCTGACAGATTCCCTGGATTTTCTATCCGGTGAAATTGCCCGGGAAGGCACCATAACGGAAACAGCGGCGAAGGCAGCGGAAAAGAAGCTGGATCTGTTGTCGGAGGATGCGAAGAAATACCGGATGTTGTGTGTTGCCCATGCCCATATGGATATGAACTGGATGTGGCGGTGGGAGGAGACGGTCACCATTGTTCTGAATACGTTCCGTACCATGCTGGACCTGATGGAGGAATACCCCCAGTTTAAATTTTCCCAATCCCAGGCTTCCGTCTATCGGATTGTGGAAAAGTATGACCCCGCCATGTTGGAGGAAATCCGGAAAAGGATTCACGAGGGCCGCTGGGAAGTTACGGCCTCCACATGGGTGGAACATGACAAGAATATGGCCAATGGGGAAAGCATGGCCCGTCATATCCTTTATACAAAGCGTACCCTGTCCAAACTACTGGACATCGACCCGGACAGCCTGAACCTGGATTTTGAGCCGGATACCTTCGGGCACAGCCTGAACGTACCGGAGATTCTTGCAAGGGGGGGAGTCCGGTATTATTATCATTGCCGGGGGTATGACGGCTATCAGCTTTACCGCTGGAAAGCGCCTTCCCGCAAATCGGTCATTGCTTATCGGGAACCAACATGGTATATGGGCGCCATCGAGCCTTCCATGGCTTATTATGTGCCGGGATTCTGCAGCGAACACCATATGGACACCATGCTGAAGGTTTACGGCGTGGGTGATCATGGCGGCGGCCCTACCCGAAGGGATATTGAGCGGATTATGGATATGGCGGACTGGCCGGTTTTTCCAAGGATGGAGTTTGGAACCTATGGGGAGTACTTTGCATTGGTGGAGGAGATCAGCGATCAGCTGCCGGTGGTAACCGGTGAACTGAATCCCATATTTACCGGCTGCTATACCAGTCAGTCCCGAATCAAAAAAGGAAATGCCATTCTGCAGGATAAGCTGAATGAAACCGAAGCTTTTGCATCGGCTGCTTCGTTATCTGTGGGAGCGGCCTACCCCACCCGGCAGATGGAAGAGGCGTGGGAAAAGGTATTGTTCAATCAATTCCATGATATCCTGCCCGGATCGTGCACGGCGGATGCCAGGGAATATGCCATGGGTCTTTATCAGCAGGCGGCTGCACGGACAGATACAGAGACCAGCCGTGCCCTTCGCAGCATCGCATCCCATATTGATACTTCTGCATGGGCTTCCAAAGGGATTTATCACCTCTTTAATCCCTCCCTTTATGCCAGAACGGAGCTGGTTGAGGTGACGGTTTGGGACTGGGAAGGAAAGAAGGAAAATATACAGTTCCTGGATTCCGATGGCAAGGAGGTTCCTTATCAGCTGCTTTCCGAACAGGACATTCCCTATTGGGGCCATCATTGTTTCAAGACACTGATTTCTGCACATGTTCCGGCAATGGGGTATGCGACATATGTTCTTACGGAGAAAAAAGCGGAGGATGTTTTGCCCCCATTTCCAGTGCAGCCCAGAGTTGAGAGACGGAACAGCTACACTCTGGAAAATGAACGCCTGAAAGTGGTGTTTGATTCCCGCACCGGTGCCATCGTTTCCATGACGGACAAGGCCAACCGGCACGAAATTATTGATCCCAACCAGCCTGCCGGTATTTTTAGGCTGATTGAGGAGGAAGACAGCCCGGGCATGACCTCGTGGGTAGTGGGAAATTACCGCAGGGTTACAAATATCAACGAAGGCGGTGTGAAGTTCACTTCGCTTCAGAACGGGGAAGGCCTGCTCCGGCAGTCCCTGTCCTATACCGCATCCTTTGGGGAGTCCACGCTTCGGGTCCGCATTTACCTGGATCGGGACAGCTCAAGGCTTGGCTTTGAAGTAGAGTGCGATTTCCGGGAATTGGGAAATTCCGAGAAGGGGGTTCCGCAGCTGAATTTCCATATGCCGGTAGGGTATGATTGCCGTGCTTATCGGTATGATATTCCCTCCGGGACCATTGAACGGGATGAAACCGATATGGATGTTCCCGCCAGCAGCTGGGCGGCAGCCATGCCAAAAGATTCGGGACGAAAGGCACTTACCCTGATTGCCGGCACCAAACACGGATTCCGCTGTGTGAAAAATTCCATCAGTCTCAGCCTGATCCGCGCCTCCTATGACCCGGATCCTTATCCGGAGGTAGGCCATCATGCGTTTGGTTTCTTTGCTTCCCTGCCCAATATTACCTCCAACCGGGAATTGATTGAGGAAGCTTATAACTGCAGTCACCCGATTTGTGTGGTATCCGGCAGGCCGCATAAAGGCGAGCTTCTGCCCCGCGGCAGCTTTATGAAGATACAGGAAGGCGGCATTGCCGTCCAGGCAATTAAAATGCCGGAAGACAGCACGGATACCAATAGTCTGATACTGAGAGGATTTGAGACGGAAGGCAGAAGGACCAGAGTGGAAATGTCCTTCAGTCGAAACGTTGCGAAGGCATATTGTGTGGATATCAATGAAAAACCGGTGGAGTCGGAGCTGGATGTCCGGATTTCAGAAAATCATGTATCCTTTGGCGTGGAACCCTATAAGGTGTTTACGTTCCGGGTGGAGTTTCTGTAAAGGCGGATGAAGCTAAGAACAAAAGAACGACAACAGAACAGAAAGAACAACGACAGGATAGAAAGAACAACAAATGAAAAATGGATAAAAATAAAAGAGCCTCTCAAATTGGGAGGCTCTTTTATGTAAGGGGTTTGGGGGTTTGGGTAACTTACACCATTATGATAACCAATCGCACAAAAAATAAACATTCTAAAAAGAGAAATTTTAAATATTTTTGGATCTTATATGGCCATTCCAAACAAATCGTTCTTCTATAGAGAATCTTGTTCTAAATATATTGACTTTATAAAACATGGTAATATAATAAGCACTGATAATTCTATAATAAATAATATTGTTCTACATTATAGAATAAATAGTGCACAAAACGTTAGAAGACAAGACGAAAAGTAAAACATGTATTTTTGTACCTGGATTTCTGAACAGGGGGGGATTTTAGAATAGTGATTTGAAATAACTGATCAACAGATCGCTGGCAATAGGGAACTCTTCAGGAAAAATTTTAGAACGAATGGTAAGTATGATATTGGAAAACAGGTGGTGGGACAGTATTATGAGTACAAAAGTGGCACATATAGCTAAGGATGAAAGTAGCTATAAAAAACAAGGGAAATTACAGGCTTTTCAAAAAGGTATGAAGCGGTATTGGCCGTTTTATGTCATGCTGCTTCCGTGTTTGATCTATTATATTATTTTTAAATATGGTCCCATGTATGGTGTAGTGATTGCCTTTAAGGATTTCAATGTTACCGAAGGGATCGTTGGCAGTCCCTGGGCAGATCCATGGTATAAGCATTATCAGTATTTCTTCAACAGTCCCTATGCTTCCCAGGTGATTGGCAACACCTTGATCATCAGTGGATTAAAGCTATTTTTTAGACTATTTCCTTCTCTTTTGCTTGCATTGCTGATCAATGAATGTTCAAAGAAATGGTTTGGAAGAGTGATACAGACGCTGTCCTATCTTCCTCACTTTTTATCCTGGGTCATTATCTACGGGATATTGATAGCCTTGTTTTCCCAGAGCGCCGGGCTGATCAATCGATTGATTGTAGATGCCGGTGGGAAAGCCTATCCCGTTCTTACTTCGCCGGAACATTTCCGGGCGGTATTGGTAGGGTCTGAAATCTGGCGGGATACCGGCTGGGGCGCGATTATCTATCTGGCAGCCATAGGAGGAATCGACCCCAATTTGTATGAAGCTGCCATTATTGACGGATGCGGCCGTATCAAGCGGATATGGTACATCACCATACCCAATTTAACCGGGGTATTTATTATGCAGCTGATATTGAAAGTAGGAAGCATTCTGGATGCAGGGTTCGATCAGATCTACATTCTGTCAACACCTCAGGTGAACAGTGTATCGGAAATCATTGATACATGGGTCTTCAAGGAAGGGCTGCAGCGAATGAACTACAGTCTTGCCAGTGCTGTTGGATTGTTGAAATCCGTCATTGGAATGATTATGGTCCTCTCTACGAATAAGTTGGCAAGAAGGTGGGATAAGGCGCTATGGTAAAAGGAAAGTCTGACGTCGTTATCGATAGCTTTGTAGATGTCATTTTGTTTATTGTAGGATTTATCAGTGTTTTTCCGCTGCTGTATGTGTTCAGTGTATCGTTGACCCCCATTGAGGAGGTTCTGAAAAACGGAGGCTTTGTTGTTATTCCGAAGTCTATTAACCTGGAAGCCTATAGCAGGATCATTGAGCAAAGACTTCTGCCCAGGGCAATGGGGGTAACCGTATATATCACCGTATTGGGCACTGCCATCAACATGTTTCTTTCGGTGCTGATGGCCTATCCTTTGAGCAAGGATGATCTGCCGGGGAGAAAGGTTCTTATGAATTTTGTTATATTCACCATGCTCTTCGGGGGCGGCACCATTCCCACCTATCTGATGGTGAAGAATCTTGGACTGATGAACACCTATTGGGCAATGACATTGCCTGGTGCCATTGGTACCTATAACATGATAGTAATCAAATCCTTCTTTGAAAATCTGCCGAATGATCTGTTTGAATCTGCCCGGATCGATGGAGCAAGTGAATTCAGGGTGTTGTGGCAGATTGCCATTCCTCTCTCCAGGGCAGTGATGATGACAGTGGGATTGTTTTATGCAGTAGGGCATTGGAGCACCTATTTCCCTGCAATTATGTATATATCGGATGAAAAGATGCATACGCTGCAGGTTGTACTCCGGAAATTACTGAACAACAATCCGGAGCTGAACATGAACGTTGATACGGTGGTCCCCACCCAGACCATGCAGATGGCATCGGTCATTTTCTCCACTGTTCCAATTATTCTTGTGTATCCTTTTATCCAAAAGTATTTTACCAAGGGCGTCATGCTGGGAGCAATAAAAGGGTGAGTACATGGGATGGCGGCACTTTGGGATGAAACCGCCGTGAAAGAGGAATGTGGGAAGGAAAGCCGTCGAATCCAATAAAATAGAAATGGCTTTTAATTCGTAAGGATTTAAGTAAAAAGAAAAACACAATATAAAAATGGGAGGGTATCAAAATTGAGGAAATCAGGTTTTCAGAAGGCAGCTGGACTGCTGCTGTCCCTGTGTGTAATGGTGAGTCTGGCATCGGGCTGCACTTCATCGGGGCAAGGGAAAAAGCAAAACGATAAGAAGGAAAATTCCGTTTCAGCAAGTACCTCGTCCGATTCCAGGGGCAAGGGAGCGTCCGAAGCCAAGAAGAAGGTAAAAATTGACCTGGTTATGGGAGATAATGTCGTAATGCCTGAGGAAAAAGATAATTTTATCAATCAGGAACTGGATAAGGCATTGCATGTTGACCTGACGATGTCCATTTTGGGCGGCGGCACCGATTATGCTACTGCATTGAATACCAGGATAAGCAGTGGTGATGTACCGGATATGTTCTATGTGCCAAGTCAACAATCCTTTCAGCAATATGCCGACAGCGGTCTGTTGATGAGTCTTACTCCTTATCTGGATAAGATTCAGCCGGTTGTGGATTGGGCTGGCGGGAAGGAGAGTTTAACTCCCAACACATACAAAGGTGAGTTGTATCGTGTTCCAAAGAAGCCTGGTATTGATAATTACAAAATATGGAGTATCCGTAAGGACTGGCTGGATGCGGTAAAGGCACAGATTCCAACCACACCGGAGGAAGCTCTGGATGTTGCCAAAAGGTTTACCTTTGAAGATCCGGATGGGAATGGGAAAAAGGATACCTATGGTTTTGCCGGGCCCGGCATCAATACATTTGATGCAATCGTAAACTCCTATGGGGGCAGCTTAAAAAGTGATATTATCATCAAAGACAACGAGGTTATGGCTTCCATATTGCAGCCTGATATGAAAGCGGCCCTGGAGATGTGCAAATCATTTGTTGACGGGGGAGTTGTCGATCCGGATTTGGTTGCAGACGACAACAACTCGGTCAGGGATAAACTGATTCAGGGAATGTCGGGCATGACCTTTTATACCTGGGCCGGCTTATACAAGCAAATTTATATGGATCAGGTGCTGGCAGTGAATCCAAAAGCAGAATGGGTTTGCTTTAATGGCCTTGAGGGGCCGCACGGTCATAAGAACGGGACTTCGGATATAGATAACGTTGCCGGACGCTGGGTAATCAGCAAGGAAATAGAATCAGATGAGGTAAAGAGAGACAGGATATTCGATCTCCTCAACTATACTGTCAGCGGGGAAGGATTAAATTTGCTGTGCTATGGAGTAGAAGGGCGGCATTTCAATATCGAGGATGGAAAGGTTGTACCAACTGAACTGATGTCCAGGGAATGTGATTATATATATGTCTATCAGATTTGTAACCGGGATGATCTGACGTACTGCGAAACCAAATTTCCGGAGGCAAAAACCGCTATTGAAACCGGGTTTCATATGGACCGTTATCATACCTATAACGGGGAAGTGGATCTTCCGGAGGGATTGCACAAATCGGACATGGACAACTATATCTCCGACAATATGATAAAGTTTATCTATGGAAAGCGTCCGATAAACGAGTACGATGATTTTATCAAAGAGCTGAGTGACTCCTTCCAGTTTGATGAATATCTGAAAGCTGCCCAAACTCAGCTAAAGGAGAAAGAATATATAAAATAAGCTGAGTATCCTAAGCATAAAGGTGTATATTAATAGATATGGAACAGGAATGAAAGGGGCGATAATGTGCTGTATAACGGACGGGAATTGTCGGTACTTGGTGAATATGATGTGATTGTTGCCGGAAGCGGTCCTGCCGGCCTGTGTGCTGCAGTGGCAAGTGCCAGGAATGCTGCAAAAACTGCCATAGTTGAACGATATGGAATTCTGGGCGGCAACTTAACATCCGGACATGTGGGACCTGTTATGGGACGGATCGGAGAAGGCACTCTGGCCGGTGAGGTTAATCGGATGATTGGTACCAAGCTTCCCATTGCCCGGGTGGCACCGGACTTTGAACGTGCAAAATCTGCATTTCCTGCATGGATGAAGAAGGAAGGTGTGGACATTTTCCTGCAAAGCCCTGTCATTGATGTGGTACAGGATGCAAACGACCTCAGGGGGATTATCGTATCGACCCCGGATGGGCCCGGCGTTCTCACAGGGAAATGTATTGTGGATGCGACCGGCGATGGGTTCGTTTCTTTTTTGGCAGGAGAAGAGTACGAAAAGGGCAGGAAGGAAGATCATTTGATGCAGCCTGTTACTTTGATGTTCCGGCTTGCGGGTCTTGATATGGAGCGCATGCCGCCGCTGGACAGCAGAAAATACAATTTGAAGGTACCGGGGATGAGCCTCAGGGAACTGGGAAAGGAAGCAGCCAAAACGGGACTGTTACCGGAAAAAGCGAGCTTTGTGCGCATCTACAGGGGAGTGCGGGATGGCGAATGTATGATAAATACCACTCAGGCCAACTTTATTGACGGGACCAATGTATATGATATTGAAAAAGCGGAATGTGATCTCCGGGATCAAATATATCATGTCACTGAATTTCTGCGGGGACATATAGAAGGATTTGAAAATGCTTATGTAACCAGCAGCTCTTCCACCTTGGGGGTTCGGGAAACCAGACGAATCATGGGTACCTATGTCCTGAACGATGCAGATATCGAAAAAGGGAGAAAGTTTGAGGATATGGTGGTGCATAATGCGGAGTTCATTGTCGACATTCACCATATCACAAAAGGCGGGCAACAGGAAGACAGGAAGGTGCCGCCGTACGATATACCCTATCGCTGCCTGGTACCGAAAAGGATTGATCATCTGCTGCTCGCCGGCAGGTGCATATCCGGAACGCATCGTGCGATGGCTTCGTACAGGGTCATGAATATTTGTATGGCCATCGGACAGGCAAGCGGTGTAGCCGCGTCCCTTTGTGCACAAAAAGGCATCAAGCCGCGTGAACTTGATTATCAGGAAGTCCAAAAAGCATTGACAACTATGGGAGTTAACTTATATGACTAATGGCACGGATTATATTCCGGGCGGCGTATATCCAACGATGATTACGCCATTTACTGAGGACAACAGAATTGATTTTACTGCAGTTGCAAATATGATAGACTGGTATATGGAGAATGGCTGCAGTGGCGTATTTGCTGTATGTCAATCAAGTGAAATGTTCTTTCTTTCGGATGAGGAGAAAATTCAGCTGGTTGAGTTTGTTACGCAATATGCAAAATCAGAAGCCCGAAACAGGGGAATTCGGAATTTTCCTGTGTTGGCTTCTGGTCATACGGGCACGGATAAAAAGCGACAGGCTGAGATGATGAATAAAATGTATGATGCAGGTGCGGATGTCATTGTGCTGATTACAAATCGGTTTGGCGAAGAAAATTCAGATCAGCAATGGATAGAACAAGCGGAAGAACTCATTGGGCTGCTGCCCGATGTGAAGTTGGGACTGTATGAATGCCCGTATCCCAGGAAGAGGCTGGTCTCCGACAGGATATTATCATGGTGCGCTGCAAAAGACCGATTTTTGTTTTTTAAGGATACGTGCTGTGATCAGGATTTGATTATAAAACGAATCCATACTTTAAAGGGATCGGGTATGAAATTATTTAACGCAAATGGTCAGACGCTGCTGCCGACACTTCGTGCCGGCGCAGCGGGATATTGCGGTGTTATGGCGAATTTTCATCCCCATTTGTATGAAAAGCTTTGTAAAAATTATGCAACAAACAAAGAAGGAGCGGAAGACCTGCAGAGTTTTTTGGCCATTGCATCCCTGATCGAGTCCAGAGCGTACCCTGTATGTGCGAAATATCATATGAACCGGATGGGCATTCCCATGTCGCTGCATACGCGCTGCGTGGACGAAGAAAAGTTATCACCTCTTTTCAGAAGAGAGGTTCGGCAGTTGTGTACGCTGGAGAAATTCATAGCCCGGGTGATGGATTTATAGAATTGGAAAGAGAACGGGGAAGTGAGGTGACATAAAATGGAGAGAAAGATAAATCAGGTAAAGTCCTTGTATAAAGCCATGAAGGTTTTGGAATGTTTTACTGTGGAACAACCGGAATTAAGCATCACGGAAATAAGCTGCAAGCTTGGTTTATACAAAAGCAATGTATACAATATTTTATCTACCTTTGAGCAATTGGGGTATGTGTCCCAGAATCCTGAAAACAGTAAGTACAGGTTGGGAATCAAAATACTGAACCGGAGTTTTGTTTTTAATTCGCATATGTCCATTCAGCGCATTGCTTTGCCTCACATGCAGAGGATAGCGGATTCTTCCCGTGAAAATGTGTATCTCGCTGTGCCCAACGGAACGGAAGTGGTGTACCTTGAATCATGCTGTCCCTATGGAATTGCTCCTTCCAGAAATTTGCAGGGAGAAAGGGCGCCAATGTATTGTACTGCGATCGGAAAGGCGATGCTTGCCTATTCCCCGCAGAAAGTGATTGATGAAGTTTATAAGGATAAGGTACGTAAGTTTACGGAACAAACGATCACGAAAAAGAGCAAACTGGAGGAGGAGCTGAAGCTCATTCAATCCAGGGGATACGCCATTGATGACATGGAGCATGAATATGGTATTCGGTGTGTGGGCATGGCGATCAAAAACAGTTCCGGAGAAGCTTATGCCGGGTTAAGTGTTTCAGGTCCGTCTCCCCGCATTGATGATAAAAAAACAGAGCTGCTTGCCGGGCTTTTACAGGAAAATATCCGGACGATAGAAGAGGACTACAAGTTTTAAGGAAGACGAGCCAAATCATTATCGCAGGGTTCCGGGCAGGTGGGCCAGACAAGGAAGGTTGGGGAAATGAGAGGAAATACAGGCTGGGAATATCATCCATACAGACCAGCCCATAAGATGGCAGAGGCAAACTTGCCATTTATCTGCCGCCTTGCGCCAAATGAGAGCGCAATTGAGCTGGAATGGTTTGACAAGGGTTGCCCAGGGCCTCATATTTTAAAGTGGAGGGAGAAGGGAAGGGATCGTCCCTGGTGCACAAAGTCTGTGGATGAGGCAAGGCTGTGCATCGACGGATTGGAAAAAGGTAGGAACTACGAACTTTGTATTGAGAGAAAGGACAAATCATGGAAATCCAGCGCCATCCGATTGGCAAGGACCGGCTCGGTACCGGGACAGGTCATAAACTATCTGCATCCGGAAGACAGATTATATGCCTTTTCCGGTCGTGCCCTGTGCAGTCCGTCCATCGTGAAACTGCCTTCGGGATCCCTTTTGGTTTCCATGGATCTTTTTGCTTCCGGCGCTCCCCAGAATCTGACCTTGCTGTTTCGGTCCGATGATCGGGGAAAAACCTGGTACTATGTGACGGATCTTTTCCCATGCTACTGGGGTACGCTGTTTGTACACCGAAACAGGCTGTATATGCTGGGGTGTTCCACGGAATACGGAGATATTCTGATAGGAGTTTCCGATGATGACGGGGATACCTGGTCCCAACCGGCCCGTTTATTTTCCGGCAGCGGTTCTTCCCTGTCTGCCGGCTGGGGACGTGCACCTCTTCCAATGGTCATAAAAGACGGCCGGTTGTTTGCGTCGGTGGATTATGGCGCATGGAAGGAAGGCGGTCATGCCATCGGCGTGATTTCTGTACCGGAAGATGCAGATCTTCTGGACAGCCCGAACTGGACCTGTTCGGATTTGACGGCATACGATCCTTCCTGGCCCGGGGCCCCCAGGGGCAGGAGTACCGGTCTCCTGGAGGGGAATATGGTGATTGGCAAAGATGGCAGACTGCTGGATCTTCTGCGCATTGGCCTTACTGCATGCGATCCGGGTTATGGCGTCGCAGTTTTATTGGAAGCGAACCCGGAGCATCCGGAAAGCCGGCCTGTCTTTCACCGTTTTATTGATATGCCTGGCGGGAGCAACAGTAAATCCTATATCTTATTTGATTCTGTGAGCAATTGTTATTTTGCCATTGGGAATATTTGTGTGGATCCGTCCACTCCCGGACAGCGAAATGTGTTGGCTTTGCAGGCCTCTCAGGATTTGTATCACTGGAAGACGGTCAGAATTCTGATGGATTATCGGGAGGAGGATCCGGGGAAAGTGGGATTTCAGTATATTACCTTCCTGATCGATGAAAAGGATATTCTTTATGTTTCCAGGACATCCATGAACGGATCAGGAAACTTTCATGATGCGAACTATATTACTTTTCATGTGATAGAGAATTTTAGGAAGTATACATGAGATCTTAACATAAGTAAAAATATCTGTTTCTACGTATCTGCGGAAATTCAGGTAATATTCCACAGAAGAATTTAGGAGGGAGGAAAAAAATGATTATCGAACCTATCAGGGAATTTATCTTTTTGAATGATCGGCCCTTTCGAAGCTGTCATGCGTCCACCGTATTGAGGCGGAGCAACGGAGAGATTCTTGTCGCCTGGTTCGGAGGCTCAAAAGAAGGTGCGGAGGATGTGGCGATTTGGTATACCAGGCGCACGGAAGATGGCTGGTACTACCCGGAAAAGCTTGCGGATGAGCCCGGTTTGCCGCATTGGAATCCAGTCCTGTTTATGGGACAAAATGGTCGGATTATCCTGTATTATAAGGTCGGGCATCATATTTCGCAATGGCATACCCGCTTTATGACTTCTGAGGACGGATATTTCTGGTCCAGTCCCAGGCCCCTGGTGGAAGGGGACCGGGGCGGCCGGGGTCCGGTCCGGAATAAGCTCATAAAGCTGAAGGATGGTACATGGCTGGCCCCTGCTTCGACAGAGGGGGAATCCTGGGATGCCTTTGTGGATATTTCCAGGGATCAGGGGAAAACGTGGATCAAAAGCGCAATGGTTCCAATTGTTCATCAAAAGCCAGAGCAGAGAGGGAAGGCAGCCGGATCGGATTCTGCAGATTTTTCGGGTTCGGAATATGTTTTTCACGGGAAAGGGGTTATACAGCCTACGCTTTGGGAATCCGCTCCCGGAATGGTGCATATGCTGCTGAGGAGCACGGAGGGACGGATTTTTCGCAGCGATTCGACGGACAGCGGAAAAACATGGTGCCCTGCGTATCCGACTGTTCTGCCGAATAACAACAGTGGAATTGATGTTGTAAAACTGTCGGACGGCAGACTGATCCTGGCATATAATCCGGTAGGCCGGAACCATGGCGCCAGGACGCCTCTTATCCTGAGCATGTCCCGGGATAACGGTGTAACCTGGAAGCAGGTATGGACGCTGGAAGAGGAGGAAGGAGAATACTCCTATCCCGCAATCATTGCCGATGAGGATGAAATCCTCGTGACCTATACCTGGAAACGGGAAAGGATTGTTCTTTGGATAATTCCCATTTCGTTCCTGTGACAGGACCAGGATGACTTCAGGACAATTTCGGGATAACAGTTTTTACTCATCAATTAGCTCCAGTTCCAGGAAGTCGAAATCTATGACTTCAATGAAGTTGTCCTGTATCAGTTCCACCCGTTGATATTTGTCATAGTCCCTTTGATTGTTGGGCAGCCACATAGGCCTTTGCAGGTCAAATTCATAGCAGATTTTCCGGATGCATTCCTGAAGCCTTTCTTCATTGGACAGTCCGGGCTCTTCGCTGGTTACGACGATATCCCGGACTGTTTTGTTGTCTTTTCGTATCTTTCCCCATATACGAAACATTTCCTCACCCTTTGTTTTTTTGATTCGGTACCATTATAACAAAAAACGGGCATATTAAACACAGGTGATTCAATAATTATAGATAAGATGGAGATGTGAAAAATTTTGAAGCAGCTGAGAAGAAGACCTGCTGTAAAATAAAATGCGGAAGGAGTGGGGAGAATCCGATTGCTGCGTTTTATAAAAATGTTGTTCCGGAGATATGTGGATGATGAGGTGCCGGCCTACAGCGCACAGATGGCCTATTATTTTTTACTGGCTTTTTTCCCTTTTTTGATTTTCCTGATTACGATTATCGGCTATTTGCCGGTATCCGATGCTGATATTCTGGATCCACTGGCCAATCTCCTGCCGTCGATATCCTATCAGGTACTTCGGGAAAATGTGGAGCAGGTAGTAAAAACCCGGAATATGCAGCTGTTGTCCTTTGGGTTTGTGGCTATGCTCTGGGCGTCCTCCAGTGGCATGCGCGCGATTATGCGCGGAATCAACAAGGCGTTGTGCAGGGATGACAGGATGCCATTCTGGATTTCTGTCCCTCTCTCGATTGTTTTTACTGTTCTGGTTACATTATTGGTCGTTTTTTACTTTATTCTCCTGATATTTGGGGAGCAGATCGGTGAATTGCTGGTCTGTGCCGGAATGAGGTGGGAGTACTGGAAGGGATGGGATGTCATACGGTATATGTCGGCTGTTCTGATTATGATTGGCGTTTTTACCCTTTTGTTCCGATACAGTCCCTGTAAGAGGATAAGATGGCGAAATGCCCTGCCGGGTGCTGTCTTTACAACGGTAGGGTGGCTGCTTGTTTCCCTGATATTTACTTTTTATGTGAACCAATTCTGGGATCCAACCCTTGTCTACGGAAACCTTGGCGGAATCATTGCCCTGTTGATCTGGCTGTTTATCAGTGCCCAGCTGATCATTCTCGGCGGTGAAGTCAATGCCATCCTGATTTTCAACCGTAGGGACCGGACAGGGAAATCCGGTCCCCGGCTGAAAAATCGAACTTAAACTCCTGTGGTATAGCATGCCAGGATCTCGCCATAGAACATGGTGTGATAATCCGGATACCATTTTTCATTGGTTTCCGGATCCAGTAAGGCGGGATCCATCGTCTGTTTGTAAACAACCCGGCACTCATAGTGCAGACTGCATTCCCCTATGACCGGCACCGGAACGGCTTTTCCGGGAACCGGCGTCAGCCCGCATTCCCTCAGTTTGTCACAGTCCCTTCCGGATTTGCTTCCGCAGAAGGCGAGTTCCTTTTTCAAATCCCGTTCCAGGGGGATGCTGACCGTAAAGTATCCGGTGGAATCCAGAACCGGATAGGTATAGCGGGAGGCGCGGACGGGTGCCAGAAAGATTGGCTTGTTCCAGAAATATACGATGCCGCCCCATCCAATCACCATACTGTTGGCTTTCTCTCCCTTTGTCGTAAGGAAGACACCGCCGTGGGTCAGGGAATGATTGACGTTCTTCAGATATTGTTCGTAGGAAACATCCTTCCTGCTGATCTCATTTCTTGCTTTCCTGTTTGGCTGGGAATGATCCGTCATACAATTCCTCCTCTTCATTTTAACTCGTTTTAGCTCTTAATTTGTCTGGTTTGTCTTGAAATGGTCCAATTATCTTTCCTTCAGCGGCTTGTAATCCTTAATTTGTATCAGTGTACGGTAGGCGGGACGAATGATTTTTCCACCGCTGATCAACTCCTCCATGGAGTGGGCACACCAGCCCGGCATCCTGGCAATGGCAAATATCGGGGTATAAAGATCCGCAGGGATTCCAAGCATCTTGTAAACGAAGCCGGAATAGAAGTCCACATTGGCGCACAATGTCTTCTCTTTTCCCTTTCTCTCCGCAAACAGCTCCGGTGTGATCCTCTCTATTGTATCATATAGCGCAAACTCACTTTCCATGTGTTTTATTTTTGCCAGTTCCTTTGCCTTGTTTTTCAGCAAGACGGCCCTGGGATCCGAAAGGGTATAAACCGCATGTCCCATTCCATATATCAGACCGGTGTGGTCAAACGCTTTCCTGTCCAGTATTTTAATCAGATAATCCCGGACGGCGGATTCATTTTCCCAGTTTGAAACATGGCTTTGGATATCATGGATCATTTCCATGACCCTGGCGTTGGCGCCGCCGTGTCTGGGCCCTTTCAGGGAACCGACTCCCGCAGCTATGGCAGAATAGGTATCGGTCCCCGTGGAAGTGACTACTCGGGTGACGAACGTGGAATTGTTGCCGCCGCCGTGCTCTGCGTGCAGGATCAGGGCAAGATCCAGGGTCTCCGCTTCCAGTCTGGTATACTGGCTGTCCGGCCGCACCATATGGAGGAAACACTCTGCCGTGCTCTGACCGTCCTTGGGATTATGGATGTAAAGGCTCTTGTTATCCAGGTAATGGCGTTTTGCCATATAGGAATAAGCTACGAAAGCCGGCATTCTGGCAATCAGGTCAATGCATCTGCACAGCACCCGGCTGATGGACAAGTTGTCCGGATCATTCTCATAGGAATAGCAGGCAAGAATGCACCGGGTCAGTTTATTCATAATGTTGCTGCCGGTTCCCTTGAGAATGACATCCTCCACGAAGCCGTCGGGCAGAGCCCTTCTTTCGTTCAGAATATGCCGGAAGGTATTCAGCTCATACTGGTTGGGAAGTTTTCCGAAGAGCAGCAGGAAGCATACTTCTTCAAAGCCAAAACGTCCATCCGTCCGGCATCCGTTTATGATATCCTCCACGTTGATGCCTCGGTAACGAAGGCGGCCTTCAACGGGCACCTTCCGGCCTTCATCCATGATATAGCCGTGGACATCCCCGATCTGGGTCAGCCCAACCAGGACTCCGGTACCATCATTGTTGCGAAGGCCCCTTTTGACACCAAAATAATCAAAGAGAAAGGGATCGATTTTGTTATTGTCCGCAGCAAATTCCGAGAGCCTGGCGACAAACTGATCCCTTTCCATGTTTGCATTATTCCCATCATGATTATTCATTTCATCCTATCCCCTTTGAACTGGCATTTTAAAAAATACGTTAATGTTTTTGGGTTTTTTGTTAAACTCATGCCATTTATAACTTAAGAACCATTGTACAACTTCTTTCCGCTTTCTGCAAGTAAACTTTTATAATGAAGGATTTTGAATTGTATATTTCATTTATCTTGATTTTTGCTTTTGCCTTTGTGGATTATCCCATGCTTCTCTGCTTGCATTCACTGTCTTTTGATATGGTTTCAGCTGCTTCAGGTTTCAGCGGTTTCCGCACAATTCCTGATTGGTTTCCTGTTGATCACTTAAGATTATTTTAAGTTTGGCAAAATCAGTAGCAAATTTATGTCGATATGATAAAATAATAAGGGAGGGATTGAAGATACAGAAGGACAGGGGGTTTAAGATATGATGGATATATTGGCCATTATTATTGCAATGGTAGCTATATTCTTTATCCTCAGGATTGCGTTCAAGGTATTGAAATTTGTATTGACACTGGGCGTGATTGCACTGTTGCTGTATTATCTGGTGCAGTTCGGTTTTTTGAGCTGGTTACTATTCTGACATAAAGGCTTGTCGGCGCACTGCTTTGGCCTTTTGTACAAAAGGCAGCATGCCGGTGAGCCTTTGTCATTGTCAGATTTTCATTTCGGGCGCGCAGATTGACGTAAGCATGGAGAAACCAATGGAAGATAAGAAGGAATTTCAGCATAAATGAAGAATACAGAATAGGAAGGTGTAAAGGAACATAGATACAACGAGGAGGAATTTTCGATGAAATTAGGCGTATTTAGTCCGGTTTTGAACAGCATGGGCACGGAAGAAGCCTTTGCGTATTTGAACAAGTCGGGAGTTCAGGCAGTGGAGCTGGGAACCGGCGGTTCTCCCGGAAAGGCCCATTGTGATCCGGATATATTGCTGGCCGATGAAAGTAAGATTACAGACCTGCAGGATCTCGCGAAAAAATATGATCTGGAAATCAATGCTCTGAGCTGCCATGGAAATGGTGTTCATCCGCAGAAGGAAGTGGCAGACAAGGCGAATTCCGATTTCAGGAAAACCGTATTGCTGGCAGAAAAAATGGGGATTGAAAAGATCATTACCTTTTCCGGATGTCCCGGCGATGGTCCCAACGCTACCTATCCCAATTGGGTGACTTGTCCCTGGCCGGATGATTTCCTGAAAGTTCTGGACTGGCAGTGGAACGAAATCCTGATCCCTTACTGGAAAAAGGCAGCCGCTTTCGCCGAGGATCATGGTATAAAGAAAATCTGCTTTGAAATGCATCCCGGGTTTTGCGTTTACAATCCGGAGACCATGATGAAGTTGAGAAACGCTGTCGGGGACATTCTCGGGGCAAACTATGATCCCAGTCATCTGTTCTGGCAGGGCATTGATCCTATTGCCTCCATCCGCTATCTGGGCAAGGCAATTTATCACTTCCATGCGAAGGATACCAAGATTGACCCGATTAATTGTGCAATCAACGGCGTTCTGGATACCAAGCATTACAGCGATGAGATTCATCGTTCCTGGGTCTTCCGTTCAGTCGGGTATGGCCATGATTATCAGCTGTGGAAAGATATCATCAGCAACCTGAGGATGGTAGGCTATGACGATGTGATCAGCATTGAACATGAAGACAGCCTGATGTCCGGGAACGAAGGCCTTCAGAAAGCGATCTCCTTCCTGAAGGAAGTATTGATATATGAGGATACCGGGAAAATGTTCTGGGCATAAAAACCGAGTACAATGAAAAGAGGAAGAGGACGCTGCGGCGTCCTCTTTTCTTGCATGATAAGATCTATGGGAGTGCTGCTGCCCGTGTTGTTTTTGACTGTCGGAGGAAGGAAGGATGCAGAAACTCATTGATATTGACAGAAAAATGAGCGCATGGTATCATATGTTTAAACATTTGAACATATTCCGGGGCGATTAAAGAACAGGAATGAGGGAAGAGTGATGATCGTGGAAAAGTCTTTGGAGACGAGGGTTAATTTACAGGATGGTATTCTGTCAGGGCCTTTTGTATCCGAAAGTATCCGCACCCTGGGGCAGCTGAAAGGTTTTTTTGGGGATGAACATGCCCGGATGCGAATGCCACAGGACACGGTGGTGTACAAGGTCCAGGTGCATGCAAAGGAAAAGGAAGGTGTAAGCGGAGGGCTATTTTTCGGAACAAGTTTTCTATATCCCGGGCTGGTGGGAGATGAGTATTTTATGACGAAAGGGCATTTTCATGCCAGGCTATTCTGTGCTGAATACTACTGGTGCATTCAGGGAAACGGGGTTTTATTGCTCATGGATACAGATGCCAATTGGCATTGGGAAAGAATGTATCCGGGTAGCCTGCATTATATTCCCGGAAATGTTGGCCACAGGTTAATCAATGTGGGGGATTCCATACTTTCCGTAGGTGCTTGTTGGCCTTCAGATGCAGGGCATGATTATCGGTCAATTGTGGAGAGAGGCTTTCCTGTGCGTGTGAAAAAAGCAGATGGGAAACCGGCTTTTACAGGAAGTGAAGCATGAAAAACAGTGTTGACTACAATTCGCCTGTTCCGCTGTATATGCAAATCGAGAAGTATCTGCGTGAACTGGTACAACAAAAAGAATATTTGGAAGGAAAGGCTCTTCCAGGCGAGATGGAGCTGTCGCGGAAGTTCGGAGTCAGTCGAAATACATTTCGTATGGCAATGGATAGACTTGTGCGGGATGGACTGGTGTTGAGAAAGCCGGGTATCGGTTCTTTTGTTAACAGAGAGCCTATTAATACAGCATTATCCAAATGGGACAGTTTTTCCGATGAAATGGATGCAAAGGGAATTGCTTTTACTTCTCTGTCCCAAAAAGTGACCTGGAAGGAGCCTGAGAATGAAACAGTCATTGCCATGGGAATCAACACAGGGGAACACATTTGCTGTCTGGAGCGGCTGAAAGGGATCGGAAGGCAGCCGGTGGTATTGTTCCTCAGTTATTTTCATCCCCGCGTGGGCATATGCAAGGATGAAGCCTTCAATGGAAAGTTATATCGTATCCTGGAAGATAAATATCACCAGGTTCCTACTGTTTCCAACGAAGAGATCAGCGCCATAAAATGCAATGCTTACTTTGCGAAAAAGCTTTCCCAATCTATGGACATGCCGATTTTGTGCCGAAAGCGGGAAGTTTTGAATGCAGCAGGCAAGTTGCTGGAGTTATGTTATGCCTATTATCGTTCGGATAAATTTGTCTATTCCATTCAGATCAGAAAAGAGGAAAAGTAGTTGAAGTCTGTTTCAATCGATTTGGGAGGTACAACTATCAAACTGGCGGTTGTCAAAGATGGCAGTGTCTTGACACAGAGCCACATACCTGCTCTTTCCGGAGAAGGGCTCAAGGAGCGGCTTCCTGATCTGGAAAAGAGGATCAGGGAAATGGTGGACTTACGTACGATCGATGGTATGGGAATTGCCTTCCCGGGCATTGTGGATCCAACAGGGAAACGGATCCTATCCGTGAATGGAAAATATACCGATGCCATGAAGATGGATCTGGATGCCTGGTGCCAAAAGACCTTTGGACTTGAAATGATTTTGGAGAATGATGCCAATGCGGCTCTGGCAGGAGAATTGTCCTATGGCGCCGGAAGGGGCTATGGCGACGCTGTCATTATGATTCTCGGAACAGGTGTTGGGACTGCGGCAGCGATGGGAGGGCATTTGCTGCGAAGCAAACATCATCAGGCAGGATGTCTGGGCGGACATATAGCTGTGGAAGTGGATGGAAGGCCATGTACCTGTGGGAGCAGAGGATGTCTGGAGGCCAATGCAAGTACCTGGGCCCTTCCTCTTCTTGCCAGGGAGGATCCGGGCTTTGCGGAAAGTGGTTTGAGCAGGGAAAGTACCATTGATTATCTGGCTTTGGAGACTTGGTATAAGCGAGGTGATCCGCTGGCTATTCGGCTTTTTAATCACAGTGTAAAGTGTTGGAGTACAGGAATCATCAATCTGATCCATGCGTATGATCCAGAACTGGTGATTTTAAGTGGTGGGGTGATAAAGTTTAAGGAACTTTATGAACCGATCGTTCGCCGGGTCAGGAAATATGCATGGACTCCATGGGGAGAACCGGAATTTCGTATTGCAAAAGATCCGGAACAATCCGTGGTACTGGGTGTTCATGGACTCCTGCTTCAGTTTTTACGGTCCGGTATGGAAATAAACAAGGAAGAGATGAAAGGAGATATATGATGATATCCGGTAAGATATTTTATCCGGGAATCGATATTTGTCCCATGGAAGATCCAGTGGGTTTTCGTTACGGTCCGGACTGCTTTGGCCCTTTACCGGAAATCCGGAAGCTGGACAGTATCCGGGCCAGTCTTTTGGATCCGGATTGTGACGGCCCGGAGGATGTTTATGCCATTGCCATGGATGTGGGGAAAAAAGGCCATGAGACCCTACTTCGAGAGCAAATGCTGCTGTTCGGCGTGGTGACTTATGCCAGGGGGAGGTTGGGCAGCGAACCAATCCGAAGCCAGGGACATATTCATAGGATAAGTGCGCACTGCGGCTGGTCCACACCGGAAATCTATGAGATATGGAAGGGAAGCGCTGTCATTCTGATGCAGGAATCTGCACATGACGATCCGGGCTGCTGCTTTGCGGTCTATGCGTCTCCCGGTGACATTGTGGTGGTGCCTCCCTATTGGGCTCATGCCACCGTCAGTGCGGATCCCAATGAGCCCCTCACCTTCGGCGCATGGTGTGACAGAGATTATGGATTTGAATATGAAGAAGTACGTGCACATGGCGGCCTTGCTTATTTTCCACTGATTGGGACGGACGGGAAACTGGATTGGCAGCGGAATACCTGTTATATGGATTCTGAGCTCATTCAAAAGGCTCCTGGAAACTATGGTAATCTGGGGATCAGGAATGGAATACCGATCTATACGCAGTTTGAACAAAGTTCAGATACGTTTCTGTTTGTATCCCACCCGGCAGGAAAAAAAGAAGTGTGGGATCATTTTATTCCCTGAAAGAGCCACATCCATTATTCTGAGTCGGTAGTGATACTATTTTTTGCTATGCACAGCTCTAGAGGGAATCATTTTCTTACATAAACTGAAATCCCCTTTATTAGGCCGAACTGTAGAATCTTGTAATATGGGCTGGAAAATCGATGGCATATCCACAAAAACAATGCAATACCGCAGCTAGTTGAGCTTTGGTATTGCATTGCTTTTCTATATTACCATAAATTAGTTCGCTGGCTTACCTCACATATGCCTTTATGGTCATCAGCTTTTGCCCCTGCGACCGGGATGTCGGCCGGATGATATATTTATCAACGGAGGCGGGAACGATAAACGTTTCTGCATAATGAACAGGGAAGGGTTCGAACCGGTCATCCGGGCTGATGATTTCCGCTTCTTCCCCTGCAACCAGGTTGAAAACGCATACACTTCCATTGGAGAAATGGGGGACCGGCTTTGTAAAGGTATGACGTCTCGTCTCAATAAATTCCCTTTCGTGAAGCCCGGTTTGTTCCTCCCGGATTCCGGGCTCGGAGGAAAGCTCGCGGTCACGGTTCACCAAGTTGTCCGAGACCCACTTGGTCGTCCTGTCCCAACAAATCACCTGTTCTCCATGCTCAATGTGGATGGGTCGCGGCAGGCCGTCCAATCCCACGCGCCCCCAATCCCAGAGTTTAAAGGTAAAGATGTAAGGGGTGGCGCTGATTTCCAGAACCATGGTGTTTTTCCCGGAGCAGTGGATGGTACCTGCAGGAATCAGAATATGATCATGCTTTTTGACCGGTATTTTATTTACATATTTCTCTGCATCAAAAACAAGCTCTCCCCTGGAAGCCTGTTTTAATTCCCTGATCATCTTCCTGGAATCAATGTTGTCTTTCAGCCCCAGATACACATAAGTATCTTCATTTTCCGCACAGTCCAGGATATAATAGCTTTCGTCCTGGGTGTAATGCATCCCGAAGGCCTGCTGAATGTATTCGGTCAGCGGATGTACCTGAAGGGAGAGATTCCCGCCGCCCATGGTATCCAGTAAGTCGAACCGGATGGGGAACTCATCTCCAAAGCGGGCATGGACTCTCTCTCCCAGGAGAGTGCGGGGCTGATAGTATACAACATCGACAGCAGGGATTTCCACCCGGACTTTTCCAAATCGAATATAAAGGCTGTTTTCCTCTGGCACGCCGTCAAAACTCCACGCAAAATTGGCCTTGCTCCGGTCCAGGCCACAGACTTCTTTCATCCACTGCCCGCCCCATACACCGGGGTCAAAGTAGGGAACCAGACGGAAAGGCTGATGGGCCAGAACTTTCAGGGCATGCACAAAGGCTTCCCCTGTTATCATTCTGGGATGGTCCGCTTCATTGGTATCCAGTACATAATCGAACCGATCGAACAATTTCTTCTTATGACGGTCCGCCAGTCTCCAATCGACGAAATATCCGCGCTTAAACTTTGCCAGCTGCGGATCCTCTGAATTTCTGCCGTTGTAGTTCGGCATCCCTTTTTTATATCGTTTCTGAATTTCCCAGCGTGCCAGATCACAGTAGATGAATAGATCGCCAAAGGTGATCAGGGATGCACCGACACCGTAAACCAGGATAATTCCGCTTTCGATTCTGTCGATGATACTCCTTAGTTTCAGAACTTTTTCCCGGATAAAGAAATCTGACAGTTTTTTGGTCGTAAGGGCTCCAAAAACCCTGTCATCTGTCAGGTTATCCTGGATCATGGATTCGTAGGTGTCGGTATCATAGATGCACAGATCAGCCGGAAAGCTTTGCTGATAGTGTAAACCGGACAGTCCGCGAAGCACTTCCTTTTCATCTACTCCGGGGTAGAAGTCCAGGACAACAACGGCACGTTTCCTGCTGCCGATCCTTCTTTTCAATTCCGCTGCAATGGAGGAATAGCCGGAAAAAGCATGGCTGTCATAGCCTGTAATCTTTGTCTCTGGAAATTTGTCATAATGATAAGGGAATTCATGCATGTACTTACCTCCTGATGATTTCTAAGTTGAATTATAGCATATGTTATTACATTATTCAATAAAGTGTGCATATATTTTGTGCATGTATTTACATTTTACATGGATTTATAGTATAATAAGATATCGGAAAGTTGCAATGCCACGTCCCATATTGTGTTTCAAACGATGTACAAGGGGGCTTTTTAATGGAAAGATTACGATAGAGCTGACTTTAAAATCAAAGGGGGAATATGAACTGGCCTTTGTCCGGGAAAAAGCCAACCAGTCGCCAGTTGATATTATCCTGAATTGGAAAGGAGCAGTTACAGAATCGGATGTAAAACTCGAACAGATAGGGGGAAACAGATGGCGCTTACCTGCAGGATGCTCAAAATACAGGATGAAATTAACAAAAGCATCTTCTTTACAATAATAGAAGTATTATCTGTGATCTCGAAGGATTGTTTGGGAAAGTGAAAATGTTTCCTGGAATATGATGCTATTTCCAAGCTGGCAGCGTAAGGGGCGGTATTGAGGTCAATACTGCTCTGCTGCCCACTTCCATGCTTAAGACTGCGTAGCCAATTACATCGGATAACCGGGATTTTTGTCATAATGGTAAGGAATGCGTATATGTACTTACCTCCTAATGATTCCTAAGCTGGATTATAGAATATGTTATTACATTTATGGATAAAATGGTGCTAATATTTTCTGCATGTGTTTACATTTTACAGATGCTCATAGTATAATAAGGTATCAGGAAGGCCGGCATAGGAAAAGCATCCATTTAATCAGATCATGCTGGTCAGATAAAAAGGCTTATTTGGAGGAGCAAAAATGCCGCTGTATGATCAGATTATTGACGCAATCATGAAAGCCATTGAGACGAACAGATTGCAAGAAGGCGATAAGTTGCCTACGGAAATGGAGCTGAGCAAAGAGTTTGGTGTCAGCCGCCCCACGGTTCGAAATGCTTTGCTGCGGCTTGCAAATCAGGGATATCTGGTTCGGGTGAGAGGCAATGGAACTTTTGTGACAAAGCCGAAGCTGGAGCAGGAATCCGTCCAATTTATAGAAAGTTATAATCAGGAGATGAAAGCCAAGGGGCTTGTACCCAAAACCCAGGTGTTGGAGTTTCGTGTCATCCCATGTGACGACAGGATCGCATCCAAACTGGATATCCGACCGGATGACAAGGTAATCAGGCTGACGCGTTTGCGCTATGCCACGCCCTATTATGAGGAACAGCCGGTGCTGCTGACTACCGTATATCTGCCCTACAATGAGGCGTCGGCTATATTGTCCTGCGATCTGGAAAACACATCTTTATATGAAACATTGGAAAGGCAGGGCATCACCATATGCAAGGCAGAACGGGAGCTGGAAATCAAATTGGTATATGGAAAAGCTGCAAAGCTTCTGGAGGTTCCAAAAGGCTCTCCGGCACACTTTATTTCATCGGTAGGATATGATCAAAGTGGCAAACCTATGGAATACTCGGAAAGCTTCTATCCGGCAGGACGGAATAAGTTCATTATTCGAATCAATCGTTGAATCCAATCCTGTAGGTATGACTAAGCCATTTGGAAAGAAGATTATATACCTTAATTAAAGGAGGACTTAAAGATGTGCATGCATCTCACAATCAACCTTCCGGACAACCTTACGGAACGGAAAACCATTTGCCTTAACGGAACATGGGAAATTTTAGGAGCAGATCCTGCTATGTCTATCGATTCCTTGCCCGATCACTTTTCCAATACCATTCCTGTTCCCGGCCTTTGGGATCTGGCAGAGGAGCCGATTACTGAAAAAGCTGCATGGTACAAAAAGGCCTTTTTTCTTGAGGGGAAAATCCCTGAATCAGTTATTCTAAAAATTGGAAAAGCCTTTTGGGGGAAATATATCTATCTGAACGGCACCCATGTTTGTGATCATCATCCCAATTTTACTCCCGCCTATGTGGACATTACTCCTTTCCTTCACACAGGCTCAAACGTGCTGTTGATTAAGATAGGTGCGATGGGAACGCAGGATCGTGCCCTGGGACATCCGGTAGGATATGATAAGGAGAAGTTTGAATACATCCCTGGTATTTATGACGATGTTAGTTTATTTTTCGCAAACAACCCAATCGTTCGTTATATTCAGACCTCTCCCCAATTGAAGGACAGCGCTGTTCTTGTACGTCTTACCTTAGCGAACAATTTGCCCCGGGGCATCATGACTAAGGTGAGTTTGGAAGTTCATGAACATGTCGGTAAAAGTATGGTGGCAGAAAAAGAAACAGAGATATGCGTACCTGCCCTGGGAGCGAAGATAGTCACCGAAAAAATAACGTTATCGCATCCAATGCTTTGGAGTCCGGAAAACCCATTTTTATACGACATTACTGCCAAAACACAAGGAGATTCTTTAACCGAGCGTTTTGGAATGCGCACCTTTGATTTCAATCCCGAAACCAAGCTTCCGATGCTCAACGGGCAACCATATTATCTGCGGGGTAACAACATCACCATGTACCGCTTCTTCGAGGACCCGGATCGCGGTACACTCCCCTGGAATCGGGATTGGGCAGAGAAGGTTTTGCGTAGTTATAAGGAGCTCAACATGAATAGCATTCGTTATTGTATTGGTTTCCCTCCCGAGCTTTGGTACGAGCTGGCGGATGAACTTGGCTTTCTGATCGACGATGAATATCCAATCTGGTTGGAAATCCAGAAAGTATATACAGATTCATGGCGCACTTCTGCAGAACAGTTGGAAATTCCATATACGGCCGACAGTTTGTATTGGAAGGATATTGAGGCGCTCGATGGGAAATACCCCGTATGGGGTGATACTCTGCCACCCATCGAAGAAATGATCATTCCCGAGTTGATCGATTGGATCAATGAACGTGCCAATCATCCCTGCGTTGTGATCTGGGACATTCAGAATGAAACCACGACGTTTCTGACTGAAATCATGATTAAAAAGGTGCGGGAATCTGGCGTGGATCTTTCAAACCGGCCTTGGGACAACGGCTGGGCGCCTCCTGCCGCCGCGAGTGACCCGATTGAATGTCATCCGTATCTTTTCAGCGACTATCGCTTTAAAATGATAGAAATGAATCAAATTGACAAAGATCCGGCGCTCCGATCTCCGTATTTCTATAATTACAGCCGCTCTTCCGATTTGCGGCTGTTGCCGTCCAATCCGCGTATCATCAATGAATATTGTTGGCTCTGGATGAACCGCGATGCAACTCCTACAGCTTTGACAAAAAAACTTTACGAGACAAGATTGCCAGGTGCATCTCCTGATGGGCGGCGTCACTTTTATGCCCATACCGTCGGTAAGTTGACCGAGTTTTGGCGCAGCGGGCGCAAGGCGGCTGGTGTCCTGTATTTTTGTGGCTTAACCTACTGCAAAAAGGAAGGCTTTACCTGTGATGCGTTTCTCCCCGATATTGCCCATCCTGCCTACGATCCGCTTTTCCGTAAAAGAGTAGCAGACGCAATGGCTCCCATCGGTATATGCATTGAGGATTGGGCTGAGGTTCATACACCTGGCGGAAAGGACTTTCGTGTCTCCATGTATAACGATCAGGCCGATGATTGGGAGGGTATTGTCCGGTTTTCGCTATATAGAGAAAACAACGAGCTAAGCTGTTCCGAAAAAAGTTATATGGTTGAAAAGTTTGGACGCTGCGAGAAAACTTTTTCGGTTTCCATTCCCCCGGAGGAGGGGAACTACCGACTGGTTGCCTCCTATACGGATGCTTCTGGTGAGGAAATAAGCAGCATCCGGGAGTTTGTTTCCGCGTGAACGATATCCCTTCACATTCTCATCACAAAAAGCGTGTATAATAGAAAATGATTTTACTTGGAAGTGGTGAAGAATGAATCGAATCCTGATTGTCGACGATGAAGAAAGAATCCGGAATCTAATTCGGAAATATGCAGAATTTCAGGGCTACGAAGTAGCTGAGGCATCAGATGGTCTGGAAGCGGTGGAAGTGTGCCGCATGCGGGATTTCGATGTTATTGTCATGGATATCATGATGCCGGAGCTTGACGGGTTTTCTGCCTGCAAGGAGATTCGGAAAGTCCGGGATACTCCGGTCATCATGCTTTCTGCACGGGGTGAGGAGTATGACAAACTCTATGGGTTTGAGCTGGGCATTGACGATTACGTGGTGAAGCCTTTTTCTCCCAGGGAACTGATGGCACGGGTCCAGGCAGTCACGGAGCGATATCGGAAGAAAACGGATGATCCGGACAGGGATCTCTTTATTCTGGAAGGACTGACCGTGGATTTTACCTCAAGAACGGTTATCGTGGACGGCAGACGAATCGATATGACACCAAAGGAATATGATCTGTTCTTCTATCTGGTGAGAAACCGGAATATTGCCCTGACCAGGGAAAAGATTCTTACTGAAGTATGGGGCTATGACTTTTTTGGCGATGAGCGCACTCTGGATACTCATATCAAGTTGCTGCGGAACAGCCTTGGCAGATATCGAAAATTCATTATTACGCTCAGAGGGGTGGGATATCGCTTTGAGGCTTAAACGAATGAGCGTTCAGTGGAATCTTTTTCTCTATTTTACTTTTTTCGCGGCATCGATGCTTATACTGCTGTGGCTGTTTCAAACGGTATTTCTGGATAGCTTTTATAAAAGTATCAAGATTCATCGGATCAAATCCTCTGCTGAGAGCATAGCAAAGAATATAGACAATCCGGATTTGCAGGATTTGGTTGTGCGCATTTCTGAACAAAATGATCTGAACATTAAGGTGACGGATGAAGCAGGCATAGCGTTGTATTCGGCGGACAATCTGCCGGAGAGCATCCTTCGGCGCATGCCTGCCATAGAATTTATGCGGCTGAAGAAGCTGGCGGAGGAAAAGGGCGGCACTGTTCTGGAACGTTTTCGGTTGAACAAGCCTGGAAACAGGGAGGAAAAAAGAAATTTTATAGGGAGGGTTCCGCCTCCGGACCGGAAAATATCGGAAGTCGTGATCTGTGTCCGAATGGTTTCTGTAAAGGATGGTTCTCAGCGGATCGTTTTGTTGAATTCCATGATCAGTCCGGTCAACGCAACGGTGGACACGCTGCGGGTCCAGCTGATTTGTATCACCATTATCATGCTTTTGCTGGCCTTTTTCATCGCTTTGCTTCTTTCCAGGAAAATCGCGGGTCCTATCATCAGGATCAACCGCTCTGCCCGGAATCTGGCCAATGGCAATCCGGACATTGTATTTGATGGGGGTGGCTATCGCGAGATATCCGAACTCAATGATACTCTTACTTATGCGGCAAAGGAGCTTTCCAAGACGGAAAAACTGCGCCGGGAGTTAATTGCCAATGTTTCACATGATCTTCGGACCCCTCTGACCATGATAACCGGTTATGCTGAAGCCATGTGTGATTTGCCCGGTGAGAATACCGTTGAGAATGTGCAGATCATTATTGATGAAGCAAAGTATCTGACGGAGCTGGTCAATGACATGCTGGATTACAGCAAGCTTCAGTCCGGTACGCAGGAGTTGAATATTACGGAATTCAATCTGACAGACAGCATTCGCAGTATTCTGGATCGGTATTCCGCCATGATCCGGCCGGAAGGATATCATATTACTTTTCAGTCAGATCGGGATGTATCTGTTCGTGCCGATGGAATGCGGATATCACAGGTGATTTATAACCTGATCAACAATGCCGTTGCCTATACCGGACCGGACAGGAAGGTTTCCGTTGTACAAACGGAATACAGGGGATTTGTAAGAATTGAGGTGAGGGATACGGGAGACGGCATTCCCGAAGATCAATTGAAAAACATATGGGACAGATATTATAAGCTTGACAAAATGCACAGCCGGGTCCAGGGCACCGGCCTGGGGCTTTCCATTGTAAAATCCATTCTGACTCTTCACGGTGCCCGGTTTGGTGTCCAGAGCAGGATGGGAAAAGGAAGCACATTTTGGTTTGAGCTGAACACGCTGGACGCTTAATCCGTATGGGATGGAAGTGAGTTCGTCATTTGATACATTCAGCTGATTTTCAGCTGCATTTCACAAAGCCGTCACATTGCCCCCTTAGTATAACAATATAAGGAAAGGGTGATGGATGATGATTAAAAGGTGGTACCAAAAACAGAACGGTCCGGATCTTCCGATCCCGGAACAGAATCGTTCCATTCGGGTGAGTCCCGGGAGGAATCATCCGGATGTGCCGAACTTGTCCTATTCCGGGCAGAATCAGGCGGTCGCTTTGCGGCACGAGCTGAAACATACGATGAACCCTGTAGATTGCTGTGCTCTTCGGGCAAAGCTGCATCTCTTTTTCGAGTATGATGACCATGCCGATGTCAACGGAAAGTACAAGGTTCGAAGCCTCTACTTTGACAATCCGGACAATATGGTGCTTCGTCAGAAACTGGACGGGGTGAATAACCGAGAAAAATTCCGGATTCGCTATTACAATAACGATCCGGGTTTTATCCGGTTGGAAAAAAAGTCAAAAATAAACGGGCTTTGCGGCAAACAGGCCACAATGCTGACCCGGGAAGAGTGTGAGTATCTGATCCGCGGTGATAGCCAGTGGATGAGAGAGAGCGGAAACCCCCTGATTCTGGAATTATACACCAAAATGCATTATCAGATGCTTCGGCCCGGAACGGTGGTGGACTATGAGCGGGAGGCTTATGCTTACCGTCCCGGAAATGTGCGGATTACCCTAGACAGCCAGATACAGACCGGTCTTACCAGGAAGGATCTGTTCAATCCGGATTTGCCGGTCCTTGCAGCCTGCCGGCCGGATATTGCAATTCTGGAAGTGAAATACGATGAATTTTTGCCGGATCTCGTTGCGGACATTGTAAGAATATCAAACAGGCGGCAATCCCCGTTTTCCAAATATGCTGCTGCCAGGATTTACGGTTGATCTTGTCAGGCTTAATCAAAGAACGAGGAGACAGACATTATAATATAAGGAGACAAACATTATGAGTTTTAAGGATATTTTCAAATCCAACTTTATTGAGAACGTGAAGGGCTTTTCTGCCCTGGATATGATCATTGCCATGGGGCTTTCCTTTATTCTCGGTTTATTTATTTTCTATGTTTATAAAAAGACGTTCACCGGAGTGATGTATTCCGCCAGCTTTGGCATATCTCTCACGGCCATGTCCATGATTACGACCATGATCCTTTTGGCGGTGACTTCCAACGTAGTCCTTTCTCTTGGCATGGTCGGTGCCCTGTCCATCGTAAGGTTTCGGACAGCGATCAAGGATCCGCTGGATATCGCTTTCCTGTTCTGGGCCATTTCGGTAGGTATCATACTGGGCGCGGGCATGATTCCGCTGGCGGTGTTCGGCTCCATCTTTGTCGGCGTGGTCCTGTTGCTGTTTGTGAACAAAAAGAGTTTTGAGAATCCCTATATTCTCATGGTCCGTTATACCGGTGAGGATTATGAAGAGGAGATCATGAAACATATCAAGGAGAATGTGAAGAAATTTGTTGTAAAGTCCAAAACTGTATCCACGGAAGGAATTGAGCTGACACTGGACGTCCGGCTCAACGGGATGTCCACGAAATTCATCAACAGCCTCAGTGGTCTGAACGGGGTAAGAAATGCTGTCCTGGTCGGATATAGCGGCGATTATGTGTCTTAGAAATGGAGTGGGTTGCGGATGATTGGGCAAAGGCATTTGGGCGGATTGATTGCTGTACTGCTTGTATTTGCAGTTTTTTTGACTTGTTTTGTCATGGCTGGTGCGGAAGATTCCATCCTTTCGGAAACAGAGGTCTCTACGCCGGACTATACCAGCCTTTTTGATAAAAATGCTGTGATGAACATAAATATCGATGCAGAGGAAAAGGATTTTCAGGAGATGCTGGATAACGCAAGGAAAGAGGAATACATCAAGTGCAATGTTACGGTAAACGGGACAAAGGTTCAAAATGTCGGAATCCGGCCAAAGGGAAATTCCAGTCTGTCCATGATTGCGTCCAGTGAGGACACAGACCGGTATAGCTTCAAACTGGAGTTTGATCACTATGTGGATCATCAGACCCTGAAAGGGCTGGACAAAATGGTGATCAACAACATCCAGAGTGATACGACTTATATGAAGGAATACCTGTCCTACGACTTAATGTCCCAAATGGAAGTTCCCACACCGCTTTTTGCATATGCGAATGTTACGGTGAACGGAAAGCCCTGGGGCTTTTATCTGGCAGTGGAGTCCCTGGAGGAAAGCTTTGCCCTGCGAAACTACGGTACAGGATATGGCATGTTTTATAAACCGGAGGGAATGGGCGAAAGAGGATCCGGAAAGATGAATGATACCATGGAGAAAATGCAGGATCGGGAAAGGTCCGGTGAGGACACGGAACAAACACAGAAACAGATGCCGCAGAAGCCGGGTAATATCATACAGGACCAGGACAATGCAATACAAAATAAGAGCAATGTTATACAAGGTCAGGGAAATGCAATGCCGGATAAGGACAGTATCGCACAAGACAAGGGTAATGCAATGCAGTTTCCGGACAATGGGGATGGTGCACAGCATGGTGTACAGCGGGATGGGCCAAAGGCAGGAAATTTCAGGGAAGGCGCAGGCGGCCCTGTCCCGGGTGGAGCGGATTCCGGAAATGGAGTTAATCTGGTCTATCAGAGCGATGATCCGGATGATTACTCCGATATTTTTGACAATGCGGTGTTTAAGGCAAATAAGAAAGACTATGCCAAAGTAATCAAAGCCCTGAAAAATCTCAATGATGGTACGGAACTGGATAAATACATCAATGTGGATGAAGTCCTGCGCTATTTTGCGGTCAATACCTTTATCGTCAATCTGGATCATTATGCATCCAATATGGGGCATAATTACTATCTCTATGAGAAAGATGGGCAGCTGGCTATGCTTCCCTGGGACTATAATATGGCCTTTGGAGGATTCCAGCCGGGCAATGCCTCGTCTGCCGTCAATTTTCCCATTGACACGCCGGTATCCGGAGTGGAGCTGGCAGACAGACCGATGATTGGAAAATTGCTTGGAGTGCAGGAATATAAGGAGAAGTACCATGAATATCTCCAACAGATATGTGATGAATACTTTGACAAAAGGAATTATGAAAACAAGCTGGATCAAGTGGACAGCCTGATCGGAAACTATGTGAAAAAGGATTCTTCCGCATTCTATACGTATGATCAATACCGCTCCGGTTTGGAAGCTTTGGAGACATTCGGGCAGCTTCGTGCGGAAAGTGTCCGGGCACAGCTGAGCGGCACCATTCCACCCACTTCGAAAGGGCAGAGCAGTGATTCGTCTGCTTTGATTGATGCTGCGGGGCTGGATATGAGTGCCATGGGATCCATGGGCGGAGGGAAAGGAGGACCGGGCAGGGATCGGGGGAAGAAAACATTCAGCAGGCCGGTTCCCGACGGGGAGGATTTCCGCAGCCGTGATGAGGCGCCGGATTTGCAGGCTGGTGCAGATGATGCATTGCAGAATGCAGCAGGCATCTGGACGACAGATGATCCGTCCCTGATCAAGACCGCAATTGTCTGTGCTGTTTTTCAGATTGCTGCTTTGCTTTTTGCCATACGATTTCGGCGGAGAAGGTTTGGGAATTTTTAAAGCAAAGGTGAGATTAAACGGGAAACCGACTCCCGGATACGGACAAAGATATTGCGGTTGTCGTAGAGCTCACGGGTCAGCTCAATGCACTGCTTCATATCCTCCCGGAACTGCTGTTCCAATTGAGAGACGGTAGCAGGATCGTAGACAACGGCATTGATCTCAAAATTATATTGGAAGCTTCGGATATCGAAGTTGGCGCTTCCCACGGAAGCAATTCTGCCGTCCACCATGATCGCTTTTGTGTGCATAAAGCGGTCATAGTTGTAAATATATGCTTTTACTCCGGAATCCAGCAGATCGGAAAGGTAGGAGGTGGATGCCCAATGGACGAACGGATGATCCTTTTTGCCGGGTATCATGATCCGGACATCCACGCCGCCCAGGGCAGCCGTCCTCAAAGCCTCCGACAGGCTGTCATCCGGGATGAAGTATGCAGTTTGAATAAAAATGCTTTTTTCTGCATTGACGATCATCTTGAAATATCCCTGATGGATGGATGCCCATTTGGAGTCCGGACCGCTGGGGACGATCTGGATTCCCACTGACCCGACAATCTCCTTTTTTGGAAAATATTTATCGCAGAACAGAAGATCGGTTTTGGATGCAAATTCCCAGTCTGAGATAAACCACAGCTGCAGAAAGTCCACAGCGCTTCCTTCTATTCGAAAATGAGTGTCCCGCCAGAAGCCATATCTTGCGGATCTTCCCATATATTCATCGCCCAGATTCAGGCCACCGATAAAGGCCTGTTTGCCGTCGATAACGGTTATCTTCCGGTGATTCCGGTAATTTAAGCGAATATTGACATAGGGGAGAAAAGGAGGATAAAACACTGTCACTTTTCCGCCTGCTTCAATAATTGGCTTGAAAAAGGAACGGCGCAGATGCAGGCAGCCCATCCCGTCATAGAGCAGCCGGACTTCCACGCCCTCCCTTGCCCTGGATGCCAGGATGTCACGGACTTCCCTGCCGATTTCATCGTTCCGGATAATGTAATATTCCATATGGATGTGTTGTTTTGCGGCTTTCAATGCCTTGATCAGAACCGGAAATTTTTCCTGCCCGTTCTCCAGAATTTGTATCCGATTATTATTGGTAAAAATGGCATCTGCATTCTGCAAATGCAGGCGAATCAGATCCTTGTCTTTTTCAACAGCAGGATCAATATCGCCACGGCTTT
Source organism: Eubacteriales bacterium mix99 (assembly GCA_038396605.1). Taxonomy (NCBI): domain Bacteria; kingdom Bacillati; phylum Bacillota; class Clostridia; order Eubacteriales; species Eubacteriales bacterium mix99. The sequence continues at coordinate 1,706,427 of CP121690.1, forward strand.
CTTCCGTCAGCAGCTTCTGATACCGGGATTCCAGCTTTTTTATATCCTCGTCTTCCTTACGGGAAAACACCTTGGTTTTTCTCAGATCCTGTCCCAGAAACAGGTACAGGATAAATCCCACAATGGGAACAAACATCAGAACCAGGACCCATGCCCAGGTGGCACTGGGGTTTTTCCGGCTTAAAAAGATGACAATGAATGCAAGTATAATATTGACAATTAAAACAATTATGGATAAATCAATGTTGCTGTCGCTTGAAACCATACATCGTCACCTGCAGTTCCTGGTTTTTTGAACGGACAACCAATCCTCCACTGGGTTGGTAACACGCTTCCTTCCATATGGATCCGATTGTTTTTCATTCCACATCCGCATACTTAAGTATACCACAGACGGGCTGGACAAACACAGCATTTCCGCAGTTTTTCACATTCCCCTTTCCGGATCCATATTATGAAATAGTTTATTATGTTTTTTTATTGGAGGAAACAGAATGGTACAATATCTTTCGCAATACAATATTATTTTAGTGGGCTTTCTTGCCAGTTTGACAGCAGGGCTGGCGACCAGTGCCGGTACCCTGCCGATATTTTTTGCCCGGGATATTTCCAAAAGGGTGATGGATGCATTGTTGGGAACTGCTGCAGGCATTATGCTGGCAGCAACCTCCTTCAGCCTGGTGATTCCTGCCATCGACAAGGCTGGCGGCGGTGCCAGGGGTGCCGGAATTGTCCTGGTCGGAATTCTGGCTGGCGGTATGTTCCTGGACCTTATCGACAAATGTTTCCCAAATACAAACTTAATGGCCAACTCCATGCCGGATACCGGCTCAAAAAGTGGATTATTTGATCTTCACCGGCCTGAGATGAGGAAGGTGTGGATGTTTATCCTGGCGATTACCGTTCACAACTTCCCCGAGGGAATGGCTGTAGGGGTTGGATTTGGCGATGGGGATATCTCCAATGGCCTGAGCATTGCAATCGGAATTGGTCTGCAAAACATGCCGGAAGGGCTGGCAGTTGCATTGCCGCTGCTCCGGGAGGGTTGCCCAAAATGGAAGGCTTTCCTGGTTTCGACGGCAACGGGGCTGGTAGAGCCCATCGGAGGTTTGCTCGGCATCGGGCTCGTAAACATTGCCCGGCCCATGCTGCCGTTTTTGCTGGCGTTTGCCGCAGGGGCCATGCTTTTCGTCATTGCGCATGAAGTCATACCGGAGAGTCAGGCCGACAGAGGAAATTCAAAACTGGCTACGTATGCACTTATGGTCGGGTTTGTCATCATGATGTTCATGGATGTTGTGTTGGGATGATCCGAACCGGGCGACAGGATAAATCAGCTTAAATCAGAAAAAAGCAATGCCAGGAAGGAAAAAGAGCCGGGGCTGTGGAATGAAAAATAAGGAAGGAAAAAGCGGAAAAGAGAAAGCGGCACCGAAACTTAACACCTGCCTTGGGAAAGATCGCTTTCGTGTACTGGCCTCAGGGGAACGCAGGGACCGGATCGTGTCCGGTGGAGTTACGCTGAATGGTGTAACCCATCATTTCCACGTGATTTCACCGGATTTTGAAGGAGATCCGGCCGATCTGATCATTATGGCGGTAAAGGATCCGGAACTGGATCAGGCGACAGAAGACCTATAACAATGGCATTGCAAGGAATAATGGAATGAATGATAAAGCCCCATGCATTTCTGGATTGCGGGGCTTTATTTTTTTCTTTGACATCTACGTCTCCGATCTGCCGCTTTTTATCAGCATATAAATTGATATAGGGAGCAAAGTTTTCGTAAAGTCATAATTTCAAGCTGTGGAGTTCCTTATTCTTCTTTCCTATCTTCAGCTAAATTAGCAAGTGCATATTCACAGCATTGAATAACAAGGTTATTTGTTGAAATATCATTATTGTGGGCAAGCTTGTCCAGCTGTTTTACCAGCTTTACCGGCATACGAAATGTTTTGTTTACCATTTCTGTTTTATTGACCCTGAACAATAGAAGCACCTCCTTTATGTTAATTCTATATCCATAACGAAGAACAATATACACGGCGGAATAACACTTATTAAAATATTGTAAAATACACTTGAAAAAATAAGTGCAAATGTTATAATATAAATGATCAAATAGAAATCCAGAGGGATGAGGAGGAATAATTCAAATGAAAAAAGCTTATCGTTTCTTGTGTATTGTTCTGGTGATGATGCTGGCATGGAATCTGGCTGCCTGCAGCAGATCAACAAAAAAGTCTAACAAGCCATCAGCTGGCAAATTTTCTGATTCCGCGGGCAACTCCGGATCGGACAAGACAGCGGAAGGCAAAAAGAAGATCAGTCCCCGGAAGAATAAATTGCCTATTACCACAGAAAATATTAAGCTGGTATTATATGATGGTTTCCCCACCGGAGCCAGGCAGATTTACAGCAGTATGGCCGAAACGGACATTGTAAAAAAAATGATGAAAGAGACCGGCTTACAGCTTGAGTTTGTACATGCGCCGGAAGGTGACGACGGCACCTTCTTCAATACCATGATAGCCAGTGAGAGTTTGCCGGATATTCTTCGTGACGGATTCGGTTCCTATCCGGGTGGCCCCATGGCAGCCATGGATGATGGAATTTTGCTGGACGCCACCGATTTGATCGATAAATATGCCTATTACTACAACGGTATTCTGGACCAGGGGGGACCTGAATTACGCCGCAGGGTGATGTCAGACGATGGCCGCTACAAACTGTTTGGTGTTACCTTTTTGCCGGAATACCTGGACGGGGTAAGGCATGGGGGCTTTCTTACAAGGCAGGATCTGCTGGACAAAGTGGGAATCACAAAACTGCCTGTTACCATGGAAGAATATGAAAAAATGTTTGACGCCTATCTTGGTTTGGATATTACTCCCTGGGCAGTTGCCCTGTCGGAATGGCAGTTTAATGACTATGCTCCGGTTGCATCGGCATACGGCGTTCGATACAGTGGATTTCAGTTAAGGGATGGGAAAGTTACATATTCCCGCTGTTTGCCGGAATACAAGGATTTCCTGAAGAAGATGGCTGAGTGGGTGAAGAAAGGCTATATATCTTCAGATGCTTTCAATCAGAAAGCGGCCGATGCAGGAAAAAGCTTTCAGGCGGGTACTGCAGGCGCAGTGTTATCCGGCTCATGGGAAAATATCACACGCGAATCGGTTGGAAAGGTATCCGATCCCAGCTTTGAGATTGTGGGATTGGCTTTGCCACGTTTAAAGGAGGATGATATGCTGACAACATTTTCTGCCGTACTGAGCAACCCGGAAATGGCGCCGAGGTACATTTCTGCCGGCTGCAAGCACCCGGAGGAAGCGGTTCGGTTTGTAGATTATTTATATAAGCAGGAAACGATGAAGATGACTGCCTGGGGTGTGAATACCAAAGAGCATACTCTTTGGAAGGACAATCCGGATGGAAGCCGTTCCTGGACGGATTTTATGGTCAAGAACCCTGAGGTCGATTATGAGACCATGCGGCAGCGATATACCTTTAATCCCATGCAGGGTATGTGGGATACCGAAATGGAGAAGCTTCAATATGAAATTCCTCAGGTTCAGCAGCCCTGGAGCGTATGGTCTTACAATACGGACGATTCTGATGTAATACCTAAATATGTTACCCGTACGGCAGAAGAAGAACGGGAATTGAATACGTTAATGGATGAAATTGATACTTATTCCGGTGAAATGGTACAAAAGTTTATATCCGGTCAGGAACCCCTGGACCACTTTGATAATTTCGTAAAGCAATTGGAGAAGCTGGGGATTGAAAGAGCCTGTGAAATTCATCAGCAGGCATATGAACGGTATCTGGATCGCTGACGGACAATACCATTATGCAGGGAGAATGAAATATGAGTAAAATAAAACCAGAAGGAACAGCGTTTCAAATAGATCATTCCTATCGTTATCCTGAAAGGAAGAATACCTTCCTGATGAATATCCGGCAACGTCCGCTGCTTTATTTCATGGCCATACCAATTATCGTGTATTATGTGGTGTTTCACTATATTCCGATGCTTGGAATCGCAATTGGTTTTCAGAACTTCTTGCCTGCCAAAGGGTTCCTGAACAGCGAATGGGTAGGGTTGGATCAATTTACCCGTTTTTTTCACAGCATGAATTTTGAGAGACTGGTAAGAAACACCTTTTTGATCAGCTTTTATGATCTGCTGTTTGGATTTCCTATGCCTGTTCTGTTTGCATTGCTGCTGAATGAAGTGAAAAACACAAAATTTAAAAAGGTGACACAGACCATTACCTATATGCCCCATTTTATTTCTCTGGTGGTGATATGCGGCTTGATCTATACGTTTACCAAAAGCAATTCCCCTTTGGCCCAACTTGTGGCAACTCTTACAGGAAATAAATCGGAGAATCTGTTGTCCAATGCAAAATATTTTCGGACAATTTATGTAGTGTCCGGTATCTGGCAGGGATTTGGATGGGGATCCATTATCTATTTTGCAGCGTTGTCAGGTGTGGATCCGGCATTATACGAAGCATCCTACCTGGACGGCGCAGGACGTTTTCAGCAGGTCATCCATGTTACCCTGCCGTCCATTGCCCCAACCATCATCATAATGCTGATATTACGGATCGGATCTCTTATGTCTGTCGGGCATGAAAAAATCATTCTGCTGTATTCCCCAATTACTTATGAAACATCAGATGTTATTTCCTCTTATGTATATCGTTCCGGATTGCGGGAAATGAATTATAGTTACGGTACAGCGGTTGGTTTATTAAATTCTGTTATCAATCTGGTGTTGGTTCTGGGAGCGAACTGGATCAGCCGCAGGGTAACGGAAACAAGTTTATGGTAAGGCGGTGAATTACGTGGTTGGAAAGAAATCCATTCATGAAATTATTTTTGATCTCTTCAATTATTTATTGATGATACTTCTGATGTTCGTAACGGTCTATCCGCTTCTATATGTAGTATTTGCATCTTTTTCAGATCCGAAGGTACTGATGGGGACAGAGGGATTCATATGGAAACCATTAGGGGTACCGACAATCCGGGGCTATAGACTGACATTTCAGAATCCCAATATATTAATTGGATATCGGAATACAATATTCTATGTGGTTGTGGGAGTTATGATAAGTTTATTCCTGACATCCATAGGCGCTTACCTTGTTTCAAGACGAAATTTTAAGCTAAAGGGCTTTTTGATGCTGATGATTACCATTACCCTGTTTTTTGGCGGAGGAATGATTCCTATGTTTATGGTCATTAAACAGTTAAAAATATACAATACAGTGTGGGCGGTTCTTTTACCGGGTGCAATCAGTTCGTGGAATCTAATTGTAATGAGGACTTTCTTTCAGGGGATTCCGGTGGGATTGGAGGAAGCTGCACTGATTGACGGAGCAAATGACTGGGAAATATTTTCAAAAGTAATCATTCCGCTCAGCAAACCGGTTCTCGCCGTTATGGTGCTTTATTACGGCGTTGGAATATGGAATAGTTGGTTTGGTCCGATGATTTATTTGCGAAACAGGGAACTGTTTCCGCTTCAACTTTTCCTGAGGGAAATCTTAATGCAGAGCGCCCCGGCAAGCGGGCAGAAACTAACCCTGTCGGATATGCAAACGGACAGCTATTATAAGGAATTGCTGCAATATACAACAATGGTGGTATCAACGGTACCGATTCTCTGTGTTTATCCATTTCTGCAAAAGTACTTTGTAAAAGGAGTTATGATCGGATCCATAAAAGGATAGGTGCAGCGCGTCGTCGCGTAGAGTAATGTCTGGAGTCTCGAACCGCTGGTATGACTGCCTTTTGAGTATATCATGGACCTGCTGTTCCGTTAACAGCGGCAGGTTGGCAGGTACTGTGAAGATGACAAAATGTTCCCTGGCATAAAAGATGAAAGGTGATGGAGCCCGCTTACCCGACGTATGGACACGAAGATGTAGACAAAATTTAAAGATGAGAAAAGGTCCAAGCAGATGTCTGGGCCTTTTCCTCATTCATCATAATTTTTTACCATAAATGGGGACGATTTCGTTCCTTCCGGAGAGCATTGAATCATAACATTATCCGGATTGCTTCGTGAAGGAATGGAAGCATTACTCCACCTCAGGCCGCTTTATGGCTTTATCGGCAGCACCGGCATTTTCGCTGGCTGCTTTTCGGTTCCTGGCCATCTCTTCCACGGTTTTTGTTTTGAGCCGGGCAGCTCCTTTATAGCTTTCCCTGGTGGGGATCAGTTTTCCGGACGCCATTCTCTTTTTGGCTTCTCCAATCGCCATTTTATATTGCGGCAGCCACTGGGCCTGAGCGATCAGCATTTCATCCACCAGCTGCCAGATTTCAGGAGGATTGCAGACAGCTCCTACCAGGGGATCCATCATCATAGCCTGCCGTAGCAGCGTATCATTTCCTTGGATAGCTGCTTCCACTGCCAGTCTCTGCACGGATATACTGGCATTGCATATCGCCGCGCATCCAAGGGGAAGATCCCCGACTTTCGGAATATTGATTCCGTTGTAATCCACATATCCCGGCACTTCCACAATGGCATCATCGGGAAGGTTGGTTATGGTACGGTTATTTATCACATTGAAGTGCCCTCTGTAGATTCGACCGGTTTCCAGGCCCTCCAGTATATAGGAGCCATGTTCACTGCTCCGTTGCGAAGCCTCGTATTTTTGGGGCTCTTCCTTCATCCAGTTGGGAAAATCAGTTTCAAACCAGTTGCGGCCTTCCGTACATACTCTCAGATAGCCGCCGGTTTCGCCATTGATCCAGGACCCCAGATCAATCCAATCCTTTATTTCTTCAGGACGTTTTCGGTACCAGGGTACGTATTCGCTTAAATGGCCGCTGGATTCCGTGCTGAAGTAACCAAATCGGCGAAGCATGTCGATCCGGACTTTTTCGGTCTTGCTGTATACAGGATGCTTCTCGAAAGCCCCCAGGAGCTTTCCGGTCATATCCTCCCCCTTATGTTTGACAGAAATATACCAGGTCTGATGATTGATACCCGCGCAGATGATATCCACTTCTTCCGGTTTCAGTCCCAGGACTTCGGCAATTTGTCGGTGTCCTCCCTGGACACCGTGACACAGTCCAATGGTCCGGACTTTGCCGTATTGATTACAGGCCCAGGTCATCATGGCATTGGGGTTGGCATAGTTGAGCAGCAGACAATCAGGATGGGCGACTTCCCGGATATCCCTGCAGAAATCCAATACAGCCGGTATGCCCCGTTGTCCGTACATGATTCCCCCAGCGCATAAGGTATCGCCCACGCATTGGTCGACCCCGTACTTCAATGGAATATCGATATCTGTTTGAAAGGCCTCCAGACCGCCTATCCGCACCACATTGAACACATATTTGGCGCCTTCAAGCGCCTGTCGGTGATCGGTTGTCGCCTGGATCCGGATATCCAGTCCGTTGGCATTAATATCTCTCTGGCACAACTGGGTAACCATGGACAGATTGTGGGGACTGATATCGGTAAATGCCACCTGTATGTCATGAAATTCCGGTACAGAAAGCAAATCCCGCAGCAGTCCCCTGGTAAAGCCGATACTCCCGGCACCAATAAAGGTAACTTTAAACGACATGGAATCATCCCTCCTGATATGTTTTATACGATATAAAAATCATATCATGCAGCAAGGCTTCTGCGCTTTAAGAATTCTGACGAAAGCGAGCCGGTATGTCAGATATTCTAACCTTAATTTCCTGGGATTTCTGATTTGCGCGCCAGATTCCGATATTGGGAAGGTGTCACATTGGTATGCTTTTTAAACAGGAAGCTAAAGTACTGTCGGCTGTTGATCCCGACATAACCGCATATTTCAATGATGGGAATATCCGTGTAGGCAAGCAGCATTTTCGCTTTTTCCATCCTCAGTTGGGTCAGATATTCATTGGGAGTAACTCCCATGCATTTTCGGAAAATCCGATAGAAATAACCTTCATGAATATGGAGCACGGCAGCCAGCTGGTTGGTCTTGATGTCCTGATCATAGTGCTGATGGAGGTATTCAACAGCTTTACGAATATGTATGTTGCCCATTAGGGATTCTCTTCCCTGCGTATCCTGATTGAGGCGGGCGACGTCCAGTAAAATCTGGCACAATAAAAGCTGTATCATTACGTTGTGCTCCTGTTGCCCACGTTGCTTTCTGTCCAGCTCCATGATCAATTTTTTCAAAGAGGGATAGATTTCATCGGGATCTTTCAAAAGGATATAAGGCTGTGCAGATGACAACAATTTTCGAAAGCCGGGAACGGTTTGATACAGATCTTGCAGGGAAGGACAAGGGTTATTCTTTTCAGCGAACTGAAACTCGATATTGAGCATACGGCAGGGAGAGCCCTCCTCCACCACTAACCTGTGGGCTTTGCCTGCATTCAACAGGATAAGATCTCCTTTTGAAAGGGAGAAGGAATGATCCGAGGTTTCCACAGTACATTTCCCCTTTATGGCATACATGATTTCCACCTGATCATGCCGATGAAATTTCATATGATAGTCCTCCCATTCACGGTAATAGTAGGCTGCCACTTTGGGTTGGTACTGACCGGTAATCCATTTTCTACGATAGAGACTGTACTCCATTATATTTGCTTTGCTGCCAGGATGTATTGCTGCGGGCAGTTAAAACTTCCGGGCAGTTTATGGACCTCCCTTGTTTGTTGATAAGAAAGAAACGTCCGTATAATGATTATATACACGAAAAGGTACCATTTGCAAGATGACCGCCAGGCGGGTATGTATCGGATCCATGGTGCATTGTATGGCTGGTTGGCCGTAATTGGCTGTTTCTTTTCCTCAAATCCGCTTCATTTTTGTCCAGCCCTTGTGTAGTGAAAAAGAATGGACTCGTGAACAAATATTAGCGGTCAGAAAAGTAAGGCGGGACCCGTTTGCTATATTAATGAAAACTTCAGATCTATTCTGAAAGAATTATGATATAATGAATACGATTATACACAGGGGGGCGCCGGAATGACCAATGAAGAGTTTCAAAAAGCAATGCTTACAGGTCTGGAGAATCTCAGTGGCGGTCAAAAACAGTTGGAGGCAAAGCTCGGCCATGTGGAGGCAAGACTTGGCCGTGTGGAGACGGGGCAGAAACAGCTGGATACAAGACTTGGCCATGTAGAGACGGGGCAGAAACAGCTGGATACAAGGCTCAGCCAGGTAGAGACGGGGCAGAAGCAGCTGGATACAAGACTCAGCCAGGTAGAGACGGGGCAGGACAAGATTCAGCAAACCGTGGCAGTGATCATGGAGCAAACCGCAGAATTAACAGAATTCAGACAGGAAATGGGACAAATGCTCAAGGATATCCGTGCTGTGATAGTGAAGTTGGAAATGACCACTGCAGATAATCGGAGGGAAATCACGGTATTAAAATCTTCCTCACGGTAAACCCTGCAAATCACTATTATGATCCATAATTTGCCGGATTTCCGGTCACTTTTCAGCCATCCAGAACATCGGATGGCTTTTTGTTAAAGAATTCCTTTGAATATTTCTTGCCTTATGTGTATATTTGTATTATAATACATAATACAAATATATGGAGGTGTGTGCGTGATCATACAAATTGATATGGCAGCTGATATTCCTATTTATCAGCAAATCCGAAATCAAATTGTTCTGGGAGTTGCCACAGGACAAATGAAAGCCGGAGATCCGCTTCCCACCGTTCGTCAGCTTGCCGGTGAAATTGGTATTAATCCGATGACCGTCAGCAAAGCGTATGGATTGCTGAAAGGAGAAGGGGTAATCTCAATGGATCGAAGAAACGGTGCTCAGATCCATAGCCTTCCGGTAGAAGGTGATGCCATGGATTTGGATTTTGACCAGAGGCTGACGCTTTTGATTTCGGAAGCGCGGATAAAGGGTGCTTCCGGGCAGGAGCTGAAAGAACGCATGATTCAGCTGATGAACAGAGTATATGAAATGAAGGAGGTTCTTTCATGATTTTGTTTTTACTTATTGTATCGTGGTTGGTGTTTGGAGTAATGACAGCGTCGTCCCTGCTTTTCAGAGAGTATCAGAATCATCAGGTCCTTGGAGTGACATTAAGCAAGGCGCATTCCCGGCATCCGGAAATAAAGGGAACGATTGCTTTCTTTACAAAAGTCTGCTATGTAATTCTGATTGTTTCTGTCGGATGCAGCTTTCTCCTTTTGGTTCCGGTGATCGGTGGCTTTGCAGAGTTTGTCATGCTTGTTCTGATAGCACTGAATCTTTTTGTCAATTGGATTGTGATCGGTCACTTTCAAAAGATTCTGATACAGATCAAAGAGAAAAATGACTGGGTTTATCAGAAGACCAGAGAAGAGAATATTATAACGGCAGACCTGGATGTCGCAAGGGAAACGGGAAAGTCCAGTATTTCTTCCGCCTGGGTGTGGCTGTTTTTGCTGCTGAGCTTTATACCGACACTGTTTTTGCTGTTTCATCCTGATAAAAGGGATCTTTATCCGATTGGACTGAGTTTGATCGGTCCGCTTTGCCAGGCTTTGATGGTTTCCCTGTATTATCAGATGAGAAGTCTGCATTCCCGGATGGCAGATGGGAGAGCGGGGGTTCGTCCATCGTTTGCACAGCGGGAGGAGCGGATCAACAGCATATCTTCTACCTTATCTGCACTTGCGATGCTTGTATTCTGGCTTTTATTTAATTTCTCCATGTTATTGTTATATGTCAAGAATGGCTTATTTATCCTCGTTCCGGTGATTTTGCTGATTGCCGCTTTGCTGGGTATTGCACAATGGCAGCAGAGTAAGATGCGCGGCCTGCAAGAGACATGTTCCGATGATTCGTCCGACGGGAAGGAATCGATTCAGGAGCAGCAAAATAGATGGAAGTGGGGCGTCTACCACAATCCCAACGATCCCCGCATCTTTGTTCCCAAGAGGGTTACGGGCATGGGATGGACGATCAATGCCGGACGTCCGGCTGGAAAACTCCTCTATTTTGGCACAGGGATACTGATTCTGCTGATCATCGGGCTTGTCGCCTTTGGGGGAGCAAGGGATTATCAGGTTACTGTACAGGATTCGAACATCCATATTGATGCTGCAATGTATGACATGACGATAAAAAGGGATCAGGTTGTTTCGATATCCACGACGGATCAGCTTCCGGGTGGAACACGTACCAATGGATATGGCGGCGCAAATAAAAGCTTCGGACATTTTAATATGGAAGGATACGGAAAATGCATGATGTATATTTATAACCATGTGGATCAGTATATCGTCGTTCAGCTGAAAGGCAGGGATCCTGGTTATGTTATCCTGAATGACAAAACCCCGGAAAAAACGAAAGACCTGCACCGGACAATCGATCGCTGGTTATCGGGGAAATAGCGGATCTCCTTTTTACTCTTTCTCACTCTTTTCTTGACTTCCGGACTATATATGCTATAGTTTTCAGTGTAACAATTGCAGCGATGCTCCAATATTTATCAATGATTCACTGAAACAGAAAGCCTTCCTGATTTCATTTGTTATGGAGGGGAAACAGTGAAAAAGACAGTTCGGGACAACAAGAGCAGAACAATGGAACAAGGAGAGTGGAAAACTTGAGCAAAGCATTTCGTATCCCTGCAGTACCGCTGATTACCTGTGACCCCTATTTTTCGGTATGGTCCTTTGCGGATCATCTGTATGACGGGGATACCCGCCATTGGACAGGGCACAGAAAAGCCATGAGAGGTTTCCTGCAGGTTGGCGACAGAACTTATCGGTTCATGGGATCCGGTGACGGGGAAACCGCAAAGCAGAAATCCGTTGAAGTAACCCCTGTTTCTTCAGTCTATACCTTTGAAGCCGGAGGGATGGAGCTGGTGGTAAAGTTCATCACTCCGCTTCTGTTGAACGATCTGGAACTTACCTCCAGGCCCTGTACCTATGCTTCCATATCCTTACGTTCCGTAGACGGAAGGACACATCAGGCATCCCTTTTGTGGGAAGTGGACGCAGAACTCTGTTATCATACAGATGAGGACGAAACGACAGGAATGCAGGATAACCCCGGAAGCGGATGCGGGAAAGATCCATCGAAAGAGCCAGCTGTCTGCGGAGGGGTACACCATATGAAAGGATTCGAGGCGGCCTGGATGGGCCGTGCCCGGCAGGGAATCCTCTGTCACAGCGGGGATGATATTACCATCGATTGGGGCTATGCTTATCTGGCTGTTCCGGATCAGGAAGGGAGCCGGGTATTTTACACCCATGACGGGAATCCCGAAATGGAGCCTGCAGGAACGGGAACAAGCCGCCCTGCCATAGCAGCCAGTCTGTCCTTTGGAGAGGTGGGCAGGGAAAGGGCAGATCGTCTGATTACCATGGCTTACGATGATGTGGCTTCCATTATGTATTTTGGCCATCCTCTGAGAGGTTATTGGGCAAAAGATGGAAAGAGCATACTGGAAGCATTGGAGGACAGCATTTGTTCTTTTGACGATATTGTACGGAAATGTGATACATTGGACAGGGATCTGATGTCTGCCGCCGGGAAAACTGGCGGGGAGGAATATGCCTCCATCGTATCTCTGGCTTATCGGCAAAGCATTGCAGCACACAAGCTTGTTGCAGGGCCGGAGGGGGAGATACTGTTCCTGTCCAAGGAGTGCTTTTCCAATGGCTGCATTGGTACGGTGGATGTCAGCTATCCTTCCGTTCCCCTGTTTTTGCTCTACAATACCGAGCTGGTAAAGGGAATGCTTCGACCGATCTTCCATTTTGCGGAAATGCCTATATGGGAGTACGATTTTGCACCGCATGATGTGGGCCGGTATCCTTATGCCAACGGGCAGGTATACGGCCTTTCCGATACAGCAGGGAAGGATGGAGGGAAACAGTGGAGAGCCGGGAACGGGGAAGTCTATCCGCCTTATTGGATGTACCCCGGGGAATGCGGGATTTATTCCCTGAAGCAGCAGATGCCGGTGGAGGAATGCGCCAACATGCTGATTATGACAGCGGCAGTTGCAGTTGTGGATGGAGAGGCAGCCTTTGCGGAGGAGCATTCCGATTTGCTTCAGAAATGGGTGCAGTATCTGGTGAAATATGGACAGGATCCGGGCGAGCAGCTTTGTACGGATGATTTTGCAGGGCACCTTGCCCATAATGTCAATCTGTCTGCAAAGGCGATTATGGGAGTGGCATCCTGGTCCATTTTGTGCCGCATGATGGGCAGGAAGAAAGAAGCGGAACAGTTTATGCAGCGCGCCGGAGAAATGGCCCGTACCTGGGAGACCTCCGCTGTGGAAGGGGACCATACCCTTCTGGCCTTTGACAGGAAAGACAGTTGGAGCATGAAATACAATCTGGTGTGGGATATCCTGTTTGGCACCGAACTGTTTGATAAAGACATGATGGAAAACGAGATCCAATGGTATCGGAAAAAACAGAATCGATATGGTCTGCCGCTGGATTCCAGAATGAGCGACAGCAAAACAGACTGGACTTTGTGGTGTGCCGCCATGGCGGATTCGGAAGAGGACCTGAAGGAGCTGATCCGTCCTGTTTATCTGTTCCTGCAGGAAAGCAGGAGCCGTGTTCCGTTTTCGGACTGGTATGATACGGAGTCAGGAGACGCCAGGAATTTCCGGAACCGGACGGTGCAGGGAGGCCTGTTCATGCCCTTGCTTCGTCAATCCGGAAAATGCTCCATTGATTGATGAATTTCCATATGTCGATAAGTCGATAAGTTGATAATGCAGATTTTTCCTGGCGGCGTGAAAGATGCGCCGCCAGTTATGCCATAAATAATCTTGAATTGGATCCGGCACTTTGGCCTGTCCGATTGTATTAATAGTGAAGGGAGAGCAAAGTATATAGTGATAGGATAAATATAAAGCCTCACGGGAACTATTCCGTAAGGCTTTGAACAAGCAGGATATCAGTGGACGGCTTCCTGCATCACTTTGCCGATGCTGTCCTGAATAATGAGATCCGCTTTTTTATCATAGGGGGTAGAGGTCTTGTTGATCAGTACCAGCTTGTTGCCCCTGTAGTACTCAATCAAAGTGGCTGCAGGATAAACAGCCAGGGAAGTTCCTCCTACGATCAATACATCGGCATTGTGAATATAACGAATGGACCGGACCAGGGTATCCTCATTCAGCATTTCATCATAGAGAACGACATCCGGCTTCACGATACCGCCGCATTTGCTGCATTTTGGTATGCCTGTACTGTTTACCACATAGTCCATATCGTAGCTTTGTCCGCATTTCATGCAGTAATTTCGATGGATGGACCCATGGAGTTCCAGGACGTTTTTGCTTCCTGCCATTTGATGGAGTCCGTCAATGTTCTGTGTTATGACCGCTTTCAGCTTCCCTTCCTGCTCCAGCTTTGCCAGTGCAAGATGGGCCGGATTTGGTCCGGCGTCCTTATAAATCATCTGATTTCTGTAAAAATCAAAAAACTCTGCGGTGTGCTTTGTAAAAAAGCCGTGGCTCAACATGACTTCAGGAGAGTTTCCGTATTTCGTTTTTGTCCGGTAGATACCGTTTTTGCTTCGGAAGTCCGGTACTCCACTTTCTGTGGAAACCCCTGCGCCGCCAAAAAACACAATGTTGGAACTTTGGGCAATGATCGAACTTAATTTTTGAACTTCCATGCCATTACGCTTCCTTTCCTGAATCTTTGTCATATAATTATTTCTGTTCCATGTCGTAATTTCAGTTCCGGCATGTTCCACTTCATTATATCATGAATCCCTTTTTCTGTCTTGTTTCTCAAATTTCGCAATTGCTGAGCAGAATAGGCGCTTGCCGATACCATGAATGATCTGATCATAGATATTATAGGGGCGGCAACAAGCTGTCAGTCTGTTGTTTCCCTCTTCCTTTGTTTATGAAACTGCCGATACTGGGTGGGAGAGATTCCAATCGTTTTTTTGAAGGCCTTGCTGAAGGACTGAATCGTCTGATAACCCAGCCGGTATGCAATTTCAGTGATATTGTATTCATTGGACTGCAGCCATTGGATCGCCTTCTCCATCCGTTTCCTGGTGTAGTACTCCTGGAGGGTGAACCCTGTCTCTTCGGAAAACACCCGTGACAAATAGGGATAGCTGTAGCCCAGCTCATGTCCGATATCTGCAAGCCCCGTCAGGCTCAACAGCTTGCTGTCAATGTAATTGATAATCTGATAAATGGTATCTCCCTGAGACTTTTCCGGATTTGGGATATACTTCTGTTCCCAGGAGGAACAAAAACTCCGATAGGTATATACCAGGATCTGTTGCAGCAGTATCTTGATCATCAGTTGGGAATATTCATTGACCTGGTTGATTTCTCTCAGTACCTGACGAAAGGGAATGTCAATATCCAGGCAGTCTCTTGCGCAGGGCACATCCACCTTCTGAAGCATCTTTTCAATATGAATCAAGGCATTTTGCATATGGGGGTATTGGTTGAAGTTAAAGCCTTCAAAACGCTCCCCAAAAGTCTTCAGGAATCTGCCAGGATTGATGGCGCAAATGAATGGACCATTCTGTTTCGTATCGTCGTGCCCTTGTCCAAGGCAGTCCTGGCAGTGATGTTGTTGTTTTATGCAGTGGGGCATTGGAATGAATGGTTCAATGCCATGATTTATCTGAGGGACAGGGGAAAGTTTCCATTGCAGCTGATTTTAAGGGAACTACTGGTTGAAGAAAGTCAGACGGCAACTGTTTCCCAGTTTTCCAAGGTGATAAAGGTCGGAGACCTGGATATGTATAAACCGCTGATCCGATATACAACAATAGTAATTGCCACTGTGCCGGTGTTGTGTTTCTATCCCTTTATTCAGAAGTACTTTGTAAAAGGGGTTATGGTCGGATCCATTAAAGGATAGGCGCGAAGAACTGAAATGGGCTGATAATTCCTGTGGAAACTCAGGTTCCCGGGGATTGACAACGATATTGGGATTTGCTATGATAAGCAAGTAATAAGGTTTGTGTAGAACCAGAAGCAGAGTAGGATCTTGTGCGTTGATCACACGATTGCAGTGCCTTCTGAACGGGGAGTTGTCAGAGGGACGAAAAGCCGGATTGGCTTGCGGTACAAGGTTCGCATCCCGCTGCTACATAATAAGGAGAAGTATTTTTCAGTGCCTCTTGTTATGTAGCCGAGCTGCATAACAGGAGGTGCTTTTATGATAACGACCTGGCATGTCCGTTTAACGTTGCTTCATTTTTTAAGACACGAATGTGTCTTGTCCGGCAATTTCATCGCGAAAGGAGCGGTTCGTTAAATGGATAAATCATCTATACGTTTGCGCCGCATTGTAATATCTGCGGTATTTCTCAGTATTTCGCTTGTACTTAAAACAGCCTTTTCATTTCAAATCCCCTTGTTTGGACAGAATGGAATGAGCATTGGCATATCCGGTATTTTTTCTATCCTTCCTTCCATTTTATTTGGGCCTGTTTATGGGGCTGTGACATCCGGACTTTCGGACCTGTTGGGACACTTCCTGAAGCCCATGGGTCCCTTTATTCCTCTCATGACACTGATTGCTGCTGCCGGCGGATGGATCCGTGGCTGTCTGTGGAAGATTCTGCGGAATCGGGATGTCAGGAGGATGCGGATCGCAGTGGCTGTCCTGTCTGTATTATTGCTGCTGTTCGGCATCTGCAATATGGCATTTCTGTCCGCAGACGGTATTGATAAATCATTTTATGACAGGGTACGGATGGACGACATCCATACGGAACGGATGCACCTTGTCAGCAGACTTCTTGTTGCCAGGACAATGAATATGAAGGACCCTTCCGGGAATCTTGCAACATATCTATTTTTTACAACTTCCGGTCTGATCGGAAGCGCCGCGTTCGGAATCCTTCTGTTGCTCCTGGATCTTCTGATCTCCAGGAAAGTGCGGAGTAACCAGGGGGGAGGGCAGACGATGCCATTGCTTCTGGCCATGATAGGTTCCGGCCTGATCGTTACCACACTCAATACAATGGTAATGAGGGAGATGGTCTATACATCATGGAAAATGCTGCCGTTTGTCGTTCTGTGGATTCCCCGCGTAATCGAAGAGATTCTTGCAAATATCATCAAGACCTATTTTGTTGCAGTGCTCCTCAGTGCTCTGAACCGACAGAGAGGGATAAAAGAAATGGTCTCCTAGAAAAAATTTTGTCTGAAAGGAAGGATTTTATACATATTTATTGTATTCTATTTATAAAGGGGGAATAAATGGAGGAGGAGTATACAAAAAATGGATTTGCTGCTATTTTTACTAAATGATGTGATTTTTGTTGCCCTGGAAGGAGCTACACTTCTCTACCTGTTCCTTTATGTACTGGGTGATTCGGACTTTTTCCGCAAAAGTCCGACCAAAGCTATCTTTTTTATAGCCCTGTATCTCGTCGTGGGCCATGTTTTTGCATTGTATCGGGAGTTCCCGGTCACATTGCTTTATGTACTGTTTTGCTGGTTGGTGCTTGCGTACCTGACCAAAACGAATCTTTATCTTTCCGCCATCGCCAGTGTCACTGTATTTTTAATTTATGGGGTTACGGAAGTGGTTACCTCGATCCCTGTCCTGGCGGTTATGGGCTTGCCTTTTCCCGCTGCTCTGGGTAACAGGGGTATGCAGGCAAAAGCACTTTTGGTGATCCGGCCGATACAGATTGCGCTGATTTTTCTGATTACCAGGTTCCGATTCAATAACAGTTTTTTTCAGAGCCAGGTTTTCCGCAAGGATAATTCTTCCTCCGCATATCTGTTTATTGTCCTCTTGTTCATGAGTCTCTTTTACAGCAATATAGCAAAGTACATAGAGAATATCAGGGCTCTGGTAACCAGTGGTCTTCTGTTTCTCGCTGTATTAGTCATGGGCATCATGGATACAAAGGAGCGGATGAAGCTGCTGGACATTGAAAATCAGCTGAAGCTTCAGAAGGAATATTCCAGAAGCATGGAGCTGGTGATTGACGCAGTCCGAAAGGAAAAGCATGACTATCAGAATCATCTGAGTACTTTGGTCGCCCTTTGCACCATGGATGAACCGGAGGCAATCGGCCGGGTCAAGTCCTATGCCCAGAGGCTTACCAGCGCAACCAGCACAAGTTTCCGCTTTTACAATACCGGCAACAAGTATCTGGATGGCCTGCTGGCGGTAAAAAACAATCTTGCGAAGGATAAGAAAATCTTTTTTGAGGTGGATACGGAAATGTCTCTGGAAGATATCGAGGTGGATGATGTTGATCTGACAACGATCGTCGGAAACATTGTTGACAATGCCTTCGATGCTGTGGCAGCAAATCCGGAGGAGAGCAAAAAAATTGTCTCCCTTGATATTTTTGAAGAAGAGGGGAAATGCTGTATTTCCATATCCAACAATGGCCCGGAAATTTCCGATGTTCATAAGAAACATATTTTTGATTACAAGTATTCGACGAAAAGCAAAGGGGAAGGGGAGCGGGGCTATGGCCTGTTCATCGTGAAAGAGCTGGTGGACCGGAACAATGGAAAGATTATCTTCAATAGCTCAGAGTTTGAAACGGAATTCCGTATTTTGTTTCGCCGCAGTGAAAAATCTGTCTCATCACATGTTGATCCGAACAATTCCATGTTGAAGAGTCATATCTGATGTCATTTTTTTCAAAAATTTAACCTCTTTATTGTCCCTGGATTTACGCCATATGGAATCGGACGGTTCCTTCCGATAAAAAAGAAAGACAAGCATGAAAAACTGATGTAGAATAGGGATATGGGAAGACTACTCATATTCCTATTTTTATTTTGGAGTGAAAGCTTAGTGAGCGAATTGCTGGATTATATCAAAAGCAGCACGGGGGAAGCAATGGACCGGTCCCGGGTGCGCAGGATGCATCCGCTGGTACTGGCTTATATCGGGGATACGGTATACGATTTGTTTGTAAGAACCCATTTGATCCTTACCAATGACATCCCGGTTCACCAGCTGCATGTCAGGTCGATTTCCTTTGTCAATGCCGGTTCCCAGTCGGAGACCCTGCATGATATTGAGGAACGGCTGACGGAGGAAGAGCGATACATTGTCCGAAGGGGAAGAAACGCAAAACCCGGTTCTGTTCCGAAAAATGCAGATGTGGCGGAATATCATTGGGCCACCGGCTTTGAATCGCTTTTGGGCTATTTGTATCTGAGCGGACAGGAAGAACGCCTGTGCGAGGTTCTTGGTTTTGCAATGGATGCCAGACAAGGGGGAAACCGCCCCCGAAAGGATTGAATGCGGGAGAAAGGATGTTGTTTATGAAAAGAGAAAATCGGGAAAAAGGCAAAAGGGCAAATGGTTCGCGGCAGAATCCCAGACTGAACGATAGATATGGGGAGGAGCGGGATATTCGGAAAAGAGGAAACCGCCGCTACGAAAAAAAGGAGGATGGGCGGTCCGAAACGGGCCGGATGGATCCGGTCCATGATGATTGCGATGAAGGTTATATCGAAGGAAAACGTCCGGTGCTGGAAGCTTTGAAATCCGGACGGACAGTGGAAAAACTGTTGATTGCCCGCGGAAGCAGGGAAGGGTCCGTCCGGGAGATATACAGTCGCGCCAGGGAAGCCAAAATTGTGATTCAGGAAGTGGACCGGAAGCGCCTGGATGAGATTTCCGAATCCGGGGCGCACCAGGGAGTTCTGGCCTTTGTCACCCCCTATCAGTATGTGGAGGTGGAAGATATCCTTTCCAGGGCAGAGGAGAAAGGGGAAGCACCTTTCCTGATCGTTTTGGATGAGATCATGGATCCCCATAATCTTGGCGCGATTCTTCGGACAGCGGAATGCTGCGGTGCCCATGGGGTGATCCTTCCAAAACGGAGGTCGGTGGGCATGACTCCTGTTGCAATGAAGGCTTCTGCCGGTGCTGCGGAGTATTTGTCTGTTGCAAAGGTTCCCAATCTTGTCCATACCTTGGAGGATCTGAAACAGCGGGGGATCTGGATTGCAGGTGCAGCCACGGAAGGTGTGGAGTATACAGCTCAGGATCTTGCCGGGCCGATTGCACTGGTAATTGGCAGCGAAGGAAAGGGAATCGGGCGTCTGATCCGGGAAAAATGCGATTTTCTGGTCCGGATTCCCCTCAGAGGCAGGATAGAATCCCTGAATGCTTCTGTGGCAGCCGGAGTTCTGATGTATGAGGTGGTTCGGCAGAGAGGATGACAGAGGATCCCGGCAGCCCGGAAAAATGCAGAACTTCGTTTCGGGCGGGAGGCGCCGGAGGCGCAAAGAGAGCTTGACTTATCAGAATTATGTAATGTATAATGAAATATGATGTGTAACTCAAGCGATGGAACATTGGGGGAGACGCGGGTGGAAGTTATGATATGGAGAGATCCTTACGATCATTATTCTGAAATGCCCGATGAACAGGTGGTGGAGTATGCCAGAGCCGGTGAGGAGGAAGCCCTGGAATATCTGATTAAGAAATACCGCAATTTTGTACGTGCCAAGGCGCGCTCTTATTTTTTGATCGGAGCGGATCGGGAGGATATCATTCAGGAAGGAATGATCGGATTATATAAAGCCATCCGGGATTTTCAGGCGGACAAGCTGTCTTCCTTCCGCGCCTTTGCCGAGCTTTGCATTACCCGTCAGATTATTACTGCGATCAAGACGGCTACCCGTCAGAAGCATATCCCCCTGAATTCCTATGTATCTTTGAATAAGCCTATTTATGATGATGAGTCGGACCGGACCCTGCTGGATGTATTGTCCGGCACGCGGATATCGGATCCGGAGGAGCTTATTATCAGTCAGGAGGATTTCAGCAGCATTGAATCCAAGATCAGTGAGCTGCTTAGTGATCTGGAATGGGAGGTTTTGTCTTCCTATCTGGAAGGGAAGTCCTATCAGGAAATCGCCACGGATCTGGATCGTCACGTGAAATCCATTGATAACGCATTGCAGCGTGTTAAGCGTAAATTGGAACGTTATTTGAAGAGCAAGGACTGAAAAAGAAATAAATAAAAATATCATTGACAAATGAAGTGCCCGGGATTAAAATAGTAAATGGTTTTGTGACAGGCAATGCGGGTGTAGCTCAATGGCAGAGTTCCAGCTTCCCAAGCTGGCTGCGTGGGTTCGATTCCCATCACCCGCTCCATAAGGAAGACTGGAATGTCAGAAGCCTGGTGTCAGGATCTGTTTTAGAGAAACCGTAAAGCGGCGGACTGGATTCCACCTTCTGATTTCCAACTTTCAATCTTAAAGTGCCCATGTAGCTCAGCAGGTAGAGCGCCGCCATGGTAAGGCGGAGGTCATCGGTTCAAATCCGATCGTGGGCTCCAAATGAATTCGTTCATGAAACACCAGGATAAGTTGTACAGACCACTTACGGATTTTCATGGATCAAACAAAGGAGGACAAATGAATCATGGCAAAGGCAAAATATGAGAGGACAAAACCCCATGTCAATATTGGGACAATCGGGCATGTAGACCACGGCAAAACCACTTTGACGGCAGCGATTACAACGATTCTGGCAAAGCTGGGAAAAGCACAGGCCACGAAATATGATGAGATTGACAAAGCCCCGGAGGAGAAGGAAAGAGGAATTACCATCAATACCGCCCATGTGGAGTATGAGACCGATAAACGGCATTATGCCCACGTGGACTGTCCCGGGCATGCGGACTACGTAAAGAACATGATCACAGGAGCTGCCCAGATGGACGGAGCGATTCTGGTGGTATCCGCAGCAGACGGCCCCATGCCGCAGACAAGGGAGCATATTTTGCTGGCACGGCAGGTGGGAGTGCCCAACATCGTTGTTTATCTGAACAAGATTGATCAGGTGGACGATGAGGAGCTTCTGGAGCTGGTGGAGCTGGAAGTGCGTGACTTGCTGACAGAGTATGACTTTCCGGGGGACGACGTACCGATTATCAAGGGATCTGCCCTGAAGGCACTGGAAGCAGTCAACAGCGGAGCGGATGTGAAGACGGATCCGTGGTGCAAGTCGATATTTGAGCTGATGGATGCAGTGGACGAATATATCCCCACACCAAAGCGCAGCAATGACAAGCCATTTTTGATGCCGGTGGAGGATGTCTTCACCATTACTGGACGGGGAACGGTTGCGACCGGGAGAGTGGAGCGCGGTACGGTAAAGATCTCTGATCCGGTGGAGATTGTGGGACTGGAGCCCAAGGCCAAATCCACAGTGGTTACCGGGGTCGAGATGTTCCGGAAGGTGCTGGATCAGGCAGAGGCCGGAGACAATATCGGAGTGCTGCTGCGTGGCATTCAGAGGGAGGAAGTGGAGCGCGGGCAGGTATTGGCCAAGCCCGGGACGGTTCATCCACACACGGAGTTCAGCGGACAGGTTTACGTATTGAAGAAGGAGGAAGGCGGACGGCATACCCCGTTCTTCAATGGTTATCGCCCACAGTTCTTTTTCCGGACGACAGATGTGACCGGGGACATTGAGCTGCCGGAGGGCGTGGAAATGGTCATGCCCGGGGATCATATAACGATGAACGTAAAGCTGATTACCCCCATTGCCATGGAGGAAGGTCTGCGGTTTGCCATTCGCGAAGGTGGAAAGACTGTTGGCGCAGGCGTTGTTTCTTCCATAAAAGAATAAATGAGGCAGGGAATCCAATAAGATTCCAATAGAAAAATGGGAATAGGGATAAGTAAGGGGTGTTTCCCCTTGCTTATTTTTTCGGAAGAAATATCCTGGTTGACAGTTGTTTTGAGATATGGTAAATTATATAGGTATAATGGTTACGATGAAAGGTCTTTTTTACCGTTTTTGCAGTCCGCTGGAAATGATTATGGTGTCAGGATAATTGCGAAGTCAGGTATTTTTCAGCCCTTTGCCATGAGAAATTCCATAAGAAAGGAACAACGGATGGATGCCGGATACTGAAGCGAGGTGTGGACAATGAGAGTGAAGGTTACTATGGCTTGTACCGAATGCAAACAGCGTAACTACAACACCATGAAAAATAAGAAGAATAACCCGGATCGACTGGAAATGAGAAAATACTGTAAATTCTGCGGGACGCATACCCTCCATAAAGAAACGAGATAGGTCACCACTCGGGGGATAAGGATGTGAGAGAGATGGGGAAAAAGAAAGAAGCCAGGAAAGAGAAGGACGTTAAAAAAAAGCAGGTTGCAAAAAAGGGAAGCATGTGGCTCCGCATCCGGAAATATTTCAGGGGAGTTGCTTCTGAACTGAAGAAGGTCAGCTGGCCGACCCGAAAGGAGCTGATCAATTCCACAGCAGTTGTTTTGGTTTTCATTGTAGTTTTTGCCGCTGCTGTAGGTCTGATTGATTTAGGCCTGGGGTCACTTCTTAAACTGATTACTTAAAGAAGGAGGAGAAGGTCAGGAGAAAACCTGAACCTTTGGTTTTATGTCTGAAATATCTGAAACAGAAAAAGAAAATCCACAAGGCAGATGGTATGTGATTCACACTTATTCCGGATATGAGAACAAGGTGAAAGCCAACCTGGAGAAGGCGGTGGAAAACCGCGGCCTGCAGGATTTGATTTTTGAGATCAAGGTTCCCATGGAAGAACAGATAGAAGAAAAGGACGGCAAGCGAAAAGCCGTCATGCGCAAGATATTTCCCGGGTATGTCATGATCAAGATGATCATTACGGATGATTCCTGGTATGTCATACGCAATACGAGGGGCGTGACCGGGTTTGTCGGGCCGGGATCCAAGCCGGTTCCACTGTCCGATGATGAAGTGCGCTCTATGGGAGTGGAAAATATTCCGATTCGGCTGGATGCGGAGATTGGCGACAATGTGCGTGTCACAAAAGGCCCCCTGGAGAACTTTATCGGTTCCATTGAGGAGATATTTCCGGAGAAACAAAAGGTCAGGGTATTGGTATCCATGTTCGGCAGGGATACCCCTGTTGAGTTGGAGTATAATCAGATACAAAAAATTTAACGCTATTACGTTGTTTTAATTTCGAAAAAGGAGGTGTGTACCAATGGCGAAAAAGATTACCGGCTATGTCAAGCTGCAGATTCCCGCCGGCAAGGCAACACCTGCACCACCGGTAGGCCCTGCTCTGGGACAGTACGGCGTGAATATCATGGGCTTCTGCAAGGAATTCAATGCACGGACCGCAAAGCAGGCAGGTATGATCATACCTGTTGTAATTACGGTTTATCAGGACAGATCCTTTACATTTATTACGAAAACCCCTCCTGCTGCCGTTCTGATCAAGAAGGCATGCGGGATTGACAAGGCTTCCGACCGCCCCAATGAAAACAAGGTTGCAAAAATAACCAAAAAGCAGGTTCAGGAAATCGCGGAAACAAAGATGCCTGATCTGAATGCTGCCAGTCTGGAAGCTGCGATGAAAATGGTTTCAGGAACTGCCCGCAGTATGGGCGTCACGGTTGAGGAATAACCCCATCTTCTGTGAAATGAGAAAGTGGCAGGGTAATCTGGAGTGCCCGTTAGGACCACAAGGAGGAATCACGATGAAACATGGTAAGAAATATCAGGAAAGCATGAAACTTGTGGATCGTTCCCGTTTATACGATCCGGAAGAAGCTTTGGAGTTGGTACAGCAGACTTCCAGAGCAAATTTTGATGAGACAGTTGAGATTTCCATCAAGTTGGGAGTGGATCCCAAGCATGCGGATCAGCAGGTCCGCGGCGCGGTTGTATTGCCTCATGGCACCGGAAAAGTGGTTAAGGTTCTGGTTTTTGCCAAAGGGGAAAAGGCCAGGGAAGCTGAGGAAGCCGGCGCTGATTTTGTAGGCGCTGAGGATATGACCGCAAAGATTCAGAATGAAAACTGGTTTGGATTTGACGTATGCGTGGCTACACCGGATATGATGAGCAAGGTGGGACGTCTCGGACGTATATTGGGGCCCAAGGGCCTGATGCCGAATCCCAAATCCGGTACCGTAACCACAGATGTTGCCAAGGCCATTCACGATATCAAAGCTGGTAAGGTCGAGTATCGTCTGGACAAGGCAGCAATCATTCATGTACCCATTGGAAAGAAATCCTTTGGCACACAGAAGCTTTCTGAAAATCTGCAGACTCTCATGGATGCCATCATCAAGGCAAAGCCGGCGGCTTCCAAGGGAACTTATCTGCGCAGTGCAGTCCTTTCCAGCACTATGGGTCCCGGGATCCGGCTGAATGCTGCAAAGTTTTGATTCATCAGGAACCGGCTATCAGCAGGAAACGCTTGACAGCAAGCGGTTGCTGCGCTATAATGTTGCATGAAATTTGAATAGGATGGAAGCATGGTCTTATCGTAGACAGCAGGCGCTTCTTGAAGCTTAAACCAATCAGCCTGCCGAGGTAAGGGAATGTATTTTGAAGATACTGCCCTCTTGCCTTTGGCGAGAGGGCATTTCAAATATGACCTTTCCGTGATAAGAATCAGCCATATCCAAACAGGAAAGGAGGTGTTTTCTTATGCCTGCCAGAGAGGAAAAGGCGAAAACCATAGAGGAAATAAAGGAAAATCTTTCAGGATCCAGCAGTGCAGTGCTGATAGATTATAAAGGACTGACCGTTGAAGAAGTGACCGAGCTCCGAAAAGAATTCCGTGAGAACGGAGTGCACTATAAGGTTTACAAGAATACTCTGATGCAAATTGCGGCCAGACAGCTGCATATGGAGGACCTGATCCCGTATCTGAAAGGACAGACGGCAATTGCCTTTGGAACGGAGGATCCGGTGGCTCCTGCCAAGATTTTGTCCAAAAATATGGAAAAGCTAAACAAGATGGAATTCAAGGTCGGCCTGGTGGATGGCAAGGTGATCAGCGTTGATGAGATCAAAACATTGGCAGAGTTGCCGTCCAGAGAAGAATTGCTTGCCAGAATGCTGCGCAGCATGAATGCTCCGGTCAGCGGTCTGGTTACCGTATTGAGCGGTACGATTCGTTCCCTGGTCTATGCATTGAACGCAGTGAAGGAAAAGAAAGAAGCATAAAAATTATGAAAAGAAACAGGAGGATTTCAGAATGAATCAACAGGAAATGTTGGATGCGATAAAAGGTATGACTGTTTTGGAGCTTTCCGAACTGGTAAAGGCTCTGGAAGATGAATTTGGTGTGAGCGCTTCCGCTCCGGTCGCTGTTGCAGCAGCTCCCGCCGGTGGCGCAGGCCAGCAGGAAGAGGAAAAGACAGAGTTTGATGTAGTTCTGTCGGAGATCGGCGATCAGAAGATCAAAGTCATCAAGGTAGCCCGCGAAATCACCGGACTTGGCCTGAAAGATGCGAAGGATCTCGTGGATGCTGCTCCAAAGGCAGTCAAGGAAGGCGTTTCTAAAGAGGAAGCGGAGTCCATCAAGGCAAAATTCGATGAAGTCGGTGCGAAAGTAGAAATCAAGTAAGGTATGATCGGATAACCGTTATCGGAATAAAATAAGGAGCTCTTTACAGGAAGAAAGAGTTCCTTATTTTTCTACGGATTTTCCGTAGAAAGCAAAAACATCACCATTGACAATCTGGCAATCCTATGATAAGATTGTAAATTGCATTAATAGTTTTTAGTAGACAACCCTATGCTATTCTTTCTTATCTCTATTCTATACTGAATAAAGGATAAAATGCAAGGGTATAATAAATATTAATGCCCTATTACTTAAATTGCCAAATAGCCATTGTTTTGCGGTTGTTTTTGGTGTTATAAAATCTAAAGGGGTGAGATGTGCATGCTGCATCCAGTTCAGTTAGGAAAGAGAACCAGGATGAGTTATTCCAAGATCGATGAGGTTCTGGATATGCCAAATCTAATTGAGGTGCAAAAAAACTCATACAAATGGTTTCTCGAAAAGGGGCTCCAGGAGGTTTTCGATGATATATCTCCCATCTCAGACTATTCCGAGAATCTTATTCTGGAATTCGTGGATTACTATTTGGATGATGATCCCAAATACTCTGTGGATGAGTGTAAGGAAAGGGATGTAACGTATTCCAAATCTCTCAAGGTACGTGTCCGGTTAATCAACCGGGAAACCGGTGAAGTAAAGGAACAGGAAGTATTTATGGGAGACTTTCCGATTATGACCGACCAGGGCACCTTCATTATCAATGGGGCAGAACGTGTCATCGTCAGCCAGCTGGTTCGCTCGCCCAGCGTCTATTATGCCGAGCAGGTGGATAAAACAGGCAAAAAGCTGTATTCCGCCACAGTCATACCAAACCGGGGCGCATGGCTGGAGTACGAAACCGATTCCAATGATGTATTATCCGTACGTGTGGACCGTACCCGGAAAATCAATGTCACCATTCTCCTGAGGGCACTGGGGTATGGAACGGATGCTCAGATCAAGGATCTTCTGGGGGAAGATGAGATCCTTTCCGCCACCATTGACAGTGATAATACCAATTCTGTGGAAGAAGGGCTTCTGGAAGTCTATAAGCGTCTCCGGCCCGGAGAGCCTCCCACGGTGGATAGCGCCAGTCAGTTGATCCGGTCCCTGTTTTTTGATCCAAAGCGCTACGATCTGGCCCGGGTGGGCCGGTATAAGTTCAACAAGAAGTTGTCTCTGGCAGCCCGGATTTCCGGACAGCGCATGGCAGAGCAGGTTGTGAACCCGACCACCGGAGAGGTTCTGGCAGAGCCCGGGGAAAAGATTACCCGGAAGACAGCAGAATCCATTCAGAATGCAGGGGTAAATGCCGTTTTACTTCAGATGGACAATGGAAAAACGGCAAAGATTCTTGGCAATCACTTTGTCGATGCCGGAAGTTATCTGGATTTTAATCCGCTGGAGGCGGGCATCACGGATAGGGTGTATTTTCCGGAATTCCAGGCCATTCTGGAGAAGGATCTGAGTGAGGAGGATCTGAAGGAAGAATTAAAAAGTTCTCACGACAAACTGATGCCAAAGCATATCCTGATTGATGATATTGTTGCTTCCATCAGTTATAATCTTCATTTATCCGATGGGATCGGACATGTGGACGATATCGACCATCTCGGGAACAGGAGGCTTCGCTCTGTCGGGGAGCTGCTTCAGAACCAGTTCCGGATTGGATTGTCAAGAATGGAGCGGGTTGTGAAGGAAAGGATGACGATTCAGGATGTGGATGTGATCACGCCGCAGGCCCTGATCAATATTCGTCCGGTTTCCGCTGCCATCAAGGAGTTTTTCGGGAGCAGCCAGCTGTCTCAGTTTATGGATCAGACCAATCCCCTGGCTGAGCTGACCCATAAGAGAAGGCTGAGTGCTCTGGGACCCGGTGGCCTGAGCCGGGATCGGGCCGGATTTGAAGTGCGTGACGTGCACTATTCCCACTACAGCCGCATGTGCCCCATTGAGACCCCGGAAGGTCCCAATATCGGTTTGATTGGTTCTCTGAGCACCTATGCGAGAATCAATGAATACGGTTTTATTGAAGCGCCTTATCGCAGGGTGGATCATGATAAAAACGTTGTTACGGATGAGATTGTGTATCTCACGGCAGATGAAGAGGACGAATACATCATTGCTCAGGGCAATGAAGCCCTGGACGAGGAAGGGCGCTTCATCAACGAGCGTGTTATGGTGAGGCTTCGTGAGGATATTTTTGAGGTCCCCCGGGACCAGGTGGACTATATGGACGTATCACCGAAGCAGTTGGTTTCTGTGGCCACGGCAATGATTCCCTTCCTGGAAAATGACGATGCCAACCGTGCTTTGATGGGATCCAACATGCAGCGGCAGGCCGTTCCCTTGATCAAGCCGGAAGCTCCCATTGTGGGCACCGGTATGGAGTATAAGGCAGCCAGGGATTCCGGCGTTGTGATTTTGGCGAAGGAAGCCGGCGTAGTCCGGAAAGTGGATGCCGATTATGTTCGGATCAAGGGGGACGACGGCCGGGAATACCGCTATAAATTATTGAAGTTCAAACGATCCAACCAGGGAACCTGCATGAATCAGAGGCCGATTGTTTCCGAAGGCGAGCGGGTTTCGAAAGGACAGATCATCGTTGACGGCCCCTCCACCGATGAGGGAGAGGTTGCGCTGGGCCGCAATGTGCTGATCGGCTTTATGAGCTGGGAGGGTTATAACTATGAAGACGCCGTCCTGATCAGTGAAAAGCTGGTTCGAAACGATGTCTTTACCTCCATCCATATTGAGGAATATGAATCGGATGCCCGGGATACCAAGCTGGGCCCCGAGGAAATCACACGGGATATCCCCAATGTGGGGGAAGAAGCATTGAAGGATCTGGATGAGCGGGGCATTATTCGGATTGGCGCAGAGGTGCGGGCCGGAAACATCCTGGTGGGCAAGGTAACCCCCAAGGGGGAGACTGAGCTGACGGCAGAGGAACGTTTGCTCCGTGCTATTTTTGGGGAAAAGGCCCGCGAGGTTCGGGATACTTCCCTGAAGGTACCCCACGGGGAAAGCGGCATCATTGTGGATGTGAAGGTTTTTCTGCGGGAGAACGGCGATGAACTACCCCCTGGTGTCAATCAGTTGGTTCGCTGCTATATCGCGCAAAAGAGAAAAATATCCGTTGGAGATAAAATGTCCGGGCGCCATGGGAACAAGGGCGTGATTTCCCGGGTGCTTCCGG
Source organism: Eubacteriales bacterium mix99 (assembly GCA_038396605.1). NCBI lineage: Bacteria > Bacillati > Bacillota > Clostridia > Eubacteriales > Eubacteriales bacterium mix99. The sequence goes on from CP121690.1 coordinate 1,735,944, forward strand.
AGGAGGATATGCCCTTCCTGCCGGACGGGACGCCTCTTGAAATCTGCCTGAATCCGCTCGGGGTTCCTTCCCGTATGAATATCGGCCAGGTGCTGGAAGTGCATCTGGGCCTGGCTGCAAAAGAGCTGGGATGGCATATTGCCACTCCGGTTTTTGACGGAGCATCCGAGATTGATATTATGGATACTCTGGAAAAAGCCAATATCAACCGTGACGGAAAGCTCACGGTTTATGACGGACGTACCGGGGAAGCTTTTGACAGCCCGGTAACGGTAGGATATATGTATTTCCTGAAGCTGGCTCACCTGGTGGACGACAAGATTCACGCACGTTCCACCGGACCTTATTCGCTGGTAACGCAGCAGCCGCTGGGGGGCAAGGCACAGTTCGGCGGGCAGCGTTTCGGTGAGATGGAAGTCTGGGCCCTGGAAGCGTATGGCGCAGCCCATACCCTGCAGGAGATCCTGACGGTGAAATCCGATGATGTGGTTGGCAGGGTCAAGACCTATGAGGCGATCGTGAAAGGCGAAAATATCCCGGAGCCCGGAGCTCCGGAGGCTTTCAAGGTCCTGATCAAGGAACTGCAGAGCCTGGCCCTTGATGTAAAGGTGCTGAGCGATAAAAACGAAGAGATCGTCATGAAGGAATCCGACGACGATGATGTGGATGATCTGGATATCAATATCGAGGGACGTGAGGAACAGACTCCGGAAGAAGAGTCGGAGGAATACGAAGACGATGAGCTGGATCTGGACCTGGACAATATTGCAGCCATTCCGGGCATGGACGAAGACGATGCTGCGGACGAACCCGATGATTCCGATGATTCCGACGATTCCGATGATTCCGATGATTCCGATGATTCCGACGAATCGGATGACCTTCTGGAGGATATCAACCTGGATGACGATGATGAATAACATAAAGAAGGGAGAGATAGCCCTTGTTCGAGCTGAATAATTTGAGTTCCATTCAGATAGGCCTGGCGTCTCCGGATAAAATCCGGGAGTGGTCCAGGGGCGAGGTGAAGAAGCCGGAAACCATCAATTATCGTACCTTGAAGCCCGAAAAGGATGGATTGTTCTGTGAAAAAATATTTGGTCCCCAAAAGGACTGGGAGTGCCATTGCGGGAAATACAAGAGGATCCGTTATAAGGGAATCATCTGTGACCGATGCGGTGTAGAGGTAACCCGTTCCAAGGTGCGTCGGGAGCGGATGGGTCATATTGAGCTGGCGGCTCCGGTATCGCACATCTGGTATTTTAAGGGAATCCCCAGCAGGATGGGTTTGATACTGGATATGTCCCCCCGATCCCTGGAGAAGATCCTGTATTTTGCTTCTTATGTCGTTCTGGATCCCGGAGATACTCCTTTGTCAAAAAAGCTTGTCTTAAATGAGAAGGAATACCGGGAAAACCTCGATAAATACGGCGACAGTTTCCGTTGCGGCATGGGAGCAGAGGCAATCAAGGAGCTGCTCAAGGAAATTGATCTGAATGCCATGTCCGAAGAGCTTCGCTCGGACCTGAAGAATTCCACCGGACAGAAGAGGATCCGGATTGTAAAACGGCTGGAGGTTGTGGAGTCCTTCAAGAAATCAGGCAATCGCCCGGAATATATGATTCTGGATGCCGTACCGGTTATTCCGCCGGAGCTGCGCCCCATGGTTCAGCTGGACGGCGGCCGTTTTGCCACCTCGGATCTGAATGACCTTTACCGGCGAATCATCAATCGCAACAACCGGTTGAAACGGCTGCTGGATCTGGGAGCGCCGGATATCATTGTCCGCAATGAAAAGCGTATGCTGCAGGAGGCAGTGGATGCCCTGATTGACAACGGGCGAAGAGGACGCCCCGTTACCGGCCCCGGAAACCGGCCCCTGAAATCCCTCAGCGATATGCTGAAGGGCAAACAGGGACGATTCCGGCAGAATCTGCTGGGAAAACGGGTGGATTATTCCGGACGGTCCGTTATTGTGGTCGGCCCGGATCTGAAGATGACGCAGTGCGGCCTTCCCAAGGAGATGGCCCTGGAGTTGTTCAAGCCCTTTGTAATGAAGCGTCTGGTGGAAAAAGGCCTGGCTCATAACATAAAGAGTGCAAAGCGTATGGTCGAAAGAGTCCGGCCGGAAGTGTGGGATGTGGTGGAAGAAGTCATCAGGGAGCATCCCGTTCTGCTGAACCGTGCCCCGACTCTTCACCGCCTCGGTATTCAGGCCTTTGAACCGGTGTTGGTGGAAGGCCGTGCGCTGAAACTGCATCCTCTGGCATGCACCGCATACAATGCGGACTTTGACGGCGATCAGATGGCCGTTCATGTACCGCTTTCCGTGGAAGCACAGTCGGAAGCCAGGTTTTTGATGCTGGCTGCCAACAACATCTTGAAGCCTCAGGACGGCAGGCCGGTTGTTACTCCCACTCTGGACATGATTTTCGGATGTTATTATCTGACCATCGAAAAGCCCGGGGAAAAGGGAGAAGGAAAGGTATTTGGCGATACCAATGAGGTGATCATGGCATACCAGGAAGGCATTGCAGGGCTGCATGCAAAAGTGAAGATGCGGGTCTTCCGGGAAGTGGACGGGGAAAAAGTTTCCCGGCTGATTGATATCACTCCCGGGCGCGTTATTTTCAATGAAGCCATTCCGCAGGATTTGGGCTGTCAGGATCGAAGCGACCCGGATCAGATGTTTTTGCCGGAAATTGACAAGCCGGTAAATAAGGGAATGTTGCAAAGGATAATCGATAAATGTTATCATAAATTTGGCGGAGCTGAGACTTCCAGGATGCTGGACAAAATAAAGGCACTGGGGTTTCATTATTGCACCAAAAGTGCTCTCACTGTCAGTGTTTCCGACATGGTCGTCCCGAAAGAGAAAAAGGAACTTCTTGCCAAAGCCGATGAAGAGGTTCAGAAGATCCATCGTCAGTACCGTCGTGGCTTGATTTCGAATGATGAGCGCTATGAAAGGGTCATTGACACCTGGAATGAAACGACGGACGCTGTTACTGGGGCTCTGAAATCCGCATGGAATGAATACAATCCCCTGAACATGATGGCGGCTTCCGGCGCCCGTGGAAACATCAACCAGATCCGTCAGCTGGCCGGGATGCGCGGACTGATGGCCAATCCGTCCGGCAAGATTATCGAACTGCCGATCCGGGCAAATTTCCGGGAAGGTCTCACCGTTCTGGAGTTCTTCATTTCCACCCACGGTGCCAGGAAGGGATTGGCGGATACTGCACTGCGTACCGCAGATTCCGGATATTTGACCCGTCGTCTGGTGGATGTCAGTCAGGATGTGATTATCCAGTCGGAGGACTGCTTTGAGGAATCCGGGGAAAAGATCCGCGGCATATGGGTCAGTGAGATCAAGGAAGACAATGAGATCATTGAGCCGTTTTCCGACCGCATCACAGGACGTTATGTTGCAGAAACGGTGGTGCATCCGGAAACGGGTGAAGTCATTGTAGAAGCAAACCATCTGGTTACGCCGGCGATTGCTTCCAGGATCATTGAAGCGGGCATTACACGGTGCTGCATCCGGACGGTTCTGACCTGCCGGGCTGAGCACGGCGTATGCGCAAAGTGTTACGGCAGCAATCTGGCCACCGGAGATCCGGTCAACGTCGGCGAAGCAATCGGAATTATTGCCGCTCAGTCCATTGGCGAACCAGGTACCCAGCTGACCATGAGAACATTCCATACCGGCGGCGTTGCCGGAGACGATATTACGCAGGGCCTGCCCAGGGTAGAGGAGCTTTTCGAAGCCAGGAAGCCAAAAGGCCTGGCCATTATCTCGGAATTGTCCGGCAAGGTTTCGGTCAATGAACAGAAAAAGAAGAGAGAAATCACCATTATCAATGATGACGAGGGCGATTCCAAGACCTATCTGATACCGTATGGATCCCGCATCAAGGTGGAGGAAGGACAGGTCGTGGAGGCCGGAGACGAATTGACGGAAGGCTCCATCAATCCTCATGATATTCTGAAGATCAAGGGGATCAAGGGAGTGCAGGCATATCTGCTGCAGGAGGTGCAGAAGGTTTACCGGCTGCAGGGTGTGGATATCAATGACCGCCATGTTGAAGTGATCATCCGGCAGATGCTGCACAAAGTCCGGGTGGAGGATGCCGGGGATACGGACCTGTTGCCCGGCAGTCTGGTTGATATTTTTGATTTCGAGCGGGAAAATGAGCGCGTGATGAAGGAAGATGGCGTGCCTGCCCAGGCGAAGAGAGTTCTGCTCGGTATTACCAAATCCGCCCTTTCCACGGATTCCTTCCTGTCTGCCGCTTCGTTCCAGGAAACGACAAGAGTCCTGACTGATGCGGCCATAAAAGGCAAGAATGACCCATTGGCCGGCTTGAAGGAAAATGTTATTATCGGAAAGCTGATTCCTGCGGGAACCGGCATGAAACGCTACCGGAATATCGAAATTGTAAATGAAAAAGTCGGATCAGAAGACGCTCCGGATGCCATTGAGCTGGAGCTCCCTTCGAAGAAGGATCTTGTTGAAGCCTGATCCTGTCGACGCATGGAAAAAGCAAGGCTCTGCCTGCTTCATGGTTCCGCCTTCTTTTTCCTTGTTTTTCGCCTTTTTTATTGACAGCAACAGGCCGTAAGTGCTAAAATAATTAAGTGCGCTTATTTTGGGCATTTGTGTTGTCGCAGGAGGTTGGAAGGATGCCGCATAATCTGAAATTTATCCCATCCCAGACTGTCGTGGGGCGGAAACAAACCGCCAAAGCCATTCGGCAGGGAAAAGCACAGCGTGTGTTTCTGGCATGCGATGCGGAGAATTATGTGGTAAACGAAATGAAGGATCTTTGCAGCGAATTCCATGTTCCGGTTACGGAGATTGCCACCATGAAGGAATTGGGAAAAGCCTGTGGCATTCAGGTGGGAGCTGCGACAGCTGCGATCCGGAAGGAAGCGCCGGGCAAAAAGAAAGAAACCGTACCCATCCGTTGATTCCGAAATGTAATTTGCTATAGGAACGATATTTTTGAAAGGAGGTGGAGGAATGCCTACCATCAATCAATTGGTACGAAAAGGAAGAGAAAAGGTAACCTACCAGTCAGATGCTCCGGCGCTGAATGCGTCGCCCCAGAAGCGTGGAGTTTGTACTGCCGTTAAGACAACGACTCCAAAAAAGCCAAACTCTGCCTTGAGGAAAATTGCCAGAGTCCGCTTGACTCATGGAATGGAAGTAACCGCTTATATCCCGGGGATTGGACATAACCTGCAGGAGCACTCTGTTGTTTTGATCCGCGGAGGCAGGGTAAAGGACCTGCCCGGTGTGCGTTATCATATCGTACGCGGTGCTTTGGATACGGCCGGCGTGGCAAATAGAATGAAGGCCCGATCCAAATATGGTACCAAAAGGCCAAAGAAGTAATGGATTTTGGAGAAAATAGAGTGTTAAGGAGGGAATAGGATGCCAAGAAAGGGGTATGTTTCCAAGAGGGAAGTACTTCCTGATCCGATTTATGGCGATAAAGTTGTCACGAAGCTGATTAATCAGGTAATGCAGGACGGGAAACGCGGTGTGGCTCAGAAAATCTGCTATGAATCCTTTGACCTGATCCAGGAAAAGGCAGGGAAGGATCCGATGGAAGTTTTTGAGCAGGCATTGAATAATATTATGCCTGTATTGGAAGTAAAGTCCAGGAGAGTCGGCGGTGCCACCTATCAGGTACCCATGGAAGTCCGTCCGGAAAGACGTCAGACCCTGGGACTGCGATGGCTGGTAAGCTTTGCAAGGAACCGCGGGGAGAAGACCATGAAACAGCGTCTGGCCGGCGAGATCATGGATGCCGCCAATAATTCAGGCAGTGCAGTGAGAAGGAAGGAAGAAACCCACAGGATGGCTGAAGCCAACAAGGCTTTTGCCCATTACAGGTGGTAAGAGAACAGGTAGAAAACGGACTGAAACTGAATTTGGGGAACGGTAATGGATTTAGCATGAATTGAAAGGAGGCTAATTTAGTGCCTAGGCAATTTTCATTGGAAAAGACAAGGAATATCGGTATCATGGCACATATCGATGCCGGTAAGACAACAACAACAGAGCGCATATTGTTCTACACCGGACGGGTTCATAAGCTTGGCGAAGTTCATGACGGCAATGCGACAATGGACTGGATGGAAGAGGAGCAGGAGCGCGGTATCACGATTACATCCGCCGCCACTACGACACAGTGGAAGGGGCATCGTATCAACATTATTGATACGCCAGGGCACGTTGACTTTACCGTTGAAGTGGAGCGTTCTCTTCGCGTCCTCGATGGTTCAGTAGCAGTGTTTTGTGCCAAAGGAGGCGTAGAGCCTCAATCCGAAACGGTATGGAGGCAGGCAGATAAATATGGTGTTCCAAAAATCGCGTATGTAAACAAGATGGATATTATGGGCGCCGACTTTCTGCGTGTCGTCAATATGATTCATGAGCGGCTACAGGCCAATCCGGTTGCCATCCAGCTGCCTATCGGCAAGGAAGACAACTTTACAGGTGTGATCGATCTGATCAATATGGAGGCCTATCACTATACAGATGATTTAGGAACCCACAGTGAGGAATCTGCGATCCCGGACGATATGCTGGATATGGCGAAGGAATATCGTACCAAAATGATTGAAGCTGTCGCAGAGACAGATGATGACTTGATGATGAAATATCTCGACGGCGAGGAACTGACGGTTGATGAGATTCATAGGGCAATCCGCAAGGCAACCATAGGACTGAAGATGGTTCCGGTGGTGTGTGGATCCTCTTACAAGAACAAGGGAGTTCAGATGCTTTTGGATGCCATTGTGGAGTATCTTCCTTCTCCCCTGGACGTACCGTCCATAAAGGGAAAGAAGCCGGATTCGGACGAAGAAGTGGATCGGCATTCTTCGGATGAGGAACCGTTCAGTGCGCTGGCATTTAAGATCATGACGGATCCCTATGTGGGGAAACTGGCTTTCTTCCGGGTTTATTCCGGAACGCTGGAAAACGGATCCTATGTATATAATTCCGTAAAGGGCAAAAGGGAGAGAGTTGCCCGGATTCTGTTAATGCACGCGAACCACAGGGAAGAAACTCAGAAAGTGTATGCCGGAGATATCGCGGCTGCGGTTGGCCTGAAGAATACGACAACCGGGGATACCCTGTGCGATGAAAACAATCCGGTGGTCCTGGAGTCCATGGAGTTTCCGGATCCGGTGATCCAGGTTGCCATAGAGCCCAAAACCAAGGCCGGGCAGGAAAAAATGGGCATTGCTTTTGCCAAGCTGGCAGAAGAGGATCCGACTTTCCGGACCTATACGGATCAGGAGACCGGACAGACTATTATCGCCGGCATGGGCGAGCTTCATCTGGAGATCATTGTGGACCGTCTGCTTCGGGAGTTCAAGGTGGAAGCAAACGTGGGAAAGCCGCAGGTGGCCTACCGCGAAACCATCCGCAAACCCGTCCGGAGCGAAGGAAGATTTGTCCGGCAGTCCGGCGGGCATGGCCAATATGGACATGTTGTGCTGGAAGTGGAGCCTTTGGAGCCCGGTTCCGGCTATGAGTTTGTAAACAAGATTGTAGGCGGTGTGGTTCCCAGGGAATATATCCAACCGGCTGACAATGGGATTCAGGAAGCAATGCAGAGCGGTATCCTGGGAGGCTACCCGGTTGTGGATATCCGTGCCACACTTGTGGACGGTTCCTATCATGAGGTGGACTCTTCCGAAATGGCTTTTAAGATTGCAGGTTCCATGGCGCTGAAAGACGCATTGAAAAAGGCAAGTTCCGTATTGCTGGAGCCGGTGATGGATGTGGAGGTCACAGTACCCGAGGAATATATGGGCGATGTGATGGGAGACATCAATTCCCGACGGGGCAGGATAGAAGGCATGAAACCCGAACGGGGCGCAGAGATTATTCGTTCAGTGGTGCCTTTGGCAGAAATGTTTGGATATGCAACCGATCTTCGCTCCAGGACCCAGGGACGCGGCGTTTATACCATGCAGCTGTCCCATTATGAAGAAGTTCCGAAGAATATTATGGAAAAAGTTATTACAAAGTAACAGATGGATCGATAAGGAGGACAAATGAATCATGGCAAAGGCAAAATATGAGAGGACAAAACCCCATGTCAATATTGGGACAATCGGGCATGTAGACCACGGCAAAACCACTTTGACGGCAGCGATTACAACGATTCTGGCAAAGCTGGGAAAAGCACAGGCCACGAAATATGATGAGATTGACAAAGCCCCGGAGGAGAAGGAAAGAGGAATAACCATCAATACCGCCCATGTGGAGTATGAGACCGATAAACGGCATTATGCCCACGTGGACTGTCCCGGGCATGCGGACTACGTAAAGAACATGATCACAGGAGCTGCCCAGATGGACGGAGCGATTCTGGTGGTATCCGCAGCAGACGGCCCCATGCCGCAGACAAGGGAGCATATTTTGCTGGCACGGCAGGTGGGAGTGCCCAACATCGTTGTCTATCTGAACAAGATTGATCAGGTGGACGATGAGGAGCTTCTGGAGCTGGTGGAGCTGGAAGTGCGTGACTTGCTGACAGAGTATGACTTTCCGGGGGACGACGTACCGATTATCAAAGGATCTGCCCTGAAGGCACTGGAAGCAGTCAACAGCGGAGCGGATGTGAAGACGGATCCGTGGTGCAAGTCGATATTTGAGCTGATGGATGCAGTGGACGAATATATCCCCACACCAAAGCGCAGCAATGACAAGCCGTTTTTGATGCCGGTGGAGGATGTCTTCACCATTACTGGACGGGGAACGGTTGCGACCGGGAGAGTGGAGCGCGGTACGGTAAAGATCTCCGATCCGGTGGAGATTGTGGGACTGGAGCCCAAGGCCAAATCCACAGTGGTTACCGGGGTCGAGATGTTCCGGAAGGTGCTGGATCAGGCAGAGGCCGGAGACAATATCGGAGTGCTGCTGCGTGGCATTCAGAGGGAGGAAGTGGAGCGTGGGCAGGTATTGGCCAAGCCCGGGACGGTTCATCCACACACGGAGTTCAGCGGACAGGTTTACGTATTGAAGAAGGAGGAAGGCGGACGGCATACCCCGTTCTTCAACGGTTATCGCCCACAGTTCTTTTTCCGGACGACAGATGTGACCGGGGACATTGAGCTGCCGGAGGGCGTGGAAATGGTCATGCCCGGGGATCATATAACGATGGACGTAAAGCTGATTACCCCCATTGCCATGGAGGAAGGTCTGCGGTTTGCCATTCGCGAAGGTGGAAAGACTGTTGGCGCAGGCGTTGTTTCTTCCATAAAAGAATAGTGGAAAGGCTTTGAAGATTCAACACTATCCTTTCCCGGAACAGGAAGGGATAGTGTATTTCACTGTTGGGCCTGCTTTGCAGAGTTTGTAAAAACTCAAAAAATACTTGCTTTTCTGTAAGTTTTATTGTAGTATGTAATGGTTGTGTTATTATTAGGACACTAGGGATGAAGTAAAAGGTTGCCGATGAAATCGCGTCGGGGAATTTTTATGGACCAGTCCGTTTGAATCGGGCGAACTGCCTTGTTCCTTTTGTGTGCTTTTCTTTTTTTCGTTGAAAATGGCACACGTGGTTAAGTGGTAACAAGGTGATGGATTGCCCTGCTTCTGACTTGACGGGACGAAAAAGCGTCCGGCTATGAGTAAAAGGAGGGGAATTTTTTGGCAAGCCAAAAAATCAGAATTAAATTAAAGGCCTATGATCACACTTTGATTGATCAGTCGGCAGAAAGGATTGTTGAGACTGCAAGGAAAACCGGAGCAAAGGTTTCCGGTCCCGTTCCATTGCCGACAGATAAGGAAGTGATCACTGTTTTAAGAGCTCCTCACAAGTACAAGGATTCCCGTGAGCAGTTTGAAATGAGGACACACAAGCGTTTGATCGATATTTTAAGCCCAACGTCCAAAACGGTGGATTCCCTGATGCGATTGGATCTGCCGGCCGGTGTTGATATCGAAATCAAATTATAGAGCTTCGGACACTATAGTTTCAGAACGGAGGTTTTAAGAAATGCAAAAAGCCATTCTAGGTAAAAAACTGGGCATGACCCAGATCTTTACAGAAAAAGGCCTGATGGTACCCGTTACCGTAGTGGAAGCCGGTCCCTGTGTCGTCACTCAGGTCAAAACTCAGGAAAAAGATGGTTATCGTGCTCTTCAAATCGGATTTGATGATATTCGATCCACCCTGGTCAATCAGCCCAGGAAGGGACATTTTGATAAGAACAGCACACCCTACAAAAGGTATCTCAGGGAAATAAGACTGGATAATGCACAGGATTACCAGGTCGGCAATGAGATCAAAGCGGATGTTTTCGCTGCGGGAGAGAAAGTGGATGTCAGTGGTATTACAAAAGGTAAGGGGTTTGCCGGTGTCATCAAGAGATGGAACCAGCACAGGGGCCCCATGGCACATGGATCCAGATACCATCGTCGTCCCGGATCCCTTGGACCGGGCAGTTCACCGAGTCGTGTGTTCAAGACAAAGCACCTGCCTGGCAGAATGGGGCGGGACAGGGTTACCATTGCCAACCTTGAAGTTGTCAAAGTGGATGCAAAGCGCAATTTGCTGCTGATCAAAGGCGCCGTTCCCGGCCCAAAGGGAACTTTACTGACCATCAAGGATACCGTAAAGAGGTAATACATCTAAACGGAAAGGAGGAAAGATTATGCCTAAAGTAGCTTTATATAATATAGAAGGCACTTCAGTCGGCGATATCGAATTGAAGGATGCGATTTTCGGGATTGAAGTCAACAAAAATGCGTTGTATCAGGTTACCAGGATGCAACTGGCCAATAAAAGGCAAGGTACCCAATCCACCCTGACCCGCGCAGAAGTCAGGGGAGGCGGCGCCAAGCCCTGGAGGCAGAAGGGAACCGGCCGTGCCCGGCACGGGAGCAGCCGTTCTCCCATATGGACAAAGGGCGGTGTTGTATTTGCTCCCAAGCCAAGGGATTACAGCTATACGGTTCCCAAAAAGATCAAAAGGCTTGCCATGAAATGTGCACTGAGCTCAAAAGTGCAGGAAGACAATATCACGGTGATGGATTCCCTGACACTTCCTCAGGCGAAGACAAAGGAAATGGTCCGGGTTCTGAAAAACCTGAAGTCGGAGGGAAAGGCTCTCCTTGTTCTTTCAGGCAGGGACGAGAACGTGGAGAGAGCGTCCCGCAATCTTCCCAATGTGAAACTTTGTTTTGTCAATACACTGAATGTATTGGATATTTTGAATTATGACCGCTTTATCATTACGCAGGATGCCGTAAAAATGGTTGAGGAGGTGTATGCATGATGAAAGCTCCTCATGATATTATTCTACGGCCGGTATTGACGGAAAAGAGTTATGATTCCATACCGGATAAGAAATACACCTTTCTTGTGGATGCCAGATCCAATAAAACGGAAATCAAGCAGGCAGTTGAGACCATTTTCGGAGTAAAGGTAAAAAACGTCAACACGCTTCGCCAGCAGGGCAAAATGAAGCGTGTGGGAGTTCATACCGGCAGGAAGCCTTCCTTTAAGAAAGCCTTTGTTACGCTGACTGCCGAGAGCAAGGCAATTGAGTTCTTCGAAGGAATGGCCTAAAAAGGAGGTAAGACAAGATGGCAATCAAAGATTATAAACCAACCTCCCCCGCCAGAAGGCATATGACCGTTTCTTCTTTTGAAGAAATTACCAAAGCACAGCCGGAAAAGGCACTTTTGGTAGCTCTGAAGGAGAAAGCCGGCAGAAATGATGCAGGACGGATTACCGTCCGTCATCAGGGCGGCGGAGCAAAGAGAAAATATCGTATTATTGATTTTAAGCGCAATAAAGATGGGGTTCCCGCAAAGGTTGCAGGGATTGAGTACGATCCCAACCGAAGCGCCAATATTGCATTGCTGCACTATGCGGACGGGGAAAAGCGATACATCCTCAGTCCCAACGGGCTGCATGTCGGGGATACGGTGGTATCCGGCAAGGATGCGGATATCCGGATCGGAAACGCATTGCCGCTTCAGAATATTCCGGTGGGTACCGTGATTCACAACATCGAGCTTCATGCCGGCAAAGGCGGGCAGTTTACCCGATCTGCAGGCAATGCGGCACAGCTGACCGCAAAGGAAGGGAAATTTGCTCAGGTAAAGCTTCCTTCCGGTGAAGTACGCATGGTTCGTTCCGAGTGCCGGGCTACGATCGGCCAGGTGGGAAACGCAGAACATGAAAATATCACCATCGGGAAAGCAGGCAAGAAAAGGCATATGGGGATTCGCCCGACCGTACGTGGTTCCGTTATGAACCCATCGGATCATCCGCACGGCGGCGGCGAAGGCAAAGCTCCCATCGGAAGGCCCTCTCCTGTTACCCCCTGGGGCAAACCAACGTTGGGATATAAGACCAGAAGGAAAAAGAACAAGTCCGACCAATATATCATAAAACGCAGAACAAAATAACGGATCTGGTTTCATTGATTTTAAAAGTCGGAAGGAGGCAATTGAATGAGTCGATCGGTGAAAAAAGGGCCCTATGTCCGTGCGGACCTTTTAAAGAAGATAGAGGACATGAACAAACAGGGCAAAAAAACAGTTATAAAGACCTGGTCCAGAGCATCCACCATTTTTCCTGAAATGGTCGGACACACCATTGCCGTTCATGATGGCAGGAAACACGTTCCGATCTATATTACCGAGGAGATGGTGGGACATAAGTTTGGAGAGTTTGCGCCTACCAGAACCTTTCGGGGTCACAGCGGACAGCATTCAGAAAAGACTACGGAGCTGAAATAGTGAAGGAGGAATCACAGTGGCGACAAGGATGAAAGAAAAATCAGAAGCCCGCTACGAGAGCAGGGAAAAGCGGCCTCATGCCACCGCCCGTTATGTCCGCATTTCTTCCAGAAAGGTAAAGATTGTGATTGACATGATACGCGGAAAAACGGTCAGCGAAGCACTTGGCATATTGGAATATACGCCGAAGGCGGCGTCCGAGCCGGTTGTCAAGCTGTTGAAATCTGCAGCGGCCAACGCAAAAAACAATCTGGAAATGGATCCGGATCGTTTGTATGTCGCTGAGGTTACCGCAAACGAAGGACCGACCCTGAAGCGTTTGCGGGCAAGGGCTCAGGGCAGGGCAAACCGCATTCGGAAGCGAACCAGTCATATCAATATCGTATTGGATGAACTGGAACAAGTACAGAAATAAGGAGGGATGGATAAGTGGGTCAGAAAGTGAATCCCCATGGACTTAGAGTCGGAATCATCAAGGATTGGGATGCCAGATGGTATGCTTCCAGGAAGGATTTTGCAGACAATCTGATCGAGGATGTGCAGTTAAGGAATATGCTGAAAAAGAAACTTTTTCATGCAGGGATCTCGAAAATCGAAATTGAGCGTGCTGCTAACCGCGTAAAGGTGAATATTTTTACAGCCAAGCCCGGTATTGTAATTGGAAGAGGCGGTACGGGCGTGGATGCCTTGAAGAAAGAAATCGAAAAGTTTACGAAGAAAACGACAATTTTGAATATAGTAGAGGTCAAGTACCCGGACCTGGATGCGCAGTTGGTCGCAGAGAATATTGCAGCACAGCTGGAACGCAGGATTTCCTTCCGCAGGGCGATGAAGCAGACAATGCAGAGAACCATGAAAGCCGGGGCAAAGGGAATCAAGACCATGGTCTCCGGGCGTCTTGGCGGAACGGATATTGCACGGAAAGAAGGATATCATGAAGGAACCATACCTCTGCAGACATTGCGGGCTGATATCGACTATGGGTTTGCGGAAGCAAAAACAACCTACGGAGGAATCGGAGTAAAGGTATGGATTTACAAAGGAGAGGTCCTTCCGAAGGCGAAAAACAGACCGGTTGCGGAAGGAGGAAAATAATATGTTGATGCCGAAAAGAGTAAAACGCCGCAGGGTGTTCCGGGGCAGGATGAAAGGCAAGGCAACCCGCGGGAATACCGTTACTTACGGTCAGTATGGTCTGCAGGCATTGGATCCCTGCTGGATCACCAGCAATCAGATTGAAGCAGCAAGGATTGCCATGACTCGTTTTATGAAAAGGGGCGGGAATGTCTGGGTCAAGATATTTCCGGATAAGCCTGTTACGGAGAAACCTGCTGAAACCCGCATGGGGAAGGGAAAAGGTTCCCCGGAATATTGGGTGGCAGTTGTAAAGCCCGGCAGGATCCTGTTTGAAGTGGCAGGAATACCCGAAGAGACAGCCAGAGAGGCACTCCGCCTGGCAGCGCACAAACTTCCGGTCAAGACCAGGTTTGTGACTAGAGAAGAATTGGGTGGTGAAGGCAATGAAGGCGAATGAATTCCGGGATATGACACAGGATGAGCTGAATCAGAAATGTTCCGAGCTCAAGAGTGAGTTGTTTAACCTTCGATTCCAGCTGGCCACCGGGCAGTTGGAGAATCCCATGAGGATCCGGGAAGTAAAAAAGGATATTGCCAGAGTAAAAACGATTCTTAGAGAACGGGAATTGAAAGCCATGGAGGCTTGAGGAAAAGGAGGAATATTTGTGGCCGAGGAAACAAGAGGAAACCGGAAGGTCCGCATCGGCAAAGTCGTAAGCAATAAGATGGATAAAACCATTGTGGTTTTGATCGAAAGCCGTGTGAAGCATAAGCTGTACGGAAAGACCATGAATCGGACAAACAGACTGAAAGCCCATGACGAAGAAAATACCTGTCAGATCGGGGACCGCGTAAAGATTATGGAAACCAGGCCGATCAGCCGCGACAAGCGCTGGCGTTTGGTTGAAGTCGTTGAAAGGGCACAATAATCGGTCCACTACCGAAAGGAGGGTATAATATGATTCAGAAGCAGACCCGGTTGAGAGTGGCGGACAATACCGGCGCGAAGGAACTGATGTGCATCAATGTCCTGGGAGGTTCCACGAGAAAGTATGGAAATATAGGGGACTCGATTGTAGCATCTGTTAAAAGTGCAACACCCGGCGGTGTTGTTAAAAAGGGCGATGTCGTAAAGGCTGTCATTGTTCGCACGACCAAGGGCACGCAAAGGCCGGATGGTTCGTTTATTAAATTTGATGACAATGCGGCAGTAATCATAGATGATCAGAAGCAACCCAGGGGTACCCGTATCTTTGGCCCGATCGCCAGAGAACTGAGAGAGAAGGATTATATGAAAATCATCTCTCTCGCCCCGGAAGTATTATAAAAGGAGGTGATTGCTGTGGTGAAAAAACCAGGGAAAATGCATGTGAAAAAAGGAGATACCGTAGAAATCATTTCCGGAAAAGATAAATCAAAGCGGGGAAAAGTGCTGACTGCATATCCCAGGGAAGGCAAAATCATTGTGGAAGGGGTCAATTTTGTGACCCGGCACAAGAAACCCACAGGTGCAAACCAGCAGGGAGGAAGGATCCGTCAGGAAGCCGCCATTGATGCTTCCAAAGCCATGCTTGTTTGTGGGAAGTGCAACAAGCGGACCCGTGTAGGCCACAAAATACTGGAAGATGGAACCAAGGTGCGCGTCTGCAAGGTCTGCAACGAATTATTCAATGATTAGTTCTTCTCAGAAGGGAGGTAAAAGATTTGGCTCGGTTGAAAGATTTTTATAAAAATGAAGCGATGTCCGATCTGATGGACAAATTTGAATATAAAAATGTGATGCAGGTTCCCAGACTCGAAAAGATCGTGATCAATATGGGAGTCGGGGATGCGAAGGAAAACCCGAAGTTTCTTGATGCCGCTGTCCAGGAGCTGGCGACCATAACAGGACAGATGCCCGTTGTAACCAAAGCCAGGAAATCCGTGGCTGCCTTTAAGGTAAGGGAAGGCATGAATATCGGAGCAAAGGTGACGCTTCGCGGCGATAAAATGTATGAGTTCCTGGATCGACTGGTAAGCATTGCTCTTCCCCGCGTACGGGATTTCCGGGGAGTATCGGAGAATTCCTTTGACGGCAGGGGCAATTATGCGCTGGGAATCAAAGAGCAGCTGATTTTCCCGGAAATCAACTATGATAAGGTGGATAAGGTAAGGGGAATGGATGTCATATTTGTGACAACCGCCCGGACCGATGAAGAAGGAAGAGAACTGTTACGGCTTTTGGGTATGCCTTTTGCTACCAGAAGCTGAGGAATCCAATGGAAGGAGGAAACAGATAAGTGGCAAAAAAATCAATGAGGGCGAAGCAGCAGCGTAAGCCCAAGTATTCAACCCGTGCCTATACAAGATGCAGATTGTGCGGACGTCCCCATGCAGTCCTGAAGAAATATGGTATTTGCCGGATATGCTTCCGGGAGCTGGCCTATAAAGGACAGATCCCCGGTGTCAGGAAGGCGAGCTGGTAGAGGGTCGAGACTGGAAGGAGGTAGAAGATATGGTTATGACAGATCCCATTGCAGATATGCTGACCCGCATAAGGAATGCACTGGTTGTAAAGCATGAAGTGATACAGGTACCGGCTTCTAATATGAAGAAGGCGATTGCAGATATATTGGCAGAGGAGGGGCTTATCAAGGGATATACCGTAATTGACGACGGAAATCAGGGTACTTTGAAGCTTACGTTGAAATATACCAAAGACAATGAACGTGTCATCAGCGGATTGAAGAGAATCAGCAAGCCCGGTCTGAGAGTTTATGCAAACAAGGATGAGATCCCCAAGGTACTGGGTGGACTGGGGATTGCCATCATTTCCACCTCAAAGGGCGTAATGACGGACAAGAAGGCCAGAAAACTGGGCGTCGGCGGAGAAGTCCTGTGCTACGTCTGGTAACGGATGGGCAGCAGAATTAGCAAAAGGAAGGCGGTGTAATGTATGTCACGGATTGGAAAGCTTCCTGTACACGTGCCCGATGGAGTATCCGTATCAGTCGGCGATGACAATGTGGTAGCCGTAAAAGGGCCAAAGGGACAGCTGACACAGAAAATCCACAAGGATATGCGGGTTTCCGTGGAAGGGAATCTTATAAAAGTAGAGCGTCCAAACGACAGTAAACCTCAGAAATCACTGCACGGTTTGAGCCGGGCGTTGATTCAGAACATGGTGGACGGGGTTACCAAAGGATATGAAAAGGCTTTGATAATCAATGGAGTCGGTTATCGTGCGCAGAAGCAGGGTAAGAAACTGGTTCTGACCGTTGGATACTCGCATCCGGTGGAGATCCCGGAGGAAAACGGAGTGGAATTTGAAGTACCAGCAGCCAACCGGATCATTGTCAGGGGAATTGACAAACAGGCGGTTGGTGAAATGGCCGCAAAGGTACGGCGGATTCGTGAGCCGGAACCTTATAAGGGCAAGGGCATCAAATATGAGAATGAAAGAATCCTTCGCAAGGAAGGAAAAGCAGGTAAGAAATAAGGGAAGGAGTGAAGCTTAGGTGATCAAACAAAAAGACAAAAATGCGAGCAGGAAAAAGCGGCATGATCGGGTCCGGAGGAAAATTTCCGGTACTTCGGAAAGGCCACGTTTCTGCGTTTATCGGAGTTTAAATCATATATATGTTCAAATCATCAACGATCAGAACGGAACAACTCTGGCAGCTGCTTCTACCCTTGATCCGGATTTGAAGGAAAAAGTCGTCGGCAAAACCAGAAAAGAAGCCGCAAAGATCGTTGGAGAGGCGGCCGGAAAAAAGGCGATGGAAAAAGGAATCCACCGTGTGGTATTTGACCGGAGCGGCTATGTTTACCATGGACGCGTTTTGGAAGTTGCATCCGGAGCGCGTGAAGCCGGACTGGAATTTTAAAGGAGGGAAACAGATGAACCGTATCGATGCCAGCACGTTGGATCTGAAGGAAAGGGTAGTGAGTATCAACCGTGTTGCCAAGACCGTAAAGGGCGGACGGAATATGCGCTTCAGTACCGTAGTGGTAGTGGGCGATGCAAATGGTATTGTCGGGGCAGGAATGGGAAAAGCGGCTGAAATTCCGGAAGCGATCCGCAAGGGAGTGGAGGATGCAAAGAAGCATCTGATTAAGGTACCGATTGTGAATACCACCATACCGCATGAAGTTCAGGGAGAGTTTGGAGCCGGTTCTGTCCTGATGATGCCTGCCAAGGAAGGTTCCGGTGTGATCGCAGGAGGACCTGTCCGTGCGGTGATGGAGCTTGCCGGTATCCAGGATATCCGTACCAAATCCCTGGGATCCAGCAATCCGAGAAATGTGATCAATGCCACCATGAGCGGACTTGCAAGATTGAAAACGGCAGAAGATGTTGCGGGATTAAGAGGCAAATCCACCGAAGAGATCTTAGGTTAGGAGGGAACTTGGGATGAAGCTGAAAGTTACCCAAACCAGGAGTACCATAGGCTGCCAGAAGGATCAGATTGCAACAATGGAAGCTCTTGGCTTAAAGAAGATCAGAGACAGCAGGATACAGGAGGACAATGCAGTTATCCGGGGAATGATCCACAAGGTGAGTCACCTTGTTTCTGTTGAAAAAATCGAAGAGTAAAGGAGGTGCAGCTCCATGAAGTTACATGATTTAAAGCCTGCTGAGGGCTCTGTGACCGTTTCCCTGCGAAAGGGAAGGGGATATGGATCCGGACTCGGCAAAACTGCCGGACGGGGCCAAAAAGGTCAGAAGTCCAGAAGCGGAAGCGGGACAAGGCCTGGCTTCGAAGGCGGACAGATGCCTCTTGCACGACGTATTCCAAAGAGAGGGTTCACCAATATATATGCAACGGTTTACTCCATAGTAAACTTGAGGGATCTGGAGGCTTTTGAAGAGGGTACGGTAGTTACGCCGTCGCTTTTGAAGAAAACGGGTCTGGTCCGGAAAGATAATGACGGTGTCAAAATTCTTGGCAATGGAAATTTGACAAAGAAACTGACCGTACAGGCTCATAAGTTCAGTAAAACTGCTCAGGAAAAAATTGAAGCCCTGGGTGGAAAGACTGAGGTGATCTGAGATGTTCGAAACATTTAAGAATGCCTGGAAAATAGAAGATCTGAGAAAAAAGATTCTGTATACCTTGATGATGTTGTTGGTTTATCGGGTTGGATCCTTTATTCCGGTACCCGGTGTGGATAGTTCCTTTATCAAAAATCTTATCGATCAGGGCGGTCTGCTCGGATTTTTCGATATTATGTCCGGAGGCGCTTTCGGGAACTTTACGATTTTTGCCTTGTCTGTCACTCCGTACATCAATTCTTCCATCATTATGCAGCTTCTGACCGTAGCCATCCCCAAGCTGGAACGATTGTCCAAGGAAGGGGAAGATGGAAGAAAGAAGATCGCCAGATATACAAGATATTTCACAGTTGTCCTGGCTTTTCTGCAGGCGTTCGGAATCACGTTCGGCCTGGCGAGGAGTGCAGGCGCATTGCTTCAGAACAATGCCTGGACTTATATTGTTGTATCCCTGACCCTGACTGCGGGCACAGCATTCTTAATGTGGCTGGGCGAACAGATTACCGATAAGGGAATAGGAAACGGCGTTTCCCTGATTATTTTCACCAGTATTATTTCCAGAGCGCCGGTTTCCGTGGTGAAGCTTTGGAATCTGGCTTTTCGGGCGAAATCGATCCATCCGGCTTATCTGTTGCTGATGGTCGTATTCATGATTGCCCTGATTGTTGGAGTGATCTTTATTGATCAGGGAGAGAGAAGAATTCCGGTGCAGTATTCCAAGAGAGTGGTCGGGAGGAAAATGTACGGCGGGCAAAGCACCCATATTCCCATGAAAGTAAATTCATCCGGTGTACTTCCCATTATTTTTGCCGTATCCATTCTGGCGGTTCCTCAGACCATCGCACAGTTTATGTCGCAGGACAGCGGGTTTGTATTATGGGTGCAGAAATGGTTTACCCAGGATAAACCGTTGTATGCTGTATTATATGCACTGTTGATTGTATTTTTTACGTATTTCTATACGCAGATTACGTTCAATCCGGTGGAGATTGCAGATAATCTCAAACAATACGGCGGCTTTGTGCAGGGCATTCGTCCGGGAAAGCCCACTTCAGATTATCTGATGCGGATTTCCAACCGCCTGACGCTGGTAGGAGCGGTTTATCTGGCATTGGTTGCCATTCTGCCGATTGCTTTGACTGCCATCACGAAAGTCCCCATGTCCTTTGGAGGTACGGCAATCCTGATTCTTGTGGGTGTTGCACTGGAAACGACAAAGGAGCTGGAGGCACAGATGCTCATGAGACATTACAAGGGCTTTCTGAAGTAATGGAAAGACATCATCCCCATTCCCACGATACCATGATTATGACTTTGGAAGGGTAGTGGCAGACATGACGGAAACGGAGTTTCAGGTTGGCAGGGTTGTGCTGGCGAAAGCCGGCAGGGAGAAAGGGGCTGCTTTTCTTATCATCAGGCGGCTGGACGATGAGTATGTACTCATCGCAGATGGCAGGAGCAGAACCGTTGCAAAACCCAAAAAGAAGAAAGCGAAACATTTGACTCCAAAGCCAATATTGGTCAGGGAACTGAAAAATAAACTGGAAGCAGGGGAATTGATACTGGATGCAGATATCCGGAAAGCCCTGGAGTCCTTTGGATTATGAGCGGTAAGGAGGATGGTATTCATTGTCAAAAGAAGACGTAATTGAAGTGGAAGGCAAAGTGCTTGAAGCACTGCCAAATGCGATGTTTCAGGTGGAATTAAAAAACGGACACCAGATACTGGCCCATATATCAGGAAGGCTTCGAATGAACTTTATTCGGATTTTGCCGGGAGATAAGGTAACGGTGGAATTGTCCCCCTATGATTTGAACCGTGGTCGGATTACCTGGCGCGGAAAAGCATAAAGGAGGATTGAAAAGATGAAGGTAAGACCGTCTGTAAAGCGTATGTGTGAGAAATGTCAGATCATTAAGCGGAAAGGGAAAGTCATGGTGATCTGTGAGAATCCCAAACACAAACAAAGACAGGGTTAAAATTCGTAAAATATGAAATAATTAACATATGGAGGTGTAAGGATGGCGCGTATTTCCGGAATCGATTTGCCTCGTGAAAAAAGAGTGGAAATTGGTTTAACCTATATTTACGGCATCGGACAGAGCAAGTCCAGAGAGATCCTGAAAGCCACGGGAGTCAATCCCGACACTCGTGTCAAGGACTTAACCGAAGCGGAAGTATCCAGGCTGAGAGAATATATCGATAAGGATGTAAAGGTCGAAGGAGATCTCCGAAGGGAAGTATCCCTGAATATCAAGCGGCTGGTGGAAGTCGGCTGTTACAGGGGGATCCGTCACCGGAAGGGATTGCCGGTACGTGGGCAGAGCACGAAGCAAAACGCCAGAACCCGCAAGGGACCAAAACGCACCGTTGGTGTGCGCAGAAAAAGTATCGTTTGAGGAGGGGTATGAATGGCGAAACAAACAGCACGCAGAACACGGAAACGCCGTGAAAAGAAGAATATTGAGCGCGGCGCTGCCCATATTCAGTCGACGTTCAATAATACAATTGTGACCATTACGGACACAGCGGGCAATGCACTGTCCTGGGCGAGTGCAGGCGGCCTTGGATTCCGCGGGTCCAAAAAAAGCACGCCATTTGCGGCACAGACTGCTGCAGAGACAGCAGCAAAAGCAGCAATGGAGCATGGCCTGAAAACAGTGGAGGTTTATGTAAAAGGCCCCGGGTCCGGCAGGGAGGCTGCGATCCGTTCCCTGCAGGCAGCTGGATTGGAAGTCAATATGATCAAGGACGTTACTCCGATCCCTCACAATGGCTGCCGCCCGCCAAAGAGAAGAAGAGTATAAGGAGATGGAGGTGTAAAGATGGCAAGAAATATAGAACCGCAGTGCCGCCAGTGCCGGCGGGAGGGAATGAAGCTCTATCTGAAAGGCGACAGATGCTATACGGAAAAATGCGGATTTGCCCGCAGGCCGGCCGCTCCGGGGCAGCATGGAACCAGCAGGCGGAAGCCTTCCGAATACGGCATGCAGCTTCGCGAAAAACAGAAGGTAAGGCGAATTTACGGGGTGCAGGAAAAGCAGTTCCGCAACTATTTTTCAGCAGCAGAGAAAGCGAAGGGCATCACAGGTGAAAATCTGCTTCAGCTGCTGGAGAGAAGACTGGACAATGTTGTCTATCGCATGGGCTTTGCGGATTCCAGGGCTCAGGCAAGACAATTCGTTCGCCATGGGCACATTATGGTGAACGGCAGGAAAGTAAACATTCCCTCCTATCTGACCAACGTTGGGGAAACCATTGCTGTCAAGGGCAAAAGTGCTTCCGGAATGGAACACTTCAAGGCATTGAAAGAGGGAGCCGGCAGGGCGGTTGTGCCGTGGCTGCAGGTGGATTACGAAAAACTGGAAGGAACTGTTTCATTACTTCCATCCAGGCAGGATATTGATATTGAAATCCAGGAGCATCTGATTGTTGAGTTGTATTCCAGATAATACCGTGGGAGCGGATTTGTTGATAGATAGTTGCCCTCGAAAAAGATTGGAAAATGTTATGAGGAGGGTTTCGTTTGATAGAAATTGAAAAACCCAAAATAGATATAGTGGAAATAAGCAAGGATAACACTTATGGCAAGTTCGTATTGGAGCCCCTGGAGAGGGGGTTTGGAATCACCATGGGGAATTCCCTGCGGCGGGTGCTGTTGTCCTCCCTTCCGGGGGTAGCCGTCACATCCATCAAGGTGGACGGGGTTCTTCATGAATTTTCCACGGTACCGGGCGTCAAGGAGGATCTGGTGGAGATTATTCTCAACCTGAAGGAACTTGCCCTGAAGATGTCTGGCGACGAGCCAAAGATCATAACTGTCAATGCTCAGGGTGCGGGACAGGTCACTGCAGGAGATATTATTACGGATGCCGAAGTGGAAATTCTGAATCCGGAGCACCCAATTGCCACCCTGAATGAAGATGCCAAGCTGTATATGGAGATTACCGTTGAGAAGGGCAGGGGGTATGTTCCTGCAGAACGGAACAAGCATGAGGGCCAGCCAATAGGGATTATTCCCGTGGATTCCATTTTTACTCCTATTCGCAGGGTGAATTATAATGTGGAGAATACCCGTGTCGGGCAGATCACCGATTACGATAAGCTGACCCTGGAAGTCTGGACCAATGGAACCATTCCACCGGATGAGGCAACCAGCCTGGCAGCGAAGATATTGGTGGAGCACCTTTCCCTGTTTATCAACCTGACGGCAAATGTAAGCGATGTGGAAATCATGGTGGAAAAGGAAGAAGACCAAAAGGAAAAGGTCCTGGAAATGACCATTGAGGAACTGGATCTTTCCGTACGCTCCTATAATTGTCTGAAACGTGCAGGAATCAACACAGTTGAAGAACTGACCCAAAAAACAGAAGAAGAAATGATGAAGGTCCGGAATCTTGGGCGAAAGTCCCTGGAAGAAGTACAGCAGAAGCTGGCAGCATTGGATTTAAGTCTGAAAAAGAACGAAGAATGAAGAAGTGAAGGAGGGAGAATATGCCTGGATACAGAAAACTAGGCAGGGCCAGTGATCAGCGGAGAGCCATGTTGCGCAATCAGGTCACCGACCTTTTATGGCATGGCAGGATTGAGACAACGGAAGCCCGTGCCAAGGAAGTCCGAAGCATAACAGAGAAGCTGATTACCCTTGCCGTAAAGGAATATGACAACACTGTCAGGATAACAAAGGAAGTAAATAATGAAAAAGGCCAGACCGTGTCCATGGAAGTTACCAATGACATGCCGTCCCGGCTTCATGCCAGAAGAAAAATGATGGCCTGTCTGTATGATATCAAGGAACTGCGCGAGGAGGACGAAACCAAGGAGGATTATGCGGAACGCCTGAGAAAGGTTCAGCATCCCCTGATCGAAAAGATGTTCAATGAGTATGGTCCGAAGTACAGGGAAAGAAATGAGAAGCAGGCTTCCGGCGGCGGCTATACCCGGATTCTGAAAAAAGGTCACCGGAGAGGTGACGGAGCGGAAGCGGTTATCATCGAGTTGGTCTGAAGAATCATTACGGAAAACCTTTTCGGAAAAGCGGATTAAGTTCATGGGATATCAGCCTATAGCTTAATCCATATTTTTTATTGTTTTGCGGGCTTCCTCTCCGACCTTTTTCATTATCTCAAGTCTTGTAATTGAGAATTCGGAGGAAAGGGGTTATGACAGGACAGCCCGGGTATCTATGGGTAAGGAGGGGACGGCAGCATGGAACCCATTATTCAGGTTCAGAATGTATCGTTTGATTATGTCGGTCAGGGAGGGGAAGAAACGGCGGCTCTGGACAACGTATCCCTTACGATTGGAAAGGGCGAGTTTGTCGTGATGATCGGACACAATGGATCCGGAAAGTCCACCCTGGCCAAGCACTTCAATGCGTTGCTGAAACCCCGGTCCGGCAATGTATGGGTCAAGGGAATGAACACGAAGGAAGAAGATAAGCTCTGGGATATCCGACAGGCGGCGGGCATGGTCTTTCAAAATCCCGATAATCAGCTTGTGGCCACCATCGTGGAGGAGGATGTGGCTTTTGGCCCGGAAAACCTGGCTGTTCCGCCTGCAGAAATCCGAAAGCGGGTGGACGATGCCCTGTTCGCCGTGGACATGACGAAGTATGCGACTTCTGCCCCTCACTTTTTGTCCGGTGGACAGAAACAGCGGGTGTCCATTGCCGGCGTAATCGCCATGCATCCGGAAATTATCATTCTGGATGAGCCTACTGCCATGCTGGATCCTTCCGGCCGCAGGGAGGTAATGGACACCATACATCGTCTGAATAAAGAGGATGGAATCACCATTGTGCATATCACGCATTATATGGAGGAAGCCATTCACGCCGATCGTGTCATCGTGATGGACAACGGCAGGATTGTGCTGGACGGGACTCCCAGAGAGATCTTCCGTCAGGTCGAAACGTTGAAAAACATCGGTCTGGATGTTCCCCAGGTTGTGGAGCTTTGTCATGAGCTTCGTCGGGAAGGGTTTGATATTGAAGGAGATCCCATGAGTCTGGAAGAGATGGTGGATGCATTATGCCGGTGAAGATGGAGCAGGTAACACACGTTTATATGGAGGGGGGGCCTTTTGAATCCACTGCTCTCCTGGATGTGAATCTGGAAATCCGGGACGGGGAGTTCATCGGGCTCATCGGGCACACCGGTTCCGGAAAATCCACTTTAATTCAGCATCTGAACGGATTGCTGAAACCGACACAGGGAACGGTGATCGTCAATGAAATGCGGATAGGGAAAAACAGCAGGGATCTCAAGCCACTGCGGCAGCAGGTAGGCCTGGTATTTCAATATCCGGAGCAGCAGCTTTTTGAGGAAACCGTCGGAAAGGATATTGCCTATGGCCCGAAAAATCTTGGGCTGTCCGGGGAGGAGATCGATTATCGGGTGAAGGAATCCGCGGAATTGGTCGGCCTGTCTTTTGAAGAGGTGAAGGATCGTTCGCCCTTTGAGCTCAGCGGAGGACAGAGACGAAGGGTTGCCATTGCCGGCGTTTTGGCAATGCATCCGGCGATATTGATATTGGATGAGCCTACGGCGGGACTGGACCCCATGGGAAGGGACGAAGTATTGAACGGAATCCGGGCCCTTCATGAAAAAAATGGCTATACGATCATTTTGGTTTCCCACAGCATGGAGGATATCGCCCGGCTGGTGGATCGGATCGTTGTCATGAACAAAGGCCGGGTGGTACTGACCGGATCTCCCAGAGAGATCTTTACCCATGCGGAAGAGTTGGAGAGTATGGGCCTGGGCGTGCCGCAGATTACCAGGCTGATGAAAGCCCTCCGGGAAAAGGGAATGGATGTTCCGGTCGACATTTATACGGTGGAACAGGCTAAGGAAGCACTTATCAAGGTATTGGGGGAGAAAAGACATGCTTAAGGATATCACGATCGGCCAGTATTATCCGTCTGACTCTCCGATTCACCGGCTGGATCCACGGACCAAGCTGATGATTGCCTTTTTGTATATTATCGTTATTTTCTTTGTGCGGTATTCTGTTGGCTATCTGTTTGTTTTTCTCTTTCTGGCACTGACCATTGCCCTTTCCGGGATTCCGCTCCGATACATTGTAAAGGGGCTGAAGCCCCTGCTGTTCATTATTGTGCTGACGTTCGGAATCAATCTGTTCTTTACATCCGGTGGAAAAGTTATTTTTCAGCTGGGATTCCTGAAGGTAACGGAGGAAGGCCTCCAACAGGGCATTTTTATGATGCTGCGGCTGCTGTTGTTGGTGATGGGAACCTCCCTGCTGACCCTGACCACTTCTCCGATTTCCCTGACAGATGGGCTGGAGGTACTGCTGAAACCTTTGCAGGCGATTCATTTTCCCGCTCATGAGCTGGCCATGATGATGACCATTGCGCTGCGCTTTATCCCCACTCTGCTGGAAGAGACGGACAAGATCATGAAGGCACAGATGGCAAGGGGGGCGGATTTTGAAAGCGGCAATCTGATCCAGCGGGCAAAATCCATGGTGCCGCTGCTGGTCCCCCTGTTCATCAGTGCGTTCCGAAGGGCGGATGAACTGGCCATGGCTATGGAAGCCCGTTGCTATCGGGGAGGAGAGAACCGGACCCGTATGAAGGTATTGCGGATGGAAAGAATCGATTATGGGGCATTTGGTGTTACCCTGCTCCTTATTGCAGCGGTTCTGATCAATTCCTACTGCTGATTTTCCGGGAAATATCGGTTCGGAAATTCATATTGTTTTGATAGAAAAGGCCGATACTGTCACACTGGGAGGAACCTATGAAAAATATTATGCTGACAATGGAATACGATGGCACCTCCTATGCCGGCTGGCAGAGGCAGTCCAATGCAATGACCATACAGCAGGAAGTGGAAGAGGCATTACAGGATCTCACCGGGGAAACCGTACCTGTCATTGGTTCCGGCCGGACGGATAGCGGAGTGCATGCGAAAGGGCAGACCGCAAATTTCAGGACGGATTCTTCCATTCCGCCGGAAAAGTTCAGCTTTGCATTGAACTCCCGGCTTCCCAGGGACATACGGATTGTCTGTTCCCGGGAGGTGAGCAGGGATTTTCATGCCCGGTTTTCTGCGACCGGGAAAAAATATAAATATTCCATGATCGTGCGTCCGCAGGACACTGCCATAGGGTACCGGTATCTGTACCATGTTTGTGTTCCATTGGACGTTTCGGCAATGCAGGAAGCAGCAGGATATTTTAAGGGCACGCATGATTTTGCTTCGTTTATGGCGGCAGGTTCCCCGGTCCGGACAACGGTACGAACGGTTGCCGGCGTCCGGCTGGATTGGGACGATCCTTTTTTGTATTTTATGGTAAATGGGAATGGCTTTTTATATCATATGGTCCGCATTATGGCTGGAACCCTGATTGAAGTGGGAAGGGGCAGGATCGATTCCCTTTCCGTACCGGAAATTATTCAGACAAGGGATCGGAAAATGGCGGGCCCGACAGCTCCTCCCCAGGGCCTGTCACTGGAAAAGGTATATTATGAAAAAATATTTTCTTGACACGTCGAAGCACATGCATTAAAATAAGGAATAGTGTCTATTAAGATCCACTGGCCCCGGACGGTCTCCGGATCTTTGCGGAATAAAATGAAAATGATATCGAAACGAAATGCCTGAGATACGAATGTCAAAGCGTATTTCAGTCGGATTGGAGGGAACCCATTATGAAGACCTATATGGCAAATGCCGATACGGTAGAACGGAAATGGTATGTAGTGGATGCCAAAGGGAAAACCCTTGGACGTCTTTCATCTGAAATTGCAAAAATATTGAGAGGAAAAAATAAGCCCATCTATACTCCTCATGTGGATACCGGTGATTATGTGATTGTGATCAACGCCGAACTGGTGGAGGTAACCGGTAAAAAGGGAGAGCAGAAGCTCTATCGTCACCATACTTCCTACCCGGGAGGATTGAGGGAAACAAACTTTAATCATCTCATTAAGGAAAAGCCCACCACTGTCATCTATGGGGCAGTAAAGGGAATGTTGCCGCATAACAGTCTGGGCAGGGATATGCTCCGGAAATTAAAAGTTTATGCAGGGCCGGATCACAACCATGAAGCTCAAAAGCCGGAAATGCTTGATTTATAAGGCATACGAAAGGAGGAAATGAAGAATGGCCAAAGTACAATACTTCGGAACGGGACGAAGAAAGAAATCCGTTGCCAGGGTTCGGTTAATTCCCGGAGAGGGAAATTTTACAATCAATAAACGAAACATTGATGAATATTTCGGACTGGATACATTGAAGGTAATTGCCCGCCAGCCATTGGAAGAAACGGGCACGACAGGCAGTTTCGATGTCATCGTGAATGTACATGGCGGCGGATTTACCGGACAGGCAGGTGCAATCCGTCATGGAATCTCCCGTGCCTTGCTGAAAGCAGATGAGAGCCTGCGTCCCACTCTGAAAAAGGCAGGTTTCCTGACACGGGATCCCAGAATGAAGGAAAGAAAGAAATACGGTCTCAAGGCTGCCCGCAGATCTCCGCAGTTCAGCAAGAGATAATCAAAGCCCAAAAGATTCAAAAGCTCCGGAAAATCAATGGTTTCCGGGGTTTTCCTTTTCTAAGAGGTTTGACGAAGCCTGACGAAATTTGACCACTTCTACATGGGTTACTAATGGGTTACACATCAAAATGGGTGACAAAAAGGATCAATTTTGCAGTTGCTTTTATCCACAAGAGCTCTCATCTTCGGCGTCATATTTCCCGAATTTTTACTATGTTTAGCTATGCATTAACAGCGAAATTAATTCTTTCAAAAAACAATTTTCCAGATCGGCCGAAATAGGATATACTATGCAGTAGAAGTTTATTTGATTTCCATGGAAAACGGATTTTCGGATGCTGCCGAACGATCATGGACGGAGGCAGTGTTTCATAGGATAATGGAGGGGTTTTTATGCTGGATGTCATTATAGTGGGAGGCGGGGTAGCCGGATTGACCGCAGGGCTGTATGCCAATCGCGGCGGTCTGTCCACTCTGCTGTTTGAGAGAATGTTTCCGGGTGGCCAGGCATCCACGACAGGTCTGATTGAGAACTACCCGGGTTTTGACGAACCGATCAGCGGCCCGGATCTTGTCGAAAAGATGGAAAATCAGGCCCGGAAGTTTGGCCTGAAAATTCTCTATGATGAGGTAACCGGTCTGGACCTGGAGGGAAGAACAAAGAAGGTGGAGGCGGGAGGGAAAACATACGAATGCAAAGCGGTAATCCTCGCCATGGGAGCGGAGCCAAGGCAGCTTGGCCTGGAGAAGGAAAAGGAATTCCGGGGCAAGGGGATATCCTATTGCGCAACCTGTGACGGTGCCTTCTACAAGGGAAAGGATGTTGTCGTGGTCGGCGGCGGGGATACTGCGGCGGAGGACGCCATGTTTTTGTCCCGGTATGTCCGTAAGGCTTATCTGGTGCACCGGCGCGATACGCTGCGTGCTTCCAGAATTCTGGCGGACCGGGTTCTGGCCAGAGAGAATGTGGAAATGGTCTGGAGTTCGGAAGTGGAAGCTATTTTGGGGGATGACCGGGTGACCGGAGTACGGACCGTTCATCGCAGAACGGGCAAGAAACGGGAAATCAGGGCGGACGGGCTTTTTATCGCCGTCGGAGTGCACCCCAACAGCGAAGGCATTCCGGATCCAATACCCATGAGCCGATCCGGTTATGTGATCACCAATGAGTCCATGCAGGCCGGCATTCCGGGTGTATTTGCCGCAGGGGATATCCGGCAGAAGCCTTTGCTGCAGCTGGTGACGGCGGCTTCGGACGGAGCAGTGGCAGCTGTATCTGCCCAGAGGTACATCATGAAGGAATTTATGTCTCAGTGATGGGACTTGTTTACGGCTGCATTGTTGTTTATTGAGAGAGTCTGAAAGAGGGAAGGGGAGCCTGGATGGGACGTTTGTTTGGAACAGATGGCGTAAGGGGACTTGCAAATTCGGAGCTGACCTGCAAAATGGCATTTGAACTGGGGCAGGCCGGCGCCTATGTACTGACGAAGGCGAGGCACAGGCCAAAGATATTGGTTGGGCGGGATACCCGCATTTCCGGCGATATGCTGGAGGCTGCACTGACTGCAGGCATTTGCTCTGTGGGAGCAGAGGCTGTTGTAGCCGGTGTCCTGCCTACGCCTGCCATTGCTTATTTGACCCATCACTATGGTCTGGACGCCGGTGTTGTGATCTCTGCCTCTCACAATGCAATGGAATACAACGGGATCAAATTTTTTGATCATCGCGGATATAAACTGCCGGATGAGTTGGAAGACCGCATTGAACGTATTATTTCAGACGGCACCGGCAAATTACCGGTTCCGGTGGGAGAAAAAGTGGGCAGAAGGGTTCCGGCGTGGGCCGCCGAAAAGGATTATGCAGAGTTTCTGAAGAGCACCATTGATGGGCATCTGAAAGGATTGAAGCTGGCTCTGGATTGTGCCAACGGCGCTTCGTATCGGGTGGCTCCAAAAGTGCTGGAATCTCTCGGAGCGGAGGTACGGATTCGGAAGAATGCTCCGGATGGAATCAATATCAATGATGGCTGCGGATCCACCCATCCGGAGGGACTTCAGGACTTTGTCACGGAGGAGAAAGCGGATGCCGGTCTTGCCTTTGACGGGGATGCGGATCGGCTGATTGCCGTGGATGAAAACGGGAATCTGGTGGATGGGGATCAGATTCTGTTGATTTGCGCCCTGGATATGAAGGACCGGGGCCTTCTGAAGCAAAATACGGTTGTCGGGACGGTCATGAGCAACCTTGGCCTGGAAATTGCCCTGAAAAAAGCGGGATGCAGACTGGAGCAAACCAGGGTAGGAGACCGGTATGTGCTGGAAAAAATGTTGGAAAAGGATTATTGTCTGGGCGGAGAACAATCAGGACATATTATTTTCCGGAATCACAGCACGACAGGGGATGGGATCCTGACGGCACTGCAGATGCTGTCCGTTGTCCAACGCAGCGGAAAGCCGCTTTCCGCTCTGGCAGCCGGCATGACAAAACTGCCTCAGGTACTGGTGAATGCCAGGGTTTCCGAGGCAAAGAAACATCGTTATGCAGAGGATGCGGTCATACAGGAGGAAATCCGGAAAATCGAATCCAGGTTTCGGGAAGAAGGCCGGGTATTGATCCGGACTTCGGGAACCGAGCCATTGGTAAGGATTATGATAGAGGGAACGGACCAACAGCTTATGGAAAAGGAAGCTGTTCGGCTGGCCGGGCTGATTGAACAGCGTCTGGCTTAGACTGAGAAAAGGAGAATTTTCATGCAGACAACGCAGAAAAATACTGTTCCGAGGCCGGAATATCCCAGGCCTCAGCTGGTTCGGGACCGTTGGATGAATTTGAACGGACCCTGGGAATTTGAAATGGATTTTGGAAGAAGCGGAAGAGCAAGGGAAGTATACCGGTCGGAAAAGCTGAAGACACAGATTGTGGTTCCTTTTTGCCCGGAAAGCAGACTGTCCGGCATCGCCTACGAGGATTTTATACCGGCTGTCTGGTATCGCCGGGAGTTTGCTCTCCCGGGCAGCTGGAACGGGAGTCGTATTCTGATCCACTTCGGGGCAGTGGATTATGATACGGAGGTCTGGATCAACGGAGTATCCGCAGGCACGCACCGGGGTGGATATACTTCCTTTTCCTTTGATATCACGGAGCAGCTCCGGCCCGGCAGCAATGTCGTGACCGTCTGTGCGGAGGATGAACCGCGCTCCGGACTGCAGCCCGTGGGCAAGCAAAGGAGGGAGCATCATTTCATCCAGGCACGGTGCGATTATACCAGAACCACGGGCATCTGGCAGACTGTCTGGCTGGAGTGCGTTCCGCAGCAGTATCTATCCGCCCTGAAAATCCTTCCGGATCCGGAAAACAAACGGGTACATATCGAATCCAGGATAAAGGGGAATACAAATGGGCTTTTGCTGGAAGCGGAAGCCTGGTATCAGGGCAGACGCGTGGGAAGCTCCGTGGCTGGGATTGCGGGGGAAACCGCATATCTTACCATAGAGTTGGAGGAAATCCATCTGTGGGAACCGGGAAAGCCGGAGCTGTATGATTTGAATTTTATCGTTCAGAAAGGGAAGGAACCGATTGACAGGGTCCGGAGTTATTTTGGGCTGCGATCTGTAACCATCCGGAACCACGCTGTTGCCATCAACGGAAAGCCTGTTTTTCAAAGGCTTGTGCTGGATCAGGGATTTTATCCGGATGGGATCTATACGGCTCCCACTGAGGAAGATCTGAAAAAGGATATCCGGATTTCCATGGAGATGGGCTTTAACGGAGCAAGGCTTCATCAGAAGGTTTTTGAGCCGGAATATCTGTATTGGGCGGATAAGATGGGATATCTGGTCTGGGGAGAGTCCGCAAGCTGGGGGCTGGACATTACCGCTCCCATGGGACTGGAACGCTTTCTGCCGGAATGGATGGAGGCTGTGGAACGGGATTACAATCACCCGTCCATCATCGGCTGGTGTCCATTCAACGAGACCTGGGACAAAAACGGAACCCGGCAGGATGACGAGGTGCTTCGCATCGCCTGGCAGGTTACAAAATCCATGGATCCATCCCGGCCGGTCATCGATACCAGCGGGAACTTTCATGTGAAAACCGATATTTTTGATAT
The DNA here is from genome assembly GCA_038396605.1 of Eubacteriales bacterium mix99. NCBI lineage: Bacteria > Bacillati > Bacillota > Clostridia > Eubacteriales > Eubacteriales bacterium mix99. The sequence continues at coordinate 1,768,484 of CP121690.1, forward strand.
CCATGATTATGATCAGGACCCGGAATCCCTGCGGGCCAAACTGGAACCGATGCGAACCGGTGAAGGGGTTTATGTCACTTTCCCGGATCGGCAGAAATATGAGGGTCAGCCCTATTTCGTAAGTGAATACGGCGGGATCTGGTGGAAACCCGGGGATAAGCAGGGCTGGGGTTACGGGACCCGTCCCGGGAGTGAAAAGGAGTTTCTGGAACGTTATCGGGGGTTGACGGAAGCCCTGCTGAAGCATCCCCGGATCTGTGCCTTCTGCTATACCCAACTCTACGACGTGGAGCAGGAAGTCAACGGATTGTACACCTATGACCGGAAACCCAAATTCGATCCGGAAATCATAAGGGCCATAAACAGCCAAAAAGCAGCGATAGAGTAAAGCTACGCCCTATATGCTGAAGGTGCCGAAGGATCGGGGGACTCATTTTTTGGCTTCGGAGGCACTGATCTCCGGCGCTTTTTCTTCAGCACGGCATTTGGGACAGATGCCCCGGTAATAGACATTCCTTTCCCGTACTTCAAAGCCATCCAGCTCACTGGCGGACAGAGCGTCGGGATTGATGTCAAATTCATAGATGCTGTTGCAGCGCTCACATTTAAAATGTCCGTGATCCGTGATGTCCACATCGTATCGCAGCTCGTTGCCATCTATGGTAACGGCTCGGATTACATTGGCCCGGAGAAACAGATCGAGCGTGTTGTAAATGGTGGTTTTGGACAGGGTCGGCATTTCCGCCACCAGTGCCCGGTAAATATCGTCCACAGTTGGATGGCTTGCGTTGGCTGCAAGGTATTCAAACACCTTCAGCCTGGGAAAGGAAGGCTTGATATGATTCTTCAACAGGTACTTTTGAATTTCTTGCAGGGGAATCGACATGATATACCCTTCCTTCCTATATTTCGTATGACAATACAATAATTGTAATCCTTATAATTTTATTATACCTACATAGTTGCAATAATGCAAGGGGCTTTATTGGGCAAAAATGAGTGATATCGTAAGACCTATCGTATTGTAAGAGGCATTAAGAGACATAAGGAAGGGAAGGCTGAAAATATGATCCTCCAGGTCGGAATACCATTTCAGGAGCAGATGCTTGCCATCATCCGATGGATCCAGTCTTTTTCCAATCCATTTCTGGATGTGGCTTTCCAGTGGATTACCATGCTGGGAGAAACGATGTTCTCCCTGATTGTCGTTGCATGGATTTTTTGGTGCGTTGACAAGGACTTCGGATACCGGATGGGATTTGCCTGTCTGACAAGCGTGATTGTCAATACGGTGATCAAGGCGGTTTGCCGAATCCCAAGGCCCATCGGCTATCCGGGGATCCGATCCCTGCGGAAGGAGACCGCCGGCGGATATTCCTTTCCCAGCGGACATACGCAGCAGATTGGGGTGTTCTGGTATTCGCTGATATTAAAATATCGGAAAAAATGGATGGCTCCTGCCGGCGGAATCCTGATATTCCTTGTGGGTCTGTCCAGACTGTATCTTGGCGTACACACACTTCTGGATGTCGTGGGAGGCCTTTTGACCGGACTGGCATGGGTTCTTGTTTCCAATGCGGTATTCGACTGGTCAAAGCGAAAGGAAAAACCGGTCCTGCTGGCGGTGTTTATCGTTCCCATGCTGATCGGGCTGCTCTTTCTCCGAATTCCTTCCTATTACAAGGCGGCCGGGTCGGCCTTCGGGTTTTGGCTGGGCTACCTGATGGAATTTCGGTGCATCCATTATTGTGTGGAGGCATCTTTCCCCCGGCAGATCGCGAAAATGGGGATCGGACTTGCCGGTTTGTCAGTGCTCCGATTTTTGCTGAAGGCGGTTTTGCCCGCCGGATTGCTTTGTAATTTTGTCAGCTATACCGGTATGGTCCTGTGGATGACGGCAGGAGCCCCACTTTTATTCCGCAGTTTGTTCCGCAATCCTGCAAAGAGCCGCTGACAGCGGGAACGGTTTACATCCATTCCCCATAGCGGCGCACATAATATTTTTTGACAAACATCACACTGAAGAGATATCCCACCAGGATCAGTCCCAGCCAGGGAAGAAACCTGAGCGGCAAGGGCATCATGTCCAGCCCTTTGGCAAAGTCCGTAAAACTGATCAGCAGGGCTGTCACCGAAACAAGAAACGTGGAGAAGAAAAGGGACCGGGATGGCTTGCTCTGCAGGAAGGGAACCTTTGCCGTACGGATCATATGGATCACCAATACCTGGGATAGTGTTCCGTAAACAAACCATCCGCACTGGAACATGGCGGGCGGTACCGGCCCGTTGGCACCGAATGCCCAACGGATTATGGCAAAACACAGAATATCAAATATGGAGCTCAGGGGGCCCATGTATGCCATAAAAGATCTGATGGATCCGGTCTCCCACTTATGCGGCTTTTGAATGTACTCCGGATCCACCGTGTCTAAGGGGATCCCCATCTGAGAAAAGTCACACAGCAGATTTTGTGTCAGGATCTGAACCGGGAGCATCGGCAGGAACGGCAGGAAAAAGCTGGCGGCCATGACTGAAATCATATTGCCGAAGTTGCCGCTGGCGGCCATTTTAATATACTTGACGATATTCCCGAAGGTACGGCGGCCTTCCTGTACTCCTTCTTCCAGCACCATGAGGTCCTTTTTCAGCAGAATAATATCGGCTGTTTCCTTGGCAATGTCCACGGCACTGTCTACGGAAATGCCCACATCCGCCTGTCGGAGCGCAAGGGAATCGTTGATGCCGTCCCCCATATATCCGACGGTATTTCCTGTATCCTGAAAAGCTTTTACCACCCGTTCCTTTTGGGAAGGAGACAGTTTGGCAAACAGATCGCAGTCTTTTGTTGCCGCCCGCAGCTGGTTCTCGTCCATTTTCTCCACTTCCTGTCCGGTCAGCAGACGGGAGGTTTTAATGTTCACCTTGCTGCAGACTTTCCTTGCCACTCCTTCGCTGTCCCCTGTCAGGACCACCGTACGGACCCCATGATTCCAAAGTGCCTGAACAGCAGCCCCGGCACTTTCCTTCGGCGGATCAAGAAAGCCGATAAAGCCGATCAATACCAGATTCTTTTCATCTTTTACACTGAACGTACCGCTGTCCGGCACCTCATTTTTCTGTGCAACGGCAATCATCCGCAGCCCTTCCGAATTGTACCGCCTGTAGGTTTCCAGCGCGACTTGCCGCGTTTCCCTGTCCATTGGCAGCACACGCCCGTTGATCTCTACGAAAGAGGAGATTCCAATGATTTCCTCCACAGCCCCTTTGGTAATCAGCTGACGCTTTCCTTTCTGATCCTTCAATACCACACTCATTCTGCGGCGGGTAAAGTCAAAGGGGATTTCGTCCACACGCTGATAGTTTTTCAGGATTGGTTCCAGATCAGACTGCTTTGCCCGTTTGATGACGGCCAGATCAATGAGATTTTTGAGCCCGGTCTGAAAATAACTGTTCAGATAGGCATGACGCAGGACTCTTGGGTCCGCTTCCCCATGAAGATTCATATATTTTTCCACAATGATTTTGTCCTCAGTCAGGGTACCTGTCTTATCCGTGCAGAGTATGTTCATTTCCCCGAATGTCTGTATGGCACCGAGGGTCCGTACAATGACCTTGTGCCGGGACATGGAGACTGCTCCGCTGGCCAGCGTTGAGGTCATGATCATGGGCAGCATCTCCGGGGTCAGACCGACTGCGATGCTGATAGCGAAAAGCAGAGCCTGTGCCCAGTCCCCTTTTGCCACACCATTGATCAGGAAGACAATGGGGACCATGACGAGCATCATGCGGACCAAAAGGCTGCTGACTGAAGAGACGCCCCGTTCAAAGCTGGTTTTTGCCCGGTCTCCGGAGAGGGACTTTGCCATGGATCCGACATACGTGTCGTCGCCGGTCCGCAGGGCAATCGCTGTGGCAACGCCGCTCACCACATTGGTGCCCATGAATCCGATATGGCAGAGATCGGTCAGACCTGCATCCTCATTTTTTTCAGGAGCGCTGAATTTTTCCACAGGGTTGGATTCACCCGTCAGGGAAGCCTGGGCAACGAAGGTATCCTTGGTTGTCAGAAAGCGGACGTCTGCCGGCAGCATATTTCCGGCAGATAGCCGGATGATATCGCCGGGCACGACTTCTGAGAAAGGAATTTCCGTCAGCTCTCCGTCCCGCCAGACATCCGCCTGATTGGAGATCATGGAAAGCAGTTCTTCTGCGGCAATGTCCGAACGCCGGCTTTGAATAAAGGCCACCAGGCTGGACAGGCCCACCAGGCATAAAATAATCAGTACTGTAGCATAATCGGGTTTGGAAGAGGCAACGACATCCGTAAAATAGGTGACAACGGCAATGACGAGAAGGATCATGTTGAAGGGGGTCAGAACGGCTTCCCTCAGCCGATGCATCACCGTGTTTCCCTGTCCTGCAGTGATTGTGTTTTCTCCATACTCATCAAGCCGCTCTTCAGCCTCCTGGCTTGTCAGACCGGCTTTTCCCGTAGCGAAATGGTCCAGCAGCCCTTCCTGCGAAAGGAGCGATAAGAACCGTAGTTTTGCTTCCGTATCGTGTTTGCTTTTTTGAACCTGTCTGCTTACCGATTTTTTGTTTCTGAAAGCCATTGGAATCATTCCTTCCTATTCAGTAGAATTCCCCAATGAGAGCAGAATACCGGCAATAAAAAAGCCGTCCGGTCAGACGGCATAATAAACAGGCCCAGTGGCCATCAACAAATAGATGAAGATGCAATGAACCACAGCCTGAATTTTCCACCGACGGATCGGTTTGCTGTTTCATTGAAGTTGAAAAAGATATTGCACAAATCATGGATATTGCACAAACCGTCAGGACTGCCGTCCATTGTTTCACTCCCTTTAATCTGAATTGAGCATGAATTGCTCTGTGCCCCCATTATATAGAATATTTTGCCTGAGGTCAAGGAAATGTGATCCGGCACAAAATATGGGCCATCCGTTCCATGCCTGTCATGGAATCTTGTGAAGCGAATCTCTTCGTGATAAGATAAAACACAGGATACAAGTCAAAAAGCAGGCAGGTTTCCTGTAAAAGCTTAAGAGGAAAGCATTCTGAAAACAAGAGAAAATACAGGGGAGGTTATTTTACATGGGATCCATCATCAGAGACAGAAAACTGGCACCGGAAGGCAGGGCCAGAATCAACTGGGTGAGGCAGTATATGCCGCTGCTGAATGCACTGGAAAAGGAATTTCAGGCGGAACAGCCCTTTCAGGGCAAGCGGATCACCATATCCGTACATCTGGAAGCAAAGACAGCTTATCTGGCGCTGGTACTGGCGGCAGGAGGTGCGGATGTGGCGGTGACGGGCAGCAATCCCCTGTCCACACAGGATGCTGTTGCGGCGGCGCTGGCAGAGGAAGGCCTGACGGTTTATGCCTGGCATGGCGCAACAGCTGAGGAATACGCAGACCACCTCAACCGGGCACTGGCCTTCTGTCCACACATCGTGATTGATGACGGCGGGGATCTGGTGAACCTGCTTCATTCCACCTGCAGCTCCCAAAAAAGGAATGTCATAGGCGGTTGTGAAGAGACGACCACCGGCATACTGCGCCTTCGGGCACGGGAAAAGGAGGGAAAGCTGGATTTCCCCATGATGTCGGTAAACGACGCATACTGCAAGCATTTGTTTGACAATCGTTACGGGACCGGACAGTCCGTATGGGACGGCATCATGAGGAATACCAACCTGATCGTGGCGGGCAAAACAGTTGTGGTGGCAGGGTACGGCTGGTGCGGCAGAGGCGTTTCCATGCGGGCCAAAGGCCTGGGTGCCAATGTGATTGTTACGGAAGTGGATCCCATTAAGGCCATTGAAGCGGTGATGGATGGCTTCCGGGTCATGCCCATGGAGAGAGCGGCTTCTGTCGGGGATATTTTCATTACGGTAACCGGCTGCAAAAAGGTGATCCGCAGGGAACATTTTGAGAAGATGAAGAATGGCGTATTGCTTGCCAATGCCGGCCATTTTGATGTGGAAGTCTGGAAGCCTGCACTGGAGGAGCTGTGTGTTTCGAAGAAGCCCATGCGGCAGAATATTATGGGCTATACGATGGAGGACGGAAGGATCCTGAATTTGCTGGCAGAGGGGAGATTGGTGAATCTTGCGTCAGGGGATGGCCATCCTGCGGAGATCATGGATATGAGCTTTGCCCTTCAGGCATTGTGTGTTCGCTATCTCCTGCAAAATCAGGGCAGCCTTTCCCATCGTGTTTATTCTGTTCCAAAGAAAATTGACGACCGGGTTGCCAAAATGAAGCTGGCAGCCATGGGGGTGGAGATCGACCATTTGACGAAGGAACAGGAAGAATATCTTCATGCTTATTAATTGCTCCGGAAAGGAACAGAAAGATTAAAGAGGAATGAAGCAGTTCAATAAGGACAGCAAACGGAGGAATCGAATGAAGGATCAAACAAAGAAACGGATCGAACACGTGGATATCCTGACCATGGATAAGGAAAATTCTTATTATCCGGATGGTGTGATTGAAATCAACGGGGATACCATTGAGTACGCCGGACCCCGGCTTTCGAATCCGGGCAGTGTGGAGCTCCGTCGGACGGATGGTCCGGAGAGTCCGGAGAGTCCGGGAAAAGGCCATGCTGCAGCTGCGGACAGCACGGAAACCGACAATGGCGATACGGAGGTATTGGATGGCAGGGGGATGCTGGCGCTTCCCGGCTTTGTGAATGCCCATTGTCACGTTTCCATGACCCTGTTCCGCGGATATGCAGACAATCTGCCCTTGTGGGAATGGCTGTCCAAAAGGATCTGGCCCCTTGAGGATCAGCTGCGGCCGGATGATGCTTACTGGCTGTCCCTCCTGGGGGCGGCGGAGATGATATCCGCCGGTGTGACAACCTTTTCCGATATGTATCTCTTCATGTCCGAGACCGCACGTGCCGTTTCAGACTGTGGGATGCGCGCAGTACTGGGCAGAGGTCTTTCCGGGCCGGATCAGGATACGGAACGGCGGCACAGGGAAGTGGAGGATCTGTACGAGCGGCAAAAGGATGCCCGGGGGCGGATTCACATGACAATTGCGCCGCATGCGGTGTATACCTGTACCCCGGATTATCTGAAAACCTGCCGGCAGCTGGCGGAAAAATACCACGTTGGAATTCATATTCATCTGTGCGAGACGGAAAAGGAAGTGGCGGACTGTGTCCGGAAATATGGGAAAACGCCGGTAAAGCTCCTGCGGGATGTGGGCCTCCTGGAGCTTCCGGTTACGGCAGCCCATTGCGTTCATCTGACGTATGAGGACATGGAACTGCTGGATGCGCACCGGGTGAAAGTGGTTCATTGCCCCTCCAGCAATATGAAACTGGCAAGCGGCTTTGCGCCGGTGGATGAATTCCTAGATCGCGGGATGACCGTGGCGCTGGGGACAGACGGCGCCGCCAGCAACAACAATCTGAGCATATGGAAGGAAATGTCCCTTGCTTCCCTGATTGCCAAGGGCCGCAGCGGAGATGCAAAAGCACTGCCGGCCCAAAAAGCCATGGAAATGGCAACCATTCAGGGGGCAAAGGCATTGATGCTGGAAAAGGAGATCGGCAGTCTGGAGCCCGGAAAGAAGGCAGATATTCAGTTGATTGATTTCAAAAAGCCCCACTATTTTCCAAGGCAGGACCCCGTGGTTCATTTGGTATACAGCGGTGATTCTGCAGATGTGAATACCGTGATGATTAATGGGCAAATTGTAATGAAGGATGGCAATCTGGTCACCATTGATGCTGACAGGGTATACCGGGAAGTGGAAAGAATCGCCCATCGGATGCTGTAATGCTGCGGGCTCCCCGGGTGTGATGCCTTTTCCCTTTTCTTTTTCCATGATTATGAATACGATGTCATAAGGTTTTATTGGTTTGACAAAGATTCTGTAAAACTTTTTTAACAATTATAGGGTATCATAGTTATAGACGAAAAAGAGATCCGGAAAGGGAGGAAGCAGCGATGAAAAAGTTTTTGAAGTCAGATATTGGCCGGGGGATTACCGCAGCGTTTTTGTCAGCAGGGTTTGTCGTTGTGGCCATTCTGCCATTGCTTCTGATGGAGCTCCTCCACTCACTGTAAACCTGTTTCAAATAGCAGGGCTTTGGAAGAAAGATAGGAATACATTTGATATTCCTGTAAAAAAAGCCGTATCCAATCCATGGATACGGCTTTTTGCTTTATCGGGCAAAAATATGGTTCCCAATCACCGTTGCGGCATCCGCGGATATCCGTTTGACCATCCATCGGGAGGTTGCTGTTCTGGGATTCATATAAAACAGACACCCTCCGGTCGGATCGTTTCCCAATATGGCATCGGAGGCAGCATGGCAGGATTCCGGATCCGGTTCCAGATGGATCTGACCGTCCTCCATACAGGTAAATGCATGATTTTGATAAATGACCTCCTTAAGGGTATTGGGAAAGCGGGAAGATTTCATGCGGTTCAGAACAACGGCAGCCACTGCCACCTTACCGATGTAGTCTTCTCCTCTGGCTTCTCCGGAAACAACACGGGCCAGCAAAAGGATATCCTGTGCCTTTCAACCGGTTTCCCGGGATAGTTTATCAACCAATGGAGCAATTTGCGCATCTTCATTGCTTTTGTTCTGAGCCAGGCTCAGCCCGGGAAACAGTGATATCAGCAGAGCAAGGCAGAAAGACATAACGTTTTTCACATTTATCCCTCCTCTGAAAATATCATTTGCAGAATGTGCGGGAATATAGCTGGAAAAATTTTAAAAACAAAATTTAAAAAAAGGGCTTTTTACAGCCCTTGGCTTGCAGGAATGCTACTCCTCTTCATAAGGGCGGAAACCACCCTTTCCTCCGAATAACAGCATAACTACAAACAATATAATAATTAATGTAAGGATACTTCCTCCACCGCCGAAGCCGCCGAGAATTCCATTTCCGTTGTCGCTGCCAAATCCTTTCACATCATCCATGGACCGCACCTCATTTCCGTGATATTGATTTACGATTCCATAGTATGTAATGCCCTTGGAAACGGTGACAAATCATTTCCCGCTGCTTTTCAGATCGTCTCCTACCTGATTGATATTGCCGGCTCCCATGGTAAGGATTAGATCGCCGGGCCGGGCATGTTTCCGGATCATATCTTCTATTTCCTGAAAATCAGGAAGATAAGTGCAGTCCTGGCCTTTTCCGGAGATTGCTTCCGCCAGCATACGGGAACTGATCTCGCCGGTATCCTTTTCCCTTGCAGCATAGATATCAGCAAGGATCAGGGTGTCCACTCCCTGAAAGGCCTCTGTAAACTCCCGGAAGAGCTTTTTCGTTCTAGTGTAGGTATGGGGCTGAAAGATGCACCACAATCGGTTATGCGGATAGTTGCGGGCTGCCTGGATCGTTGCCTTGATTTCCGTGGGATGATGCGCATAATCGTCCACAATGGTTGCCCCGTTTCCCGTTTTTCCCTTGATTTCAAATCTTCTGTGGGCACCATGGTAAAGGGACAGGGCATTTTTGATTCGGTCCGCCGGGATGTCCATGACATCTGCTGCGGCAATGGAAGCCAGAGCGTTATAGATATTGTGCCTGCCAGGCACTTTCAATCCGAAGGTTTCGAATATCTTTCCGTTTTTTACGGCCACGAAGCGTGCACAGCCCTCCTGATCATAGGAAATCTTCTTTGCGGTCCAGTCGGCAGGATGATCGATTCCATAGGAAACGGTATGACAGTCTGCCTGATCCATCAATTGGGACACCAGGGGATCATCTCCACAGCCGATGACATAACCCGTCTTCGGGACGAGTGCGGCATATTTGACAAAAGAATCGTAAATCTGATCGATATCCCTGAAATAATCGAGATGATCCCGGTCAATGTTCAGAATCATTGCCATATCCGGATGAAATTTCAGGAAACTGTCCACATATTCGCAGGCCTCGGTAATAAAGTATTTGCTGTGGCCGGCCCGTACATTCCCGCCTATTTCATCCAGTTCCCCTCCGACCAGGATGGTGGGATCCAGGCCGGATTGGTACATGATCATGGACAGCATGGAGGTCGTTGTTGTTTTTCCATGGGTGCCGGATACACCGATGGCAAATGGATACGTTTCCATGATCTGCCCCAACAGGGTTGCCCGGTCCATACAGGGGATGCTCCGTTTTTTTGCTTCTTTCAGCTCCGGATTATCTTCATGGATTGCTGCAGTATATATAATCAAATCGGCGCCTTCGATATTTTTGCGGTCATGGCCCTTGAAAACAGCAATGCCGTTGTTGGAAAGGCGCTCGGTAAGGGGAGACAGCCGAAGATCCGATCCGGACACATGGCAGCCTTTCTCATGCAGTATTTCTGCCAGTCCGCTCATGCTGATTCCGCCAATGCCGATAAAATGTATATGTTTTCCTAAAAATTCCCTGACATGGTAATCTTCCATTTCAACCACTCCTCATGTATTTCCATGCCGTTGGATGCGGTTCCCACGGCATAATAAAATGGCGATACTTCACCTAAGATTCATAATACCTATTATATCCACGAATCTCGCTTTTTATCAACGGGGGATCCAAAAAAATTTATTTTTGGGTTGACTTTGTGACGGGCTTCCGTTATAATTACATATTGTCACGAGGTTGGCCCTGCTGCAGGTAAGCAGGAAGGGCGGACGACATGGAGGAGTTCCCGAGTGGCTAAAGGGGGCAGACTGTAAATCTGTTAGCTAAGCTTTCGGTGGTTCGAATCCACCCTCCTCCACCATATTGGTTATTGATATAAGTCGGTTGAATGAGCAGCCGGCTTTTTATTTTCCGTTTTCCATTTTTATTTTCTGCTTTCTGTGGAATGAAAAATTCAGACGTTTCGTACTGTGTTGGAACAGGTTTTTGGGGAGGACCAAAATCATGATTGAAGTGCAGCATCTATGTAAAACATTTCGTGTTGCCAGACGTGGTGCCGGTTTCGGGCAGGCACTTCATTCACTGTTTCGTAAAGATTATGCAGAGATCAGGGCGCTGGACGACGTCTCCTTTTCCATTCAGGAAGGGGAGATGGTCGGATATATCGGGCCAAACGGCGCCGGGAAATCCTCCACAATCAAGATCCTGAGTGGAATCCTTGTTCCGGACAGCGGAAGCTGCATCATCAATGGCCGGGTTCCATGGCAGGACCGTATTTCCCATGTACGGGAGATCGGAGTGGTCTTCGGGCAGCGCACGCAGCTGTGGTGGGATGTTCCGGTGTTGGATTCCTATGAGCTTCTGAGGGATATTTATGAAGTTCCGGAAGCCGTCTATCAGGAAAATCTGGAAGAGCTTACGGATCTGTTGAATCTGTCGGAACTTTTGAAAACGCCTGTAAGGCAGTTGTCGCTGGGGCAGCGGATGCGGTGTGAAATTGCGGCATCCCTTCTGCATAATCCGAAAATATTGTTTCTGGATGAGCCGACCATCGGTTTGGATGCCGTTTCGAAGCTGGCTGTCCGGAAGTTCATTCTGAAACGTAATCAGTTTCATCATACCACTGTGATTCTGACCACACATGATATGCAGGATATCGAAGCACTGACGAAACGAATCATTCTGATTGGCAGGGGGAAGATTCTCCTGGACGGGACTCTGGAGGATATTCCGGGATCCCATGGGAATATGGAACAGGCCATGGCGGACCTTTACCGGGACTACGGGATATAAGGGAGCAGATGGGATGAAAAAGTATGTTTCTTTTTTCCGGCTCCGTTTTTCCATGGGGCTTCAATACCGGGCGGCGGCCCTTGCGGGCATTTCCACACAGGCTTTTTGGGGCGGCATGGAGATTCTGATGTTCTGCGCCTTTTACCGGGCCGATCCCTCAGCGTTTCCGATGAGCCTGGAATCCACCAGTGCATATGTATGGCTTCAGCAGGCTTTTCTGGCGCTTTTTATGGGATGGGTCATGGAAAATGAAATCTTTGAGAGCATTCAAAATGGAAATATTGCCTATGAACTGTGCAGGCCCATCGGTCTTTACCGGATGCTGTTTGTCCGATCCCTGGCATATCGCCTGTCAAGAACTGTGCTGCGATGTTTTCCGATTTTACTGATCGCCGCGTTTTTGCCTTCGCCTTACGGGATTTCCCTTCCGCCGACCCCTGCCGCCGGTATGCTGTTTTTGCCGGGGATGGCGCTCGGCCTCTTCGTTTCCGTGGCATTTACCATGCTGATTTACAGTCTGGCGTTCTTTACAATATCTCCAGCAGGAATCCGAATGGTGGCATTGTCCGCTTTGGAGATCCTGTCCGGTTCCATCCTTCCGATCCCGTTTTTCCCCAAAGGAATGCGGAGAGTCCTGGAGATTCTCCCTTTTGCAGCCATGCAGAATGTGCCCTTAAGGATCTACAGCGGGGATATTTCAGGATACGAGGCAATCCGTGCACTTTCCCTGCAGGCCTTCTGGCTTGTGGTGCTGGTTGGCACGGGAGTGATTCTGATGAACAGGGCATCCAAAAAAGTTACATTACAGGGAGGATGACAGGATGTGCGGCTTACGTCTTTATAAAAGGTATTTTCTGATACAGGTAAAAAGTGCGATGCAGTACAAAACTTCTTTTCTTCTGACAACGATCGGACAATTTCTCACCTCTTTCAATGTCTTTCTTGGCATCTACTTTATGTTTCAGCGGTTTCATGCGGTGGAGGGATTTACCTACAGTGAAGTCCTCCTCTGCTTTTCGATCACCCTGATGGAGTTTTCCCTGGCTGAGGCATTTTTCAGGGGATTTGATACCTTTTCCGGGATCATCGGCAACGGGGAGTTTGACCGGATCATGGTGCGGCCCAGAAATGAAATCCTGCAGGTGCTGGGCAGCAGGATCGAGCTCACCAGAGTAGGGAGATTTTTTCAGGCTGTTGTGTTATTTATATATGGAATCATGAAAAGTCATGTGTTGTGGTCGTGGGATAAGGTGCTCACCGTACTTTTTATGCTCATTGGAGGGACCGCAGTGTTTTCCGGACTGTTCCTGATTTATGCCGCGATCTGTTTCTTTACGCTAGAGGGGCTGGAATTCATGAACATACTGACCGACGGCGCCAGGGAATACGGAAAATACCCCATCAGCATCTACGGGAAACGGGTGCTGCAGTTTTGTACCTTTGTCATTCCCTATGCCTTGATACAGTATTATCCCATCTGTTACATTCTGGAGAAAAACAGTTCCTGGTGGTATCCTTTTCTCCCCCTATTGTCTGCGATGTTTCTGATTCCATGCCTGTGCCTCTGGAAGTTTGGGGTTTATCACTACAAATCAACGGGAAGCTGATGGATGGCTTTTTGATTAGATTTTATTTGACAAATCCTTTTGCTGTGATAAAATACAGGCATAGCAGAATATTGATACCTTATCCAGAGAGGTGGAGGGATGGGCCCGATGAAACCCGGCAACCGCTTGATTGTTCAAGCCCGGTGCCAATTCCCACAAGATATTTATATCTTGAAAGATGAGGACAAGACAGGAACCCATCTTTCGGATGGGTTTTTTTTAATGCGAACGTTCGTTCCTTTGGGGAAGGGCAGGGATAGAGGCTATCTTTATTTTTTGCACATCAACCGGGCATGTATTGCCCAAATGCTGGGAGGAGAAAGCTTGAAACAAATATCTGAACGCCCACCTAGCATTAATATAACGAAAAGAGCGGAAGCCACCGTGTTTCATAACCTCGTCGGTGCCTTTCGCAGAAAGGCGGTTTATAATTATGAACAAAAAACTGTTTACTTCCGAATCCGTTACGGAAGGACATCCGGACAAGATCTGTGATCAGATTTCCGACGCGGTTCTGGATGCCATTCTGGAACAGGACCCCAATGGAAGGGTCGCCTGTGAGACGGCAGTTACCACCGGGATGGTTCTGGTTATGGGGGAGATCTCCACGAACTGCTATGTGGATATTCCGAAAATTGCGCGGGATACCATCCGGGAGATCGGCTATACCAGGGCAAAGTATGGATTTGATGCGGATACCTGCGCGGTCCTTACTTCCATTCACGAGCAGTCTCCCGATATTGCGCTGGGAGTCGACAAAGCCCTGGAGGCAAAAACAGGCGGTTCGGAGGACGGGACGGAAACCGGCGCCGGGGATCAGGGCATGATGTTCGGATATGCCTGCAGGGAAACTACGGAGCTGATGCCGATGCCCATTGCCCTGGCACATAAGCTGACCAGACGGCTGGCAGACGTGCGGAAGCAGGGGAAGCTGGATTATCTGCGGCCGGACGGAAAGGCTCAGGTTACGGTGGAATACGAAGAGGATGTGCCCGTTCGGGTGGATACCGTGGTTGTTTCCACACAGCACAGTCCGAAGGTGGATCATGACACCATTGAAAAAGACATCATTGAATGGGTCATCAAGCCGGTTCTTCCTGCGGAGCTTCTGGACGAAAACACCAAATATCTGGTCAATCCCACCGGACGTTTTGCCGTGGGTGGTCCCCAGGGGGACTCCGGTCTGACCGGCAGGAAGATCATTGTGGATACTTACGGCGGCTATGCACGGCATGGTGGCGGCGCTTTTTCCGGAAAGGATCCGACCAAGGTGGATCGTTCCGCATCCTATGCGGCGCGTTACCTTGCCAAGAACATCGTGGCGGCGGATATCGCGGATCAGTGCGAGATTGAGCTGGCCTATGCCATCGGGGTTGCGAAGCCGGTTTCCGTTACGGTAAACACCTTCGGGACACACCGCATACCGGAGGAGCAGATTGTGGAACTGATCCATAAGAACTTTGATCTGCGTCCGGCTTCCATTATCAAAAGTCTGGACCTGAGAAGACCGATCTACCGGCAGATAGCGGCTTACGGACATTTTGGGCGCCCGGATCTGGATCTTCCGTGGGAGAAAACGGATCTGGCGGATACGCTTCGCAAACAGGCATTTGAAAGACAACAGGCCTTCGTAAAATAGGCAAAGTCACCGGGATCCTCCTGTCTGCATACCATATATTATCCAATGGAAAGGTAGTATGCGGTAAGACAGGAGGGTCTTTTATGTATATAGAACCGTACATAGTGATTCCATTATGGATCTTCGCCATATTTGGATTCCTGTATTTTCTGTTTCGGATTTTTGTCAGTCTGGATGGAATCCGGAATAAGAAAAACAAAGTCTATACCCTGGTGATTTCTGCAAAAAATCAGGAAGAAGTCATTGAGGGAATGGTACGTGGTTTACTTCTGAACGCCGGACTGGATTCCACGGAGGAGAAGCTGCTGCAGATTGTATTGATTGACCTTGGATCCGGTGACAGGACGCCAAAGATCATGGAAAGCCTGTGTCGGGATTATTCCGTGGTCAAACTGATCAAGCCGGAGGATTTACCCGGGTATCTTCGAAGTTTGCTCTAAAAGCTTGTAATTTCCTTACTTTTCCGGTACCATATTCACTGGGAAGACAATAGGGGAATCTCCGGTCATGGGCTATCGGGTTTTCCCAACGGCAAATCAAGGTGAAAAGAATGGAACAGGTAATCGGTATTATAGAAGATATTGTCTTCCGCAATGAAGACAACGGTTTTTCCGTCGTGGAGTTGCGGGAAGAGAGCACCAATCTGGAAGTCACTGCAGTTGGAAATTTTCCCTTTATCAATCCGGGGGAACGGGTCCGGCTGGAGGGGGAATGGACGACTCATCCGGAGTACGGACGGCAGCTGAAGATGGAAACCTACAGCAGTGTGGCGCCTTCCAATCTTGTGGGCATGGAAAATTACCTGGCTTCCGGACTGATCAAGGGAGTCGGGCCTTCCACCGCCCGGAAGCTGGTGGAGACTTTCGGGCTGGATGTACTGGATATCATTCAGTTCAATCCCGGACGACTGAAAGAGGTGGAGGGCATTGGCAGCACCAGGGCGGAAATGATTGCTTCTTCTTTTTCGGAGCAGAAGGAAATCCGTGAAGTGATGATTTTTCTGCAGTCCTATGGGATTACCACGACCTATGCCATGAAGATCTACAAGGCATACGGCGCCAGAACCATGAATCTGGTGCAGGAGAATCCCTATCGTCTGGCGGAGGATGTGACGGGGATCGGCTTTAAGACAGCGGACCGGATTGCTGTGAGCATGGGGATCGATATGCATTCTCCCTACCGTGTTACGGCCGGGACAAAATATGTCCTGTCCCGGGCCGCTTCCAACGGGCATACCTATCTTCCAAAGACGGAGCTGATGGAAAAAGCCTGTCGGCTTCTGTCCGTGGAGGAGACTCTTGTAGACAATGCCCTGACATCCCTGGCCTTGTCCCAAGGGATTGTAATGGAAGAAAGGGAGGACCATACTGCCGTTTACCTTTCCGCTTTCTTTCAGGCGGAAGCCGGAACGGCCAAAATGCTTCGGGATTTGTCCTCGGAGGAGATCTCCGACCCGGTTCGGGGCATGGAGGAAAAGATCCGCCGTTTTGAAAAAAAGCACGATATCCGCCTGGCCGGCCGGCAGAAGGAAGCGGTTGTCCAGGCGATGCAAAACGGAGTGGTGGTCATAACCGGCGGGCCCGGTACCGGAAAAACCACCACCATCAACTGCATCATTGAACTTCTGAGGCAGGAGGGCCTTTCGGTGGAACTGGCTGCTCCCACCGGCCGGGCGGCAAAGAGAATGACGGAAGCAACCGGTCGGGAGGCCAGGACCCTGCACCGGCTATTGGAATACGGTTCCCGGGATAAGGAAGGGGATCGCTTTCAGCGGAATGAGGACAACCCTCTGAAAACCGATGCAGTGATTATTGATGAGATGTCCATGGTGGATATCCTGTTGTTTTATCATTTTCTGAAAGCCCTTCGTTCGGGGACCCGCCTGGTCCTGGTCGGCGATGTGGACCAGCTCCCTTCGGTGGGACCCGGCAACGTTCTGAAGGATATCATCCAGAGCAGAATCGTCTGTGTCGTCCAGCTGACCGAGATCTTTCGCCAGGCGCGGGAAAGCATGATCGTTCTGAATGCTCATCGGATCAATCACGGAGAACTGCCGATTCTCAATGTAAAAAACAAGGACTTCTTTCTGGACCGCAGGGAGAAGGCGGAAGATGTCCTGAAGACCCTGATCGACTTGCTGACCCGCAGACTGCCCGGGTATGGGGATTATGATCCGCTGAAGGATATCCAGATCCTGGCGCCCATGCGGAAGGGAATGGTCGGTGTGAATCATCTCAATACAGAGCTGCAGAGCGTACTGAATCCTCCTGCATCCTTCAGGAAAGAGAAACGCTACCGGGAAACGATATTCCGTCAGGGAGACAAGGTTATGCAGATCAGAAACAATTATCAGCTTTCCTGGTCCAAACCGGCGGCGGTGGGGAAAGAAGACACTGCGGAAGGGGAGGGCGTGTTCAACGGCGATATGGGCTTTGTTCAGGATATTGACGGGGAGGAACAGACACTGACCGTGCTCTTTGATGATGAAAAGACCGTGGTGTATGACTTTTCCCAGATGGATGAGCTGGAGCTGGCCTATGCCATTACCATTCACAAGAGTCAGGGAAGTGAATTTCCCATTATTGTGATTCCCCTTGTATCCGGCCCGCCCATGCTGATGACCCGCAACCTTCTTTACACCGGAGTGACGCGGGCCAGAAAGATGGTTGTGCTGGTTGGAAAGGAAAAAATCATCGGGCAGATGGTGGCAAACAATCACATTGCCAGGAGGTACTCCGGTCTGGCGGAACGTCTGAAGGTGGCATACGGGATGACGACCTTTTGATGATGGTATTTTAAGTCGTATTTTTATTTCACGAAAAGGGAGGGGAAAGGCATCTGCCCTGCTTGTAAAGCGGATGCGGAAGCGCATGAACTGGAGGCCGCTGCTGGATGCTGTGCTGGATATGATTTATCCCCGCATGGACTGCGTTCTTTGCGGGCAGCCTCTGGAAAAGGATGCCGTTCAGGGGATCTGCAGCAATTGTCTGGAGTTTTTGCCCTTTATCCGGGAGCCGAGGTGTTCGGTCTGTGGAAAACCCCTGGAGGAAACGGAAGGGACGAAGGTGACGGAGCAAAGGTATTGTCCGGACTGCCGGAGGTATTCTCATGATTTTGATCAGGCCCTGTCGGTATTTGAATTTTCCCTGTCAGTAAGGGAACTGATTCATCGATATAAATATGGAAAAGAGTTCAGTCTGAGCCGGACTTTTGGTTTCTTTCTGTCGGAGTTGCTGCGGGAGTCCGGCTGGCAGGCCGATGGGATTGTTCCGGTACCGCTGCACAAAAACAGGCTGCGGTCCCGGGGCTTCAACCAGTCGGTCCTGCTGGGAGACTCCATTTCCGGACATCTTGGCATTCCCTGTATGGACCAGGTGCTGATCCGCAATATCGATACGAAAACCCAGACCGGATTCAACCGGCGGCAAAGGGCGGAAAATCTGAAAAACGCCTTTATCGTGAAGGACCCGGTACCCATCCGGGGCAAAAGCATCCTGCTGATCGACGACGTGTACACTACGGGAGCTACGGCAGACAGCTGCAGCCGTGTACTGCGGCGGGCCGGAGCCAAAGGAATTTATCTGCTCACCATTGCCACGGGACGAAATGTATGAAAACAGCGGCATTGCCATTGCTGTCAGGCAGTTTTACTCAACCGTTGGTATATATAAATTAAAATGCATTTTAATTTTGTAATTTGTGCTATAACTATTGCTATCTGGCAATTATAGGGTTATAATGAAAGCAGAGTTCTTTTCTTAGGTCTGTGGTTGAAAATCGATGCCAGTCGCAGGCGAAACGATCCACGTAAGTCGGAAAAATTCCGATGATCATGGTGCGGCTTAGAGGCAAGTCCGGCCTATAGTTTTGTTGACAGATATTCACGGTGGTTTCCAGTTTTCGAACATTGATTTCCTGTCCTCATGGTTTATTCTTACGACTCATGGAGCAGACGCAGGTTCCGAATTTGGCACTGTCCTGAAAGTTCTTCTCTTCAAAAATATAGTGAGAAGCAGTAGTGGGAGGGGTTATTCCCTGAGCGAGACTTCCTGACGGCGGGTGTGGGGGCAAAGACCAGGTCAGCTAAGATAAGAGCAGTCATATCTTATATAAAGCGAGGGGATTCAATCCATGTTCGAAGACAAAACGTTAGTCTGCAAGGAATGCGGCCAGGAGTTTGTATTCACTGCCGGTGAGCAGGAATTCTATGCAGAAAAGGGTTTCCAGAATGAGCCGGCCCGCTGCAAGAGTTGCCGTGATGAACGCAAGAACAAAAGGTCCAATGGCGGCAACCGACAGATGTACGATGCGATTTGCGCAGAGTGCGGAGCTCCGACTCAGGTACCCTTTGAACCCAGAAATGACAGACCAATATACTGCAATGCTTGTTATCAAGCCAGGAGAAGGTAATCCCCGAGCCAAGGGATCCTTATGTCAACATGGAAGAGGATTGGTCAAATCGCCCCGGACGTTTGTTCCGGGGCTTTTTTATTTGTCTGTTCATTGCAGAGCTTTGGGAATCGTTTGACATTTGCATTTTTTATGCCATTTTAATTTGTCGGATTCTATAAATATCCAGAGTCGCCATCGAATCCAGAGAGATATTTTGTTGTCAGAATATCTGTTCCTATAGGGATTTTCCAGTTATCCACACATAAAAGGCCATCACGGCAGGTTATACACAACTTTATCCACATTGTCCACAGCATGACTGTCCACATCTCCACATCCGTGAAAGAATTCCATCATGGTGACAGGGCCAATGAAAAAAATTGCAAGAAAAATTTATTTATATTTATGCATTGAAATATTATAAATATTAGTTTATAATAGACCTGACATTCGGAGGCGGCAAAAAGAAGTTGTAGGGGGAAGGGAGAAAGCGATATGAAAAAATCAAAATGGATGGTTGTCCTGGTTCTGATGTCGGCGATGGCATTTTCGCTGATCGGCTGCGGCAGCAGCACAACGGAGGATACCATGGAGAAGATCAAAAAGAAGGGTGAGATTGTCCTGGGCACCAATGCGGCCTTTCCGCCCTTTGAGATGAGAAAGGGAGACGAGGTCATCGGTGTGGATGCGGAAATCGCAAAGAAGATTGCGGATAAGCTGGGCGTGAAGCTGAAAGTGGAGGACATGGACTTTGACGGACTGATCAACGCCCTGAACGCAAAGCAGGTTGATTTTATCGCTGCCGGTCTTACTGTACGGCCGGATCGGGAGGAGCAGGTTCTTTTTACGGATAAATACTTCAAGGCGGTACAGAAGATCATTGTCCGGGAAGGCGACACGGAGATCAAGGGGGCGAAGGATCTGAAAGGCAAGGCCATTGGTGTACAGAAAGGCACGACCGGGGCAATTGTGGCGGAAGAGGATTATACGAAAAACGTTGTCCGGTTTGATAACGGCCCGGAAGCAGCCATTGATCTGAAGAACGGTCGGCTGGATGCGGTGCTGATTGACAATCTGCCTGCCCGGATGATCGCCGAACAGAATCCCGGATTGGTTGTCCTGGACGAAAAGGCAGCAGACGACGAAGAGTATGCCATGGCGGTCCGCAAGAGCGATAAGGACCTTCAAAAGGTGATAAACGAGGTACTCAGTGAGCTGCAGTCCAGCAGCAGGATTGATGAATGGGTCGAGGAATATTCCTTCCTTCAATAGATAGGGAAGAACCGGGAAAGGAAAGATGGTGAAGGGAATGAAGTATGCGGGAAACATCGTTTCCATGCTGTCCGATGAGATTTATGCCAACCTGATCCGGGAGAATCGCTATATGCTGTTTGTCAAAGGTCTGGGCATATCCGTGCAGCTGACATTGTATGCCGCAGTGATCGGCAGTGTCATCGGGCTGCTGATCGCACTGACCAGGCTGACCAACAACAGGGTACTGAATGGGGTTGCAGAAAAGTACGTTGATATCATCCGGGGAACGCCGGTTGTGGTGCAGCTGCTGATCATCTATTTTGCTGTATTTGCCGCCACCGGTCTGCCGAAGGTCACCGTGGCTTCCATTGCATTCGGCATTAACAGCGGTGCCTATGTGGCGGAATTGATCCGTGCCGGGATACAGGCTGTGGACAGGGGCCAGATGGAGGCTGCCCGTTCCATCGGGCTGTCCTACTATCAGGGGATGCGTTATATTGTGATTCCCCAGGCGATCAAAAACATTCTGCCCGGTATGGGCAATGAGGTCATTGCCTTGTGGAAGGAAACAGCTATTGCCGGTTTCATTGGCTTGGATGATCTGATGCGCGGCGCGGAGATTGTCCGCAGCCGTACTTTTTCAAACTATACGCCTTATCTGGTCATCGCGGTGATCTATTTGTATATTACCGTATGCATGACCATGGTCCTGAACAAAGCGGAAAGGAGTATGAGGAAAAGTGATTAAGGTCGTGGATCTTTATAAATCCTTCGGGAACCTTTCCGTACTGAAGGGCATTACCAATGAAGTCCGCAGGGGAGAAGTCGTTTGCATCATCGGGCCCAGCGGTTCCGGGAAAAGCACGTTTTTAAGGTGCCTGAACATGCTGGAGGAACCCACTTCCGGAGAGGTTTTCATTGACGGCGTTTCTCTTACGGAGCAAAAGAAGGACATCAATAAGCTGCGGCAAAAGGTGGGAATGGTATTTCAGCAGTTTAATCTGTTTCCCCATATGACGGTATTGAATAACATTACCATCGGGCCGGTCCGGGCAAAGGGAATGGACCGCGGGCAGGCAAAAGGCAGAGCGGTGGAACTTCTGCACAAGGTGGGACTGTCGGATAAAGTGGGTGCCTATCCCAATCAGCTTTCCGGCGGACAGAAGCAGCGGGTTGCCATTGCCAGGGCGCTGGCTATGGATCCTGAGGTCATGCTGTTTGATGAACCGACTTCTGCCCTGGATCCGGAGATGGTGGGCGAAGTACTGGCCGTGATGAAAAAGCTGGTACTGGAAGGGATGACCATGGTTGTGGTAACCCATGAAATGGCCTTTGCACGGGAAGTGGGAGACCGGATCCTGTTTATGGACGAAGGGATTATCGCAGAGGAAAATACTCCCGATGCCCTTTTCAATCATCCTGTAAATGACCGCACCAGATCTTTTCTGAGCAAGGTGCTGTAGGAGGCGGATTATGAAAGCAGCTCGAATTGTTTATACTGTGATCGGAATTCTGATCTTTTTGCCATGGCTGTCCTATCTTCTGAAAACTTTTCTCCGTCTCAGGAAAGGCAGCAAAAGGCCGACGGTCTGCCGGATTTTGTCCATCGTGGTCATAACGGTACTACTTTTTGGGGCAGTATATGGCCATTACCGTTTTACTGTCGGACATCAGGCTCCCCTGGTGGCGGAACAGGCAGGGCAGCTGTGGAACCGTTGTTTGGAAGGGAATCTGGAGCTTTCTGCCTATTCGAAAAAAATGAGAGAAAAAGGCCTGAGCGCTCCCCGCATGAAAGCCCTGTCCGAAGACAATCTGAAGTCGGCTGACTTTCCGGGAAAGCATTCGGATCTGTCCCTCAGTGAGAAGACACATCCCACGGAGGATGGAGGGCTGTTTGTGTATTTGATGCATACGGATGGTTCGAAAACCCTTTATACCCGCATGAAGCTGAAGCGATCCGATTATCGGTGGCAAGTAGCGGAACAGAAGATTCTGTCACAGAAGGAATTTGATTCGTTGAATGAAAAGACAAAGATAAGATTCTATGCCGTATCGTCATGATGAAAACCGCAGTGCTGTACAGGCATTATGACCTGGTTCCCTTTTCGGAGAGATCAATATAGGCAGAAATGAGACCATCCAACTCGTTGCTCATTCTGAGGATTTCGTCGGAACTCAGGTCTTCCATATGGAGCGAAATCAGCTGATTCAGTTCCTGACGTTTTTGCTGGATCCGGGTCTCCAGTTCCTTCAATTCCAATCTATCTCCTCCTTTCTGCCTATAGTCTGACATATTTTCATATCGATGTGTCGTTTTCCGCAAAACTAGTGAGAACCTGACAAAAGAACAGCAGAATCGACAGGATATGTCAATGCTGCAATGGCATATCCCATAGAAATGTTTGGGAAAGTGCAGATGGGGTAAAAATAAAATGACGGAAGAATGCCGGCTTTCTCCTGTGAAACAGGAATTTTTCCGTTGACGTCGAATAGATACCTACAATGGATGAAAGGAGCTGACCAGCATGAAGATCATTATAAGTGGGAAAAATCTTGAGATCACGGACGCACTGAGGAATCAGATCAACAAAAAGGTCAGGAAACTGGAACGCTATTTTGAACCGGAAACGGAAGTGCAGGTCACTTTGTCGGTTGAAAAAAGCCGGCATATTGTTGAGGTTACCATTCCGTACAAGGGAATGCTGTTCCGTGCAGAGGAATCCACTGATGATATGTACGCATCCATCGATAAGGTTCTGGACAAACTGGAACATCAGATTCACCGTTACCGGACGAAATTGGAGCGGAGTTTCCGCAAGGGGGCTTTTAAGGACCAAAAGCCACTGTTCAGTGATGAACCCCTGTTTGAAGATGGCGCCAGGGAGCTCAGGGTTGTCCGCACCAAGCGTTTTGCCGTCAAGCCCATGTCGGTTGAGGAAGCCCTCATGCAGATGGACTTGCTGGGACATAGCTTTTTTGTGTTTACCAATGCGGAAAGCGGAGAAACCAATGTGGTATACAAAAGGCGGGACGGCAGATACGGGCTGATTGAACCGGAATTTGACTGACTGCAGCGGTTTCTTTGCCTCTTTGGCTTTCAGGATTTTTGAACTTTTTTGCGAATCCTTGTATCCTTCCCGTTTCCATGTTAAAATAAAAAGAATGAGAGCGGAAGCAGAGGTGGAGAAACAGTGGCGAATCTGTTCAAAAGACTGCTGGGAAACAGCAATGACCGTGAAATAAAGCGATTGATGAAGATCGTTGATAAAATAGAATCTCTTGAGCCTTCCATGAAGGCACTGAGCGATCAGCAGCTGCAGGGCAAGACAATGGAGTTCAAAAATCGATATGGCGCCGGGGAATCCCTGGACGGCCTGCTTCCCGAAGCTTATGCCGTGGTGAGGGAGGCTGCTGTCCGGGTCATCAGCCAGCGCCATTTCAATGTACAGATGCTCGGTGGGATTGTCCTGCATCAGGGGCGTATTGCCGAGATGAAGACCGGGGAAGGGAAGACCCTGGCTTCAACCCTGCCTGCTTATCTGAACGCCCTGACCGGCAAAGGGGTCCATATTGTTACGGTCAACGATTATCTGGCGCGCAGGGATAGTGAATGGATGGGCAAGATCCATCGGTTCCTCGGCCTTTCCGTTGGGCTGATAGTTCACGATATGGAGCCGGCGGAGCGGCGGCGGAGCTATGGGGCAGATATTACCTATGGTACCAACAATGAGTTCGGATTTGATTATCTGAGAGACAATATGGTCATTTACAGGGAGGATATGGTTCAGAGGGAACTGAATTTCGCCATTGTGGACGAAGTGGATTCCATTTTGATTGATGAGGCACGTACTCCATTGATTATTTCCGGGGCCGGCGACAAATCCACGGATATGTATTTCCGCGTGGACCGCTTTATTGTACACCTGAAACCGGATCAGGACTATGAGAAGGATGAAAAGGACAATACCGTCAATCTGACCGACGGAGGTTTGAAGAAGGCGGAGCAATATTTTTCCGTGGAGAACCTGGCGGATCCGGAGAATATCGAATTGTCCCACCATATCAATCAGGCACTGCGGGCTCATGTCCTGATGAAGCGGGACCGGGATTATGTGGTGAAAGATGACCAGATCATCATTGTGGATGAATTTACCGGCCGTCTCATGATGGGGAGACGTTACAGTGACGGTCTGCATCAGGCCATTGAGGCAAAGGAAAACGTAAGGGTTCAGCGGGAAAGCAAAACGCTCGCCACCATTACGTTCCAGAATTATTTTCGGATGTATCATAAATTGTCCGGTATGACCGGTACGGCAAAGACGGAGGAGAATGAGTTTCAATCCATTTATGGGCTGGATGTTGTTGTCATTCCCACCAACATGCCCATGATCCGTAAGGATTTAAACGATGTGGTATATCTTACGGAAAAAGGGAAGTTCAATGCGGTGGTGGAGGAGATCGCCCGGCGGCATGCAACCGGACAACCTCTGCTGGTGGGGACCATTTCCATTGAGACCTCTGAAATGCTGAGCGATATGCTGAAACGCCGGGAGATTCCCCATCAGGTATTGAATGCGAAGTTCCATGAAAAGGAAGCCGAGATCATTGCCCAGGCCGGAAAGTATAATGCCGTTACCATCGCCACCAATATGGCAGGACGCGGCACTGATATTATTCTGGGAGGCAATCCTGAGCTGCTGGCCAGGAGGGAAATGCGGCAGCAGGGCTATTCCGATGAAATGCTCAACGAGGTGACCGGTTTCAATGAGACAACCGACGAAGAACTGCTGGAGGCGCGAAAGGTTTACGCCGACCTCTATCAGAAATATGACAGACAGGCAAGGCAGGAACGGGAACAGGTCGTAAAGCTGGGCGGTCTGCATATTATTGGTACGGAGCGGCATGAAAGCCGGCGCATCGACAATCAGCTCCGGGGCCGTTCCGGCCGTCAGGGAGACCCGGGATCCTCCCGTTTTTACATTTCGCTGGAGGATGACCTGATGCGGCTGTTTGGATCGGATCGGATCAAGGGCATTGTTTCTTCCCTGGGAATGGAGGAGGATCAGCCCATTGAGCACAAGCTGCTTTCCGGACAGATCGAGCAGGCGCAGAAACGGGTGGAAGGCAATAACTTTGATATCCGCAGAAATGTACTCCAGTATGACGATGTCATGAACACACAGCGTGAAATTATTTATAAACAGCGGCGCAGTGTGCTGGAAGGGGAGAATCTGCGGGACAGCATTATGGATATGGTATCGACCCTGATTGATTCCGCCGTTGAGACCTATGCCGGGGATGCGAGCCATCCGGGGGATTGGAACTGGAAGGGCCTGCTGACCTATCTCGGAAAGATCTGCATTCCGCCAGGCACCTTCAATACGGATGACGAACAGATCTATGATCTGACCCGTCCGACTGCGAAGGAAGAGCTGATGAAAATCGCAGAAAAGGTCTACCGCAGGCAGGAAGAAGTCAACGGGAACGAGCGGATGCGGGAAGTGGAAAGGGTGATTACCCTCAGGGTGGTGGATCAGAAGTGGATGGACCACATTGATGCCATGGACCAGCTGCGGCAGGGGATTGGGCTGCGGGCATACGGACAGCGGGATCCTGTGCAGGAGTATAAATTAGAGGGCTATGAGATGTTTGAGGAAATGGTCAAAAACATCCAGGAAGAAGTCGTAACCCTTTTGTTTCATGTCCGGGTGCAAAGCAATGTTCCAAAACGGGAAAAGGTGGCCGAGCCCATTTCCGCCACTCACGGCGAGGACGGGCCGAAAAAGCCGGCAGTCAACCGGAACAGGAAGATCGGGCGTAATGATCCCTGTCCCTGTGGAAGCGGGAAGAAATATAAGAATTGCTGCGGTGCCAATCTGTAGCAAACAAGGATTGCGTTTTAAGGATTGGCCGGATTGGGAAATCCCGGCCGTATGAAAATTTGGAAAGGTGTGAAGATATGATAGAGCTGGAGGAAGCAAAGCAAAATCTGCAGTCTGTCCGGAAGACTCTTTTAAAGGTAGGTGATTCACTTTGACATCCCTGGATGTCAGCAGAGAATAGAGGAATTGGAAGAACAGATGAACGTTCCGGATTTCTGGAATGATCTGGGACGCTCGCAGAAGGTGAATCAGGAAACCAGGTCCCTGAAAAGGAAACTGGAGTCCTATAACCGGACCAAAAGCAGGCTTGAAGATACGGAAGTCCTGATTGACCTGGGGCAGGAGATGGAGGATTCCTCTGTTGTAGAGGAAGTACAGGGCAATGTGGAGCAATTGGAGAAGGACGTGGAAAAGATGCGTTTAAACGCCCTGCTCAAAGGACCTTATGATGCCAGCAATGCCATCGTATCCCTCCATGCCGGTGCCGGCGGAACGGAAGCCATGGACTGGACATCCATGCTTCTCCGAATGTACACCCGATGGTGCGAGAGCAAAGAATATGAGGTCAAAACCCTGGATTTTCTGCCCGGGGAGGAAGCAGGTGTCAAAAGTGTGACCCTTCACGTGATCGGAGAAAATGCCTATGGCTATCTGAAAGCGGAAAAAGGGGTCCATCGGCTGGTCCGGATCTCTCCATTTGATTCCTCCGGCCGGCGGCACACCTCCTTTGCGTCGTTGGACGTCATGCCGGAGCTGGAGGATGACAATACGATCGAGATCCGACCGGAAGATCTGAGAGTGGATACCTACCGTTCCAGCGGCGCCGGCGGGCAGCACGTCAACAAAACCTCCTCCGCCATCCGGATTACCCATTTGCCTACCGGCATTGTGGTAACCTGTCAGAATGAGCGGTCCCAGATTCAGAACAGGGAAACCGCCATGAAAATGCTGCGGGGCAAATTGCTGACGCTGAAGGAGCAGGAAAACCAGGAGAAGAAGGATGAAATAGAAGGGGAACTGAAGAAAATAGAGTGGGGAAGCCAGATTCGTTCCTATGTTTTTCATCCGTACAATATGGTCAAGGATCATCGGACGAACGTGGAGACCGGTAATATCCAGGCAGTGATGGACGGGGATCTGGATATGTTCATCAACGCTTATCTGCAGATGTCGCAGTAAGAAGCAGACAGCATGTTATTTTTTTCACAGTTTTGTCGGACAGACTTGTCAACCGGGGAAAAGTGTTATAGAATAAGAACTGAAAACGTAATAAAACGATAGGAGGTTATTATATGAAAGTAAAAGTTGGTATTAATGGATTTGGTCGGATTGGACGCCTGGTTTTCCGTGCCTCTCTGGGCAACCCTGATGTTGAAGTAGTCGGCATTAATGATCCTTTCATTGATTTGGACTATATGGCGTACATGCTCCGCTATGATACCGTACATGGCCAGTTCAAGGGAGACATTAAAACAGAAAATGGTAAATTGGTTGTGGACGGACAGGAAGTCAGCGTATATGCATGCATGAAGCCTGAGGAGATCCCCTGGAGCAAATGCGGTGCGGAGTATATTGTGGAGTCCACCGGTGTATTCAAGACCATCGAGCAGGCTTCCGCCCACTTCAAGGGGGGTGCCAAAAAGGTTGTTGTTTCCGCTCCTTCCAAGGATGCGCCCATGTTTGTCATGGGGGTCAACCAGGACAAATATACCAGTGATATGAAGGTCGTTTCCAACGCTTCCTGCACCACAAACTGCCTGGCGCCTCTGGCGAAGGTTCTGCAGGACAATTTCGGCATTGCCGAAGGGCTGATGACCACCGTACATTCCACCACAGCGACCCAGAAGACTGTGGATGGTCCGTCCAAAAAAGACTGGAGAGGTGGACGTGCCGCTTCTGCCAATATCATTCCATCTTCCACTGGTGCCGCGAAGGCAGTCGGCAAGGTTATTCCCGAGCTGAACGGCAAGCTGACTGGTATGTCCTTCCGCGTTCCGACCGTCGATGTATCCGTTGTGGATCTGACCTGCCGGTTGGAAAAGGCTGCTACATATGATGAAATCAAAGCTGCCATGAAGCATGCTTCGGAAAATGAAATGAAGGGGATTCTGGGTTACACGGAGGATCAGGTGGTTTCTTCCGATTTCCTGACGGATCCCAGGACCTCCATCTTTGATGCGGAGGCCGGTATTGCATTGAATTCCAACTTTGTCAAACTGATTGCATGGTATGACAATGAGTGGGGCTATTCCAACAAGGTCGTGGACCTGATCGTTCATATGGCCAAAGTGGATGCTGAATAAGTTCACCAAAGGCCGGGAGGAAACTTCCGGCCTTTTAAATGTTGATGTCCGGGCAGCCGGCGGTGCCTGTCAGGATGAGAAGGATAATTTTGGGGTAGACTTTTGAGATTTTCTGCGGTATAATATGAAAGTCACAAAGATTGTTACGGGCCTGTAGCTCAGTTGGCAGAGCGTTCGGTTCGCATCCGAGAGGTCGAGGATTGTTCGTAAAACCACATCGGGCTCAGCGCCATCAAAACAGCAACCTGTCTTATTATTAAAATTTCATACGGGCTTGTAGCTCAGCTGGGAGAGCGCCGCGTTCGCAACGCGGAGGTCGACGGTTCGATCCCGTTCAGGTCCACCACAAAAATCCTGCCTCGTAATGAGACAGGATTTTTCTATACCATTTCGATTAACACGTGACCCAACAAAACGCATGACTCTTGAAACGCAGAGTATGTGCGGTAGTCAGAGCACTTTTTGTTATGACAAAAGCATTTAGAAAAGATGAAATATTTTCCACAGAGGCTTGCTTCTGTTCAGATAAAAGAATATACTGTAATATATAAAATTATAGTTCTTGAGGTGTTGAATATGGATTTTTTGACGACGAAGCAAGCTGCAAAATTGTGGGGGATCTCTCCCCGGCGTGTAGCATTGCTTTGCTCACAGGGACGTATTACCGGTGTCATGAAGGCCGGTAAGACTTGGCTACTGCCCCCTGATGCTCAGAAGCCTGCCGACCCGCGCTTTGAAAGTAGAGAAGATAAATAGGAAAAAACGAGCACTCAGAAATAATAACACAGAACAACGAGGAATCTATATGCCTTTGAATAACATACAGTCAAATTACAATTTCATTGATCTTTTCGCAGGCGCAGGAGGTCTGTCTGAAGGCTTTTTGCAGGCAGGGTTTAACCCTGTTGCCCATGTTGAAATGAATGAGTTTGCCGCAAAGACGCTCGAAACAAGAAGCGCTTACTACTATTTAAAAAGCACTAATAACCTTGGTTTATATAAGAAATACTTAAGCGGCAAAATCACACGCGATGAATTTGTGAAGCAGATTCCTGCTTCTATCACAAAGACCGTAATCAATGAAACCATGTCCGATGATACTTTACCCGCTGTCTTCAAAACCATTGACGGAATAATGAAGATCAGGGGCATTTCAAAGGTTGATGTCATCGTTGGTGGTCCTCCATGCCAGGCATACTCTCTTGTTGGCAGAGCACAGAGCAGCCACATGGAAGTTCCTATGGCTGAGGATCCGCGCAATTATCTGTACAAACTTTATGCAAGATTCCTGAAGCGCTATCAGCCACGCATGTTTGTGTTTGAAAATGTCATCGGTATTGAATCGGCAAACGGCGGTACTACATGGAAGAACATCCAGAAGTATCTGAAGCGCGTCGGATACGAAATAGAATGCCATGAGCAAAATGCGCAGACCTTCGGTGTCCTTCAGAACAGACGCCGCATAATTATCGTCGGATGGCTGAAAAAAAGCGGATTGAAATATCCGGATTTCCTGAAAATCAAATCTGATGCCGTTGTCAATGACCTTTTCACCGATTTGCCAAAGCTGCATCCGGGCGAGAGTTCTGACAAATATGCCCGGACAAAGACAAGCCGTTATGTCCTCGAGTCAGGCATCAGAACTGCAGATGATATTCTGACGCTCCACATCTGCCGCCCCAACAAGGAGCGCGATATAGAAATTTATCGGAGAGCCGTTGAATTATGGAATGACGGTCACAAACGTCTGAATTACAATGATCTTCCGGAAGAACTGAAGACTCATAAGAACAGGCATTCCTTCACAGACAGGTTCAAAGTGGTTGAAGGTGATGAGAAGTGCTGCCATACGATACTTGCACACTTGTCAAAGGATGGGCATTACTTTATTCATCCGGATATTGAACAACACCGCTCCATCACGGTGAGAGAAGCCGCAAGAATACAGTCTTTCCCCGACAGTTACTTTTTTGAGGGGCCCAGAACATCGCAGTTTATTCAGATTGGCAACGCTGTCCCTCCGCTGATGGCGAAGGGAATCGCCATGGGCATTTTTGAGCAGTTGCACAAAGGTGATTGCAATGGAAGGTAACCTGCTCCTCGAGCAATTCAGCAGATATAAAAAAATAGAGCTTGAGGACTCACCGTTTCATTTCCTGCTTGATGCCAACATAGAACGGAACCCTCATCAGGTCAATGCTTTCTGTGCAGCTATCCAAGCTCTGAAAACTGGAGGAATTGTCCTTGCGGACGAAGTAGGACTTGGCAAAACAATCGAAGCCGGTCTTGTGCTGAAATATGTGCTTGATTCAGGAGCAAAACGTGTTTTGATCGCTCTTCCCGCTTCCCTCCGGAAACAGTGGGAACTTGAGCTTGAAGAGAAATTCGGACTGGAATCAACGATTCTCGACAGAATCATCGTCGAAAAGGATTTCTCCGGCTGGCGCGACAGATTCAATGACAGGGAAAAGGCGCGGATCATTCTGACATCGTATGACTATGCTTCCAAGCTGATGAAGAGATTTCCGGATGTGAAGTGGGACTTCATAATCATTGATGAGGCTCACAATCTCAGGAATGTATTTCACGGGACAAAGCGGACAAAGAACCTGTACGACCTTTCCAAGGGTATTCCAAAGATTCTGCTGACTGCAACGCCTTTGCAGAATTCGCTGACAGATCTTCACGGACTGATTTCTTTTATAGACCCCAGAATTTTCGGCAGTGAAAAGCTGTTTAACAAGCGCTATGTCGAAGGACAGAATTACGCGGATTTAAAGCGGGAATTATCCCCGGTGCTTTATCGCACACTTCGCAAAGATGTGGCGAAGTACATGAATTTCAAGAAAAGGACCTGTAAAACAGTTGATTTTACGCTTTCCCAAGATGAAATGGAGTTGTATCAGAGAGTCAATGACTTTTTGAAACGGGATATCCTGTATTCCATTCCCACATCAAACCGGGGGCTTATCATTCTTGTTATCCGCAAACTCCTCGCCTCCTCCAGTTTCGCTCTGATAGAGACATTTGAAGTTTTGAAGAAGAGGCTTCAGAAGCTCTGTGAGGGAAGCAAGTCAGCAAACGCCCAGGAAGGCTTTGATTTGTTCTGGAGCTTTGTTGAGGATGAAATTGACGAGTCAGGTTTTGAAGAAACCGAGGATGAAGATACGGTTGTTCAGAAGCAGCTGATACAGGCGGAACTCAATGAAGTGAACCTGATCATCGGTGTTGCAAAGCGCATTAAGACGAATGCCAAGATCGAGGCACTGAAAACTGCAATACATATAGCCTTCGATCACCAGCAGGAACAGGGTATTCCGCAAAAGGTTGTTATTTTCACCGAATCCAAGCGTACCCAGAAATACATTGCCGCAGAGCTTCGGAAAACAGGATATGAAGATGAGGACGTTCTTCTCTTCAACGGGGATTTTGACGATACCATGACAAAGGAAATATACAGGACATGGCAGGTCAAGAACTTCGGAAAGACCAATTACGGCCGGAGTGTTGAGTACAAACACGCAATCGTGGATTACTTCCAGTACAACGCCAAGATTCTGATATGCACTGACGCAGGTTCCGAAGGCCTGAACCTGCAGTTCTGCAACACGGTGATAAACTACGACCTGCCGTGGAACCCGCAGAAAATCGAGCAGAGAATCGGCCGCTGCCACCGTTACGGACAGCAACATGATGTAGTGGCCATAAACCTGCTGAATACGCAGAATGCCGCTGACCAGCGGGTTTACGACATACTGTCAAAGAAGTTTGAACTGTTCGAGGGCGTGTTCGGAGCCTCGGACATAGCTCTCGGAGTTTTGGAATCAGGGACAAACTTCGAAAAAATGGTGCTGCAGATTTACCAGACCTGCGATACCACTGCGGAATTCAAGAAAGCATTTGACAAACTGGACCGGAAGCTCGACGCCAGGATGGACAAAAAAGCCAGGGAACTGCGCTCTCTGTTTCTTACCGAGAGCAGCGGAGCCAAGGAACAGGCACTGGATAAAACAAAGGCTGATATAGCCCGGTATCTGCAGGAAGTTGAATTTTGGAACGGCTTTGACGAGCCGGAATTGGACGGGAAGCAATACTACTGGAAAATCGA
This sequence comes from Eubacteriales bacterium mix99, assembly GCA_038396605.1. Classification (NCBI taxonomy): domain Bacteria; kingdom Bacillati; phylum Bacillota; class Clostridia; order Eubacteriales; species Eubacteriales bacterium mix99. The sequence goes on from CP121690.1 coordinate 1,801,360, forward strand.
CAACTGGGGCAATGATGTCATGGGTTCGCATGGTGTTTTGTTTATAGGAGCATTCTGCAACGGAGCAAAACTCCTGTTTCCTGTGCTGCTACTCTGCGACGAACATGGGGACTATGTCGATTTCACTGAGAATGAAATGGTTCAGGCGTTAGGGGGCGCAAATGATTCCGATATCCGTTATTTCACTCCCTCTGATGAGGAAGTTTGCCGATATCAGAAGATATATGACCAGCTTACTGAAGAAATGACCACCCGGTACCGCCGGAGCGTGGAGCCGCAGATGGCCTATAATAAACGCAAGGTGGAAAACTGGGTTGAAATCCAGACGGAACAGCTGAATATCCAGATTGAGGATATGTCGGCTGAAATTGATGAACTGATGACCCGGGCTGCAGAGGCTGCGGATTTCCTTGAAAAAGTGGATATCCGGAAAGAAGCGGATGAAAAGCGGAAACACCTGCAGAAATTCCAGCAGACATTTCACAAGAAGGTCTCTGCCATTCAGGAAGATGGACGGCGGGAAATCGAAACATTTAACAAGCAGTTCGATATTAACCCAATACTGCTGGTTAATATTGTCCTGAAATTTTAGGAGAGACGCAATATGAAGAAAACAGGAAAATTAGAGCTGACCTGGGTTGGCAAGTATGATGAAAAAATAATCGAACCGAGAATTCTGCTGGAGGACAAGAGCAAATCATACGGCGATCCGGCAAGCGAGAACATGCTGATTCACGGGGACAACTTGATTGCCCTGAAAGCTTTGCAGCAGGACTTTGCAGGAAAGGTCAAATGTATATACATAGATCCTCCATATAACACAGGTAGCGCATTTGAATATTATGACGACGATGTAGAACATAGCATTTGGCTATCGTTAATGAAGAGCCGACTTGAACTCTTATGGAATTTACTATCAGACGATGGCTTTTTATGCTGCCAAATTGATGACTCTGAAAGTCATTATTTGAAAGTCGTTCTCGATGAAATATTTGGACGATCAAATTATTTAACTACATTATATATCCGGGTTCGATACCCTGATAAAACATTAAAGTCAGATATGGACTTTCATAAAGAGATTGAACAGATTTTTGTTTATAGGAAAAGACCAGAAGCTGTTCCTAACTTTGATTATGATGAGGTCGGTTTTGAGAAATTTATATACCAAATTCATGAAAGCGGATGTGGTCAAGAAACCACTATTGGAGGAAAGAAAGTTCGGATTTTCACTAAAGACGAGTATACTATCGAGGCCAAGGAAGAAGGAGACGAATACGGGTTAAAAGAAATATGGGCAACAGGAACAATTCTCGATGGCAACTCTTCTGGGCGCTTTTTTAGAGATTATTTATCTGGAAGATATAAAGAAGATGGCTATGGCGTAATGTATAAAGTTTATGGTATTGGAGATGACAGATATGATTATAGATATTTCACTGGTCCCAAACGTCAAGGTGCAACAAAAGGTAAGTATTACCAAGGCGTCCCTGTAGACAAATTGGAATCTGACGCTGTTAAACGTAAGAATCCAATAAATGGGTTTTATGACCTTGCAGGAAATTTCGGGAACTGTAGACAAGAAGGCGGAGTTGAATTTCGAGGAGGCAAGAAACCGGAAGAATTACTTGAAATGATAATTCGTTTCTTTTCCAACAAAGGTGATTGGGTATTGGATTCTTTTCTCGGAAGTGGCTCCACCATAGCTACAGCACACAAAATGCAAAGAAAATGGATAGGGATAGAGTTTGGAGAACACGCTTATACACTTTGCAAAGTGCGTATGGATAATGTCATAAATGGCGATAAGACAGGTATCTCTAAAGACGTCCACTGGCAAGGTGGCGGTGGTTACCATTTCTACGAACTTGCCGATAGCTTGCTCGTGAAAAACGACAAGCTTCCGGTTTACCAGATAAACCCGTCCTACACCTTTGAAATGCTCTGCGAGGCTATCTGCAAGATTGAGGGATTTAAATACAAGCCGGAGGATGTCTTCCACGGACACTCTTCCGAGAAGCGGTTTATCCACATAACCAGGGAATTCGTGAATGCCGGATATGTCAAATCGCTGTCAGCCAGACTTGCCGACGGGCAGTCCCTTCTGATATACGGCACGAAGATTCAGTCGGACATGATTCTGCCCGATAACATTGAGGTAAAGAAAATACCGAAAGACCTTCTGGAAAAGTGCGATTTTGAAAGCGAGGCAGAATAAATGTCAGACATAGTGAAAAAAATCAAGTATGCGATGAGTCTGAGGACTCCACAGGAGGAAGCGCTCTCCTACCTCGACGCCATCAGCTCTCATTGTGATTACAAGAAAGCCAATAAGGAAACCGTTGAGAAAGCCGCAACTGAATACTGTGAAAAACAGCGCAGGATTCAATCGGAATTTAACTTTCCTTCTTTCTGCTATGCAATGGCCACCGGCATAGGGAAAACACGTCTTATGGGAGCGTGCATCTATTACCTGTACAAAACAAAGGGATATAAGCATTTCTTCATCCTCGCCCCCGGCAGTACGATTTATGACAAGTTCCGCAAGGAATCCAATCCGAATCATCCGAAGTATATCTTCAAGGGGCTTGAATCGGAAATGGGAAAGCCGAAAGTTTATGACGGCGAGAATTACGATACATATCCCGTGAAATTTGAGCAGATGACGCTGAGTATAGAAAAGGCCTCCGAGATACAACTCTTCATTTTTAATATCGGAAAGATATTCAACAGTAAGACGGATGTGCAGTTCAATTTCCACAAGTTTAAGGAAACGCTCGGCGCTTCCTTTGCGGATGTGCTGGCGCAGTTTGATGACCTTGTGATATGCATGGACGAGGCTCACCGCTACTATGCTCCCGCTTCCATGAAAGCCATCAATTATCTGAAGCCTGTTCTCGGACTTGAATTCACCGCCACGCCAAAGTCAACATCCAATGTCATATACGCTTATGATCTTGCAAGAGGCGCTGTCGAAGGATACCTCAAGATTCCTGTCGTTATGGGCCGCTCAAACATGGCGGGTTACAGCCAGAATGATATTGAGGAAATGAAGATCCGTGATGGTCTTACCCTTCATGAACACCGCAAGACCGTTTTGAAACAATATTGCAGCGACAACGGACTGGATTATGTGAAACCTATTGTACTGATTGCCTGTAAGGACACCGACCATGCCAAGAAAATCCGTGCCCTCATAGACAGTGACGATTTCCAGAATGGTAAATACAAGGGTAAGGTAATAGAAATTCACTCCAAGCAGACCGGTGAGGAGTCAGATGAAAACATCCGTCTTCTGCTCTCCATAGAAAGCAACGCTAACCCGGTGGAGATTGTTCTGCACGTATATAAGTTGAAGGAAGGCTGGGATGTCAACAATCTGTTCACCATTATCCCGCTGAATGCCGCAAAGAGTGATATTCTGGCTATGCAGACAATAGGCCGCGGTCTGAGACTTCCGTTCGGCGAACAAACAGGCAATGAAGACCTCGACACGCTCGATATTGTGGCGCATGACCACTACAGGGAACTTGTTGATGAAATCAAAAGCAGTGATATCTTCCGTTACCGTGACCTTGATAAGACAGCTGTCGAGCCGATAGAGTCAGTGGATGTTTCCAGTTCCGTTGACGACGGACAGCTTACTCTGTTTGACGTTGCCATGACCGCGTCCGGCGTAAAGACTTTTGCTGAAGTGAGCACTACAAAGACGCAGCTTGAAATCTATCAGGAATACGTCAAAACATTCATGGCTTCCCAGCGCAAAACAAAGCCGGAAAACGATAATCAGATGTCGATATCCGACTTCATTCCCGGCGTGGAACCAGATAATACGCCAACAGAAGATACTGCCCTTTCACAGCCGCAGACTTCCCTGAAATCAGGTAAGCAGCCTTTGAGCAAAGAGGAATTTGTGAAGGCTGTGAAAGAATATTCCGCCAAGGCAATCTCTGTCCCCAAGATTCTCGTGCAAACGACCTCGGAGGTGAAATTCAACCGTTTTGAAGTTAAACGCACAATACCTGATTTTGAAGTGGCAATGGCAAAAATCGAGCGTTTCGACGCCGTCAACCAGCAGCTTCTGACAGCTGTCGACGCCCAGATACTTGAGGTCAACGATTCGCTGAACACGCTCGCCTGTATGCTGCTGGATTTAATCAGCGAACTGTCTTATGACGACGCTGACTTCGTTATTGATGTAGTGGAACAATATCTCAGCCAGATTCCGGGTGACGAGGAGGACAAACGCAGAATCGTCCGCCGCTATGCCACTCTGATTGTCTCTGACATCCGCCAGCAGATTTATGAGCATATGGACAAAACGACGCAGGATATCCACATTATTCAGAAGGATCTGATTCTGTTCCGCAAATTTGTGAAGAATGTCAAAGAGGATGGCAAAGTAAGATTCGACAAGCCGTTCTCCGACAAGAGCAATATCAAACAATATCTGTTTACAGGCTATAAGAAGTCCTATTATCCTTCGAACGCCTTTGACAGTGACACGGAAAGGTTGTTCTCCATCATTCTGGAGGAAGACCCGGATGTCATACGCTGGATAAAACCTCCGCTGAACCAGCTCGGTCTGTTCTGGAAGGCAGGTCAGCAGTATAACCCGGATTTTCTGGTGGAAACTTTCTCCGGTAAATTCATGGTCGAGGTCAAGGCCTTAAACGAGGTGAATTCAGAAGAGGTTATCTCAAAAGCCAGGGAAGGAACCAAATGGTGCCGGTTTGCATCAACAGCCGACCCGGACCATAAAAAATGGGAGTACAAGCTTATATCGGATGATAATATACATCCCGGGAACACCTGCAAGTATACGCTTGGCACCGCCCACGCAGTGAAGGAGGAATCATAATGGCTGACAGATTCAAATATTCAGAAGTCAGACAGAAAATCATAGATGCCATAAGAACCGATCTCATCGGACCCAAGTCTGAAAATGAGGTTCTGGATGAGAACCCAAGGTATGCATATCTTGTCGGCATGCTTGATTCACAGAATAAAGATAATAATTCATCCAGTGCTGGCGAACAGGAAGTCGATACAGATATCGCCTACGAGGATGGTGAGGATTTTACTGCCGGTGAAGACGATGATAATGAACCGGTTTCCACAACTCATTTCCAGCTACCCTCATCAATCGGAATCAGTTTCTATATACAGAGCGATACAAAAAGCATTAATCTGGATATAAACTGGGGAGACTATGCAAAGTCATCCGAAAAGTACACTGGTAAGGACGGGAAAGAACACAGCCGTGCAGTTTACACCCGGCATCCAATGAATGAAACATTGCGAATCAATTTCCGAGAATTTACGCGTACGAAGGATTACCAACTTGTCTGCGATTCGAATGTTCATGTCCATGCTTCCCGCATTTCTCTGAAAGGCGGCTATTCTCTCGTAACGGCTTATGTCATTAACAAGAGAAGCAATCCGGCAAACAGTGCGGAAGCAATCATGTTCCAAGTGGGAATCAAGGCGTATTCGGAAGACGGTTCAGCTGCTTTTATTGCAGAACATATCTGCAGAAAAATACTTGCTGCAGATGAGTTTTATTTCGAACAGCGTCCAATTATGGGATGCGGACGCGGATGTGCGGTGGTATGGGAAGACCCTGTTGACGGTAGAACCACTTATGTGAAATCCGACTTTATACCTGAATACGAATTTCCCGGAGTCAGCGCCGCACTTGATGGTTTTGACAAATTTTACTTTTCCACCTGCCTGATGTCTGTGAAATCAAAAAAGGCCCAAACCATTGGGAAACTCAACACACTCGCAGACTCTTATGAGCACTGGATAAATAAGGAATTAGCCGGGAACGCAAAAATGGATGATACCGGTTTCAGCGATAAAATCGGCAACAAGGTTATATCCAGGTGCAGGGACGCATTGAGGCGAATTCGTGAAGGAATACATATCATTGAATCGGACGATACCTCGTTCGAAGCCTTCTGCTTCATGAACCGTGTTATATTTCTTCAGAACAGCATCAAGAATTACTCCAAGAAGCACGGTGCAGGTATTGAATGCAATTTTCAGGACTTTATCGATCCAAGGAAACCTGAGAACAATTTCGGATGGCGTCCGTTCCAGATTGCTTTTATTCTTATGAACCTTGCAGGCATCGTTGATCCCAGACACCACGACCGTGAAGTTGTGGATCTCCTCTATTTTCCAACAGGCGGCGGCAAAACGGAAGCCTATCTCGGTCTCATGGCGTTTGTCATCGCAAACAGACGGCTCCGTGCCGGCGAAGGCGATAAATATAACCTCGACGGAGGCGTGACCATTATTCTGAGGTACACGCTCCGTCTGCTGACCACACAGCAGAGAGATCGTATTACAAAGATGGTGCTTGCCGCAGAAATGATACGCCGCCAGGCATATCCGATGTACGGCAGGGAACCTATCAGTATCGGCTTCTGGGTCGGAGATGGAGTTACTCCGAATAAATTTGATGAATTCAATGAAAAGCCGGATAACCCTTACGCAGCAAGAAGCGCAAGGAATCACGTGTACAAGCAGCTTCTCACCTGCCCGTTCTGCGGAAATCCTCTCAAGGAAGACAACTTTTACATTGATCCGGACAGAAAGTCCATTGATATTTATTGTTCTGACCGGGACTGCAAATTTTACAAGTACAGAAATGACCGGATTCCGATTCCTGTGTATCTGGTGGATGAAGAAATATATTCCAAATGTCCAACCATCATTTTGTCTACTGTGGATAAATTTGCAAGACTGCCATGGGATGTCAGCACAAACGCCCTGTTTGGCCGCATTGACCGCAAATGCAGCCGCGACGGATATGTGGCTTACGGTGCAGCGCACAGTAAGCACAACAGGACGGCATCAACACTGACGAATGTACGGCCGTTCCTTCCGCCGGAACTTATTATTCAGGACGAGCTCCATCTTATCACCGGCCCTCTTGGAACGGTGTACGGTGCATATGAGACCATTATCGAAGATATGTGCACGCATGACGGGATAAAGCCGAAGTACGTGGTTTCGACAGCCACAATTAAAAATGCAGAGGCACAGACAAAGTGTCTTTATGCCAGGAGGAATACCACCCAGTTCCCGCCTAACGGATTTGAGATCGGTGACAGCTTCTTTATTAAGGAGATACCCGTTAAAGATGATCCTTTCAGAAAATATGTGGGTGTCTGCGCTCCCGGTCAGTCAGTGAAAACAGCATTGTTAAGGGTATACGCAATTATCCTTCAGGCAGCATACACGTTCTCCCTGCAGGAAAAATATAAAGATGTGATTGACCCCTATTATTCCCTTGTCGGGTATTTCAACAGTATCCGTGAGCTTGGCGGTGCCGTGAGGCTTCTCCAGGACGATATTCCGAAGAGAATATACAGGATCAAGAACAAATATCATTTGGACAAGCAGCGTTATCTCAACCGCAACGTGGAAATAACATCACGCATGTCATCGTATAAAATCCCGGAGAAGCTCAATCAGCTTGAGACTACATACGAGTCAAGGGATTGTCTTGATACTGCCGTCGCCACAAACATGATTGCTGTCGGTATGGATGTTGATCGTCTGGGACTTATGGTCGTTACCGGTCAGCCTAAGCAGAATTCAGAATACATCCAGGCGACAAGCCGTATCGGTCGTGCTTTTCCCGGATTGGTGGTCACCCTGTACAACGCATACCGGCCGCGTGATTTGTCACATTACGAGAATTTTACAGGTTATCATTCCCAGATTTACAGATTCGTGGAGGGCACAACTGCGACTCCTTTCTCTGCCAGAGCAAGGGATCGTGTCATGCATGCCCTAGTAATCTCTGCAATACGGCTTAGCTATCCTGAAATGGCAGACAATGCTGATGCGGCTGATATTGGATCGTTATCTGATGAACAGCTTGACTCGGTGAAAAAGCTGATCATCGACAGGCTGAATATCATTAAGCCGTCTGCCAAGGCAGATGCCGAAGAGGAAATAGACCGGTTTATCGACTGGTGGAAACTGCAGGCTGCACAGACAAAGCCGCTTCGTTACTATGTCGTGAAGACTGACAGGTACAGCAGGTTGATGAATCCCTATGAACTTCCGAGCAATGATAACGAGAAAGCTACTTTGCGTTCCATGCGTGAAGTTGAGAGTTCTGCAAATATGTTTTATTACACGGAGGAATGAAATGACTGGATTTGATAATAACAAACTCGGCGAATTACGCCCGAATCAGATAATTACCACCTTCGGTCCTGGCTCGGTCGTGGATGCCGTCAAGGACTCGGTAACCATACTGGATATATCCTACTGGAAACAAAAAGGAAAAAAGATTATTGACGGCAGGCTTGCTTCCTACCTTGGGGTAGACTGCTTCTATATGCCACGTACAAGTTTCTCAGGTGATATACCTGTCGTGACATTCCCATACTGGCATGTTTGTTCCAATTTAAGATGCGGCAAACTATTTGACGCAAGAAAAAATTTTGACCTTGACAAGTATTTAAAATACGGTGTCACGTGCCCTGAATGCCACCGCCCCGCATATCCATCCCGTTTCATTATCATATGTGAAAATGGGCACATGTCTGACTTTCCTTGGAAGTGGTGGGTTCACAGAGGCGATACCGACTGCAACGGTACATTAAAGATGTATTCGACAGGAAACACATCCACACTCGCTGATATGTGGGTCGAATGTTCATGCGGTGCAAAGCGAAGCATGAGCGGAGCAACACAGAGAGAGAATTTTGATGGCTTGACATGCCCCGGACATCATCCGTTCAGACCGAATGTGAAGAATCAGAGATGCGACAAGCCGATTATCCCGTCTCAGAGAGGTGCGTCGAATGTTTACTTCGCTGTGAGCAGAAGTGCCATATCGATTCCTCCGTGGATTAATCCGCTTTATAACATGATTGATGAGCATCTAAGGGATATTGAGCTCGCAAAACAACTCATGGGGGACGACGGTGTTACAAAGATATACGAGATGTATTTTGCCGCTTACACACGTGACGAATTCGACGAGGCTCTCGCCCGCCGCTTAAGCAATATAAAGGAGTTCACCGAAATCAAGCAGATGGAATACAACGCCATTACGCATCATAATGATCCGGCATATGAATCGAACAAGAAGCATTTCAAAGCTGAGGAAGACCCTCTGCCCGGATATTTGCAGAAATACTTCAGCAGGATTGTGCGCATCACCCGGCTTCGTGAAGTCAGGGTGCTACTCGGATTTACAAGAGTGGACGCTCCAGATCCAGATGCCGATGAACAGGCAAATATCGTATATCTCAGCAAAGGAAGAACAGAACGCTGGCTTCCAGCTGCCGAAGTCAATGGTGAGGGAATCTTTATAGAGTTTAATAAGGATACCCTTGTCCAGTGGCTGAATTCAGATAAGGTAAAAGCACTCTCTCAGAAATATTCCGATTCATACAAAGAATTCTGCGAATCCAAGGGATGGACGGTTACCGTACTTAGAAATGCAGTGTATGTGCTGATGCATACATTTGCTCACCTTATGATAAAGCAGATGTCCATGTCTTCAGGGTACTCCTCATCGGCGATCAGAGAAAGAATCTATTTCGGAGATAAAATGTCCGGCGTTCTCTTGTATACCGGGAGTTCTGATAAGGAAGGCTCATTAGGCGGTTTGGTTGAACTTGGAAACATCGACCAGATGACCAGCCTGATGAGAGGTGCGTTCCAAGAAGCACTTGTATGCACTAACGACCCGGAGTGTATGAACAATCTTCCTGCAGGAAAAGACTCCAATGGTGCAGCGTGCCATTCCTGTTGCATGATTTCCGAAACTGCCTGTGAGAACGGGAACAGAATGCTTGACCGTGGTTTTGTCGTTCCTATCCCCGGTCGTGAAGAATGCGCATACTTTAAGGAATTGGTGAATGAACTATGTCAAGTGGAAATATAAGCAGGGAAATACTGCTGAACACTATAAAGGGTGATGCCAATAACGGAACTTCAAATTCAATCACACTTTTGAAGAGAAGTTTTCCCGCATTGACAAATGAACAATGCAGTGATATCGCCGGACTCATAGCAAGTGCCATGAATACAAATGATACCGACAAAGTATCGCTTGTGGTTACCGCTCCACCGTCATTTGCAATAAAAGCGAGAACTACTATGAATGTCGTTCAGTCGATGATAAACAGTGCCAACAGGAATATCCTGATTACAGGATATTCCATGTCATCGTACTTTTCCGACATTGTTGATACAATAATTCAGAAAAGCCAAAGCGGTGTTTTTATAAAGTTTTATGTAAACGATATAGAGAACCAGATAGGGTTTGACAAGATATTACGATATAAAGGTCATTTTCTGAAAATATACAACTATCGTCAGTCCGAGGATCCCATGGCTGCCCTTCATGCCAAGGTGATATCCGTGGATCAGGAAAAAGCACTGATCACATCAGCAAATTTATCCTACCACGGTCAACAGGGGAATATAGAACTTGGTACTTTAGTCGAATCGAAAAACATAACGAAACAGATAGATGATGTTTTCACGAAGCTTATTTTTGCGAAAGTGTTTAATGAGGTTTAACTGGTATATGTCAGCGATTCCTGTTTGCAATCGCTGAACAGCCATGCAAAAATTTTGAAGCGGGTGATCATATGCCGGATGTCATGACAAAAAAGCAACGAAGTTATAATATGTCACGTATCAGAGGTAAGAATACCAAGCCGGAGGAACTTATCAGGAAATATCTGTTTGCACAGGGATATAGATATAGAAAAAATGACAAGCGCTATCCCGGCAAGCCGGATATCGTACTGCCGAAATACCATACCATTGTCTTAGTACACGGATGTTTCTGGCATCAGCACCCCGGATGCAAGGCTGCCCGGATTCCCGAAACAAACAGGGGGTTCTGGGCTGATAAGTTTGAAAAAAATGTCAGGCGTGACAAGGCTGAAAAACAGCAGCTTGAAGATATGGGCTGGCACGTAATTGTGGTATGGGAGTGTGAACTTTCAAACAAGGAGAAACGAGAGGAACGGCTTGCTGCTCTTGTGGAAGAAATCGAAGAATGTCACAGATTTTGAATTATCTAAACCCTGCCGTTCTGGCAGAAGACGGACTGGGTTGCCTTTTAACGATTATCCGAAATAGCAACCATTAACGATTACCTCTTACAATCGTTAACAGGCGTTCAACGCCGGCAAAGCAAGCCGGGTTGAGCGCCTGTTCTGTATTGCGGAAGAAAAACGGATTATAAAAAATGCTATGCACAGCCGATTGATGACTCGCGTACAACTTTGGCCGGTATCCTCCTGTTCTCAAATCAATTCGGAATAGCGTCATACGCCTTGCATTTACTTGAACAGAAGTAATTGGCTCGGATCAACATCCAGAGCCTTCGCAATCTTGTAGATAGCAATGATGGACATGCCATAGGAAGATGTACTTTCAATATGACTGATCGTGGTATAGCTTAAATCAGCTTTTTCAGCAAGTTCATTTTGGCTGAGGCCCCGCTGCTTTCTGAAAAATTGAATTTTGAAACCGATATTTTTAAGAAATTGCTTTTCTTCCTCTGTGTATGATTTGCTGTTAATTGGGGGCACAGCAATCCCTCCAATCAGATAAAATCTTCTCTTATATTTTATCCAATAGAGAGTTGCAATCATACGCAGTATAGAGGTATAATATTGTAGTAATACTGCAAGTTACGACAAATAATAATGAAAACAGGAGTACATCATGGCAGATCGTGAAATCCGGACAGAGCAGCAAGTGAAAGACAAGATAAAGGCTTTCAATAAGCAGAGGGCCGGATTGCTCTTTGCTTTTATCATATTTATTGGCATATTGATTTTTTCCCCAGCGGCTGAGGCGGAAGCGCTGCCTGTCTGCCTGACCGTGTTCTGCTCCGCCATTTTTTTACTATGCGGCGCGGCTTTCGTGATCTCATTCCGGGACTTGTTATTATTGCTCATCGTGACAACAGGCATCCCGGCGGTCTTGCTTGGCTTGGGCCAAATACGCTTTGAACTGTTTTTAATTCTTCTGCTGACCAATGTCGGGACAGTTTTCACCGCCAGCATAACCGGTAAGGCCGTCACCCGTTCCTTTACGAACGAAATTGAGGAGATAAACCGTCTGAAAACGGAGGCAACAACGGATGCCTTAACGCACCTGCTAAACCGCAACGGTTTGGAGCAGGCGGCAGGAACCGCCTGGGCTCTTTGCAAGCGGGATAAGAAGAAAGTTGGCGTCATCCTTGCGGATATTGATTATTTCAAAAGCTACAATGACACCTTTGGGCACCCGGAGGGTGACAACATCTTAAGGCAGGTGGCGGACAGCGTAAAAAGCTGCTTCAGGAGGGAAACGGACATTATAAGCAGAATCGGCGGAGATGAGTTCTTAATTTTCCTTTCGGAAGTAAACGATGATCGTATTTTGGAAATGGCACAATCCCTTTCCTCATCCATTATCAATTTGAAAGTCACAACAGCCTCGGAAAACAATCCAGGCGATTTTTTATCTGTCAGCATAGGCGTTGCAACGAATACACCACAACCGGACGATTTGCTGGTCGATCTTTATAAAGCCGTGGATAAAGCGCTGTACCGTGCCAAGAGAGCCGGAAGAAACTGCATTTCTTTTCACGATAAACTGATACAAATCGGGGTGCCTGTGGAGACGTCATTTTCTGTAGGCGTATTATCGGCAAGCACGACCAGCGGGGATGCTGAAAACTGATAGGCTGCCGGAGCCGCGGCCTTCATTACGCGCAAAGATGTCTGATAAAACGGCTATGCCAAATAAATTATAGTGAGGTTGGAAGCGTGGGTAAGAAAAAGAGCGGAAGCAAAACAGCAAAGCGGATCGTAGCGGAAAACGCCATCAGGAAAATCGCCGAGCGTGACGGTGTTTCAACGGAATATGTAAGAAAGCAGATGCAAATTGCCATGCTGAATGGCTTATGCAGCACCGATCCGAAGGTCAAGGCGTTTTGGGACGCTGTCCCATGCGAAAAAGATATACCCACGCCTGAAGAACTGATTCTATATATTTCCGAGATGGTAAGACGCAAGAAAATAATCTGATTTGACCTGCTCGTATGCCTGACAATCCACCCAGCTTTTTTCCTCTGCCTTATGAGAGCGACTATATAAGAGAAAAGAGCAGTTACCATATCACATAGGACTTAAGTGGCAAATAGGGCCTGATTTCTCAAGCGGTTACAACTGGCCGCCGATCCGGATTATCCGCTGACCGTTGACATGCTCCTGCAGACGGTGGGAAATGGAGAGCACTGTCCGGCCCTCGGCGGCGCGCTCCAGCGCATCCAGCACGCGCTGTTCCGTATCGCTGTCGAGATTTGCTGTGATCTCATCCAGCAGCAGAATCTCCGGCGAGGCCGCAATGGCCCGCGCGATAGAGAGAAGCTGGAACTGCCCCTGCGAAAAGGCAGCTTCCGAAGCGGGCGTATCGTATCCGTCCGGGAGGGCAAGGATACTTTCATGCAGTCCCACCAGTTTGGCCGCATTTTCAACCTGCTTTCGAGCAACGGCTGGGTCAAACAGCGAAATCTGCTCCGCAACCGTGCCCTCTACCAGATGGAAGGACTGCTCCACATAGCCGATTAGACGACGCTTTTTTTCGTCCGGAATGCCGGAAGCCCCCGATCCTTTAATAAGCACCCGCCCTTCAAGCGGCCGGTACAGCCCCAGCAGCAGACGGAAGACGGTGCTCTTGCCCGCGCCTGTCCTGCCGACAAACGTAACCGCTTCTCCTTTGCTTACTGTGAAGCTCAGATTTTGCAGCACATCGCTGTCCTCGCCATACCCGAAACGAACATGGTCGAAGCGGACGATGGGGACCGCGTCTGAGCTTTTTCCTGCGTTGGAATCGTCCGGCATCTCCCGCTCCGGCTCGGCCAGAAACTCGTCGATCCGTTTCACTCCGGCCACGGCGGACTGGATGTTCTGAATTTCCATGCCGAGGCTTTCGAGCGGTGCAAACACCTGGCCTACATAGGCAATCACAGCTACCGCCGTGCCCACGCTGATGCCGAAGAACTCTCGGATTCCCCCTCCCATAGAGGCGCAAACCATCATTACGGCAATGACGCAGGAGCTGACAAAAATGACGATAGGCGAATAGATGGAATCATAGAGATTGGATTTGTCCGTTGCGCGGTAGCTCTCGCCGATGTAATCGTCGTAGCGCTGTTCCATGTACTTTTCCCGAAGCAGCACATGGATCATACGGATATTGCGAATTGTCTCGGGCACATGATTGTTCACCTTGCTCACAGCTACACGGTTTTCAAGCTGTGCTTTCAGCATCCGCTTCTGGAACAGGCGCGTCATGGCAAAGAGCAATGGCGTAACCAGCAGCATCAGAAAGCCAAGCCCCATGCTCTTATAAAAAATCACGATCAGAATGCTGACCACCTTACACCCGTCGGCAAACATACTGACAATCCCGTCCGTAAAGAGAGAGTCCACCGTGTCCACGTCGTTCACGAAGCGGGAGGCAATTTTACCGGCTTCGTGGGAGGTGAAATAGGCCGCAGGCAAACGGCGGAGTTTGGCGCAGAGCGCGCTGCGCAGGCCGTGGGTGACTTTCTGACCGAATACGGTGATCATCACGTTCTGCCCGGATTCCAGCAAGCCGGACAGGGCGATCAGTCCCAGATAGGAAAACGCCAGACTCAGAGCAACTCCACGACCTGCCGTAAGGTTGTTGACCACCCGCTCAAGGACAAGCGGCGGGAACAGGGCCGTTACCACGGCCAGCACGATGACGAGTACGGTCAAAATACTCGTCATCGTGCTGGCGGCAATGACCCGACGCAGCACCGTACCGAGGCATTTTTCATGCTTCATGTCCGCCACCCCCATTCACCTGTTCCGAATAAAGCTTTGCATAATCGGAATTCTCCCGCAGGAGTTTCTCATGGGTGGAGAAAACGCCCCTGCCGCAGCGCAAAAACAGCACCCGGTCAAATGTGGGGAATTGATACAGTCGGTGGGAGAACAGAATCACAATTTTATCCTCCGCCAAAGTCCTCAGATTTTTCAGTATGGTTAGCTCCGTGCCTCGATCCACAGCGGAGAATGGATCGTCCAATACAAGAATGCTCCGGGCATTGTACAGCGTCCGAGCCAGCGCCGCGCGGGCCTGCTGCCCACCGGACAGACGCACGCCGCCGCTGCCCACCGGCGTGTCGGCACCCTGCGGCATCTGCCGCACCTCTTCATCCAAGCACACCGTCCGCAAAAACGGTTCAATTTCTCCCGGCTCTCCCAACTGGATATTCTCCGCCAGCGTGTCGCTGATCAGTTCCGGCTCGTGCCCCATATAGGAGATCAGACGGCTGCGCTCGCAGGGACTCAGATCCCTGAGCTCCCGCCCGGCCACGCGGATGCTGCCGCAGTAAGGGGCTTCACCGATAAATGCCTTTCCCAGCGTGGATTTTCCGCAGGCCACAGGCCCCGTTACTCCAATGATCTGTCCCGGGCGGGCAGAAAAGGAAATGTCCCTCAGTACGGTTTCTCCATCCGGCCAGCCCACGGATACGCCGGAAAGCGTCAACGCTGCGGACTTTGCGGTATCCGGCTGGGATACGGCGTCCGGCCCTATGTACGCTTTCATCAGCGGCTTGATGCGTGCCCAGGACACCTGGGCCTTCTGGACGGCATTGAAAAGCTTGGCCGCATGAGAGGATTTGAGAGCCATTTTTGTGAAGCAGGAGAGAAAGGTGGTGAAAGCGGCGATGTCCCAGCTTTTCCACCCCGTGCCCAGCACGTTCCGCGCGCCCAGATACAAAATCAGCACAGCGCCGCACATGGATATGATGTTGTAGAGCGGCTGCATTGTGTTTTCCCAGAGATTGGCCGCAACAGCGCGTTTTTCGTAATCGCCCAACCGCGCCTCGTAAGCGGCGTCCCGGTTCTGCTCACAGCCGTAGACCCTATAGGTCACGGCGTTGGAGACGCGATCCATCGTGGCCCCGTTTAAGCGGCCGGCACTTTTCTTGTAGGAGGCGCTGCTTTGAGCAACCCGTCCCTTCAGGTACCCGGCGATGAGGTAGGCGAAGGGCGTAAACGCGCAAGAGAGCAGTGCCAGACGCCAATCGTAAGAAAACAGCATGACAGTATACGCCACAAGTACCACGCCGGTGTCAAAGACCTCGGTTGTGAATTTTCGCATTCCCTCCACGCATGCGTCCACGTCTGCCACAGCTTTCGTCATGACAGAACCAAGTTCTTCTTTTTCCAGTTCCTCCCGGCTCATGTGAACAAGACTGTTGTAAAGCATATGGCGCATATTGCGGCTCGTGTCGTTGGCGAACCGGCGCACACCGAAGCGTTTGACCGCCCGCATGGCTTGCACGAACAGGATCACGGAGACATACAACGCCGCCAGTGATACCATGGCGGACACAGTCCTGTAACCCTTCATGATATCAAAGAGGCACTGCGCAAGCTGTCCCTCGAAATATGGCCCTGCCACCATTCCCACGTTATAGAGAATGCCAGAGACCGTAACAAGTGCAAGCGGCCTTGCTTCTAATCGGAAGTAGGACCAGACGCGGTCCGGCTGCGGGACCTTTTCAATCCGCTGATGGCTCATTTTTGCCCGTCCCCTCCAAAAACCGCCGGGTCAGGTTTGGAAAGCCCGCCTTGCTCTCGGCCTTGGAACGGGCGTAGAGCATATTCAGAATACGGCAGAATTCCTCGTTGTCCTCCGGGGTGAGAGCTTCTTCCAGCCATTCGTAATACAGCGCCTCCACGGAGGCTTTGGAGCTTTTCAGGCTGTCCGCCTTTTCCGTCGCGTATAGAAGCTGACTGCGCCCATCCTCCGGGTTGGGCTTGCGGATGAGATATCCCTTCGTCTCCAGGCTCGCCGCGCGGCGCGCGGCCGCACCCTTGTCCAGTGTGAGAAGCTCCCGCAGCGCCGCCTGAGTGATGCCGGGGTTTTTCCGCACCGCATGGATAAAATCATATTCCGCCGTGCCGACGCCGTCTGTTTTCAGCATTCGCACGGTAAATTTACTTACCTCGCGCGCAATTTTTGTTATTTGCCGCCTTGTACTGTCCATCCTTCACACTTCCCGCCTAATAATAGATGTAGTATCAACTAAATATATGATACTACATCTATTATTTCATGTCAATGAATTACTACAATAAAGATAGAGTCGCGAAACGCCCAGAAATGAGATAGAGGCGAAAGAAATTAAAAAATAAGGTTAGCGGCGAGAATATAGTCATTTATGCCAAGTATATGTACGAAGGCGGAAACAAGATCGACATTATGAGCTATGCAGAAGCAAAATGAGGAGTTGGTCATTGCCGCTCCCTCTCTTGCACTTCAAGATTCTTCCATACAGCTGTCATTATCAATATGAATCTGCTTTGCGTAGCTAAGTTGACCATCCAGCCAAGACAAATAAATCCGCTTTGGCCTGCTCGTATGCCTGGCGATCTGCCCAGCTTTTCTTCTCCGCCTTATTCAGCGCCTCCCAAGCGGAGCGGAACTGCTCCTGATGGGTATAGTTCTCCTCATAAAACTGCCGCAGCATCTCGCGCGGCTTCACCATGGCTCCGCCGTCCAGGCAATACTGGCGGCGGAGCTCTTTTTGCTTTTTATCCTTGGAGGTGAGATTGGCGACGATATCAAAGGTATTTGGTGTGCCGAGCCTCATCGGGACGCTGCTGACAAGCATCTATTATGTTATGATTTTATATCTCAACGACAATCAGATCACGCAAAGGGAGATAACCGCTGTGATGATCGAACGGATGATGGCTTGTATTCGAACACTTCCATTGGAAGAGCGGAGTTTGATTCGTGAACTGTTTTTCCATAACAAAGGCGAACGCCAGTTGTCGGCGGAAACAGGGATTCCGCCGATGACGTTTCACTACCGGAAAAGCAAAATCCTGAAGAAATTATGCAAGCTCTTGGAAAAGTAATAACGCCGGAGAGATAGCCGGGGTATGGCAATTGCCTCGGTTGTCCTTTTTGCACCAACTTGGTGCAAGTTTTCGCCCAGCGAAAGAAAAACAATAAGGAAATGCACCAACATGGCTCACTTTAAAACTCAAAGTATACCATGATGTCATAACTTTTTGCTTAGCCAAACGTATACCATCATGGCTAACATTTCCGTTGCCTATTGTCATCACCAGCCTATAAAAATTTCTACCATGGACATTTTTAACAATTATCTACCCAACTGTTTGTACGCCTATCTGAAATTTCTTGGTTTTCACAAAAAAACCGCTCAACACTTAATCCCGACGGGTAAAAGAGTAGAGAGACTTTCTCCAGTTTAAGAGCGATGAGTTCAAATCAAAACAAAATTAGTGAGCCAGATGGTTATAAAATGTGCGGTTCCGCTGCCTACACAGTGGAGAGCCTTTAAGACATGCCTGCTGGCAAAACGGTTTTGCTGTCGCTATCCGTACAAGCAGATTAGGAAGGATGTGTATTTTCAATGAAGCGTAGAAATTTCTTTATGGTGGACAACGATGTGTTCCGGTACAAGCTGCCGCCCATCGCTTTTTATGTCTATTGCTACCTGCTCCGCTGTAACAGCCGGGAACGGGGGTGCTATCCCAGCAAGCGTACCATTGCGGAAGCCTGCGGCATCGCGGTCAGTTCGGCGAGCAAAGCGTTGAAGTTGCTCGAAGCTCGCGGACTAATCAGAGTACAGCATAATTTTAATGGCGGCAGGCAGATCAACAATACTTATGTGTTCCAGGCAGCCAGTTGCCTGGCGGACAGTCCCTCGGGTCATGGTGGACCATCCCCTGTCTGACAGACGGATAGGAAACAATAAGAAGAATGCTAACTGCCCAGTATAACAAGCTTTAACATCAGAAAGAAAAAAAGAGAATCCTCCGTTGTTGCTGCCTGTGTGCGGCTGTGTTGCGTTATTCATACAAGGGCGGCATTTGCTTCTCGTCGAGAGAGGAAACGCCTCGCGTTGGGGCAGATGAAAGCCCAAAATTCTCTCAGGTGTCTTTATTGCACGAGAAAACGAGCGCTTTTATTTTCTCTGATGATACTGAAGGTGAACCATGGGGTTGAAAATGATGCTGGTTAAAGGAGCGGGGTCGTAAGCGCCCCTCGCTCCGGCTTACATCGCCCCGCAATGCGGGTCGAAGGGCTTTTCTCAGCGGGGTCGGAAAATGCCCCTTGGGGTTGGCTTCGGGGTTGCAGAACCGACGGACGCCGAAATTTCCGCATGAATTCGGAAAATCCTGTGGGGTTGCGAGCGGGGTCAGGGCCCGTTTGCGGCGAAATCACGGCAGATGAGACATATATTGGAAGTTTGCCATGACGAGACGATAAGGAGGAAGAAGCCAATGGATAAAAATCAATTTTTAGAAGCGCTGGATAGGGTCGACGGCGTGATTTTACCTGTGGAAAAAACCGCGCATACCGTAGAAATCAATAAAGTGAATTTCTGCGTAATCAGCCACTTCTGCGGCTGGGAAACCATCGTCCCGAAACTGGGCGAGCTGATGATCGAAGATCTGGAACAGACGGACGAACCCGAGAATAAAAATACGGATTTGACCTGATATTTCAATAGCTTTGGGGCCGCGAGTGTGGTATGTTGGACATACAGACAGGTTGCTGTTGCGAACAGGCGGCCCCGACACATGGGGCAATATTGAGTCCGGGAAAGGAGCGTTATGCAGGCAACAGTCAACGCCGGCGTTTATTGCCGGCTTTCCGTAGATGACCCCGATACAGACGAAAGCGAAAGCATCCAAACCCAGAAAGCAATGCTGACGGACTACTGCCATCAGCACGGATTTCATATCGTGGATTACTTTATTGACGACGGAGTGAGCGGAACTTCATTCGACCGCCCGGATTTCCGGCGAATGCTGGATGCCATCGAATCCGGAACCATCAATACCGTGATCTGCAAGGATCTGAGCCGTTTCGGCCGAAACTATTATGAGTCCGGAATGTACCTGGATAATTACTTTATCCGTAAAAACATCCGGTTCATCGCGCCTGGCAACTCGGTGGACAGCGCCAACGGAGCTTACAATCTGAGCGTTCCAATTTTGAACATGATGAACGACTTCTACGCCCGTGATATTTCCACCAAAACCAGGGACGCGAAAAAAGCCCGCGCCAAACAGGGGATGTACCTTGCCGCCAAAGCTCCTTACGGGTACGTCAAAGATCCCGCCGACCGGCATCACCTGATTGTAGACGAGGATGCGGCGGCGATCGTCCAGCGCATTTTTGACATGGCGGCCCACGGGGCGGGCTATAACAAGATTGCCCGAACGCTCCACGTCGAGGGCATCCCTAATCCGCTGACCTACTTCAACCAGAAAAACCCGGACTATTATCACAGCGACTACTGGAAACAGGGTACGCAGTGGCATGTGACGTCCATCCAGTCCATCCTGAACAATCCCGTCTATCTGGGCTGCGTCGCCCACAACCGGGTGGGCAGCAAGGTCATGAACGGGAAAACGGAGAAAAAAGCCAGGGAGGATTGGATTGTGGTGGAACATACGCATGAGCCGCTGGTCAGCGCGGAGCAATGGGAAATTGTTCATAAACAGATGGAATCCAGACGCAGAGCGCAAAAGGATGGAGAGCCGCAGATGTTCGCGGGACTCCTCCACTGCTCAGACTGTGGCAGCGCCCTTTCCTTCTCGGCCGTTCATCGCAAGACAAAGCCGGACGGCGGACAGTACAAATGCTGGTATTACATGCGCCACGGCAAGGAATACTGTTCCAGCCACTACATCACCCTGGATCAGCTCAGTACCGTTGTTCTGGACGATATCCGCAGGCAGGCCCGGTATGCGTATTTTTACCATGGGCAGTATCTGAAAACGCTCAAGGAGGCCAAAGCCGAGCAGAGCGTCAAGCAGCTTCAGAGCCGGAAAAAAGAGGCTGAGAAATGTAAAAAGCGCCTTGCGGCGCTGGACGGCATCCTCAAGAAGCTGCTGGAACAGAACGCGGCGGGAGCCATCACAAACGAGCGCTTCGCCGCCCTGTCAGCCGATTACGAGCAGGAACACAAAGCACTGGAGGAAACGGTCGCGGACTATGAAAAAGCCGCACAGAGCGCCCGTGAAGGCGAGGAACAGGCGGAGCAGTTCGTGAAACTGATTCAAGAATACACAAATCTGACTGCACTGGACGCCCGGATTCTTAATAAGCTGATCGACAAAATCGTCGTTCATCAGCGGGAGAAGGACGCAGAGGGCAATATCACCCAACTGGTGGAAATTTATTATAAATTTGTAGGAATGACCGTACTTAATTTTAAGGAACAATAATCTGTGGTTTTATTAACATACCAAGGTAGAGAGTTCGAATCTCTTCAGGTCCACCAAAAAGTCAGGAATCATCCGATTTCCTGGCTTTTTTTATTGAAAAAATCTGTACGGAAATAAAAAGATGAAGGATGGTGTGGAAATGAACATGTTTGATCTGACGGGGCAGGTAGCCGTCGTTACCGGGGCATCCAGCGGACTGGGGGCCGATGCAGCCAGGGCCTATGCGGCTCAGGGCGCACAGGTGGCTCTTTTGGCCAGGAGAAAGGAAAAGCTGGAATCCGTCGTGGCAGAAATTGAGGCAGCCGGCGGCACGGCGATTGCCGTGCCATGTGATGTTTCCAACGAGGAAAATGTTAAAAATGCAGTGAAAACGGTACTGGATCATTTCGGCAAGATCGATATTCTGCTGAACGATGCCGGAATTGCCGTGGGCGGATCGGTGGAAGACCTTCCGGCCGAGCAGTGGGATCGTGTGATGAGCATCAACGCAAAGGGTCCCTATCTGATGAGTAAATATGTGATACCCGGCATGAAGGAAAGAAAATATGGCAAAGTCGTCAATGTCGCCTCTGTGAATGCAATCCTGGGGGACAAGCCGGCTCCACTGGTCCGACATTCCTATAATGCATCAAAGGGCTCCGTGATGGGACTGACGATTGGCATGGCAGCATCCCTGATGCAGTACGGCATTACGGTAAACGCAGTGTGCCCGGGACTGTTTGAATCGGAGATGACAGAGAATACCCTGTTCAAAGCGAAAGACTTTATGAAAATGTATAATTCCCTTTGCCCTGCTTCCAGGCCGGGACGAAAAGGGGAACTGTCCGGGACGATTCTGTTCCTGTCTTCAGAGGCATCCAGCTATGTTACCGGGCAGGCCATTGTCGTGGACGGAGGCTTTTCGATTACATGATGGGCGGTTGCTGCTGAGGCTTGCAGCTTATTGAATGGTTCAATTGTTGCAGGCATGCTGACAGTACTGCTGCAAGTTGCAGTGTAAGAATCAAAAATGGGCAGGAAACAGATGATTTTATCTGTCGCCTGCCCATTTGAGGTGTTGGTTTCTTTCTGAATTTGTTTATTCGGTGCGCAGTGCAACCACCGGATCCTTCTTCGCAGCGCTACGGGAGGGGATCAGGCCGGAGAACAGCGTCAGCACCACACTGATGGCGATGAGAATCAGAGCCGCCTGCCATGGCAGGAATGCATTGAGCTCCATGATGCCGGTTACCTTGTGCAAAATCATATTGATGGGGATACAAAGCGCATAGGTCACCAGGATTCCCAGAACTCCTGAGGAAAATCCGATGATCATGGTTTCCGCATTGAACAGGCTGGACACGTTCCGCTTCGATGCGCCAATGGCACGGAGGATGCCGATTTCCTTGGTCCGTTCCTGAACGGAAATCAGTGTAATGACGCCGATCATGATAGAGGAAACAATCAGGGAAATGGCAACGAAAGCAATCAGGACATACGAAATGGTATTGATGATGGTGTTTATGGAAGACATCATCAAGCCGACAATATCCGTATAAGTGATCTGCTTCATCTCATCCACGGATTTATTGTATGCCTTGATTGCGTCCGCGATGGTATCCTTCGCTTCAAAGGTGGAGGCATACAGGTTGATGGAGGACGGGGTGTCCAGGTTCACGTATCCGAGATTCTTCAGATTATCGTCCAGTGTGGAATCCGAGAATTCTGCAGGCAGAAACTTATCATAATAGGCAGCGGTCTGAGCCGGTGTATAGGAAGGCAGTGCAGCATCCAGAGCGGCGGCAAGCTGCTCCGGTGTCATGGCTGCCAGCTTCTGCTCCGCCCCTTTGGCATATTGCCCGGAAATCTGTTTTTCCATAGCTTCCCTGAAATATTTGTTCAGCGTTTCATCGTCCAGGGAGTGGATGTAATCCTGTGCTTTTTCCTGGTTCATGCCTGCTTGTTGAGAATACGCATCCGTCATGGTCTTTTCCAGGTCTTCCCGTGTTTTGCCCTGCATGTATTTCTCCATCTGCGACTGCAGATATTCATCCGTCGGGGTACTCATGATATTGGTATAGAGCTTTGCTTTTTCCGCTATGGGCAAAGATCCGGCGTATTCCCGGAACCTGGCATCCTTCTCCCCGCTTGTGAGCTCCGTATCCTCGGCCTTGAAAGGAAGACCGGTGAATATATCTTTTGCTTTGTCTGACAGCTGGGTTTTTACGGCGTCCGTGGCATTGGAGTGCTCAATGACATATTTCGTCAGCTTATCCGTATAACCAATGGACCCTGTCAGCATGGAAGCCAGAGCATCCTTATCCGGACGGATAATACCGCAGACTTTCAGATCGATACCGTTGTCATACAGATAGTTCATACCGGTATCGGTGTCCGAAAGGTCCTTGTACAGGCCGGTTGCATCATCATAACCATACCGGTCGGCGTTCAGTACCACCCTGAAATCCATATCGCAGATTTCCCTGTATGTCCATTTTTTGCTCTCGGATTTCACTTTTTCTCCGTTCATGGCAGCTTTCATAATCTTCGTCATGTTTTCGGTGGATTCCAGGCCAAGGGCATACAGTGTCAGGTCGTCCAATTCGTTATTCTTGTCCAGGACAAGCACAATTTCGTTATAGTGCTTCGGCCAGGAACCGTAGACCAGATCATACTGGCTTTCCAAAAGACCGCTGGTCAGTTTGCCGTTTTCACCGGGAAGCATTTCCTCCCACATGTTCAGTCTGTTGCCGGGCATGGCACCCATCTGAGCCATGGGAATGTTATCCCTGTTCTCTGTCATGGAAGACATATCGATGTTCATGTTTTCTTCCACCAGATTATTCAGCAGCTCGGTCGGATCGGAACGGAGAATGGTGCCGTCCGATTCTTTCGTATACGTCAGGAAATCCATATCGTATGTGTACTTGATTCCGCTGACCGCATCATGAAGGCCGGATGTACCTGCTGCATCGCTTTTTTCCTTTTCCAGCCAGGATCGAAAGGACTTCAGGTCATTTTCCCTTGTCTCCATGTCGCTGAGGGAATTGACCAGATCATATGTGATGGGATTTGGATAGACCGCATCCAGTTTATGATTGGGCTTTTTGTCTTTTGCCTTGATGACCGTATCCATCAGGGATCCCAAATCCGCCACAGAGGATTCAATGGTCAGCGGATAGGAGGATAGAGTGTTCTCCTGTACATAATCAATGTAAGCAGTAAATCCCTGGGATAAGGCCAGGATCAATGCGATGCCGATAATGCCGATACTGCCGGCAAATGAAGTCAGGATCGTCCGGCCCTTTTTTGTCATCAGATTTTTCAGGGATAGGGAAAAAGAAGTCCCCAGGGACATGGAAGTTTTCTTTTTTCTCTTCTTTGCTGTTTTTTCGTTCTTTTTTTGGTCTTTTGCCTGTGCAAAATGATATTCGTCATCCGTAAACGGGACATTGTCGTCGGTGATCTGACCGTCCAGCATCCGGATGATACGAGAGGCATACCGGTCAGCAAGGCTTGCATTGTGCGTAACCATGATAACCAGCCGGTCCTCCGATATATCCTTCAATACATCCATCACCTGGACACTGGTGGTGGTATCGAGAGCGCCGGTGGGCTCATCTGCAAGGATAATATCCGGGTTGTTGACCAGGGCGCGGGCAATGGCCACACGCTGCATCTGTCCTCCGGACAGCTCATTGGGCCTTTTGTTCAATTGATCGCCCAGGCCGACATCATTGAGAACCTTTGTGGCGCGGTCCCTTCGCTCTTCCCTGGACACCCCGGACAGCGTCAGTGCCAGTTCCACATTCTGCAGGACCGTTTGATGCGGGATCAGATTATAGTTCTGGAATACAAAACCGATGGATTCATTTCGATAGGAGTCCCACTCCCGGTCGGTAAAGTCCCGGGTGGATTTTCCGTTGATGATCAGATCGCCCTCGGTATATTGATCGAGGCCACCAATAATATTCAGCATGGTTGTTTTTCCGCAGCCGGATGGTCCGAGAATACAAACAAATTCATTTTCGCGGAATTTTGACGAGATTCCTTTCAGCGCATGTACTGCGTCGTCTCCGGCCGGGTAATCTTTTTTGATGTTCTTGAGTTCCAACATAAGGTAGATTTCGCTCCTTTTGTTTTTTTTGCATCGGAAAAGTCGCTGCCTTCTCTACATCTCCCCTATGTATGAACGCAGCGTATCACAATATTAGCAGGATACGCTTTAAAAATCAGCGGCAAAGCCAGCTGACGAAACGCCTTCCCGGACATAAAGCCATTGTAGGTTATTATACTCAAAATTCCGCATTTAATCAATACGCAACCTTCCTGAGCCACGAAACCTGCGGAATTAGGGCTGCGAGCCTGCCTGTATGGGACACCCCCTGCATTTTAAGAAAAATTTGCGTATTGGGCATAGTGGGATGGTACACGTAAAGACTAAAAAGCAAGGAGAGATTTCAGGAATCTCTGGCGATATTTCAGGTTTTCAGTTATAATAAAGGGAAACCGGAACAGGAGGAAAGGGAAGTATTGGATACGTTGGACAAAATAAAATACAGAAATCACAGAAAGGCTGTCCGAATAGTTTCGGTTGTAGCGGTGATTGCTTTTTTTGTGGTATCTACCATACTACTGTGGAAGCCGATTACCAGCACCTTTTCCGATCCAAGGCAGTTTCGCAGCTGGGTCGACCGGCATGGTGTGCTGGGAAGACTGGTCTTTGTCGGCATGGTGATTTTGCAGGTGCTGTTTGCCCTGATTCCGGGGGAACCGCTGGAAGTTGGCGCAGGTTATGCTTTCGGTATTCTGGAAGGCACGTTGTTGTGCCTGGTGGGCATGGCACTGGGTTCGATCATGATCTTTCTGTTTACGAGGCGATTCGGATTGAAAATGGCAGAAACCATCGTCGGGAAAGAAAGAATAGATTCCATGTGGTTTATGAAGTCCAGCAATCACCTGAATCTTCTGGTTTTTTTCCTGTTTTTTATTCCGGGCACGCCAAAAGATGTGATTACATACTTTGTTGGATTGACTCCCATCAAGCTGACAACCTTTCTTGGTCTCTCCTCTGTTGCCCGGATTCCTTCCATTGTTACCTCCACCATTACAGGCAATGCATTGGGAGTAAAAAACTACAGGATAGCATTGATTGTTTATGCGATTACCGGAGCCATCAGTCTGATCGGAGTCTGCGTCTGCAAAAAGCTTTCCGGGAATCGACAAAAGGAAGTACAGGAGGAGACGGCTGAGATGGTTCAGGACAGGAAGTCGGAATCATAAGAGTGAAGAATTTATCGCTGAAAGCAAAAGCGGGAAAGAGGGTAAGGTTTGGATATCGGGCAAAAAAAGACATTTATCATTAATGCGTTTTTTATCGCTATTATTGTTATACTGGGTTATTTGACCATCAAGTATTTATTGGCCTGGCTGATGCCATTTGTTATTGCGTTTCTTATAGCGACGATTCTGCAAAAGCCTGTCAGCTGGATCAGCAGGAAGATACGGGTGAAGAAAAGTATTGTGGCGGTTTTCGTCACTCTGCTGACTGTGCTGGTCTTTATGATGCTGATCTGGATTTTGGCCTATAACGGGATCAACAGCATTGTTGATTTTTTCAAAAGCCTTCCTGTATGGTTTCAGGAGAAAGCACCTTCTGTAGTCCGGGCACTGGAAGACCAGCTTAAGGGGTTGTTGGAAGGATTGCCTTCCGAATGGGAAGGACAGATCAATACGGGATTGAATAACGTACTTCATACCATAGAGAGCAGCCTGACCAGTTTTTCCGGGAAAGCGGTGCGATGGGTCGCCGGCATGGCCACCAAGCTGCCCGGGATCCTGATGAGTACGATCATCAGCATTGTGGCATTGTTTTTTATCAGTGTGGGATATGACACTATCAAAAACTCTTTCAAGCATCATATTCCGCTTAAATACCGGAAGCTGGTGTCCAATGTATGGAATACCAGCGGGCGGACATTGGCCAAAATGCTGCAGGGATATGTTCTGATCCTGCTGATTACGTTTGTGGAGCTTTCCGTTGGATTCTCCCTGCTGTGGGTGGACTATCCCATTCTCATTGCCGCTGTCACTGCGTTGTTGGATATTTTGCCGGTGCTTGGTACTGGGACGATCCTGATTCCATGGGCCCTGATTTCCATTTTGCTGGGAGAGATTCCGAAAGGAATCGGTCTGCTGGTTCTATATGCCATCATTACCGTGGTACGCAATATCATAGAGCCCCGGATCATTGGAGCACGGATCGGCCTTCATCCTCTGGTAACCCTGGTCGCCATGTACCTGGGACTGCATTTGTTTGGAGTAGTGGGTATGCTGCTGCTTCCCCTGATTGTGATCCTGATGAAAGGCATCCGTTCCTCCGGGGTGTTGGAAGTATGGAAATAAGACCGTGTTGGGCGTTTCCGGTGTGATGGAAAGTTATAGCGTGGATGTTGCCGGATCCGTGGGACACAAGGACTCTACCTTTCTCACCAACGGTTTGCCTGCGACAATGCATTCTTCCGATCCCATACTTCCAGAAAGTGATCCGGATTTCCCGGGGCGCCGGTGAGGCCAGCCGGGAGGATAGCCGCATAGCCGGTTTCGGCTTTTATTTTATGGCGGAATCCTGTTGGGAAGAAGGATCGTCTGCAGCCAATACCAGAACACGGTGAAGGCTTTTTACCTGAATGGCTGGGCCCTCGCAGGCATATTCGCCGTCCAGGGACCATTCCATGGGCTTTTCTGTTTCAATGACAAATTCCCCGGAGTGGAAAAATTCAATTCCCTTATAGGAATAATCCTGATTGGCCAATGCGTGCAGCAGAGGGGGCCATTCCAGGACATTCTCCGGCATACGGCACAGCAGCACTTCAAAGATCCCGTCGTCCATGGCAACGGAATCGGTTGGCAGGGACATAAAGCCAGCCATGGACAGGGTATTGCAAACCGCGCCGAAGCAATAATCCCCTTCATGAACCTCCTTGCCCGATGTAAGCTGGATATGCAGGGGCTTGATGTTGGATACATCTCGAATGCCGCTGAGGACATACGCTGCATATCCAAGTATGTTTTTCATCTCCTGGGGGGTGGAATAAGAGGCCCGGGTAAAGGCGCCAAAAGCTGCCACATAAACGAAATACCGATCATTCATTTTTCCCACATCCATTGGGCGTCCGGTTGCTTCCAGAATTTCCCTCACGGCCAGGGATACATTATGGGAAAGTTTGTGACTTCGTGCAAAATCGTTGGTGCTTCCAGTGGGGATGTACCCGACAGGGACTTTGCAGTTTGCATGTATCACGCCTGTAGCTACTTCATTGAGGGTCCCGTCTCCGCCCAGGCAAACGATCCGGTCAAATCTGTTGGCATATTCCGCCACAATCCGTGTGGCATCTCCTTTTCCGTTAGTCATAAAGGAAGTAACCTGGCAGCCTTCCCTTTCAAAGGCGTGGGTCAGATCCGGCAGCTGCCGGATAGCTTGTCCGCGGCCGGCAACCGGATTAAGGATCAACATAATGTTCCGGGACTTCAAAGAAGGCGTATTATCGTTTGTTGTCATGTTTCACTGTTCTCCTTGGTAATCGTTAAATGTTATAATTTCTTTCGCATTCCATTATAACACCGGTTAAATATAAAATAAACTTATTTGATGAAGTAAGACATTATACTTACGGTAATAGCTTTAGACATTTGATTCAGAAGCGTGCTCCGGATCAGCCTTTTCACAAGATTCATTGGCCGGAAGGTGCTTCAGACGATATAAATTTGTATTTTTGCCGAAACGTGCGATCAGTCTCAAACCGAAGACACCAACTTTCATCACCAGGGAAAGTGCAATTCGCCTTAATCCATAATTGGCACCAAAAATCTTCCATATCTGAAAAGAGGACGAAAATGTATAAAATTTCTTTACCGCCTGAAGAAATATTTCCTGCAGTTCCCATGGTGTCATTGTTTTTGGAACGAATGTAACATTCATCATATCGTACAGGGACCAATCCTCTGTGAGTATCCTGTTTTCCTTTTTATATTGCTGGTACACGACCGTTCCCGGAAACGGCGTCATAATGGCAGGCTGCAGCTGATAGGCATTGACCTTTTTGGAGAATTCAACACTGTGAAGCATGTCCTCTTTCTGATCCGTGTCAATTCCCAGCACAACGCTCGAAATCAGGCGGATTTTATGTCTTGTGAGTGCTTCGGCACATCGCTCAATGTCGGAAATTTTCTGATGCTTGTTGATCTCGTCCAGCGATTTCTGGTTCAGGGATTCAATCCCGACAAGCACACGGCTCAGATGTGCCTGCTGCAGCAAGGTAAGGAGTTCTTCGTCATCCGCCATATCGGTTCGCCCGAAGAAAAACGTTTCCTTGAATATCAGGCCTTCCTGGATCATTCGCCGGCAAATCTCCCTGGCCCGCTCTTTATTCGCAGTGAAGTTATCATCCTCGAAATTCATGTATTTGAACCCAAGGCTCTTGTAGTATCGAAGTTCTCCGATCACATTGTCCACACTGCGTTCCCTGTAAGGGTGAAACATACGGGAAGTCGTGCAGAACGGGCAGCAAAACGGGCAGCCGCGTGTGGATACGACATTTGCACAATCGCAGCGGGTTTTCAAAATGGAGTAATCGGGGAATGGTGCATCATCCAGGTTCTTCAGGCATTGGGCATAGACGATTTTTTCCGAACGGCGTCCCTCCACTACATCGAGAATTGCCGTTTCCCCTTCTCCCACAATAACCTGATCTGCGTGCCGTGCCGCTTCCTCCGGAAGTGTGCTGGCATGCATTCCCCCGATCAGGATGCGTGCTTTGGATTTCTGATGAAGCATATCAGCAATTTCATAAGCTCTCGGAGCATTTGAGGTCATCGTATAGAGGCAGAACACATCCGCGTCCAGCAGTTTCGAATAATCAATATCGGAATAAAGTTCTTCATATACTGCAACATCATGTCCTGCATTTTTCAGAATATGACCAAGGATTAAGGGCCCTGTTACGGCATTGGGATGACCATACATCAGATTTCCAATCCGATAAAGCTTCATTCGGCGCACATCGCTGGCAGGCGTAATAAAAATGATTTTCAATGCTTGTCCCCTCCTATTATAATAATTTTCATTTAGGAGATTTTTCGAAAAACACTATAAAGGTTATTATAACGCTTATGGAGAAAAGTTGCAACCAGTTGCAGTATTTTCCTGCTTTTTATGTATGTATCAGGACCCATTGGCATTTCCTGCATATGTATAATTCTCAAAGCAGAAGGCTGCATGTTTTTCTCGGTGTATCCCGCCGGGCCACCCTGGAGGGGCCAAGCCGTAGAGCTCCGCTTTGCCCGAAAAAAGACTGCGGGCGAAGAGTCTGGCGGATGTGGAGCCTAAAAACGGCCTGCTGAAGGACAAGTGGTTGCGCTTTGTGATAATGATGAAGAATGGGAACTTTCGTAGTTGGCTGATATACAAATTTTTTTTGCGCTGATTTTCACTGATAACAGGCTAATTTTTGCGTTGTACGGAACGAATTAAACATGTTAAAATAGGGATGGATCAGGAAGGGAAGGAGTCTGTGCGAATTATCATCTCTCCTGCAAAGAAAATGAATACGGAAACAGACAGCTTGCCCTGGGAGAGTTTGCCGCAGTTTTCAGACGAGGCAGAAAGGCTGCTGCGTTGCCTGCAGAGTATGAGTTATGCGGAGCTGAAGGCATTATGGCAATGCAACGATTCCATTGCCAACCTTAATTACGGGCGTGTACAGACGATGGATCTGAGACGTAACCTGACCCCGGCTATTTTATCCTATGAAGGCATTCAGTTTCAATATATGGCTCCCGGTGTGTTTGAGGACGGACAGTTCGCGTATATTCAGGAGCATCTGCGTATTCTGTCGGGCTTTTATGGTCTGTTGCGACCTTTCGACGGTGTAACGCCTTATCGCCTGGAAATGCGGGCGAAGCTTTCGGTGGACGGAAAAAAGGACCTTTATGCCTTTTGGGGGGATAAGCTGGCGCAACAGCTTTGTGCCGAGACCGACTTTATTTTAAATCTTGCTTCCAGGGAGTACAGCAAGGCTGTTTCGGCGCACCTGCCGAAGTCCGTCTGTCTTTTAAGATATACCTTTGGAGAGCGGACAGGTGACAAGGTGATCGAAAAGGGCACGATGTGGAAGATGGCCCGTGGTGAAATGGTCCGCTGGCTGGCCGGACAGAATATAACCCATCCTGAGGCGATCAAGGGCTTTGACCGTCTGGGATATACATACCGGGAAGAGCTTTCCGGTCAGGACAATTTCGTATTTATCAAAGAAGAGACCAAAGATGCTGAAAGCTGGTAGCAAAGCGCCAATCGCATTCCCATTCGCCAACTTTTGTCGTCTGATGCTTGGAGACAAAACAGCCGACATAGGTCACATTCCTGAAAACATTATGTATGTGGAATCGCTGCGGCGTGGTTACACCGTCAGCGTGGTCTGACAGCGATATGTTTTGACGGCTTATTGATTCACGATTTCGGCAGAGATGTTTTGGAACGGCATATTGGCAAGCCGGATGAATTTTATGGATTGGATGATTTGCATAAGCAGTTGAAACATAAAATTGAAAGTGAAGTAAGGCCATTAGTTTGATTTATCATCCCTACATCCTTGTACTAAAAGAAGGCGATTGTGGTGTGGGATAGACAGATAGATAAGTAAAGCCGCTCAATCCTTACGGACGAGCGGCTTCTGATGGTCTGGGTGAGAGGATTTGAACCTCCGGCCTCTTGAACCCCATTCAAGCACGCTACCAAACTGCGCCACACCCAGTCGAAGAAACAGCTATTATAATACTATATCTGGTGAAAAAAAGCAAGTGTTTTTAACAAAACGATCTGAAGAGTTGGTATAAGAAATGCAAAAAATCTGAGGGACAGCACATGTTTTTATAAAAATAGCATTATTAGAACTATATTTCTTTAAAAGTAAATATATGGGTGTTACTGGGTTAAATTAAGCCAGAGAACCAACTGTAATCCATCAGGACAGCGACATTTGACTAAAAATGGGTAACACGAATAGACATACACTAGGTATGCCAATTAATTCCAATTGGTAATCTTATGAAAAGCCGGTCTGTTCAGCAATTCCTCTTTATCCGGAATTTCTGCCTGACACCAAGTATATCCAGTACTTCATCTAAATCAAAGAATGCGTAGTACTTAACGTTGGCGATGATAAGGATTTTACCACCATCCCTTATGGATTCCCGCCTTCTCCATTCCCGCAGGCAGTCCCCGTCAGACTGCCTGGGAGCTTCCTTTTTACGCCACCCCAGAAAGGCATAGAAAAGCGTATGAGCAAAGATGCATAGAATGATATGCATATATGCCGCGTTTTCTGCGTACTTGCCCTTCCTTCTGGGTAACCGCTTCAGATATGCCGCCTGTTTCAGTTCCCGGAACCCGCCGTTTTCGATCAGCGACCTCAGCCGATATCTTTTTGGAATGCCTGCCGCATCCTCCTCGGCCGGCAGGCTGGTCAGCAGTACAATCTGATCTTCCACAGGCACGGCCTGTCCTTTCCACATTGTGACGACCACAGCATTCAGAGGAGTGCCGTTTGTTTTGCTATTGTTCTGTACTCCTTTCGGGTTATACTCAAGATACGACTGCAGACCGTCCACCCCGTAACCCTGGCATATGCCCTTTCCGTAAACCCACTGTGCCAATGGCTTGTTCTGATACTCCTTCCGCAGAGCTATCGCATCTTCACGGATAATCATGCCTGCCTTTGCCGGGATAATAAAGTCAATCTTCAGTCTGTGTTTCAATTCCCATAATTGAGCGCCGTCCAGAAAGCCCCGGTCCGCAATGACCGTTTCAATGCGGTTTTTCCCACAATTGTGTATGCCCTGCCTGATCATAGGCAAGAAATACTTGTGATCATCCTCATTTGCTGGTACAATCTTTACGGCAACAATGATTCGCGACTTTATCTCATACAGCACGAATACTTTGAAGCCGTATATGTATTTGTACTCGGGAGGGTCGCTGGGACGGCCTTCCTTTTTTCTTTTCGTCTTCCCACACCCCGGAAAATCCGGCCTTGTCTCAACGATTGTAGAGTCCAACGCAAATATTCCGCTCCGCAGCAGTCTCCTGAGTCTTCGTACAACGGTATTGTAAACCCCCATTGTGCTTTCGATACAGCATTTCTCAATATTGTCTAATACTGTAAACACATTCATGACACAGGGTATTTTTTTTATAGCCTTCTCCGTGCTGATTGGCGTCTCCTCTTTTACACAGGCCTTCCTTAACGGTCTCCACATCAAAGCCGATCAGACTCATGGCTCCTTTATCCCCAAGCAACGCCTCACTGCCCCGTGTTGTTGGGATACCCACAATAATTTTCAGTAAGTACAACAGCACATAAATATGAATTCCAAGCATCGTTCTGATATGGGTGCCGGTGATCTTCCTGAGATCCCACAGAATCCCCATATTCCCGAGAAATTTCATGAATGGGCCGATGAACGGCCAATTTGTTTGGATGGCCATGTCAACCTTCCTGTTTTTCAGGGCCTTCTTCGCTTCTCTTTTGTTTTCTACCACGTCTTTCCCCCGCTTTCTTTACGAATTCTGTTACGTCCACTTCATAAAAGGTTTGGATCTGAGCCGCCAATTCATCGATCTCCTGATCCAATGCTTTGATTTGCGCCCGGTTTTCTTTAAACGCCTTGTAATTCTCAGAAAATCTTCGGGCATCCTCGACTTTGTCCGCCACACAGGAAGTTGAGATCAGCTTCTTGCCCTTCAGGTTCTGGTAGATCCAGGGGAAAGGACCGTGCAGTTCACCGGATGCACATTTGCAGTTGGGATTGCCGCACTTGGTCATTCTTTCGTAAAATGACGCAGCCAGCAGCTGTCCCGGGGTCATAATCTTCTCAAGCAGCTCCCACCTTTTTTGATTCAGTTGATAGATTTTCTGGTGGATTTGTGAAATGCCTTCCATTCTTTTCCTCCTTTACGTTGTTATTATATATTATAACGTAATATTATATCATAAAAAGCAGCGGGATGCAATATTTTTCTAAAATATTTTCCCGCTATCGCTGTAATTGGCTATTTTTATGGCTTTTTTATCGTTGATTTCTTATACCAACTTTTCAGAACAAAACGATAGCGTCAATTTACTGCGCGTGAATAGAAAAAGTAACATCCAGAGTCAAGCGACCTCATTTTATGTGTGCCAAAATGCGCACCTGCCCAACAAAGCCCTGCGTTAAAAAATGCGCCTTCTATGAAGAGCCCATATGTAATCGCCGTGACAAATCTCCGGGAGCCTGCAGCAAATGCAAGGACAGCCCCGGATGCCATCTCGATAAGTATTACTACAATGCGGTATCGCTGATAAGAAATACCACGATGATCTTGTCGAAACCCGCGAGGGCGTCAACCTCACAACCGGAGAGCGTGACTCCATTGCCCAAATCCTTGTTCCCCTGCTTAAGAAAATACCCTTCATGAAAAATCAAAGAGACTCTCCCGGGAGAGTCTCTGATTCCGCTTTTTCTATCCGGTTAATAATTCTCCACGAACAATTCGAAGTAAGATTGGGGATTCAGGCAGGCGGGACATACTTTCGGCGGTGTTTTTCCGGTGTATACATATCCGCATTTCATGCAAATCCACTGTACAGGTTGTTCTCTCTCAAACACCCTGCTGTTGGCAACATTTTCAGCCAGCTTGTTGTAGCGGGTTTCGTGTCTCTTTTCCACCTCGATAATCTTCATATAAGCTGCTGCAACCTCCGGAAAGCCTTCTTCCCTGGCGGCTTTTGCAAAGGCAGGATACAGCTCGTCCCATTCTTCCTTTTCTCCGGCGGCTCCGGCCTTCAGATTTTCAAGGGTGGACCCTTTGGCAACAGGATAACCGGCATCTTTGATTTCCACAGAGGTGGGCAGTTCCTCTTTCAAGCCTTCCACGAGGAAATTGAAGAATCTCCTGGCGTGCTGCTCTTCATTATCTGCGGTTTCGCGGAAGATTCTGCCGATTTGCATATATCCTTCGTCTTCTGCAGCGGCAGCATAGAATACGTACCTGTTTCTTGCCTGGGATTCCCCGGCAAAGGATTTCAATAGGTTCTCACGGGTTTTGGTACCAACTAAACTTTTCAATGTAAAAAACCTCCTTGCTTTTGTTCTGCATTTTGCTCACACTTGTTATTTATACCCCCATGGTCTCATCATAAACACAGGAAGTATGTTTTCCATTTCGCATCTCTTTCAACTTCCGGGCAATGAATAATATACAATATCCATGTCCGGAAAGCAATTGCCGCATTTGTTTTCATATTATAGATTTTCACCTTTCAGCGTTGTCGTGAAGGTGTTAGCGTAAAGTTACCGTAGGGATTAAGAGTAATAAATTACCATAAGGATTGAAAAGAAGGTGGCATCCTGCTAAAATATTGATCATCAACAAAAATATCAAGAAAGGGTGCCACCTTCCATGTACAGTATACAAGATTTTAACGAGTTTGCAAGAAAAACAGAAAATAAGGTAAGAGAATTTTTAAGGGAAGGTAAGGATCTGGCGGAACTGACTCTGGGGCTGCAGGAGGATCTGTTTGAACTTGGTCGGAATATACTGGTGGAGACTCTTGAGGGGATGGATGAACAGCTTCGAAAGTCCGGGGTCAGGAAAAACAATTGGGAGATTGTCAGGAAAGATGAGACAGGGATCTTAACGACCTTTGGAACGATCAAGTATAATAGAACGTATTTTAAGCCAAAGAGTGGTGGCAAAAGGAAATATCTCGTTGATGAGCTTGTTGGTCTTAAGCCACATGACAGAGTGAGTGCGGATGTGGTGATCAATGTGGTGGAAGAGGCCATAGACAGCAGCTACAGGAAAGGTGGAGAAAGAGCCGGATATATGGACGAAATAAGCAAGCAGGCTGTTATGGATAAAATACATAACCTTGAGATCAGCGAACATGAGCATAAGGTGGACAAGAAGAGGGATGTCAGGATACTGTATGTTGAAGCAGATGAAGATCATGTTTCCCTGCAGGGAGAAGACGATAAAAGCAAGATAGCTATGCCCAGGCTGGTTTATGTTCATGAAGGCGTAGATCCCGAAAAAAGCAGCCAAACAAGGACCAGGCTTAAAAACGTTAAATATTTTGGCGGCATGTATGATGAGAGTGAGGATCTGTGGCTGGAGGTCATAGAATATATAGACAAGCAGTACGACATGGATTTCATTGAAACCATATACCTTTCCGGGGATGGGGCATCATGGATTAAGGCCGGGCTTGACTGGATTCCCAAAAGCAAGTTTGTGCTGGACAATTTTCATCTTAAGAAATATATGATAACTGCGACTGCACACTTAAACGATGGAGACATCTATCAGGAGTTGAAGGATGCATTGGATTGGCCGGACAAGGACATGGTCAAGGATGTTTTCAAGAAGATCCTCAAACGAACGGTTTCCAAAACGAAGAGGAAGGCAGTTAAGGATGCCAGACGGTACATATTGAATAACTGGCATGGAATAGAGATAAAGGCTGATAAGGGCCATGAACTGATAGGATGCAGTGCCGAAGGTCATATAAGCCATGTGTTTTCAAGCAGGCTAAGCAGCAGGCCTAAGGGATGGTCTGAAAAAGGTGTTGCCAGGATGTCCAAACTTATCGTATATAAGAAAAACGGTGGCAGGATCTATGACCTGGTTATGGCACAGAAGCTTAAGGAGAAGGAGAACAGGAAACATGAATTGCAGGATGAGTTAATCAAGGAAGTAAGGAAATCATCAGAAAGCAGATATGCTGGTTCATGGAGCAGCAGCCCAACTGTAATTACCATGGGGAAAAAGACAGGGCTGTTTAATGAGATGAGGAGTATGGCCGGAATACGCTATTAGGCCCTTCATAAAGCTCGTTATGGCGTTTTTAATAGCCGGGACGACATAGATCAAGCGTTTATGCCGCGAAAGCTGCTTGATAACGAGAAGTCGGTGTGGTAGCATTGAGGTACGGCAGCAACCGCTCCAAAGCCTATCCCGCTGTTAGAGATGGCTGCTGCCGACATCTGCCGTAAGCCACACCGGCAGAGGCTCGTTGTCAAGCAGATCGTGGAATAAATGTAGCTGACAAGATTGATTGCTGTTAAAATTAATGAAATCAATCAAGACCACTGTTGCTAGTAAGAATATTTCAGGATGTCTCTATTCTTTCTTTCCCTACAGTAAATTGACGCTATCCGTGAAGGTTTGTAAATTTACAAAGCTCATATTTTATGCTAATATAATTTTAAGATATAAGACGGTAAAGAATGATGGAGAGTAGGTGAATATATTTGAATACCGGCTTGAAATTGGCATCCTTTTTCCTTCGGAAACTGACCATCATGTTTGTTGTGCTGCTGTTGATTGTTCTGGCAACTTTTTTTGCATATGATGTGGCCAATATATATGTTATGGCTAAGGATGGGCTTTCCCAAAGAGCAGAAACCATTATCAACGAGGAGGATACGGACAGCCTGAATCGGTTTTTCACAAAGAAATTCCTGAATTCGGATTCTTTTCTCCGCAGCCATCCGTATCAGGGCTATCAGATATCGGATTATGGTTATGAACTGAAGATCCGCAGAATATGGGTCTGGCCATGGCAGTCCAGGACAAATGTGCTGGTGGAGGAGTCCATACCGGAGTCTTCCTGGAAGTTTTCCATTACCGATGAAATGCGGGAAAAGCTGACTGCGGAGCAGGGAATCCCGCAGGACGCGGAAAAGGAAGACGGCTCCAATGCAAAGAATGGGGAAACCGCAAAGGTGAAGTTGAATATTCCAAAGCCCAAGTGGCAGAACGGAGAAAAGGCTGTGGAATTTCGAAAGGTGAAAGGTCAGTGGAAGATCAATCGCATCGCCCTTTCCAAAAGCCCGGGATCAAGCCAGGATGCGAAAAAGGATTCCGGGGAATAATAAAAGCAGGGTTGCCGGCTTCAGGCCGGTATTTTTCATGGATGGAGGCTGGAACGGATGGAGATGGCCGGTTTGCGGATCGGACGCCTGTCGATTGAAACGCCCCTGTTTTTGGCCCCTATGGCGGGGGTTACGGACTTTGCGTTCCGAAAGCTGTGCAAGGAGCAGGGGTGTGGTATGGCATATACGGAAATGATCAGTGCAAAGGGCTTATACTATGGAAGCAGCCGTACCAGGGATTTGATGAAGATCGACGGGAAAGAGCATCCCATAGGAGTGCAGATATTTGGATCCGATCCACTGATCATGGCAAGGATGGCGGAGAAAATATCAGAAACCGAAGCGGATCTGATTGATATCAATATGGGCTGCCCTGCGCCCAAGATCGTAAAAAATGGGGAAGGCAGTGCACTGATGAGAAATCCCTCCCTGGTGGCCGACATCGTACGTGGGATTTCCAGGGCATCTTCCAAACCGGTCACGGTGAAGATCCGAAAAGGCTGGGATGAAAAAAGTGTAAATGCGGTGGAAATTGCCCGGATTGCGGAGGAAGAAGGAGCAGCTGCCATAACGGTGCACGGCAGAACAAGGGAACAATACTACTCCGGTTCGGCGGATTGGAATATTATAAGGAAAGTAAAATCCAGTGTTTCGATCCCCGTCATCGGGAACGGTGATGTTTTCACTGCACAGTCTGCCCTGGAAATGAAGAAGCAGACAAACTGCGATGGAATCATGGCAGCCCGGGGTGCCCGCGGCAATCCATGGCTGTTCCGGGACATTGTTTCTCTGTGGAATACCGGAACGGTACCTCCTCCGCCCGGTGCGGAAGAAAGAATCCACACTGCCCTATGTCATCTGAGGATGCTGGTGGATCAAAAGGGAGAAAAAGTGGCTGTACCTGAGATGAGGAAACATATTGCATGGTATCTGAAGGGGATGAAGGATTCCGGCAGGATCCGGAGTCAGGTGAATTCCCTGAATACGGAGGCAGAGGTGCGGGCATTGCTGAACTCCTATGGGGCGGAACGAAGAAGGGAAGAAGCGGAGGAAAGCTACAACGGATGAAGCCGGGTGGCATACTTTTCTCACAATGGGAATATAACTGCAGTATAGCAAAACAGGAGTATGGTCTTTATGGATAAATTTGCAGTGGTACTGCAGCCGGACGAAGGGGAAGGGATCCTGGCATCCCATCCCGTTCTGAAATATTTGCCCGAAAAATACGCAAGGTGCTGTCTTTCCCGTCTGCCTGCACGGACGGCCGGATTCATACTGGATAGGGAGGACAATGACAGGCTGGGTTGTATGGTGAAGGTTCCTGCCTTGTTCCTTCAGCCGGAGAGAGGGAAAGACGGAAGCCGGCTCCATCTTTTGAAAGGGATGGCCCGGAAAATGAAAAAGAGGGGCATCCACTACCTTTCTTTTCCGTTTGCGTATGATTTTTTGGATCCGGAAGAGATATTCTGCCTGGAAGACCGGGGCATTGCTGTGCTGGACGGGTTTTACCCCTTATTGGCGGGCCTGCTTCTTGTATGGAAAGAACTGCTTATTATTCTGGAAAAGGAACTCCCTTTTTTTGAAGTCGGCATCTGGGGTGCGGATACGGATATCGGCAGAATTTGGGTGGAATTCATGGTTGGCGTGGTGAATCATATGTGCCTTGGAGGACAGGATCGGAAAGTGCTGGAGGAGACAGGCAGGGAGGTTCTGAATACGACCGGGCTGTCCTGTCGGATTACCCAGGATCCGGATACTTGCCTGAGCGATAAGCAACTCACCGTACTTGCCGAACCGGTTCCCGTTCCCTATACAATCTGTCAGCCTTCCTTTCATTTCCTGTCCTGTCCGGAAAGCAGCTTTCCCGTCTCCCAGCAGGATGGGGTACCGTATGAAAGTCCGGGGGTTTATTGGATTGAAATGGGCTGGATGGCATTACCCCGGGACATTGTCATGGAGAAGGAACTGTGCCCGTGGGATGAACTGGGTATACTGGAAGGCCTGATCACGATCAGCAGTAAAATATACCGGAACGATATCCGCAGCAGCAGATTTTCCCTGCGGCAGATTGAAAGGATACAGCAGCTGTATGAAAGGTATCCTGTCAAGCTGCAGGGCTTTGTACAAAACGGAAGGAAAATTCACTTCAATCGTTTTCGAAAGGAGTATTTTTCCAGAAACAACGAAGATATATCTTGACAAAATGGAGGGCTGCCACTTATAATAGTTGTGATTAAAATCGAAGAATTCAGGCACTGCAGAAAAGAAAGGGTATGCAGTGCTTCTTTAACATAATTAGATTTCCATGGATTGCCAGAGAATAAAATTGAAACGCTGGGAGTATAGTAGCGTCATATTATTTTTTGGTATATAATATTTGAAGGGGAGAATGGAATTATGACCAACAAGGAAACGGTTCTGACTTCGGAAGGAGTGCGAAAACTGGAGCAGGAGCTTCAGAAACTGAAAACGGTGCGTCGCAGGGAGGTTGCCGATCGAATCAAACAGGCACTGGCATTTGGTGACCTGAGCGAGAACTCCGAATATGATGAAGCAAAAAATGAACAGGCTTTTATCGAGGGACGCATCGTGACTCTTGAGAAACTGCTGAGAAATGCCAAGATTATTGATGACGAAGATATCTCCACGGATGTGGTCAGTGTAGGGGCAACCGTGAAGGTTCTCGATATTGAATTCGATGATGTCATCGAATATACCATTGTAGGTTCTGCAGAGGCCAATCCGGGCAAAAATAAAATTTCCAATGAGTCTCCGGTGGGAAGAGCGTTGATTGGGAAACCCATTGGTTCGGAGGTGGAAGTAGCCGTTCCGGACGGGGTTATTAAACTCAAGATACTGGAAATTAAAAAATAAAGGGTGAGAAATCAGTGAACCAAAGCAATAGGGATCAGAGTGACAGGAAACAAACGGGACAAGTGCAGACAGAGGAAAGTCTCAACGAGATTCTTCAGGTGAGAAGGGAAAAGTTAGAGAGTCTGAGAGAAGCAGGAAAGAATCCTTATGAGATCACGAAATTTCGTCCGACCCATTATTCCGAGGATATATTAGCCCATTTTGATCAGCTGGAGGATCAGAAAGTTACGCTGGCAGGCCGTATGATGTCCAAAAGGATCATGGGAAAAGCAAGTTTTGCACATATTCTGGATTCCCGGGGAAAGATTCAGATGTATGTTCAGATCAATGCATTGGGCAAAGAAGCGTATGAAGACTTTAAGGCTTATGATATAGGAGATATTGTAGGGGTAACGGGAAGCGTCTTCCGGACACGCAGGGGAGAGATCACAGTTCGTGCGCAGGAACTCACCCTTCTGTCCAAATCCCTGCAGCCTCTGCCGGAAAAATGGCATGGTCTCAAGGACCCGGATCTGAGATACCGGCAAAGGTATGTGGATATGATTGTCAACCCGGAGGTGCGTCATACCTTCGTGACCCGCTCCAGAATTCTGCAGGAAATCCGGAAGTATCTGGACAGCAGGGGCTATCTGGAAGTAGAGACTCCGGTATTGCATAATTCCGCCGGAGGAGCTGCTGCGCGTCCCTTTGTGACTCATCATAATGCCCTGGACATTGATATGTACATGAGGATTGCCACGGAGCTTCATTTGAAACGGCTGGTGGTAGGCGGTTTTGACAAGGTATATGAAATAGGACGTATCTTCCGCAATGAAGGCATGGACATCAAGCATAATCCGGAGTTTACCACCATTGAACTGTATGAGGCGTATGCGGATTACCAGGATATGATGAGCCTGACGGAAAACATGGTATCCACTGTAGCAGAAAAGGTACTCGGATCGGATGCCCTGACCTATCAGGGAGAGGAAGTGAACCTGACCCCTCCATGGGACCGGATTACCATGATCGATGCGGTTCGGAAGTATGCCGGAGTGGATATGTCGGCAATCCAAAGCGATGAGGGAGCACGAAAAGCTGCGGAAGAGATTGGCGTTCCGACAGAAGGGAAAACAACCTGGGGCGAAGTACTTTATGCCATATTTGAAGAAAAGGTGGAGGAGCAGCTGCGGAAGCCTGCCTTTGTAATGGATTACCCCATTGAGATATCGCCGCTGGCAAAGAGAAAGAAAGAGGATCCCAGGCTGACCTACCGTTTTGAAATATTTATCAGCGGACGGGAGCTTGGCAACGCGTTTTCCGAATTAAATGACCCCATTGATCAGAGAGAACGGTTTGTGGAGCAGGCAAGGCAGAGAGCAGCCGGAAACGAGGAAGCGGAGAGGATGGATGAAGACTTTGTCAACGCCCTGGAGGTTGGTATGCCTCCAACCGGCGGCCTGGGAATTGGTATTGACCGCCTGGTGATGCTGCTGACCGATTCCTATTCCATCCGGGATGTGATTCTCTTCCCCACAATGAAGCCCCTGGATAAATCCGAACCTTCGGTAAAGACGGAAAAGCCGGCAGGAGAAAAGACTGCGAAAGCAGTAAAGGAAGTCATTGATTTCTCCAAGGTGGAGATTGAACCACTGTTCAAAGACGAAGTCGATTTCGATACTTTCAGCAAGTCAGACTTCCGTGCAGTGAAGGTAAAAGACTGTTTTGCAGTACCAAAAAGCAAGAAGCTGCTGCAGTTTACTTTGGATGATGGAACAGGCGGGGAACGCACCATTTTAAGCGGAATCCATGCATATTACGAGCCGGAGGAACTAATCGGAAAAACACTGATTGCGATCATAAATCTTCCGCCGAGATCAATGATGGGAGTGGATTCCTGTGGTATGCTGCTGAGTGCAATTCACGAAGAAGAAGGAAAAGAAAATCTTCATCTTCTGATGGTGGATGATCACATTCCGGCAGGGGCAAAACTGTACTAAAAACAGATCCGGGAAAAGGCAATTATGAATAATCTGTTAATCTTGCAGCCGGGAACACCCGGCTGCTTGCCTTTTTTATATCGATACTCTATAATAATCATAACAAAATAAATTTCTTTTCACCAGGGAATCAATAAGCTGAAATCATATTGCAGTATAAGAATGGCGGGGATGAATGGATGTATCGCGTACGAATCGATAAGGAAACCATAAGGAACCATTTTCATTATGATAAGTGGAAGTATGTGCTGGGGATTGTTCTGACCATTTTCTCCTGGAGCATGCTGGCCACGGTTACAAAACCACAGACGCCGCCGGACAAGAAAGTGGATATCTATCTGGTAGGCGGCTATATGGCGGAGGATGCTGCAAAGGAGTATGGCGATACCGTGTGCATGGATTTTCCGGGCCTTCGCGAAGTGAATCTTTTCAACATTGGGATTGAGGGTGATATGGAGTATGCCGGCAGACAAAAGCTTATGGTGATGCTGGGCAGTCAAAGCGGCGATATTTATTCTTTCCCGAAGGATGAGTTTAAGGATATGGCCAAAGGCGGCGCTTTTCTGCCGCTGGATGATTACACGGATCTGACGAAGCGCTTTACCAAAGAGCAGCTGGCCGAATACACTTTTTCCACAGAAGATGATAAAACACCCGGAATATATGGGGTTCCGGCTTCGGACATCCAGTCGCTCGGCAAATCCGTTTTTGATACCAGGGATTCCGTTCTGGCCGTTACGGCCTATAGCAAGAACAGTAAAAAGGCAGTAAAAGTTCTGGAATGGATGGAAGACCATAAAACGGAAGAACAATATCAGCAGAGAAGAAAGGAGCTCCTGGAGGAAAAGGAACAACAGAAACGGCAAAAGGAGCAGAAGAAGAAAAAGGATCGTTAAAAAGAAAGGAA
This sequence comes from Eubacteriales bacterium mix99, assembly GCA_038396605.1. Classification (NCBI taxonomy): domain Bacteria; kingdom Bacillati; phylum Bacillota; class Clostridia; order Eubacteriales; species Eubacteriales bacterium mix99. The sequence goes on from CP121690.1 coordinate 1,845,390, forward strand.
AGGAGGGGATAATATGTCCCATGTATCCGATTCCATCGGAAAATCAATTGAAGAGTCTTTGAATTTGGGACTGGGCCTTTTGATGTACTCAAGGGAAAAGATTGAAAATCTGGTGGAAGAATTGGTTGACAAAGGCGATGTGGCAAAGAAGGACGCACGGCAGCTGGCAGGCAGGCTTGTGGAGCAGGGTGAGGAACAGCGGGAAGAGCTGAAAAAAATGATTCAGAAGGAAACCGCAGATGCTTTGGATAGCCTGAATGTAGCACAAAAGAAAGATATCATCACAAGGGATGAAATTCGGGAGATTGTAAGGGAAGAGATACAAAAAGCTCTGCAGGAGCAGGGCAGGTCCCGGGAAGAAAACGACAAATAAAAGAGCAAAAAAAGGAAAGGATAAATCGGACAGTATGCCGGGGATCCGGTGAGCGGGGACGGCAAGGGTCATTTTTGGCAGCTTTGTAATGATGGGATGATTAAATGGATCACAGGCAGGTACGCATCAAAAGATACAAGGAGATTATCGCTGTTTTTACAAGGCATGGATTTGGAATGTTGTTTCAGCGAGCAGATTCCCGTCCTTTTTTTGCGAAAAAAAAGGGAATATTCGATCCGGACGCAGCTTCCGGCAATGCCGAAGCTTCCGCCGGAAAGCACCTGAGGATGGCCTTGGAAGAGCTGGGTCCGACATTTGTCAAACTGGGTCAGATTCTGAGCATCCGGCAGGATATTCTGCCGGATGGAGTTGTGAAGGAATTGAAAAAGCTTCAGGATTCGGTACCGCCATTCCCGTTTCCGGAGGTTCGGGCTTTGATCGAAAGCGAGTTTCAAGACAGACTGGAGCATATCTATCAGGAATTCGACCCGGATCCAATCGCCGCGGCTTCTGTTTCCCAGGTCCATCGGGCAAGGCTGTTTTCCGGAATACAGGTTGCCGTGAAGGTTCAAAGACCGGAAATAGAGGATACCATCGACCTGGATCTGGACATTATGAAAAGCATGGCTCACTTTATTGATCGTCATACCAAATTTGGAAAACTTTACGATTTTAACGGCATGGTGGAAGATTTTGAAAGTACCATGAAGGCAGAGCTGAATTTCATGGAGGAAGGAGAAAACGCAGATACCTTTTTGCATCATTTCCGTCAGGATGAAGGCATTACGGTACCGAAGGTAAAGTGGATCTATACCACAAAACGGGTTCTTACCATGGAATATTCGGACGGCCTGAAAATAAGCGATCTGGAGGGATTGGACCGGGCAGGGCTGGATCGAAGGAAAATCGGGGAAACGATTGCCACGTCCATATGCAATCAGATTTTACGGGATGGCTTTTTCCATGCGGATCCCCATCCGGGCAACATACAGGTTCTGCCGGACGGGACAGTGGTTTTTCTCGATACCGGGATGGTGGGATATCTGGATGAGAGCCGCAAGGAAATGATCTCCGGATTCTTTGTCGGAGTTACCACCAAAGACAGCGGAATGGTAGTTCGCTCTCTGGTGGATATGGATGTTACAGTGGACCAAAAGGATATGAAAAACTTCGAAAAGGATGTTGACACAATCGTTGCGAAATACCTGACCATGCCCATGGATAAAATCCGGATCGATGATTTGATCCGGGAAGTCTTTCATACGGTGTATTTGAATCATATCAAAATTCCACATGAATTCACCCTGCTGGCAAAGACGTTGGCGACCCTGCAGGGGGTGCTGGAAAAGCTGGCCCCGGAGCTCAATGCCATTACCATCGCGGAACCCATCGCCAAAAAGTTGGTCTATCAATCTTTCTCATTGCGAAAGGTAAAGACGCAGGTTCGGAAAGGGATATGGAAATACCAAAGGATGCTGCATGAATTCCCGGCTGCGATGCAAAACGTTCTGCACAGAATTGGAGAGCAGGACTTTTCGGTTCCCATTGAAATAAAGGGCGGGGATTCGCTTCAGAAGCAACTGAATCGGATCACGAACCGAATCTCCCTCAGTGTGATTATGCTGGCCCTCAGTATTGTTCTGGCAGGAATTCTGATCAGTTTTGGTCTCATTGCGGGGAACAGCGGTGTAACGATCCCTTTCGCCCTGAATGTATTAAAGACAGGAATGATTGTATCCGTTCTGATTCTTTTATGCATTATCCTGTTTTTAATCCGATCCTACCGGTGATCCCTTTTGCGTTTCATCATGAATATCATTGTATTTTTTCAAATCCAGTTCCTTTTCACTTTTGGCAACAATTAAGGCGGTTGTTGCGGCTGCGCTTACATTGGTGGCGGTGCGGGCCATGTCTACAATGGAGCTGATCGGTGCCAACAGCACTATAATCTCAATCGGAAGTCCTGCTGCTGCAAACACGGCAGTTGCGGTAATGGTGGCTGTTCCCGGGACCCCTACGGTTCCTATGCTGACCAGGGTGGTGATCAGAACGAGGAGGATATACTGCACGGCAGAATATTCCATATTCAACCCATGGATTGCAAATACCGCCAGCAAAGTCGGCCAAATACCTGCACAACCGGGCATACCGATATTTGCACCCAATGGCACAACAAGGGAAGAAATATTTTCAGAAACTCCTGCCTTTCTCAGGCATTTATCCGTTGCAGGAATCGTTCCGATACTGCTCTGGGTAGTGAAGGCGATTACCTGTGCCGGCCAGATATGCTGAAAGAACCGGATGGGATTTAATTTAGCCATCGTTCCAATCAATATGCTGTTGACCCCAAAGGTTTGAAGGAAGCATAATAAATAAGCCACAGCCAGCACTGGCAGGAGAGGCAATAACTTGTCCGGTCCGTTATTGGATACCGCATTTGCAACCAAAGCCAGTACGGCATAGGGCGTAAATTCAATGATGTATGAGATGGCAGTATTGTTTACCTTTGAAACAGAGTCCACGAAGCGCTTGAAGGGCTTTACTCCCTGGGGATCCTTTGCGGACAGCATCACGACAGCTACGCCAATCAACAGGGCAAACAGAATAATGGGTACGACTGTATTCGCCGAAGCCTGTTCAAAAAAATTCCTTGGGAACAAATCAATAATGACCTGTGATACTTTCGGGATTTCCCTCGCTTCATAATCCGCCGGAAGGGTGATCACCGCACCTTTTCCGATACCCATCGGCAGGGAAACAAGCAATGAGATTGTGGAAGCGATAAACGTGGTTGAAATAAGCAATCCTATACTTTTCAGTCCAATTGTTTTAAGCTTTCCTATATTTTCTAAATTGGTGATGCCGGAAATGACACTAAAAAACAAAAGCGGGACGACAAAGGCTGAGATAATGTTGGCATAAATTGTACCAATCGGCTGCACATAATCCGTGTGCCCTTCAAAAACGATACCCAGTACCAGCCCAAATGCCAGAGCGATGATGGTTCGCAGGCCAAAATCCACTTTTCTCTTTCCTAAATATGCCAAAATGCCAATGAGCACAATGGCAGCCAGCAGCGCTCCGATTGCCGGATAATCTGCTTTCATGAAATATCATCCTCCTATTCATATATGTTTGCTATGACTTTATATTATTCTATGTACTTTCCTTCACTTTGTCAACCCATGGAACAGTATATTCATGAAAAGAGGGGACGGTTCACGTCCCCAGATATGCTTTCCGGACTCCTTCGTTTGCCAGCAGTTCTGCACCGGACCCGCCGAGAGTGATCCGTCCGGTCTCCATTACATAACCGATGTCCGCCGCTTTCAGTGCCATGTTTGCATTTTGCTCAATCAGCAGGATCGTTACCCCTTGCCTGTGAATTTCCTGAAGAATACGGAAAATGTCCCTGACGACAATGGGAGCCAGTCCCAGGGAAGGCTCGTCCATCATGATGAGCCTGGGGCGGCTCATCAGTGCCCGGGCTACCGCAAGCATCTGCTGCTCCCCGCCAGACAGGGTTCCGCCCGGTTGCCAGGTTCTCTCCTTCAGGTGGGGAAACAGTTCAAATATCCATTTGAGATCTTCCTTCGGATTGTCCTTTCGGAGATATGCGCCGATTTTCAGGTTTTCCAGGACGGTCAGATCAGGGAATATTTTTCTGCCTTCCGGAACCAGGGTAATACCCTTTGCCACAATATCGGCGGGGCCCTTTTCAGTAATGTCCTCTCCAAGAAAGGAGATACTGCCGCTGATTGGGCGGATCAGCCCGGAAATGGTGCGAAGTGTAGTGCTTTTGCCTGCGCCGTTGGCACCGATGAGAGTAACAATCTTTCCTTCCGGTATGGAGAAGGAGATTCCCCTGACAGCTTCAATTCCGCCGTAATTGACTTTCAGTTCCTTTACTTCAAGCATCTTCAGCCACCCCCAGATATGCTTCCACCACGCACCGGTTGTTTTGAATCTCAGTCGGCGAACCCTGGGCAATCTGCTTTCCAAAGTCCAGCACATAGATACGGTCGGAAATTCGCATGACCAGATCCATATGATGTTCGATCAGAAAAATGGTAAGACGGTATTTATTCCGGACATGGACAATGAAATCCGCCAGGCTGCGGGTCTCCTGGGGATCCATGCCTGCCGCCGGTTCGTCCAGCAGCAGGAGCTTTGGCTCGGATGCCAGTGCCCGGGCAATTTCAAGCCGGCGCTGCAGTCCATAGGGCAGGCTGCTTGCCGGTTCGCCGCAGAAGGGAAGCAGATCCTGTTCTTCCAGCAAATCCAGGCATTCCTTCCGGATACGCTTTTCTTCCCGACGATTCATGCGAAAGGTTGCCGTGAAAACGTTCTGTTTCATGTGCATATGTTTGGCGATCAGAACGTTCTCAAATACGGTAAGATCCTTGAACAGTCTGATATTCTGGAACGTACGGGCAATGCCCATTTGGGCTATTTTATCCGGAGTATGTCGGATCACCCTTGTATAGGAATCCTTGTTTTTTCCGATATAGAGCTTTTTCATTTTCCCCTGGGGATGATTGGAGGCGATGATCTGTTCTTCGTATCGGATGCATCCGTTTGTGGGTTCATAAACACCGGTGATGCAGTTGAATGCCGTGGTTTTCCCCGCCCCGTTGGGGCCGATGAGGGCTATAATTTCTCCCCGGTTTATCTCCAGGGAAAGGTTATCCAGGGCAATTACACCGCCAAACTGCATGGTCAGGTTTTCCATCTGAAGAATATGATCCGTCATGCTGGAACATCTCCCTTCTTTTTCTTTTCAGAGCGCTTTCGAAGGAATTGGTAAAGCCCTTCCAGTGAAAGTTCCTTTGTTCCCATGATTCCCCTGCTGTAGAACAGCACAATGATCATTACAATGACCGAGAAGACTACCTTTCGAAAACCGGGTCCCAAAAGAGGCACCTGAAAATTGCCGATAAAGATGGTGTTATCCAGGAATCTCAGCCACCATTCGCTGCAGGCAATGAACAGGAAGGAGGAAATACAGCTTCCTGTGACGGAACCGATGCCGCCGATTACCACAATCAGGAGGATTTCATAGGTCATGGTGGCCCGGAACGCCGATGCCTGTACGGTTGTCTGATACATGGCAAGGAGAGCTCCGCCTATCCCCGCAAAAAAGGAGCTGATGGTAAAGGAAAGCTGTTTATGATGGGCAAGGTTGATTCCCATTGCCTCCGCTGCAGTTTCATCCTCCCGAATGGCTTTGAAGGCCCGCCCGTAGGAAGAATTGATCAGGAGAACAATAATGGCAATACAGACTCCTGTTACGGCAAAGGGAAAGATCACGGAGGTAAAAACGGGATATAATTTCAGAAGATTGGATCCATTGGTAATGGGCCCCAGCTTATCCCATTGGAGGATTGCGCGTATGATTTCTGCAAAGCCCAGTGTGGCTATGGCCAGATAGTCGCTTTTCAACCTGAGAACCGGCAAGCCGATAAGATAGGCAAAAATGGCTGTTACCAGACCGGCCAGAGGAATGGCAAGGATAACCGGCAGGGCAAGCGGTACGATTCCTCCGTCAAAGTATTGATATACCATACCCCGGGCTTCCATGGGAATGGTCAATATGGCATAGGTATAAGCCCCTATGAGCATGAATCCCGCCTGACCGAGAGAGAACAAGCCGGTAAAACCGTTGAGCAGATTCATGGAGACCGCCACCAGAGCATAAATGGCGCCTTTCTTCAATACCACGAAGAGCATGGAGGAAGGGGGCAATATTCGTTCCAGTGCCAGAAGCAGTACAAAAAGTGCCATAATCAGAACAACTGCTGTAATGATTTTGTTTTTCATCTTCATAATTTTCACCTAAACCTTGTCCATGGATTTCTCGCCGAAAAGCCCAGTGGGTCTGGCGATAAGGATAACAATAAGCAGTGCAAAGGTAAAAGCATCGGAAAAAGTTGTCCAGCCCAATCCCTTGATGATATTCTCACAAATACCGATCAGGAAGGCTCCCAGAACTGCACCGGATATGCTGCCGATTCCGCCGAAAACGGCTGCAACGAAAGCTTTCAGACCTGGCATGGATCCGGCAGTCGGTGTAACGGTGGTATAGTTGGTAAAATATAGAATCGACCCAACGGCTGCCAGGAAGGAACCAATAATAAAGGTGGTACTGATAACGGAATTGATCTTTATGCCCATAAGCTGACTTGTCTCAAAATCCCTGGATACCGCCCGCATTGCCATTCCGATTTTGGTATGGCGGATGAGCAGAACCAGGGCCGCAACCAGCCCCAGCGTAAACACCGGTGTTAGGATGGTCACCACTTTGGTGGTAGCGGAGAAAACAGTGACGGAATCACTGATCCAGGGTATGACAGGAAATTGTTTTGCCAGACCACTGGTCACATACCATGCGCAGTTCTGAATCAGATAGGAAACGCCGATGGCACTGATCATAATTGACATGCGCGGAGCTTTTCGGAGCGGTTTGTAGGCAATCCGCTCCACCAGGAAGCCCAGCAGTACGGTCAGTAGAATGACCAGAGGGATGGACAGCCAAAGTGGCAGGCTGGCAGAAAGATAAACCATCATAAACCCGGCAGTCATGAAGATATCGCCATGGGCAAAATTGATCAGCCGGAGTATTCCATATACCAGGGTATACCCAATGGCAATCAGAGCATATTGTCCTCCCACGGAAATGCCGGCCAGGATATAAGGCAGATTGGTTTGAAAAAATCCCATGTTAAAGCCTCCCAACAGTTAATTCACGCCCTGAATGCCGACGAACTTCCAGGTACCATCCGAATTGTTTGCCTGTTTGATGTAGGCTTCCTCCCGAATGGCGTCCCCATTTTTGTCAAAGGAGATATCCCCGGTTACTCCGGCGTATTTTACATTCCATAAAGCATCGTTGACCGCTGTCGGATCCGCACTTCCGGCAGTCTTGACTGCTTCGATGGCAGTCATATAAGCATCATAACCCAGTGCGGAAACGGCTGCCACGATATGATTGCCGCCATTGTTGTTGCGCTTGGCCGGATTTTTGCTCAGCCATGTCTTGAAATCGGTCACGAACCGGGAGCCGGCAGCGGAATCGTCTCCTTCATCAAAAAAGGTGGACACAAAAACCTTCTGCCCCGAACCTTTGGCGGCATCCAGGATAACGGAACTGTCCCATGTGTCTCCCGCAAGCAGGGGAATGCCGATATCCTGGGAAGCTGCCTGGCCGATGATCAGGGACGCTGCTTCTGTGGATGTCGGTGCGAAGATGACGTCTGCTCCTTCGTTGGTGGCAGTAGCCAAATATGCTGTGAAATCGCTGTTTCCCTCCTGAAAGTTTTCCTCCACAACCGTGCCGCCCATTCCGGTAAAGGCAGTCTTGAAGTAATTTCCAAGACCTGCGGAATAGTCATCCCCGAGTTTTGTCAGGATATATGCCTTTTTTGCCTGAAAATTGTCAGCAGCAAAGTTGGCAAGTACCGTACCCTGAAAAGGGTCAAGATAGCATACCCGGAAGTAATGGGTATTTCCCAGCGTAACCTGGGGATTGGTACAGGAAGGACCGATTACGGGAATTCCGGCATTTCGGAATACATCGCTGGCTGCAATGGATACGCTGGAGCCATAGGAGCCGATGGCAGCGGAACACTTGGCACTGACCAGTGAGGATGCTGCAGAAGGGCCCTTGTCTGTGGACGATTCGTTATCGACGATTTCCAGTTGGATCTTATAGGGTTTGCCGCCGATTTCAACGGTGTTGACAACGGCATTGGCGTATTCGATCCCAAGGATCTCCTGTTTCCCTCCGGCACCGTTGTCACCGGACGAAGGCTCATAGACACCGATCCGGATCACATTGCCACCACCACTTTTTCCGGTGGGAGTGGAGGAGCATCCTGCAGCTGTCAAAAGGACAAGACTGAGGATCAGGTGCATTCCAATGATTTTTTTCATGATTCGTTGCCTCCTTAAAATAAATCGCCGTCTATTTTTACCTATTCTAATGCATTTTGTATTGAAGTACAATTATAATTTTATATTTATAACTCAAACTTCGCATATGGATATAGGCTATGAACCTTGAAAATTCAACAAGAAGCAGGAATCAACCAGAAACATTCTCTTGATTTATGCGGCCTTTAGGCTTCTTAGCAATGTTGGGGGAAGGGCTTTCATAAATGCATCCATTAAACTAGAAATTTGCTTCTCGGATAATTCAAGATAATCGGATAGCTTTTCCTTGAATGTGTCCATAAGCAGATGAAATGCTTGTATCCATGTAATATCAGCCATTTCATCAGAGAAGTACAAAAACAGTTCACCCAGAGACCGTTCATCCTGTGATTCACGGTTTTCGATGGAGAGCATCATGTATCGGGCGAAAACAACTGCCGTATGAGCAGTTACTGCATCGTATGACAGAGATCTGCATTCTTTGCTTAATCGTAAATAGCTTTTGCAGACCTTAAAAAAGACTTCGATATCCCAGCGTTTTCCATAAACCTGGATGATTTCTTCTTCCGTCAGGGACAGATCCGTGGATATCAGGCAGAGGTACTCTTTCCTCTTTCTTTTGTTGCGGACATATACGACTTTAGCCGGGATAACTTTCCCGTCCTTAACAACATCCACTCTGACAGAAAGAAGGTACCGGGACCTGCCGCGACGTTTTTTGTTGCGCATGTAAATATCGGGTAGTGATAAGCTTTCTCCTTCATAGACAAAGTGCATTTTAGAGGATTTCTTCACCATGCCAATTACATCATAGCCAATTTCCTTTACGGCATGAAGAGTTTTCGGGGAAGAAAACCAGCTGTCAAAAAGAACATACTTCGCCGGAATAGCCGCTGCTTTTGCAGTTTTCAACAGCTCCAGCATTGCTTCCGTTCCCTTTGTCACGGAAAGTTTACGGCGCTTGTATCCAACGGAACGTTTATCCATTTGGCTTGCCTCCGTAATACGATTTTTCTCTTTTTCAGAGGACAGGAGAACACTGTTCACTGGCAGAAAGGTGTTTCCATCTGTCCATCCCAATGTGAGCATACGAAATCCATTGAGATAGACATGCTTTGCATGATCGTATATCTTAGCAAGCAGCTCCACCTTTTTGGAGCGATTACGATCGAATACGGAGTCGTCAATCACCAATGCATTGACCCGATCATCGCTTGTAAGGGGAGCAACCGTATCCTTTATGATTCTGCAAGAAAGGATTGTCGTAAAGCGCATCCAGTTTATATGTGCCATTCTCATGAACCGGTAGGCAGTATCCTTTGCAAAAGCAGGCACATTCTTTCCTGTCAAAAGATTCATGTACATGGAGCGATTGGAGAAAGCCAACAAAAACAGATACTGGAAGATTCGGGCTACAGAAAATCCTTTTTCCTTATATGCATTGGCTGCTTTTAATGCTGACGCGACATGAAATCTTTTGAAAAATCTTTGGACAGTTGATGAATTCTGCTTATCATCCTGGGTGGTTTGTGTTATACTTTTATTCATAGCATGAGCCTCCGATTATGATTGTTTTTAGCAATTCAATTATACCAAAATCGAGGGTCTCATGCTATATCTTTACCAGGATTCATTGAATTTTCAAGGTTCATCGCTCTTTTCAAACTGCGAAGTTTGAGTAACAATTTAATACCCGATTTAGCACCGAGACAGGTTGTGGAAAACGGTGGCTGATGCATTTTGTATCAGCCACCCATCTGTATCAGAGAAATTGTTTGGATAGAAGAGAATCCAATGGTCTCTCTTTACTGGCTATGCTGAAAAGATACTGGTATTTTCTGAGATGAAAAGTCGGTTTATTGTGTGAAGAAGTCGGAAAATTACATTTTACAATTTTTCAAAGAATCATATTTCGTGTATAATAAGTATTGGCAATCTGGTGAAAGTACGGCACAATAGAAGGAGAAAGAGAATGAATGGTTGGAAGAAAGCTTTAACGTTCAGTTATGATGATGGTGTGCTGCAGGACAGGCGCATGGTAGCATTGTTGAATAAATACGGTATGAAGGCTACATTTAATCTTAATTCGGAACTCTTGGGTCAGGAAAATTACCTTATCAGGGAAGGCGTTAAGGTAAATCACACAAAGGTAGCGGCAAAGGAAGTGCGTGGGCTTTATGAAGGACATGAGATCGCAGTACATACCTTAAGACACACCAATTTATCCAGAATTACAGATACAGCAACGATTATTCGCCAGGTAGAGTCGGACAGAGAGAATTTAAGCTGTTTGGCCGGGTATCCTGTGGTGGGAATGGCATATCCGGGAGGCGGAGTAAATTATACAGAAAAGGTTGCTGAATTAATTAAAAATTATACGGAAATAAAATACGCCCGCACGACCATATGTAATTACGGATTTGAGAAGCAAAGGGATCTGTTTCAGTTTAAACCCTCGGTATATCACGTGATGGAGATGGAAAAAATGTTTGATCTTGGCAGAAAATTTCTGGAAATGAAGCCGGACAGCCCACAGATTTTTTATATTTGGGGCCATAGTTATGAACTGGACATTCATGACACCTGGAGCGAGTTTGAACGATTTCTGGAGATGCTCTCGGGAAATGAGGATATTTTTTATGGAACCAATAGGGAGGTATTATTGGATTCCCTATGAGATTGAGTAATTCTGCAAAACAGATTGTGGAGGAGATTAAAGAATAGTATCATTTTCTGAGCGCTTAATCGTACTTTTCTACATAGTAATCCAGTATATCTGTCAGGATATCCGCCTCATATCTCTCAAATGCGTGCTCCTTTCCGCCATCAAGACAGAATGATGTTGCATTGATACGAAGGAGAGGCTGTGCACTGTCTATGTGGAGGAAGTCACAGACCTCTTCATTTCCACGGACGGCGGAGATATTCTGTGTCGCGCGAGACATATTCAGATCATAGAATGACTTCAGCACATCGTAAAGAGAGCGGCTGTTGAAGTCAAAGAACTCCAGTTTCGGAAAACGGTTTTCGGGAAGCACGGAACTGTTGACGCAGTAGGGAGTGCCATCCGCAAAATAAAGGCATTTCAAAATGTAAATATATTCTTTTTTATCAATGCTGAAAAGCTTTGCGTATTGGTCACCCGCCGGCTCTTTTGTGAGGGAGAGCTGCTTCCGTGAAGGAGTTCTGCCCTGGTTGAGAATGGCTTCTGTAAAGCTATAAATATGGGAAAGTTTCTGGTCCGCTGTCTCCCGGACGAAACAGCCCTTACGGCTGATGCGGTACAGCATGCCTTCGTTTACCAGACAGTCAATTGCTTTTCGTACGGTGATCCGGCTTACGCCGTACTCCTCACACATCTGGTGTTCGGACGGAATAACCTGATTTTCTTTATACTGGTGCGACGCGATCTTTGACTTAATGTCATTCATGATCTGTTCGTATTTTGTCATTTAGTACCTCTTCATTCCGGATCGGGAACGGAAGTTCCATTCCGATATCCTGAGCAAATATCATTACAATACACGCACTTTCAGATCCATGCGATAGTCATGTTTTCATATATCTTAACATATCCGGGAAGAAAGATACAGACCGTCTGTTGTGACGGCCTGTACCATTACTTCAGGGCTGCTGTTCAGGCATCTGCTGCATTGATCTCTTTCGCGATCTTTCTCCAGTTGAAATAGCCGTATGTGGAGTTGATCATGTTGATAGCCTTCATGATGATGATCAGCAGAGCCGACTTGTCGCCAGATGCGAATACCATGATCCACATAACGACAGAGAACACATTGACGATGACCCACATCAGCCACTGCTCAGAGTAGCGTTTCATGTAAAGGAAACTTGCAACCACCGCGACAACTGTCGTCAGGGAATCCATGAATGCGAATCCGCCGCCCATTGCCTTCAGGACTGCCGCATATCCGAAGACACCCGCAATCGTAACTGCGGTCATGAGCAGAATGCCCTTCTTTGTCATCGTGCGGAACTTGACTTCACCACCGTCAGCCGTGTTCTTCTTCCAGAGGATGATGGAAGCGATACTGACAGGGATGCTGTATGCGAGGCTGTACATGATCTCACCGTAAAGCGGGATGCCGAAACACTGAATCGCATAGAGGGCACTGTTGATGATCGCAAAATACAGGCCTTCTACCTTGCCCTTTGCGCCGAGCACAAGGTTGAGTGAACTTGTGAGCGTCATGACCAGCATGAAAAGGGATTCCTTGTCAATTACCCATGCTACTGTCTGGAAAATCAGAACAAACGCAAGCCATGTTTTTTCTTTCCAACTCCAACCGTCGAAATAATGTCTGATCTTATTCATGATATTTTCCTCCGACTCTCGGTAATTTTTTCTCTATTTACCGGATTTACAAATCCGGTATGATCTGCAAATTCTTGTCCGTTCATGCTGTAAAGCAGATAATCTGTTTTCGATCAAAATCTTCTTTTGTCATTGTCGGTCCCTGTGTTGCCACGATGGCACCGGCGACACGATTCGCAACAGCAATGGATTCCTCCAGGGATTTACCGAGGGCAAGTCCGCTCATGACTGCGCCTATATGGCTGTCTCCTGCGCCAACCGTATCGACGACCCTGGCCGGTTCAGACGGAATGATTTTTGTCCCGCTTCCGTCGAAATAGGAAGTTCCTTTTGAACCGAGAGTCACGATGACCGGAGCTCCGGTTCTTTCATATAAGATGTGCAGAGCCGTCTCGATATGTTCGTTCTGTGTGAAATCTTTGGCTTCTTTTTCATTGATGTGAAGGATCGGATGCAGGGAGAGAAGTTCATTCATGATTTTCGAGGAAATTGTTGTGATGACTGGTCCCGGTGCAAAGAAGACTCTGGCGCTCGTCTTCGAATCGCGAAGCCAGTCGGCGAGTATCTGTCCGGATGCACCGGCGACCTGATAGCCTGCAAGGTAGATCTGTCCGTATTCACTGAGATCGATCCTGTCCAGCCATTCTTTCTCAAAGTGGCCTTCGGCGCCGACAACGGTGATGAAGGTTCTCTCACCTGTATTCTCGACAAGACTCAGGCAGTACCCGTTGTCCATTGTATCCGTGTGGAGAAGGACCGGATAGCCGTTTTCCTTTAGGCCTTTCTGGATCAGATCTGCATACATTCCGGTTCCGACTGGCACGCAGAGGTCATGGGACGCGCCGATATTTCTCATTGTACTGGCAACATTGAAGGCGCATCCGCCGATGACGGTTTTTGTCTCACGGCATGGGATGTCCTCACCGCTTAGGGGAAGACGGTCAATCATCATCATCTGATCGACAATGGCAGCACCGACAACAAGTGTTTTCATTTTAGGATGTCCCGTCCTTTCATGATAATATCAATATAAGAGTCAAAGTTTACGTCGTTCTGCCTGTTGAGAAGATCACGATACCCGGCCTTGATGGCCTGTGCGCCGGTAAATGCTCCGCAGATCGCCGTTGCCATCGCTCCGATCGTATCTGTGTCGCCTCCCATGTTGGCGCAGAGGAAGGCGGATCGGTTCGGATCCTGTGCATAGTAAGCAACGGTGATAGCTGCAGGAACCGATTCAATGATCGGTACGCCGGTCCCGACAACATCGTAGACCTTCTGGAGAAATTCTTCGTCCTGGCCCGGATACTGATGAGCAAATCCTACGCCGAGCTTAACGCGTTCCGCAAGACGCGGGCTGCAGGTCTCCGCTCCTTTGTCGTAACCGATCGGTTCCACTGCGAGAATATCGTCCAGCACCTTCCCGAAGTCATCGTTGACAATTGCGGATGCGACACCTTCTGCAATCATCGCGGCGCCGGCAATGGTGACATCACTTGTGTGAGTCGCTCTTGTTACACCATAGACATAATCGACGAGTTTTTCCTTTTTGTCCGGGGAGAGCAATGCACCGATTGGTCCGATTCTCATAGCGGATCCATTGGAAAGCGCCTTGTCCGTTGTTCCGGATGCATCACGTCCTTCACGGAAGTCGGCAAGTGCGAGCTTTGTGGTTGGACCAAGAATGTTATTCTCAAAGGCGTTTTCGCGGTCAGCCCACTCAAGCATCCTTTTCGCGATGTCTCTTGCGTCCGGTTCATAATTTGCCGATGCAACAGAGTCAAGAAGGACAAGGGCCTGACCTGTATCATCCGTGAATTGGCCCTTCTCATAGTTGAAAGCCACATCGTTCTCATCCGGGCCGTCAATCAATTCTGTGATCAGGCCACCAAAGAACTTTCTTGCACGTTTCTTTCCCCAAAGCTCGCCAGGCATGCCGAACGCATCACCGAGAGCCTGTCCATAAAGAGCTCCTGCAACCTTGTCCCGAAGTACAGCTGAATCTAGATTACTCATATCTCCTCCTATATAACAAATGATCATTACATATTGTATTGTTTTACTAAATCTATTATAAACTTTGAGCGTTAAAAACACAAGTATAAAATGAAAGTTCCACGAATCGTATAAAAGACAAGAGCCGGAATGATTAAAAATACATAAAGACATGACATAATATTATATACCATATCACGATGTTATATACCATACCATGATATTATATATCATACATCAATGTTATATATCCTTTCATTGTCCTGTTACCTGGACTTCGATGATCCCTGTCAAAGACCCGGGGATAAGGAAATGAAGGACATTATGAATAATCTGTTAATCTTGCAGCCAGGAACTCACGTCTGCTTGCCTTTTTTATATCAATATTCTATAATGATCATGACAAATAAATTTCTTTTCATCAGGAAATCAATAGATCGAAATCATATTGCAGTTTAAGAATGGCGGGGATGAATGGATGTATCGTGTACGAGTCGATAAGGAAACCATAAGGAACCATTTTCATTATGACAAGTGGAAGTATGTGCTGGGAATTGTTCTGACCATTTTCTCCTGGAGTATGCTGGCCACGGTTACAAAACCACAGACACCGCCGGAGAAGAAAGTGGATATCTATCTGGTGGGCGGCTATATGATGGAGGATGCTGCAAAGGAATATGGCGATACCGTATGCATGGATTTTCCGGGCCTTCGTGAAGTGAATCTTTTCAACATTGGGATCGAAGGCGATATGGAATATGCCGGCAGGCAAAAGCTTACGGTGATGCTGGGCAGCCAAAGTGGCGATATTTATGCTTTCCCGAAGGATGAGTTTAAGAATATGGCCAAAGGCGGTGCCTTCCTGCCGCTGGACGATTACACGGATCTGACGGGGCGCTTTACCAAAGAGCAGCTGGCCGGGTACACCTTTTCCACGGAAGATGATAAAACGCCCCGAGTGTATGGGGTTCCGGCTTCGGACATCCAGTCGCTCAGTAAATCCGTTTTCGATACCAAAGATTCTGTTCTGGCTGTTACGGCCTATAGCAAGAACAGCAAAAAGGCAGTAAAAGTTCTGGAATGGATGGAAGACCATAAAACGGAGGAACAATATCAGCAGAGAAGAAAGGAGCTTCTGGAAGAAAAGGAGCAGCAGAAACAGCAAAAGGAGCAGCAGAAGAAAAAGGATCGTTAAATAAAGAAAGGAAAGGAGGGGCTAACATGTCCCATGTATCCGATTCCATTGGAAAATCAATTGAAGAGTCCTTCAGTTTGGGTCTGGGTCTTTTGATGTACTCAAGGGAAAAGATTGAAAATCTGGTGGAAGAATTGGTTGACAAAGGCGATGTGGCAAAGAAGGACGCGAGGCAGCTGGCAGGTAAGTTCATAAAGCAGGGCGAGGAACAGCGGGAAGAGCTGAAAAAAATGATTCAGAAGGAAACCGCAGACGCTTTGGATCACCTGAATGTAGTGCAGAGGAAAGATATCCTCACAAAGGATGAAATCCGGGAGCTGGTAAGGGAAGAGATACAAAAATCCCTGCAGGATCAGGGTGGACTCCCGAAAGAAAATGGCAAATAAAGGGGCAAAAAAAGGAAAGGATAAACTGGAGAATACGCCGGGAATCTGACGGAGCGGGGACGGCAAGGGCCATTTATGGCAGCTTTGTAATGATGGGATGATTGAATGGATGACAGGCAGGTACGCATCAAAAGATACAAGGAGATTATCGCTGTTTTTACAAGGCATGGATTTGGAATGCTGTTTCAGCAAGCCGATTCCCATCCTTTTTTTGTGAAAAAAAGGGGAGTGTCCGATCAGGATGTAGCTTCTGACAATGTCGAAGCGTCTGCCGGATGGTGTTGTGAAGGAATTGAAAAAGCTTCAGGATTCGGTACCGCCGTTTCCGTTTCCGCAGGTCCGGACTTTGATCGAAAGCGAGTTTCACGACAGCCTGGAGCATATCTATCAGGAATTTGATCCGGAGCCAATCGCCGCGGCTTCTGTTTCCCAGGTCCATCGTGCAACGCTTTTTTCCGGAGTGCAGGTCGCCGTGAAAGTGCAAAGGCCGGAAATAGAGGATACCATCGACCTGGATCTGGATATTATGAAAAGCATGGCTCACTTTATTGATCATACCAAATATGGGAAACTCTATGATTTCAACGGCATGGTGGAAGATTTTGAAAGCGCCATAAAGGCAGAACTGAATTTCATGGAGGAAGGAGAAAACGCAGATACCTTTTTGCATCATTTCCAGCGGGATGAGGGCATAACGGTACCGAAGGTAAAGTGGATCTATACCACAAAACGTGTTCTTACCATGGAATATTCGGATGGTCTGAAAATAAGCGATCTGGAGGAATTGGATCGGGCGGGGCTGGACCGAAGGAAAATCGGGGAAAGGATTGCCACGTCCATATGCAATCAAATCCTTCGGGATGGCTTCTTTCATGCGGATCCCCATCCTGGCAACATACAAGTGTTGCCGGACGGGACAGTGGTTTTTCTCGATACCGGGATGGTGGGACGTCTGGATGAGACCCGCAGGGAGATGATCTCCAGATTCTTTGTCGGAGTTACCTCCAAAGACAGCGGAATGGTAGTTCGCTCTCTGGTGGACATGGATGTTACGGTGGACCAAAAGGATATGAAAAACTTCGAAAAGGATGTTGACACGATCGTTGCGAAATACCTGACCATGCCCATGGATAAAATCCGGATCGATGATTTGATCCGGGAAGTCTTTCATACGGTGTATTTGAATCATATCAAAATTCCACATGAATTCACCCTGCTGGCAAAGACGTTGGCGACCCTGCAGGGGGTGCTGGAAAAACTGGCCCCAGATCTCAATGCCATTTCCATTACAGAACCCATCGCCAAAAAGTTGGTTTATCAATCTTTCTCATTGCGAAAGGTGAAGAAGCAGGTTCGGAAGGAAATATGGAGATTCCAGGGGATGCTGCATGAATTCCCGGCTGTGATGCAAAACATTTTGCACAGAATCGGGGAGCAGGATTTTTCAGTTCCAATTGAAATAAAGGGTGGAGATTCGCTTCAGAAGCAACTGAGTCGGATCACGAACCGAATCTCCCTCAGTGTGATTATGCTGGCTCTCAGTATAGTTCTGGCAGGAATTCTGATCAGTTTTGGCCTTATTGCGGGGAACAGCGGCGTAACGATCCCCTTCGCCCTGAATATATTAAAGACAGGATTGATTGTATCCGTCCTGTTTCTTTTAATCATTATCCTGTTTTTAATCCGATCCTACCGGTGATCCCTTATGTTTCACCATGTATCTCATTGTATTTTTTCAAATCCAGTTCCTTTTCACTTTTGGCAATAATTAAGGCAGTTGTTGCCGCTGCGCTTACATTGGTGGCGGTGCGGGCCATGTCCACAATGGAACTGATCGGTGCCAACAATACAATAATCTCAATCGGAAGCCCTGCTGCTGCAAACACGGCAGTTGCGGTAATGGTTGCTGTTCCAGGAACCCCCACGGTTCCTATGCTGACCAGGGTCGTAATCAGAACGAGGAGGACATATTGCAAGGCAGAATATTCCATTTTTAATCCATGGATTGCAAAAACCGCCAGCAAAGTCGGCCAGATACCTGCACACCCGGGCATGCCTATATTTGAACCCAACGGTACAACAAGGGAAGAGATATTTTCAGAGACTCCTGCTTTCCTCAGGCATTTATCCGTTGCAGGAATTGTTCCGATGCTGCTCTGGGTAGTGAAGGCGATTACCTGTGCAGGCCAGATATGTTGAAAGAACCGGATGGGATTTAATTTGGCCATTGTTCCTATCAATATGCCATTTACTCCAAAGGTTTGAAGGAAGCATAACAAATATGCCACAGCCAATACAGGCAGGAGAGGCAATAATTTATCCGGTCCGTTACTGGATACTGCGTTTGCAATCAAAGCCAGTACGGCATAGGGTGTAAATTCAATGATATATGAGATGGCAGTATTGTTTACCTCTGAAACAGAGTCCACGAAGCGCTTAAAGGGTTTTACTCCCTGGGGATCCCTCGTGGACAGCATCACCACTGCTATGCCAATCAACAGAGCAAACAGAATAACCGGTACGACTGTATTCGTTGAAGCCTGTTCAAAAAAATTTCTGGGGAACAAATCAATAATGACCTGTGATACTTTCGGGATTTCCCTCGCTTTATAGTCCGCCGGCAGGGTGATCGCCGCACCTTTTCCGATACCCAGCGGCAAGGAAACAAGCAATGTGATTGTGGATGCAATAAACGTGGTAGAAATAAGCAATCCGATGCTCTTTAATCCAATTGTTTTCAGTTTGCCTACATTCTCCAGGTTGGTGATGCCGGAAATGACACTGAAAAACAAAAGCGGGACGACAAAGGCTGAAATAATGTTGGCATAAATGGTACCGATCGGCTGCACATAATCTGTGTGGCCCTCAAAAACGATGCCCAGTACCAGTCCAAATGCCAGAGCGATAATGGTTCGCAGGCCAAAATCCACTTTTTTCTTGCCTAAATATGCCAGAATACCAAGAAACACGATGGCAGCCAGCAATGCTCCGAGTGCCAAATAATCTGCTTTCATGGGATATCATCCTCCTATTCATATATGTTTGCTATGACTTTATATTATTCTATGTACTTTACTTCACTTTGTCAACCTACAGAACAGTATATTCCATGAAAAGGGGACTGTTCAAGTCCCCGGATACGCTTTTCGGACTTTTGCTAAATCAGGAAGATTGCTGCAATTGTGGTTACTGCCAGACCGATTATAACCGGTTTCATATTCCGTCGAACCAGGTCAAAGGGGCTGACTCCGCAGATCGCCGCTGCCGGGATAACGGACCATGGGATCAGGGTGCCCCCGCCTACCCAGATTGCCGCCACCTGTCCAAGGGCGGTTAAAGTAGCCGATCCGCTGCCGATAGCTGTGGAAAACAGTTTTGCCACAGAGCCGGCCAGACTGATTCCCGAGAATCCGGAACCATCCAGTCCTGTGATGGAGCCTACTATCGTGGAGGTGGCCGCCGCGACTGCTTTGTTCAGCGGAACGGCATTGGCCAGCGCGATACCGAGATCATTTACCAGGCCGCTGGATCCGGCTGGCAATACTTCTCCGAAAATATGAGGGAATGCGGCATCCCCCAGGTAGAAGAAGGCAGCAATAGGGATAACCGGTCCAAAAATCTGAAACCCAAATTTCAGTCCATCAATAAAACAGGAGGTTATTTTCTCCAGACCACTGTTTTTGTGAGAGATCATGGCGATCAGAATCAGGATGAAAAGGGAAGTTCCTCCCACAAGGCCAGTGGCATCTCCTCCCTGCAGCTTGAACAGGAACATGGTCAGGAGGTCCGCCAGATATAATACCGGGATCAAAACGGCGAGAATTTTTCCTGTTGTTCCGGAAAGGATGCGTTTTTTGTCTTCCTTCCCCTCGGAAGCCTTCCTGGTTTCCTCTTCTTTTGCCGGATTGGTTTCCATGGTAAGGGTACCCTTTTTCATATCGCGTTTCAGGAAACAAAAAGCGGTTATGGTGGTTACTGCGCCCATAATGATTACCAGGGGAACACTTGCGGAAAGGACATCGCCTACCGGGATTCCCGCTCCATCCGCTGTCAGCTTTGGAGCTCCCTGAATAATGAAATCACCTGACAAGGCAATGCCATGTCCAAAAAGATTCATCGCCATGGCGGCGCCAATGGCAGGCAATTTCACCTGAAGCGCCACGGGAAGCAGAACAGCGCCCATCAGGGCTACTGCCGGGGAAGGCCAGAAGAACCAGGAGATCACCATCATCAGAATACCGATGATCCAGTAAGCCAGGGAAGGCGATCGAATCAGTTTCGTAAAGGGGCGAACCATCTCTTCATTGATTCCGGTTTCCAGCATGACCTTGCTCATGCCGGTAATTACAGAGATAATCAGAATCGTACTCAGCAATTCCGTTATTGCATAGATGAAACTGCTGAAGATGCCCATAACAGACTGGTGCAGGGATCCTGTTGCCACAAGACCAAGGACGAAAATGCCAGCCACGCATACCAAAGTGGTGTCTCTTCTCATTATCATAACAACGATGATGAGAACAATGAACAGGAGATAAACCCAATGTAAAGAGGCTAATGCCGTATATTCCATATACTTTCTCCTTTCCAGGAATGATAAGAACGATTGTTCAATAGGATATGGTATAAGATATGCCGGTCGGGTGAAGATGGTACGAAAGGTTCCTGTCAATTTTGAATCGGGTCTGTCATCCCGGAACCGGAATGTGTCAATGATCTCCTTCTTTCTGACCCGCTGCCCTGGCGAAAAAAGTGCATTTCTATCTTTATATATGATATTCTGCGAAAAAAGTGGAATAATAGGCTTGAATCCCGAATAGAATTGTGATATAGTATTCCTTGCACTTGATACGAGATACGAGCTTTTGAAGTGGCATCGACATAAAAGTGCAAAATATCTTAAAAAACATGTTGACAAAGCGGAGACGATTTGTTAATATAGGAAAGTCGCCTTGAGGGAGCGGTAAAAGAACGATTAAAGGTTCCCTGCTACAGACAGGGGCGGCAGAAAGACTGGTCCTTGAAAACAGAACAGTACGAAATCCGTGAGTTGGATTCTGAGAAGGAAGCAGGAGAGATTCTGTGGAGAGCAAAGAGAAGACAAACGGAGCGAATTGAAATCGAAGTCAATTCAAGAGGAACAACGCAAAGCGGAAGCAAGCGTTAAGGAAAGAGCCAAGCAAACGAAACCCATGAGGGTTTGAAACTTTAATGGGAGAGTTTGATCCTGGCTCAGGACGAACGCTGGCGGCGTGCCTAACACATGCAAGTCGAGCGGGATTTACCGGCTTAGTTTACTAAGTTGGTAAATTCAGCGGCGGACGGGTGAGTAACGCGTGAGCAATCTGCCTTGTACAGGGGGATAACAGCCGGAAACGGCTGCTAATACCGCATAAGGCCACAGTACCGCATGGTACAGGGGTCAAAGGAGAGATCCGGTATAAGATGAGCTCGCGTTCCATTAGCTGGTTGGTGAGGTAACGGCCCACCAAGGCGACGATGGGTAGCCGGCCTGAGAGGGTGAACGGCCACATTGGGACTGAGACACGGCCCAAACTCCTACGGGAGGCAGCAGTGGGGGATATTGCGCAATGGGGGAAACCCTGACGCAGCAACGCCGCGTGAGTGAAGGAGGCCTTCGGGTCGTAAAACTCTGTGACAGGGGAAGAAGAAAGTGACGGTACCCTGAGAGGAAGCCCCGGCTAACTACGTGCCAGCAGCCGCGGTAATACGTAGGGGGCAAGCGTTGTCCGGAATTACTGGGCGTAAAGGGTGCGTAGGCGGCCAGGCAAGTCCGATGTGAAATACCACGGCTAAACTGTGGGGGTGCATAGGAAACTGTCTGGCTTGAGTGCAGGAGAGGAAAGTGGAATTCCTGGTGTAGCGGTGAAATGCGTAGAGATCAGGAAGAACACCAGTGGCGAAGGCGACTTTCTGGACTGTAACTGACGCTGAGGCACGAAAGCGTGGGGAGCAAACAGGATTAGATACCCTGGTAGTCCACGCCGTAAACGATGGATACTAGGTGTAGGGGGTATCGACCCCCCCTGTGCCGGAGTTAACGCAATAAGTATCCCGCCTGGGGAGTACGGCCGCAAGGTTGAAACTCAAAGGAATTGACGGGGGCCCGCACAAGCAGCGGAGCATGTGGTTTAATTCGAAGCAACGCGAAGAACCTTACCAGGGCTTGACATCCCTCCGACGGGCATAGAGATATGCCGTTTCAGCAATGGACGGAGGAGACAGGTGGTGCATGGTTGTCGTCAGCTCGTGTCGTGAGATGTTGGGTTAAGTCCCG
Source organism: Eubacteriales bacterium mix99 (assembly GCA_038396605.1). NCBI lineage: Bacteria > Bacillati > Bacillota > Clostridia > Eubacteriales > Eubacteriales bacterium mix99. Next base: position 1,867,899 of record CP121690.1, read on the forward strand.
CAACGAGCGCAACCCTTATCAACAGTTACCAGCAAGTAAAGTTGGGGACTCTGAAGAGACTGCCGGGGATAACTCGGAGGAAGGTGGGGATGACGTCAAATCATCATGCCCCTTATGTCCTGGGCTACACACGTGCTACAATGGCCTGAAACAAAGGGAAGCGAAGGCGCAAGCCGGAGCGGAACCCATAAAGCAGGTCTCAGTTCGGATTGTGGGCTGCAACCCGCCCACATGAAGTCGGAGTTGCTAGTAATCGCGAATCAGCATGTCGCGGTGAATGCGTTCCCGGGCCTTGTACACACCGCCCGTCACACCATGGGAGTCGGGGGCACCCGAAGCCGGTGACCGAACCGAAAGGGAGGAGCCGTCGAAGGTGAAACTGATAACTGGGGTGAAGTCGTAACAAGGTAGCCGTATCGGAAGGTGCGGCTGGATCACCTCCTTTCTAGGGAGAAATTCTTAGGTCGAACTTAGCCGGAAGGTTAAGGAAATGATGGAACAACAGGTTCCAAATCCGAAAGAATATTGCTTGGATTTCAATTTTGTACTGTTTTGTTTTGAGGGATCAATCCTCACTGGACGTTTGAAATGAGAGGTTGGAGATAATTCAGCTTCCAATATTAACTTCCAGAAATGTACCTTGAAAACTGCACAATGCAAAGAACGAGAAAGAAAGAAGAGTAGGTAGTAGGCCTGCGGGAGCAGGAAACTACGCTACGATTTCGCAAGGAAAGAACCAAGGTAAGATCAAGCTGGAAAGAGCATAGGGTGAATGCCTTGGCACCAGGAGCCGACGAAGGACGCAGCAATCTGCGAAAAGCCATGGGGAGCCGAAAGCAGGCCGTGAGCCATGGATATCCGAATGGGGAAACCCATCCGGGGTAATGCCCGGATATCCATAACTGAATCAATAGGTTATGGAGGGGAGACCCGGGGAACTGAAACATCTAAGTACCCGGAGGAAGAGAAAGAAACATCGATTTTCCAAGTAGCGGCGAGCGAACGGGAAAGAGCCCAAACCGGGCCGAAGGAGACTTCGGGCCGGGGTAAAGGACCGGAGTAAGATCGGACATCTCCAGCCGAACTGCACTGGAAAGGCAGGCCAAAGCAGGTGAGAGCCCTGTAGGCGAAGGGGATGGAAGATTGTCCGGGATCCGGAGTACCACGGGACACGAGGAATCCTGTGGGAAGGCGGGGGGACCACCCCCCAAGGCTAAATACTTCCTGGTGACCGATAGAGAAGGAGTACCGTGAGGGAAAGGTGAAAAGCACCCCGGGAGGGGAGTGAAAGAGAACCTGAAACCCTATGTTTACAAGCGGTGGGAGCACAAATATGGTGCGACCACGTACTTTTTGTAGAACGGACCGGCGAGTTGTGGCAGGATGCGAGGTTAAGGACCGGGAAGGTCCGGAGCCGGAGGGAAACCAAGTCTGAATAGGGCGAAATAGTATTCTGCTGCAGACCCGAAACCAGGTGACCTATCCATGGCCAGGATGAAGCGGAAGTAAAATTTCGTGGAGGTCCGAATCCACCGTTGTTGAAAAAACGGGGAATGAGCTGTGGATAGGGGTGAAATGCCAATCGAACCTGGAGATAGCTGGTTCTCCTCGAAATAGCTTTAGGGCTAGCCTCGGGAAAGAGACATGGAGGTAGAGCACTGAATGGGCTAGGGGGCCGACAAGCCTATCGAACCCTATCAAACTCCGAATGCCATGGTCTTGATTTCCGGGAGTCAGACTGCGTGAGATAAGTTTCGTGGTCGAAAGGGAAACAGCCCAGATCAACAGCTAAGGTCCCAAAGTACAGGTTAAGTGGTAAAGGATGTGGGATTGCACAGACAACCAGGATGTTGGCTTAGAAGCAGCCATACATTGAAAGAGTGCGTAACAGCTCACTGGTCAAGTGGTCCTGCGCCGAAAATGTCCGGGGCTAAAACCTGTCACCGAAGCTTTGGATTGTCATGGAATTAGTGATAGTTCCATGACAGTGGTAGAGGAGCATTGTATACTGGCAGAAGCCATACCGTAAGGAGTGGTGGACGGTATACAAGAGAGAATGCCGGTATGAGTAGCGAGAGCGAAGTGAGAATCTTCGCCGTCAGAAGCCCAAGGATTCCTGAGGAAGGTTCGTCCCCTCAGGGTAAGTCGGGACCTAAGCCGAGGACGAAAGTCGTAGGCGATGGACAATCGGTTGATATTCCGATACCACCGACATCCGCATGAGAGAAGCAGTGACACAGGAGGATAGACGGAGCAGGTTGTTGGTAGAGCCTGTTCAAGCAGTAAGTCCGGGAAGCGAGTGAAGTACCGTTTCCCAAAGATGAGCTGTGACGGGGACCGAAATTAGAGTAGGGAAGCCGTTGAATCCACACTGGCGAGAAAAGCTGCTATCGAGGATGGAGGTGCCCGTACCGCAAACCGACACAGGTGGGCAGGGAGAGAATCCCATGACGAGCGGGAGAACCCTTGTTAAGGAACTCGGCAAAATGACCCCGTAACTTCGGAAGAAGGGGTGCCTTCGAAAGAAGGCCGCAGAGAAAAGGCCCAAGCGACTGTTTAGCAAAAACACAGGTATCTGCGAACTCGAGAGAGGAAGTATAGGTGCTGACGCCTGCCCAGTGCTGGAAGGTTAAGGGGAAGTGTAAGCGCGAGAGCGCGAAGCACAGAACTGAAGCCCCAGTGAACGGCGGCCGTAACTATAACGGTCCTAAGGTAGCGAAATTCCTTGTCGGGCAAGTTCCGACCCGCACGAAAGGCGTAACGATTTGGGCGCTGTCTCAACAAGGGACCCGGCGAAATTGTAGTACCAGTGAAGATACTGGTTACCCGCGATAGGACGGAAAGACCCCGTAGAGCTTTACTGTAACCTGATATTGGATTTTGGCATGGAATGTACAGGATAGGTGGGAGACTGGGAAGCATGTACGCCAGTATGTGTGGAGTCAATGTTGGGATACCACCCTTTCTGTGCCGGAATTCTAACCTTAAAGCCGTGAACCGGCGAAGGGACATTGTCAGGCGGGCAGTTTGACTGGGGCGGTCGCCTCCGAAAGAGTAACGGAGGCGCCCAAAGGTTCCCTCAGAATGGTTGGAAATCATTCGAAGAGTGTAAAGGCAGAAGGGAGCCTGACTGCGAGAGAGACATCTCGGGCAGGGACGAAAGTCGGGCTTAGTGATCCGGCGGTATCGAGTGGAAGAGCCGTCGCTCAACGGATAAAAGCTACCTCGGGGATAACAGGCTTATCTCCCCCAAGAGTTCACATCGACGGGGAGGTTTGGCACCTCGATGTCGGCTCGTCGCATCCTGGGGCTGAAGTAGGTCCCAAGGGTTGGGCTGTTCGCCCATTAAAGCGGCACGCGAGCTGGGTTCAGAACGTCGTGAGACAGTTCGGTCCCTATCCATCGCGGGCGCAGGAAATTTGAGAGGAGCTGTCCTTAGTACGAGAGGACCGGGATGGACGTACCAATGGTGTATCAGTTGTCGCGCCAGCGGCATGGCTGAGTAGCCAGGTACGGACGGGATAAACGCTGAAGGCATCTAAGCGTGAAGCCCCCCTCAAGATAAGATTTCCCATGCCGAAAGGCAGTAAGACCCCTTGCAGATGACAAGGTTGATAGGTCAGAGGTGGAAGTGCAGTAATGCATGCAGCTGACTGATACTAATCGGTCGAGGGCTTGATCATAAATAGAGCATTGTGCAGTTTTCAGGGTATATCCCTTATCCGGCGGTTACAGCGAAAGGGTCACACCTGTTCCCATCCCGAACACAGCAGTTAAGCCTTTCTGCGCCTATGGTACCTGGAGGGCGACCTCCCGGAAGAGCAGGTCACTGCCGGATCTTTATATATATTCCTCAGTAGCTCAATGGTAGAGCACTCGGCTGTTAACCGAGGGGTTACTGGTTCGAGCCCAGCCTGAGGAGCCACTTTAAATGAGGCAGCCCAAAGCTGGACTGTTTTTTTATATTGCAATTTATTCGTTTCACGACTTATCCATTTTATCGGTTGTATCCAAAAATAATGAATTTCATGTTTCCTGTTTTACGAATTTGTGATAGATTATATATGGATTGGAAGATAAGTATATCGAAATAAGCTTACAGGATATTTCCACTCTATTATCATAATTTCTATTATCATAATTTAGGAAAGGGGCAATTTTTAATGGCAGATAAAAACGACGACATTCTGAATCGGTTTCAGGAGGATCAGGGGGAGCAGGCGGAAATCGATACCAGCCGCAAACTGCGGATTGGCATTATCGGGACTGGATGGATTGCAGAAGCACATGTGAGTAACTATAAAAAGATGCCGGATGTCGAAATCGTTGCAGGTGCTGATATCATTCCCGGAAAAGCCAGGGCATTTTTCAAGAGATTCGGACTTCCGGAGGTACAGTGTTTTGAGAGTCATACCGAAATGCTGGATTCCGTGGAGCTGGACGCAGTAAGCGTCTGTACATATAACTCGGCACATGCGGTATGCGCGATCGATGCATTGAACCGGGGCATTCCTGTCATGCTGGAAAAGCCCATGTGCGTCACCCTGGACGAAGCCGTGGAGATTATGCGTGCGGAGAAGAAGAGTGGGCAGATACTTTCCATCGGTTTTCAGCCTCGTTTTGATCCGAATATGCAAAAGATCAAGGAAATTGTGGAATCCGGAGAATTGGGGCAGGTTTATTATATTCAGACCGGTGGTGGAAGACGGAGAGGGATTCCCACACCATACGGTACTTCCTTTATTGAGAAGGATAAAGGTGCCATTGGTGCATTGGGCGATATCGGGTGCTATTCCCTGGATATGGTACTGAATGCCATTGGTTATCCAAAACCTTTGACGGTTACAGGATACACCTCTGATTTCTTTGGAAAAAGGCCGGATTACTACAAGAATCATCCGGAGTATGCGTCTGTGTTTGGTGTCGATGACTTTGCAGCTGCTTTTGTCCGGCTGGAAGGCGGGATCATCCTGGATTTCCGCATTGCCTGGGCGATGAATCTGGACACTCCCGGGGATACCATCATTATGGGAACCAAAGGCGGACTGCGCATCCCGTCCACAGAGTGCTGGAACGGCAGTGTCGGCGGACCGATGAAGATTTATCATGAAGTGGCTGGCAGCCAGGTTGAAACAGAGATTCCCATCATCAAGAGCGAAACCAATCTGTTTGGACAAAAGCTGCGTTCTTTCCTGAATGCGGTGAAGAATAATGGCACAGCGCCGGTTCCCAGCAGTCAGATTCTTTATAACCAGGCGATTCTTGATGGGATTACAAAATCCGCCGGGCTGGGCAAGGAAGTTGAAGTTAGGATACCTGAGATATAAAAGACAGGGAAACACAATAAGAATGGGAGCACGGATCATAATTCCATTGATTTGAATGAAAGTTTACAGAAGTACCACCATCCATGATCCGGGATGGTGGTACTTTTTAGGTATGAGGGGCATACCGTTACTCTGTACTGATCATTCAGAGGGAGCGTAGTTGCCGACAGATCCCAAAGCGACACAATAATATATTGACAATTATCAAAGGATCTTCTTCTGTTCGATTGCCTGAGATACAGATATAATGAAAAATGAGTTTCAGTAAAAAAGATACGGGAATTTTATATGTGAGGAAAGTCGAATCAGAAAGAAAGGGATTGGGATGAAAAAACATTTTACCTTGAAACAGGAAATTCCACTGGATGACAGATGGGATGTGATCATAGTCGGTGGCGGTCCGGCAGGATGCACCGCTGCCATTTCTGCCGCCAGGGAAGGCGTAAAAACCCTTCTCATTGAGGCAACCGGAGCACTTGGCGGTATGGGGACGAACGGACTGGTGCCTGCATGGTGCCCGTTTTCGGATAAAGAGCGTGTGATCTATGGCGGTCTGGCGCAAAAGATAATGGAGTCCTTGAAAAGTACCATGCCCCATGTGCCGAAAGATGCTGTGGACTGGGTGCCGATTGATCCGGAACAGCTGAAAACCCTGTATGATGATATGGTTACCGGGTCAGGAGCTTCTGTTTTGTTCGATACCATGTTAAGCAGTGTGGAGACGGATGACAAGGGTTTGGTAACTGGAATTGTTGTGACCAATAAATCCGGCCTCTGCGCGTATCAGGCAAAAGTATATGTGGACTGCACAGGAGACGGGGATCTGGCTGTAGGGGCCGGTGCCGGGTACGAAAAAGGCGGAGACAACGGGGAACTGCAGCCTGCAAGTCATTGCTTTATGATCAGCAATGTGGATGACTATGGATATCAATGCGGCCCCTGGCTGCACGGATCCAATCCGGACAGTCCGATTCATCAGATCGCAAATTCCGATAAGTATCCCCTGATCCGGGATACACATATTTGCAGCAATTTTGTCGGACCCGGCACGGTAGGATTCAATGCCGGACATCTCTGGGATGTGGACAGCACCGATCCGATCAATCTGTCTCGTGCGTTGATGGAGGGACGCAAGCTGGCCCGTGAGATGCGTGACGGCCTGGCGGAATATTTTCCGGAAGCCTTTGCAAATTCTTATCTGTCCCAAACGGCCACTTTGATGGGAATCCGGGAAACGCGCCGTATTATGGGGGATTATGTGATCACTGCGGAGGATTACATGGCCAGGCGAAGCTTTGAAGATGAGATCTGCCGGAACAGCTATTACCTCGATGTTCACCATTCAGAGAAAGATGCAGAGAAACTGGTCAAAGGGGCTTCCTTTGAGAAAGTGGTGGAGTCCAAAACCTGTCGCTATGGAAAAGGAGAATCTCATGGGATTCCCTATCGCTGCCTGACCCCGAAAGGGCTGATCAATGTTTTGGTTGCAGGGCGCTCCATATCCTGTGACAGGGACATTCTGGGAAGTGTCCGGGTGATGCCGGTTTGCCTGGCCATGGGGGAAGCGGCTGGTATGGCGGCTGCTCATGCCGGACATATGCCGACAGTGAATGTGCATGAAGTTGATGTGCAGAACCTGAGAAAGCGGCTGCGGGAAGAAGGGGCCTATCTGCCCTGACCGTTAGTGAATTTACATGAATTTAGTCCGGGATAGCGCAGAAGTTGCCGAGAGGCGACTTCTGTTTTTTGTTGGCAAGGGAGTGTTATCATTCTTATAAGAAAAAATCTTGACCTATATCCTAATGGAACCCGCCTTGTTCTATCCAGGTAATGTCCCTCTGAAATTGTGAGACGAAAAGGTCTGTAGCTTCTCTGATGCACCAAGGTTTCCTGTCTTCTCTGAGCAAATTGAGTTTTGAAAGAATATGACTTTTCAATGTTTGCAATTAACATTACGAATAACTACGGCAAAATATCTTAAATAGTCGATGGTTTAAGCGATAGCAGTGTATTTAAGCCGTGTTATATATCTTGACAAATTTACATACCTGTGTAATGATGTGTATGTTGATTTTTTAGCCCGATACATAAGTTCATTTATATGAAATATACGCACAAAATAATGATTTTGTGTTAAGCGCAAACAGAAAGGAATGGAATAACTATGCCAAACAAACTGCTTGTTCTTTCTGCGGACGGGTTGGTGAAAGAGGATGTGGATGCACTGCGATCCATGAAAAACTTTCGGAAGTATTTTTCCCGGGCCAGCGGCATTGAACGGGTACGCTCCATCTATCCAACAATCACGTATCCCTGCCATACTACCATGTGTACCGGAGTCTGGCCGGAAAAGCACGGTGTCTGCGGCAATCTTCAGATGATGCCGGGAAGCAAAAAGAAGCCATGGAAATGGTTTCGAACCGATAATCTTTGGCCGGATGACATCTTTTTTGCGGCAAAGCGCAGAGGACTGACCACCGGGGCAGTATTCTGGCCTGCGACCGGAAATCATCCTGCCATCGATTATCTGGTTGATGAGTACTGGCCTCAGGCAATAAACGATCCGCTGCCAGGGGTCTTTCGACGTTCCGGTTCATCGGAGGAGGTTCTGTGTGCCATTGAACACAGCTACCAGAATGTTCCTTTGCACAGGCACCCGGAGACCACGGAATTCATTATGCGCTGCGCAGTGGACCTGATTGATACCTTTCAGCCGGATGTCCTTTTCCTGCATCCGGCCGATGTAGATGCTGCCCGGCATCAAAACGGAGTGTTCAACGATCGGGTGGATGTGGCGGTAGCCGCCACAGACGGATATATCGGTATGGTGATGGAGGCACTGGACCGTCATGGATTGATCCCGGAAACCAATGTGGTACTGACCAGCGATCATGGACTCATTGATGTGAAACAGATCGTTAATGTAAACGTACGGCTGGCGGAAGCGGGGCTCCTGGATGTGAGTGAAGGCGGGAATCTGATCGGATGGCGCGCCTATTGCCAGTCCGGCGGTACAAGCGCGCTCGTCTATTTGAATGAGGATGTTGGACCGGAGGGATACGATCGTACTTACTCGGTTCTGAAGGAAATGAGGGAGGATCCGATCTGCGGCATCGGGCGTGTTTTCACGGAAGAAGAGTGCCGGGCTGAACAGCATTTTGGGGGAGAATTTTCCTTTGTGTTGGAAACGGACGGCTCCACTGCATTTGGAGATGATCTTTGCGGACCGCTGATGAAACAATACGACATAACCGACTACCGATATGGCCGTGCCACACATGGACATCTGCCGGATAAGGGACCTCAGCCGGTATTCTGGTGCATTGGCCCCGATTTTCGTGAGAACGTTATTTTGCCGGAAGGACGGCTGATTGATCAGGCGCCCACCTATGCAAAGATACTGGGGACAGAATTGAAGGACTGCGATGGCCGTCCATTGACAGAACTCTTACGCCGGGGAATATGTTAATGAGTTACAGTCTCCGGGATTTCCTGTCGTCGCATCGGAAATGACGAAGGGATAGATATCGAAGGGAAGAAAGGAAAGTACAGTATGCACGATCGAAAATCTGAGATTATAGATTTGGTGAATCAGCGTGGTCAGGTCACGTTCAAGGAGATAAGGGATCTCTTTCCGGACCTGTCTGAAATGACCATACGACGCGATCTGGAAGCATTGGATCGGGAACATGCCCTGGTACGTGTCCACGGAGGCGCCAGGTCCATCGGTACCATTGTCGGATCGGAAGATCTGTTCAGAAATCGCGCTGTCTCCCATATGGAAGAAAAAAGTACAATAGCACAGAAAGCACTGCACTATATCATACCGGGTTACATCATATTTTTCGATTCCGGTTCCACTGTTGCGGAGCTGGCCAGAATCCTGCCGGATGAGCAAATGATTATTTTCACCGGAAATATTTCGGCTGCATTGGAGATGGCCCGTCTGAAAAAACCTGTGATCCATATTATAGGCGGGCGGCTGGACGTGCAGAGTCTGTGTGTCAGCGATAGCTGCAGTCTTGATATGCTGAATGATGTGAATATCAATTATGCTTTCTTTGGCGTAACCGGCTATTCGGAGCGACGTGGTTTCACCTGTGGCAAGGAAGATGAATACCGGCTGAAAAAGATGGTGATCGGCAAAAGCGATAAGGTCATTGTTCTGATGGATTCCTCCAAGGCCGGCATATCCTCTGTTTACACCTATGCCATGGACGAAGACATTGATATGGTGATTTCAGATGGCAACCTATCACCCAAATTATTGGAACGATTCGGACAAAATGGAGTTGAAGTCCTGTAACCCTGCTATTTTAGCCGCTTGATATCTGGATTATGAGAGATCAGCCGGTGAACAGGGGAAAAATGAGATGACGCGAATACGAGTATCATATGTTGGAAAATCAGTGGAAATAAAAAATCAAAACGGAAAGGGGTAAAGGAATAAGATGGATTTCAACAAACTGCTTGGCAAAAAGATCGTATGCAGATGCGGCATGACGCATTATTGCCCCATCCGGCATGTTATCATTGAAAAGAATGCCATATCCAAACTGAGCGGATTATTGGACGGATACCAAAATGTCGTTCTGGTCGCTGACGAGAATACATATGCGGTTTGTGGCCACAGGACGGAAGCACAGATTGGGGCAAGACTGGAAAACAAGGTCGTCTATAGCGGGGAAGGATTCCTGATTCCGGATGAGTCCTCCATCACCGCTCTCAATACAGCGGTAAGCGGGAAAACAGACCTGATGGTTGGTATCGGTTCCGGTGTCATCAACGACCTGTGCAAATATATTGGATCACAGCGCGGACTTCCTTACTATATTGTGGCAACCGCCCCCTCTATGGACGGTTATGCATCCGTAGGCGCGGCGCTGGTGATTGGCGGGATGAAGGTAAACCGTCCTACCGGTACAGCGGAAGCGATCATTGCGGACACGGAGGTGCTTCGCAATGCGCCGCTGGAGATGATACAATCCGGTTACGGGGATATCATCGGCAAATATTCATGCCTGAATGACTGGAAATTTGCCAGACTGGTCCGGGGGGAGGCCTTCTGTCCATGGGTTCATGATTTTATCCAGGAAACAGTTCAGCATGTGGCCGGACTGGGCAAAAAGCTTCTGAAGCGGGACGGAGAGAGCATAAAAACGTTGATGGAAGCTTTGGTATGCACAGGCATCGCAATGAGTTATATCGGGAACTCCCGTCCGGCATCCGGAAGTGAGCATCACCTGTCGCACTTTTTCGAGATCACGGGAATCCTTGACAAAAAACCTTATTTTCTTCATGGGAGAAACGTTGCCTATTCCACTGTGATCACCCAACGTTTACGGGAAGAGCTTTTAGCCCTTGATAATCCAGTCTGTCGGTCCTTTGACCGGGACAAATGGGAAAGGGAAATTCACAGACTGTATACCACCGCAGCCAGGAATGTCATTGACCTGCAGAGAAAGGCAGGATGGTACGAATTGGACTGGCAGTCCTTGTATACCGATAAATGGGCGGAGATACAAGAGCTGTTCGCCGGGATGCCCTCCTCGGTATCCCTGGAACACCTCCTGAATACGGTGGGACTGTCCATGGATGAGTTTATCCGGGAGTATGGCGAAGCGAAAATCCGCGATGCAGCCGTTTATGCCAAGGATCTGAAAAACAGATATACTGTTCTCTGGCTATACTGGTCCCTGATCGGGGAGGACGGCAGGCTTTCATCTGATTCCGGGTGAAAAAATGTAGTAGCGAATAGAAAAGTAACATATGAAGCAGCAGGGTATCATTGAAACATAAGCACCTACTTTCACGAATCATATCTTCATCATCAACGATATACAATGTAACCAATCTATCGTCTCCCGTCAGAAACCCCGTTTACTATATGCCCCATATTGAGCATAACGATATGTGTTCATTATAAGGCATAATGAAAGAAAGTAAAAGGGGGGACATAAACTGATTTCATATGCTCCACTCTGGGGAACGATGGAAGGAAAGGGCGCTACAACCTATACACTTAGGAACAAAGGAAAAGACAGAAATATCAGTGGTTCGACAGTTGTGCGACTCCAAAACAATGAATCTGTTTCTACCAATACACTGGATACGTTATGTAAGATCCTTGACTGTAAATTATCTGATATAGCAGAGTTTATACCAGACAAGGATACAATGCTTCAGGGAGCAGAAAAGGCTTTATCAAATCTGAAAAAATTGGAGGAAGAAAAGTTATGGAATCATTTGTTGTTTCATAACAAAGATATCAAAGATGAGTTCTCTACGAGGCAAACAGAGATTCTGAAGGAGATAAACCACTCCTTTCGGCAATTCTGCGTCTTTCTGTTCTATTCCCGCTTGCTCTCTAACGAAGTTATCAAAAGTAAAGTTAAATCCTGGACAGTGAGCTTGCCAGCTCAAGCAGCTTCACTTTTTACCCATACGGAAAACGACAAGACAGTGTGTACTGTCGTGGCTTTTCGGGACATTGGAGCAAAAAAGAATAACGATGCGGAAGGAATTTTGCAGTAT